>NZ_JBEPLH010000001.1:0-778522 GCF_040545135.1 Burkholderia sp. 572 | reverse complement strand
GCCGCGCGCCCGACACTGCAGCACACCACCAGCTTTGCTTCCCTCTCCCGCGCCGCGTTTCCGTTAGCGCGAAAGAGGCGTGATTCTAAGCACCCTCTTCCAACTGCGCAAGGGGTTTCTCAAAAAATATAAGACCCCGCACGCTGTCGCGTGCGGGGTCTTATATAGAAGCAACTCAACCGGTCAGCCTGTGCGCACCTGGCGCGCGACGATCGCCATATAGTGATCGAGATCAGGCGTCACCTTGCCCTCTTCCTTTGCCGTATCGTCCCAGCGGCGCAGACGCAGCGCATCCTCCGCGAACGGGCGCAGCAGGAACGCCGCCGTCTCCTCTTCACTGAAGATGCCGCCCTGCAGCGCGAGACTGCGCACCGAGTCCGGCGACAGGCTCTCGAAGTAGCCGGCGTCCGTGCGGCACAGGCAACGTTTTGCGTCGACGTGCAGCCGGATCGGCTCCAGCACCGCGTCGGAAAACAGCGGACGCAGGAACGGCAGCACGTAATACTGGTGCAGATCGTCGATCCCGCGCACACTCGGCGTCTCGCCCTGACGATTCAGCAAATGCCCGAGATCGTGCAGGAACGCCGCCGCGACCAGCGCCTCATCAGCCCCCGCCTCTTCCGCCAGCAATCCACTCTGCAATGCATGCTCGAGCTGCGTGACCGGTTCACCGCTATAGGCCACATGGCCATGCTCGCGATACAGCCCGTGGATATCTTCCACCGTCAATGCCATTCATTCACTCCCAAGGCAGCGAAAACGTCTTCAGGTTCGTGAAGCTCTTCATCGCCTCCTGAACGCCTTCCTTGTATCCGAGCCCAGAATCCTTGATCCCGCCGAACGGCGACAGCTCGATCCTGTATCCGGGCACTTCCCATACATTCACCGTGCCGACGTTCAGCTCGTTCACGAACCGCACGACCGCCGCCGTGCTGTCCGTACAGATACCCGACGACAGCCCGAACGCCGTCCCGTTGCTGATCCGGATCGCGTCGTCGATCGTGTCGAACGCAATCACCGGCGATACCGGGCCGAAGGTCTCCTCGCGCACGATCGTCATCGACGGATCGACGTTGTCGAGCACGGTCGGCGCATACAGCGCGCCGCGCCGCACGTTGCCCGTCAACAGCCGCGCGCCCTGCGCGACCGCCTCCCCGACCCGCGCCTCGAACAGCCGCGCCGCTTCCTCGTCGATCACCGTGCCCATTTCGTTCGCGGGATCGAACGGATCGCCGTACTTCCATGCGCGCGTCTTCTCGACGAGCAATTCGGTGAATGCGGGCGCGATCGAGCGCTGCACCAGCAGCCGCTTGACGGCCGTGCAACGCTGGCCCGAATTCCGGTACGACCCGTGCACCGCCAGCGACGCCGCGCGTTCGAGATCGGCATCGTCGAGGACGATCAGCGGATCGTTGCCGCCCAGTTCCAGCACGATGCGGCGGTAGCCGGCCCGCGCGGCAATCGCCTTGCCGATCGCCACGCCGCCCGTGAAGGTGATCAGCGACGCATGCGGGTGCGTGACGAGCTCGTCCGCGATCTCGCGCGGATCGCCGGTCAGCACCTGCAGCATCGGCTCCGGCAGACCGGCTTCAACCAGCAGGTCGGCCAGATAGAGCGCCGACAGCGGCACCTTCTCCGACGGCTTCACGATCACGCGGTTGTTGGTCGCGATCGCCGGCGCGATCTTGTGCGCCACCTGGTTCATCGGATGATTGAACGGCGTGATCGCGACGATCACTCCGTCGAGCGGCTGCCGCTGCGAAAACACGCGGCGCGCCTTGCCATGGGGCGTCAGGTCGCACGAGAAACTCTGCGCGTCGTCGCGCAGCGCCTCGACCGCCGCGAACTTCAACACGTCGGCCACACGGCCGATCTCGTAGCGGGAGTCCTGTTTCGACAGCCCTGACTCGAGCGTGATCAGGTCGGACGCTTCCTCGGTACGCTCGCGCAACAGCGCAGCCGTGCGTTCGAGGATCTCCGAACGCGCGTAACGCGTGAGCGTCGGCCGGTACGCCATCGCGTAGTCGAATGCCGCGCGCACATCGTCGACGCTCGCGAGCGGCACCGTACCGACGCGCGTGCCCGTGTAAGGGTCCATGACATCGAGCGTGCGTTCGCGCGTCGCGCGCGTGCCGCACCAGCGCAGCGCCTCCGCGCGAAACGCCGGGTGATCGTGTCGGGGGTGAGCCATCATGTCGCGACCCGGTTCAGCACGAAATCGAACACGTCGAAATTGCGCGGGCGACGCGCAGGATCGACCGGCTCGATACGGCGATTGAACAGCAGCGGTACTTCCTGCTCCGACACGCCGCCATGCGAACGCAGCGGCACCGTGAGGCCCGACAGATCGTGTTCGCGCTCGCGCGTGCCGAGCGTCATGTCGCGGCGGCCGATCACGACGAGATCGCCGATCCGGTCGGCCGGCAGCTCGAAACGTGCCGCGGCTTCCGCGTTGTCGAGCACGAGCTCGACGCCGTCGAGGCCGCCGACGCGCCACATCGCCTCGGCCCGGTCGACGCCCGGCGCCAGATAGACCGTGGCAAACGAGCCGAGCGCGCCGTGGTGCACGACGTACGGATCCGTGATCGGCAGGATCACGCGCGCAGCCTGCGCGCCGTACCACCCGTCGAAGGCATCCTGCAGATAGATGACGTTCGGCCGGCCCGTCGCAGGATCGTGCTTCGCGTTCATCCCGTGGTCGGCCGTCAGCCCGATCGCCCAGCCGAGCGCGTCGAGCTGCGCGAGATAACCGTCCATCATCGCGTAGAACGCGTTCGCGCCGGCACTGCCCGGCGCGCACTTGTGCTGCACGTAATCGGTGGTCGACAGGTACATCAGGTCGACCTGGCGCGTCTGCGCAAGCCGCACGCCGGCCGCGAACACGAATTCGGACAGCGCCGCGCTGTAGACGTCCGGCGACGGCAGGCCCACCCAGTCGAGCACGTCGACGATCCCGTTTTCGGCGAGATTCGCCTGCGCGGCCTTCTCGGCCGAAAAGCAGATGCCGTTCATCTGCCAGCCGAGCAGCCGGCGCAGCTTGTCCTTCGCCGTCACGACGGCCACCCGCGCACCGGCGTCGGACGCCGCCGCGAGCAGCGTGCCGGCCCGCAGGTAGGCCGGGTCGTTCATCATGACTTCGGCGCCACGCCCGCCGTCGGCGGCCGGGTCCCAGAAATAGTTGCCGCAGATTCCGTGGACCGACGGCGGCACGCCGCAGACGATCGACAGGTTGTTCGGGTTGGTGAAGGTCGGCACGACGCAATCGGCGCGCCAGGCCGTGCCTTCCGCGATCATCCGGCCGATGAACGGCGCGACACGCGCTTCCACCGCCCGTTCGAGATAGTCGTACTCGCAGCCGTCGACGCAGACGACGACGGTCGGCTCGACCGGCAGCCGGTAGTGCCGGCCGTTGACGTCGACCGAGCGACCCGCAAGCTCCGTCGAGATGCCGGCCGCCGACGCGTCACCAGGTTGGCGCAATGCAAACGCGGCGTTCATGATGCCACCCGCTTGCCGCGCGGCACGCGCGCGGCGATCAGCAGCAGCGCCGCGAGCGACGCGCCCAGCATCAGCAGCGACAGCGCCGACGCCGGAAGGTAATACCCCCGCTCCACCTGGCCGATCACGACGATCGGCACGGTCGCGAAGCCGGGCGGATAAACCGTCAGCGTCGCACCGAGCTCGCCGAGCGACAGCGCGAAGCCGAGTGCGAGGCTCGCGCGCAGCGCCGGCACCAGCTGCGGCAGCAGCACGCGGCGCAGCACCATCGCGGGCGGCGCGCCGAGGCTCGCTGCCGCTTCGCGCAGCACGGTCAGCTCCGGACGCAGCGCCGCGGCCGCGCAGCGATAGCAGAACGGCAAGATCAGCGCGAGCTGCACGAGCACGACGATCGCCGCCGAGCTCGACAGGTCGACCGGCTTCTGGTGATACGCGATCAGCACCGCGAGCCCGAGCACGACGCTCGGCACGCCGTTCGGCACCATCACGAGGGCATCGACCACCGCGCCGAGGCCGCGCCGGTCGCGCCCTTCGAGCGCCAGCGCGAGCCACAGCCCGAGGACCGTGCCGACCGCCGACACGCCGAAGCCGATTTCGAGGCTCGTCAGCAGCGCGTCGTATTCCGGCGACCCGAGCCGCTCGAACCAGCGCAGGCTGTAACCGGCCGGCAAGATCGTGCCCGACCACTGCGTCGACACGCTCGACAGCGCGACGACGATGACCGGCAACACGAACAACCAGAAGCACGCGAACGCGGCCAGCGCGAGCGCCGCGCGCGATGCATGCTTGAGCACCGTGTCGCCCCAGCCGATCTGGCGGCGCGGCACGGCTTGCCCGATACGGAATTCAGCGGACATCGTTCCCTCCCGTCGCGCGCCGGTTCACCCGGCGATAAACCGCATACAGCGCCAGCGACAGCGCGAGCATCACCACCGCGCCGGCCGACGCGGTCGGCAGATCGAGGTCGACGGTCGCGCTGCTGTAGATCGCGACCGGCAGCGTGACGAGCCGCGCGCTGCCGAGCACGAGCAGAATCCCGAATTCGTTCAGCGTCAGCAGGAAGCACAGCACGGTGCCGGCGGCGATGCCCGGCCACGCGATCGGCAGCACGACGCGGCGGGCGAGCATCCAGCCGGAAGCGCCGAGGCTGCGCGCGGCTTCGATCAACCGCAAATCGAGCGTCGCGAACGATGCGAGCGTCGGCCGCACGACGAATGGCGTATAGAACACGGTCTGCGCGAGGATCACGCCGCCGATGCCGAACAGGAAATCGAGCGGCGCATTTTCGAGATGAAACAGGTGCTGCAGCGCGATGCTGATCGAGCCTTGCGAGCCGTACAGGAAGATCAGCGTGAACGCGACGAGGAACGACGGAAACGCGACGTACAGCTCCAGGAAGCGCGTGACGAGCGACGCGCCCGGAAACGGCTTGAAGAACAGCAGTGCGGCCAGCAGCACACCGAGCACCGACGCGGTGCCGGCGCTCGCGAACAGCACGCCGAGCGTGGTCAGCAGCACGTTGCGGGTGTCGGGGTTGTCGAAGAACGTCCGGTACGCGGTGAAACCCAGCCCGTGGTCGCCCGACACGCTCAGCAGCACGAGCCGCACCAGCGGGTAGACGACGAGCGGGCCCAGCACGACGATCGCGAGCGCGGCGAGGTGCAGGTCGCCCATGCGCTTGCGGCGCCGCGCGGCGGCGGCGTGCGCGGCGGCCGACGCGAGCACGTGCGGCGGCAGGCCGGCTTCAGGGCTCGATAAGGACGACATCGTCTGCCTCGCAATGCAGGGAAACGCGCGCACCGCGCTCGGGAGCCGCACCGCGGCCGCGTTGCATCGTGACGCGCACGGGCTCGTCGGGCGCCGCATCGATCGTGACCGCGATCGACAGGTCCGCGCCCTGCCATTCGACGGACGACACCGTGCCGTGCAGCCCGCCCGCGGCGGGCGGCATCACGGTCAGGCGCTCGGGGCGCACGCACGCCACCTTGCCACGCACTTCATGGCGGGGATCGCCGAGCGGAAAGATCACGTGCGGCGGCAGCAGGTTCGCCGGGCCGAGATAACGCGCGACGTAGCCGTCCCGCGGCGCGTCGTACAGCTGCTGCGGCGTGCCGAGCTGCGCGATGTGGCCGTCGCGCATCAGCAGCGCGCGGTCGGACAGCACGAGCGCGTCGTCGCGGTCGTGGGTCACGCAGACGACGGTCAGGTTCGGCAGGCGCTCGTGCAGCGCCTTCAGTTCGCTGCGCACCGATGCGCGCAGGTTGGCGTCGAGCGCCGACAGCGGCTCGTCGAGCAGCAGCACGTCCGGCTCGATCACGAGCGCGCGCGCCAGCGCGACGCGCTGCTGCATTCCGCCCGACAACTGCGCGGGCAGGTGATGGCCCGCGTCGCCGAGCTGCACGAGCTTCAGCGCATCGGCGACACGGCGCGTCACTTCCGACGACGCCATGCCGCGCGCGCGCAGCCCGAATGCGACGTTCTCGAACACCGACAGGTGCGGGAACAGCGCGTAATTCTGGAACAGCAGACCGAGATTGCGCTTGTGCGGCGGCGCGTAGGTCAGGTCGCGTCCGGCGACGGTCAGCGTGCCGGTCAGGCCGTCGGCCTTCACGAACCCGGCGATGAAGCGCAGCAGCGTGGTCTTGCCGCAGCCGCTCTTGCCGAGCACGGTCAGAAATTCACCGGCACCGATCGACAGCGACAGATCTTCCAGCACCGTGCGTGCGCCGTAGCGCACGCTCAGGTGTTCGATCCGCACGCCGCCCGGCGCGCCGGACCGCAGCGTTGCTCGCGGTTCGGCGGCGCCGAATGCGCCGGGATGGGTCAGGGTGGTTTCCACCGGGTTCATCCTCTTGCTCACGAATACAGGCAGCGGGCGCCGATCACTTCGGCTTGACGACGTCGAGCTGCTTGCCCGAGCTGCCGATCACGTCCTTCTTCCAGCGCTCGATCCACACCGGCTTCTTCGCCATCACCTGGGTCCAGTCGACCGGGATCAGCTTCACGCCCGCGATCGCCTTCTTGACCGCTTCGCCGTTCTTGCCGGCCAGCGGCACGTCCGTGCGGCCCGGGATGCCGTACATGTCCGGCACCTTCGACTGCACTTCCGTCGACATCAGGTAGTCGATCAGCTTCTTGCCGGCGTCCTGGTTCGGGCCGCTCTTGATCAGGCCGATGCCGTACGGGAGCTGGAACGTGGTCGGCTGGTCGCCGTCCTTCGCGGCCAGGAAGATCGGCTTGACGGACAGCGCGCCGTGTTCGGCATCGTCGAGGTCCATCTGCAGGTCGCCGTTCGCGACGCTGATCTCGTTACGCGACAGCAGCACGTTCAGGTAGCCCGTGCCCTTCGTGTGGAACTTCACGCTCTGCGACAGTTTCGCGAGGTAGTCGAACGCCTTGTCCTCGCCCATCAGCGACGTCGTCAGGATCAGCACGGCCATCCCGTCGCCGGCCGTGGCCGGGTTCGAGTACGCGACCTTGCCGGCATAGGCCGGCGACAGCAGGTCGGCGAACGTCTTCGGCTGGCTCTTCACGACGTCCGGGTTGATCGCGAACGAGAAGTAGTTGTTCACGAACGTCGCCCACGTGCCGTCTTCCGCCTTCGCGATCGTCGGCACGTTCTTGTAGTTCACGCTCTGGTACGCCTGCAGCAGGCCCATCTGGCCGGCTTGCTGAATGAAAGGCGGCAGCGTGACGATCACGTCGGCCTTCGGGGAATTCTTCTCGATGTTCGCGCGGTTGACGACTTCGCCGCTGCCCGCCGTCACGATGTTGACCTTGACGCCTTCCTTCTTCTCGAACGCCGGCAGCACATCGCGATAGAGGTTCTCGAGACCGTCTGCCGTGTACAGCACGACCGCGCTCGCCGCATGCACGGGCAACGCGGCGCCCATCAGACCGGCGACGGCGGCGGCCAGTGCAAGCTTGCGGAACGCGCCGGCAGCGGCGCGCGAGGAATTCTGCAGTGTCATCTCACTTCTCCGTAGGCGGAACACCAAATGGCCGGGGCACGATCCGGCTCTCCTGTTTCCTGTTATCTCCGGGCAAGGCCGATCAACGGCCTGCCTCGCCGCCGCGCCGAGGTCAGGTTTCTCGCGGCAAGCGAAGGATCACAGCGTTCGATGACAAACCCGTGACGAATGCCACAATTTCCAAAAAATGACACATTTTGCCAATATCATGCAAGTCCATTCAGAAATGCCGCCCGGCGTTTCTTTCCGACCTTTGCAAGGAAAAACCATGTCCGATCCGATTCTTCTTACGCCCGGCCCGCTCACCACGTCCGCCACAACCCGCCACGCAATGCAACATGACTGGGGCTCGTGGGATGCCGCGTTCAATCAACTGACGGCCAGCGTCTGCGCGGACCTCGTCGCCATTGCGCATGGCGGCGACGAGTACGTGTGCGTACCGATGCAGGGCAGCGGCACGTTCTCGGTCGAAGCCGCGCTCGGTACGCTGGTGCCGCGCGACGGCGTCGTGCTGGTGCCCGACAACGGCGCGTATTGCGCGCGCATCCTGAAGATCCTCGGCCGGCTCGGTATCGAAGCGATCGCTTTGCCGTTCGGCGAGGATGCGGCGGTCGATCCGGCCGCGATCGAAGCTGCTTTCACGCGCGAGCCGCGCATCACGCACGTCGCGCAGGTACATCTGGAAACGAGCGCCGGCATCCTGAACCCGCTCGACGACATCGCCGCCGTGTGCCGACGCCACGGCAAGCGGCTGATCGTCGACGCGATGAGCGCGTTCGGCGCACTGCCGATCGCGCTGGCGGGCAGCGGCATCGATGCGCTGATCTCGGCAAGCGGCAAATGTCTCGAAGGCGTGCCGGGGATGGGGTTCGCGATCGTGCGGCGCGATGCGCTCGAGGCCGGCGAAGGCAATTCGCCGTCGCTGGCGCTCGATCTCCACGATCAGTACGCATACCTGCGCAAGACGGGCCAGTGGCGCTTCACGCCGCCGACGCACGTGATCGCCGCGCTACGCGCCGCGCTCGACCAGTATCTGGCCGAAGGCGGCCAGCCGGCGCGCGGCGCGCGCTACGCGGACAACTGCCGGACGCTGGTCGAATCGATGCGCGCGCTCGGCTTCGCGCCGTTCCTCGATGCGAACGTGCAGGCGCCGGTGATCGTCACGTTCCACGCGCCCGACCACCCGGCCTACGATTTCCGCCGCTTCTACGACGCCGTGCGCGATGCCGGCTTCATCCTGTACCCGGGCAAGCTCACGCAGCTCGAGACGTTCCGCGTCGGCTGCATCGGTGCGATCGACGCCAACGATATCCGGCGCGCGGTCGCGGCGATCGCGCAGGCGGTCGAATCGCTCGGTATCGCGGTGCAGCACGCATAAGGGTGCGCGCAGCGCGTCGCGCCAACAAAAAAGCCCGGCGGCCTACCGGCCGCCGGGCGAACGCACAGGATGCGCGTGGAGGCGATGCTTACAGTTCGATCCGCTTGATGTCGCCGACGACGAAGATGTAAGACAGCGCACCGATCAGCGCGATCACGCCGATGAACACGAGCGCGCCGACGAACGAGCCGGTCGACGCGACGATGAAGCCGACGACGAGCGGCGTGATGATGCCGGCCAGGTTCGCCGCGAAGTTGAAAATGCCGCCGGTCACGCCGAGCAGGCCGTCCGGCGCGATGTCGGACACGAGCGTCCAGCCGAGCGCGGCCATCCCCTGCGCGAAGAACGCGACCGACATGATCGCGATCACGGCTTCGTTGCTCTGCACGTAGTTCGCGAGAATGATCGTCGACGCGAGCAGCAGGCCCGCGATGATCGGCAGCTTGCGCGCGAGGTTCGCGGACTTGCCGCGGCGCAGCAGCCAGTCGGAGAAGATCCCGCCGAACATCACGCCGACCGACGCGGCGATGAACGGCATCACCGCGAAGAAGCCGATCTTCAGCCAGCCCATGTGGCGCTCGGTGGCGAGGTAGGTCGGGAACCAGGTCAGGAAGAATACCAGCGTCGAGTTGCCGGCGAACTGGCCGAGACAGATACCCGCGAGCTGGCGCTTCTTCAGCAGCTTGCCGGCCATCGCCCAGCTGAACTTCTTCTGCGCGCCCTTGGCGCCTTTGTCGCCGTCCTTGCGTGCACTGTGCACGAGACCGCCGCCCGCCTCGATATACGCAAGCTCCTCGGAGTTGGCGCCCGGATGGTTGCGCGGCTCATGATAGAACTTCCACCAGACCAGGCCGAACGCGATGCCGATCGCGCCGACGACCCAGAACAGCGAGCGCCAGCCGAACGCGCCCATCAGCGCGAACAGCACCGGGCTGAAGAACGCGAGGCCGATGTACTCGCCGACCGTATACGTACCGGTCGCCATCGCGCGCTCGTTCTGCGGGAACCACGTCGCGACGACCCGGCTGTTGGTCGGGAAGCACGGCGCCTCCGTCACGCCGAGCCCGAGCCGGCATGCGAGCAGCGTCGCGATGCCCGGCACGAAGCCCTGCAGGAACGTGCACAGCGACCACAGCGTCATCGACCAGTAATAGGTGATCTTGCTGCCGAAGCGGTCGAGGAACAGGCCGCCGGGCACCTGCATCGCGACGTACGTCCACGAAAACGCGGAGAACATGATGCCCATCACGGCCGCATTGATGCCGAGCTCCTTGGTGAGCTGCGGTGCAGCCACCCCCAGCACGGTGCGGTCGAGATAGTTGATCATCGTGCCGATCGCGAGCAGCGCGAGAATCTTGTAGCGCGCCGAGGTGCGCCGGACCGTGCCGGCCGCCGCGGGCGCGGCGTTCGAGTGGGTGGTGTGCTGCATGATTGTCTCCTGATCTCTTTTTTCAGCTAGTCGGTAGAAGGGTCAGCGTGCGACCAGCGACTGAAAGTGTTCGAACATCCGTTCGTCGTCCGGCGTTCGTCCGGTGAAGATCTCGAACGCATCGACGGCCTGGTACACGGCCATCCCGCCTCCCGGCAGCGTCGCGCAGCCGACCGCGCGCGCGGCGCGGACCAGTTCGGTTTCGAGCGGGAAATACACGATGTCGGCCACCCACATGCCCGCGTGGAGCAGCTCGGCCGGCAGCGGCAGGCCCGGATGCTTGGCCATGCCTGTCGGCGTTGCGTGGATCAGGCCCGTCGCGGCGCGCATCGCGTCCGCGAGATCGCCGCCCTGTACAACCCGTGCCGCGGGGAAGCGTTGCTGCAGTTCAGCCGCGAGGGCGGCGGCACGCGTGCCGTCGACATCGAAAATCGTCAGTTCGGCCGCGCCCATCTGCAGCGCGGCGTGCGCCACGGCCGCGCCCGCGCCGCCCGCGCCGAGCTGGACGACGCGTTCGAGCGACGCGTCGGGCAATCCGCGGCGGAACGATTTCGCGAAGCCCGACCAGTCGGTGTTGTGGCCGATCCGCTTGCCGTCCTTGAACAACACGGTATTCACCGCGCCGAGCGCACGCGCATCGTCCGACAGCGCGTCGAGGTGCTCGATCACGCGCTGCTTGCACGGGTGCGTGATGTTCAGGCCGTTGTAGCCCATCCGCTGTGCGGCATCGAGCAGTTGCGGCAGTGCGTCGACGGTCACGCCGAGCACGTCGAGGTCGATCCGCCGGTAGACATAGCCGAACCCCTGGCGGAAACCTTCTTCCTCGTGCATCGCAGGCGACAGCGAGCCGCCGATGCCCTGGCCGATCAGGCCGATCAGAAACGACGGGCGGCTCATCGCGCGGCTCCCTGCGCGAACAGCGTCGCCAGACGCTGCAGCGCGAACACGTAGCCTTCGGTGCCGCAGCCGCAGATCACGGCTTCGGCAATCGCCGACACATAGGAATGGTGACGGAACGCCTCGCGACGATGCACGTTCGAGATATGAACTTCGATCACCGGCTTCGCGATCGCGGAAAGCGCGTCGGCCAGCGCCACCGACGTATGCGTATAGGCAGCCGGGTTGATCACGATGCCGTGCGTATCGTGACGCGCGGCGTGCAGCCAGTCGATCAGCTGATGCTCGGCGTTCGACTGGCGGAAGTCGATTTCCAGCCCGAGCGCTTCAGCGGCCGTTCGGCAGCGCTGCTCGACGTCGGCGAGCGTTTCCGCGCCGTAGATATGGGGCTCGCGCGTCCCCAGCAGATTCAGGTTCGGGCCGTTCAGCACCAGCACCTTGGGCTTGCTCATGGTGTTTCTGCTCCTAAAACGGGGGCGCATCGCTAGCCGACGTCGCCCCCTGACGTCAAGATTTGGCGCTAGTGTGCGCTTGCGAAAGCGCAATGTCTTTTCGGGTTTTCGCTAATTTGTACCACCTAGTTAGTTTGTACAATACGCATCACTAACCCAGTAAATTCGGGATATGGCGTTCGTCGTTAATTCAACGACTGGTTCATTCAGGGTCGATTCGATCGGCGCCGTGCCCCGCTCATCCGCAGGATTCGCCCATGCAGCGCTCGATCGCCACCGTGTCACTGTCCGGCACGCTCGCCGGGAAGCTCGCCGCCATCAAGGCCGCCGGCTTCGACGGCGTCGAAATCTTCGAAAACGACCTCGTCTACTTCGACGGATCGCCGGCCGACGTCCGGCGCATGGCCGCCGATCTCGGCCTCGACATCGTGCTGTTCCAGCCGTTTCGTGACTTCGAGGGCGTGAGCGCAGCCCAGCTCGCCCGCAACCTCGATCGCATCAAGCGCAAGTTCGACGTCATGCATGCGCTCGGCACCGACCGCATCCTGGTCTGCAGCAACGTGTCGGCCGACACGATCGCCGACGACGGGCTGCTCGTCGACCAGCTCGGCGCGCTCGCGGAAGCCGCGCGGCAAGCCGGCGTGGTCGCCGCGTACGAAGCGCTCGCGTGGGGCCGAGTCGTGAAGCGGTACGGCCATGCGTGGAAACTCGTGAATGCCGTGAACAGCCCGCACCTCGGCCTTGCGCTCGACAGCTTCCATACGCTGTCGCTCGACGATTCTCCGGACGCGATCGCCGACATCCCCGGCGACCGGATCGCGTTCGTGCAGATCGCCGATGCGCCGAAGCTCGCGATGGACGTACTCGAATGGAGCCGCCATTTCCGCTCGTTCCCGGGCCAGGGCGACTTCGACCTCGCGCGCTTCACCGCGCGCGTGATCGAATCGGGCTACACGGGGCCGCTGTCGCTCGAGATCTTCAACGACGGCTTCCGCGCGGCGCCGACCGCGATCACGGCCGCCGACGGCCATCGCTCGCTGCTCTACCTGGAAGAACTGACACGCGAGCAGCTCGCGCGGGACGGCCGCGCGCCGGCCGCCAGCCAGCCGCTGTTCGCGCCGCCGGCGCCGCCCGCGCACGTCGGGTTCCAGTTCATCGAATTCGCGGTCGACGCACAGGCCGCGGCAACCGTCGGCGAATGGCTCGGCCGGATGCGCTTCCGGCTCGCGGGCCGGCATCGGTCGAAGGACGTGACGCTGTTCCAGCACGGCGCCGCGTCGATCGTGCTGAACGCGGAACGCGACTCGTTCGCCGATGCGTTCTTCCAGCAGCACGGGCTGTCGCTGTGTGCTTCGGCATTCCGCGTCGACGACGCGAAAGTGGCGTTCGAGCGCGCGGCCGGTTTCGGCTACGCGCCGTTCTCCGGCCGTGTCGGGCCGAACGAACGCGTGCTGCCGAGTGTGCAGGCGCCGGACGGCAGCCTCGAGTATTTCGTCGACGAAGCGCCGAACGCGCCGACGCTGTATGAATCGGACTTCGTGCTGACCGACATCGACGGCCCGAGCGAGGTCGGCCCGCTGACGGGTATCGATCACGTGTGCCTGGCGCTGCCGGCCGACGCACTCGATACGTGGATCCTGTTCTTCAAGACGGCATTCGGCTTCGAGGCCGAACGCAGCTGGCTCGTGCCCGACCCGTACGGGCTGATGCGCAGCCGCGCGGTGCGCAGCGCCGACGGTTCGGTGCGGATCGCGCTGAACGCGTCGGTCGACCGGCACACGGCGGTCGCCGAATCGCTCGACCGCTACCACGGCACGGGGCTGAACCACGTCGCGTTCCGCACGGACGACATCGTGAAGACGATCGCCGCGTTCGCGGCCGACGGCATTCCGTTCCTGCGCATTCCGCCGAACTACTACGACGATCTCGCCGCACGCTACGCGCTGCCGGACGAGTTGATCGACACGCTGAGCACGCATCACCTGCTGTACGACCGCGACGAGCACGGCGGCGAATTCCTGCACGCGTATACAGAACTGGTCGACAACCGCTTCTCGCTCGAGATCGTCGAGCGGCGCGGCGGATACGACGGCTACGGGGCGGCAAACGCAGCCGTGCGCCTGGCCGCACAGGCGCAGCACAGGAAATAAGCGAAGGAGACGAATCTGGATTTCGGGGCCGAATCACATTCGCTGCCCCGCGGCTGACTCAAAGGGCCGCATCCCGCGCGCACCATCGCGGTGAATCGCGCGGCAGCGCACCCGCCCGCGCGGCTTGCCGCGATCGGGCCGGAAACCGCGCCCGTCTCACGTTACATCCGGTAACCCGTACCGCAGCGCAGCATACGGTCCGCGGCCGCGGTTTTAAGAATCGCTTAAGTCTTCGACGGCACCATCCGCAACCAGTACCCGATAGTTATCTCGAAAAGGAGGAAAGCGATGAGCGCCGTAGAAGCACCCGCGGGCCGCCCGGCCGCGCCCCCAGCAAAGAAGACGATGCTGCGCCGCCTGCTCAGTCATCATGAAATCGCGACGCTGCTCGTGCTGCTGCACGCACCGATCGGCGCGAACGCCAAACCCGAACTGCCTGCGCTGCAGGAAGCCGGCCTCGTCGAGATGGTCAAGCTCGACGCCGATACGGCCCCCAGCTTCCGGCTGACCGAAAACGGCACCGCCGTCCTGAAAGGGCTCGGCTACCGCTGAGCCGCGGTTTTCACCGCTTCACCGTTTCCCCGTATCGCCCCGATCCCTGCGACTCGCCGGCCCGTTCGACGTGTCGCGTCACCCCGCCCGCTCCTGCAGCATCAACCGGTATTCCGTCGGCGTCACGCCGACCGTCGCCTTGAACTGGCGCGTGAACGCGCTGTGATCCGTATAGCCGCATAGCGCCGCGACGTCGGTCACCTTGTCGTGCGTGACGAGCAGCGCGGTGGCCGCATCCAGCCGCGTCTTCAGCAGCACCTGGCGCGGCGTCAGGTGGAACACCTTGTGGAAATAGCGTTCGAGCTGCGCGACCGACATCCCGGCCATCTGCGCGAGCTGCTTCAGGTTCAGCGGCTGTACGTAGTGATCCTGGATGTGCTGGACCACGTCGGCGAGCCGGCTGTACGCCGGGTGCGATCCCTCGTGCGCCTTCAGGTCGCGCGAGATGCCCGCGAGGCCGACCACCCTGCCTGCGGCATCGCGCAGCGGCTCCTTGCAGGTCAGGCACCAGCCCGGCTGGCGGCCCGGATACAGGTGCAGCTCGAGCTGGTCCATCAGTTGCTGGCCCGCGTTGATCGTCGCCATGTCCTGCTCGAAATAGCTGCGGCCGAAGCGGCGCGGAAACACTTCGTCGGCCGTCTTGCCGAGCAGGTCACGCTTGTCCTTGTAGCCGCAGCGCATCGCCAGCGTGCGGTTGACGAGCGCGTAGCGGCCGTTCGCGTCCTTCACGAAGAACGCGACGTCCGGCAGCGCATCGAACACCGGTTCGAGCAGGCGGAAGTGCGCGAGCATCGCGCCGAGATCGGCGTTGTTGGGCTGGTGGCGCAACGTATCGGACAGGCTCATGGGCGGTACGGCTGGCAAGGTCGTCATCCCGGCAACCGCAATGCGAGTGGCAGATGGCGTCGATTATAGAAGCGCCCCTCCGATCGCGTCGCGCCGATCGCAAGGGCGGGCAAGTTGGCGGCAGCCTTCACGTCGCGCCGTCGGCCGACCGGCTTCGACACGCAACATACGTTGCGTGCACAACCACTGCGCCGCGCATGCAGCGGCCGGCCGCAAATCCGCATGCGCCGATGCCGACCTGCCACGAGCGCACAGGCGCACCGGCGCACCGGCACCGCGTGCTCGAACTCGCCAGCATAAAAATGCAACCGTACAGCGTCTTGGCGCGTTTGCGCATTCGGCATGACGATTTCGGCATATATCAGGGTTATCGACGATATGCCGATATCGTCGCCGGCCGCGCACCGAACGCGCAAGACGCACGCATTTTCGCTGTCTAGACTTCGCTTCACGGTCACGAGACGACCTTCCGCCGCGGCAGCGACCGGCGTGCAGAGCCTGCGGCATCGGCCACCACACGCGCCGATTCCGGCACAGCCCGGGCAGCACGCGAAGCACGCACGGCCCTCGCATCGGCCTGCCGACCGAACCGTCTCGCCCGGTTTACCGGTGCCGGCCCGCCAGCCGGCGGCGGCCCAACCACGCCATCAAGGGGAAGTGAAAGTGAAGCTGAAGGTATCGCACGTCGCGCTGGCCGCTGCCTGCGCACTGTCGGGCGCGCACGCCATTGCCGCCGACGTCGTCAAGATCGGTTTCGCCGCACCGCTGACCGGCCCGCAGTCGAACTACGGCACGGACATGCAGAAGGGCGTGCAGCTCGCGATCGCCGATTTCAACGCGACGCGTCCGACGATCGGCGGCAAGCCCGTCACGTTCCAGCTCGATTCGCAGGACGACCAGGCCGACCCGCGCACGGGCACGACCGTCGCTCAGCGGCTGATCGACGACAACGTCCGCGGGATCATCGGGCACTTCAACTCGGGCACGAGCATTCCCGCGTCCGACCTGTACGATCGCGCGGGGCTGCCGCAGATCTCGATGGCCACGTCGCCGCAATACACCGCGCGCGGCTACAAGACGACCTACCGGCTGCTGACGAGCGACGCGCAAGCGGGCCGCATCGTCGGCACGTACGCGGTGAAGACGCTGCGCTTCAAGCGCATCGCGATCATCGACGACCGCACGGCCTACGGCCAGGGCATCGCCGACGAATTCGCGAAAGCCGTCGAGGCGGCGGGCGGCACGATCATCAAGCGCGACTTCACGAACGACAAGGCGCTCGATTTCTCCGCGATCCTGACCAACCTCAAGGGGATGAACCCGGACGCGATCTTCTACGGCGGCGGCGACGCGCAATCGTCGCCGATGATCCGCAAGATGCGCCAGCTCGGGATGAAGTCGGCGTTCGTGACGGGCGAGATGTCGCGCTCGCCGACGTTCCTGAAGGTCGGCGGCGACGCGGCCGAAGGCGCGATCGTCTACATGGGCGGGCTGCCGAAGGAGAAGATGCCGGGCTTCGCCGGCTACGCGGCACGCTACAAGGCGCGCTTCAACGAAGACGTGATCACCTACTCGCCGTACTCGTACGACGGCACGATCGCGCTGCTCACCGCGATGAAGGACGCGAACTCGACCGACCCGAAGGTGTACACGCCGTATCTCGGCAAGGTGTCGGTCAAGGGCATGTCGGCCCCGAGCATCGCGTACGACGCGAAAGGCGACCTGAAGGATGCGCCGGTGACGATCTACAAGGTCGAGCGCGGCACGTTCAAGCCGGTCGATACGATCGCCGGCAACTGATACGCAACCCGGCCCCGCGCGGCGCGTCGGCGGCTCATCGGCCGCCCGCGCCGCGCGCGCTTTTGCCCCGGCCTCGGCCGCACGCTCCGACGCCTTCCCCGTCGCGCACCCGCGCGCGCATTTCGCGCTCCTGTAGAATCCTCCCACCCGCTTTGACGCTTCGTCCCTGCCGTGCCCCATCCCGGTGCGGCGGCGCGTGTTGCGCGCCTCACCCGGCACACGACACGCTTCGACGATGCAAGCCGCGCCTTGTCAGTCCATGCCGATAGCGGGCCCTGGAGACGCAGCACCGACAACAACATTCGAAAACCGATCGTCCTGACCATGCAAGCTTCCGAATTGAGCGGCGTGCCTCGCGCCGCCGAACGCGCGCTCACGCGCAGCGACTACAAGACCCTTGGCCTTGCCGCACTCGGCGGCGCCCTCGAGTTCTACGACTTCATCATCTTCGTGTTCTTCGCGCCGGCGATTGGGCAACTGTTCTTCCCGCACGACATTCCCGACTGGCTGCGCCAGTTGCAGACGTTCGGCATCTTCGCGGCCGGCTATCTCGCCCGCCCGCTCGGCGGCGTGATCATGGCGCACTTCGGCGACCTGTTCGGCCGCAAGCGGATGTTCACGCTGAGCGTGCTGATGATGTCGGTGCCGACGCTGCTGATGGGCCTGCTGCCGACCTACGACACGATCGGCATCCTCGCGCCGGTGTTGCTGCTGCTGTTCCGCGTGCTGCAAGGCGCGGCAGTCGGCGGCGAAGTGCCGGGCGCGTGGGTGTTCGTGTCCGAGCACGTGCCGTCGCGTCATATCGGCTATGCATGCGGCACGCTGACCGCGGGCCTGACGGCCGGCATCCTGCTCGGCTCGCTCGTCGCCGCCGGCATCAACAGCCGTTACTCGACCGCCGAAGTCGCCGCGTTCGCGTGGCGCATCCCGTTCCTGCTCGGCGGCGTGTTCGGCCTGTTCTCCGTGTACCTGCGTCGCTGGCTGCATGAAACGCCGGTGTTCGCCGAAATGAAGGCGAAGAAGGCGCTCGCGGCCGAGATTCCGCTGAAGGCCGTGCTGCGCGACCACGGCCGCGCGGTGATCGTGTCGATGCTGCTCACGTGGATGCTGTCGGCCGCGATCGTCGTCGTGATCCTGATGACGCCCGCGCTGCTGCAGAAGCAGTTCCACCTGACGCCCGCGACGACGCTGTTCGCGAACAGCGTCGCGACGCTGTGCCTGACCGCCGGCTGCATCACCGCGGGTTCGCTCGCGGGCTGGATCGGCGCGAAGCGCGTGCTCGGCATCGGCGGCATCGGGCTGGCCGCGTGCTACTACCTGCTGTTCGTGCAGGTCGCGGCCGATGCGTCGACGCTGCCGCTCTACTACGGAATCGCGGGCTTCATGGTCGGCACGATCGGCGCGGTGCCGTTCGTGATGGTCAAGAGCTTCCCGGCCGTCGTGCGCTTCTCGGGCATCTCGTTCTCGTACAACGTCGCGTATGCGATCTTCGGCGGCCTCACGCCGGTGATCGTGTCGCTGATGATGAAATCGAATCCGCTCGCGCCGGTCGTGTACGTCGCGGCGATCTGCGTGCTCGGCGCGATCGCCGTGCAGTTCTCGAAGGATGCGAAGGACGTGAAGGATGTGAAGGGCACGCACTGAACGCCCGCGCCCGCTTGATGAACGAAGGGCCGAATCCCGCGGCGTGCGGGATTCGGCCCTTTTGCCTTGCCTCGGCCTGGCGGCGCGAGTCGGCCCGGTTCAACGCAGCACGCCGTACGATGAACTCGGCCGGCGCAGCGCGTCGATACTCGCGCCGCCGGCGCCGGTGACGAACAGCAGCAGGAACCCGCCGGCGATCGCGACGTTCTTCCAGAAGTGAATCACCATGTCGTGCTGGACGGCGGCGCTCGTCGCGTCCCAGAAATTGTGCCCGACCATCGCGGTCGCGATCGTGTAGACGGCCATCAGCAGCGCGAGCGGCCGCACCTTGTAGCCGACGATCAGCAGCAGGCCGCCGAGCCCCTCGATCGCGACGACGATCGGCGCGACGACCTGTTGATAGGGCACGTTCATTCCGTGCAGATACGCGATGAAATCGCTGTAGCCGAGCAGCTTCATGATGCCGCCCCACAAGAACAACGCCGCCAGCGCCAGGCGTGCGAAAAAAATGACGCCGGAATCGACGGTACGCGTCATGCCTCTCTCCTCGTATGCAATTCGGCCGCTTGCCCCGGGCGCGCCCGGGCGGTTCGACGCCGCGCGGCCCGGGAGGGGGCGCGGCAAATGGGCCAGCATAGAGGGTCTTTTCGCCGTGTCCAAGAAAAAGGTTGTAGCAAATCTTTACACTGCGGCGGCCGCGCCGGCGGCTCGACGCACTGAAAAACGCGTTTAGCCCGCGTCGCTCAACAACACGCCTTTCTTGAAGATGAAGCAGCCATAGCCGCGCAGTTCGCCGGTAACGATCACCGCGTAGGCCTGCTGCGCGCGCTCGTAGAACGCGAAACGGTCGATGCCCGCGAGCGGCACCGCGCGCCCTTCCGCGCGGTCGATCTCGGCCTGCACCTCGCGCTGCACGGGCGGCACCGCGGCTGCGTCGCCGACGACTTCCATCCGCCATGCGGGTGTGTCGACGAACGTGTCGAGCGGCAGCACGGACAGCACCGCGCGCACGACGCGCGCCGAATCGGCGCCGTCGATGCGCAACGCGCGGCCGACCACCGTGTGCTCCGCGACGGATTCCGCCGGGAAATTCGCGTCGCAGATCGCGATTTCGTCACCGTGCCCCATCGCACGCAGCGTGTGCAGGATGTCGGCGTGCAGCAGCGGGTCGAGATTCTTCAGCATGTCGGCTAGTCTCCGGGATCAGGAACGAATCGCATAACGTTACCCGATCCCGGTGGCCGTTGCGCATGCATCGCTCGCGTCACGGCGCCGCGGCCGGCATCTCGTCGATGAAACCGGTGACCGTCGCGAGGCGGCCCGACGCGTCGACCGTGCCGAAGTCCGAACCCTTCACGATCGCCGCGCCGTCGGGCGACACGAGCGCCCACGAGAACCGCAGGTGCTGGCCGAACGCGTCGACGTCGGTCGTGCGGCGAAAGCGGAACGCGGGGAAACGCGCCTGCACGGCCGCGATCATCGCATCGATGCCCGCGTGGCCATCGCCGGCCATCAACGGATCGCGATAGGCCGCGTCGCTCGCGTAGGTCGCGTCGATCAGCGCGCGGCGGCGCGCGACGTCGGGTTCGTTCCATGCGTCGAAGTAGCGGTCGATCAGGTCGGCGTGAATGGACGAGGCAGACGAAGCGGATTGAGCGGTGTTCATGGCGAGGCTCCTTGTGTCGATGAGGGGACGAGGTCGCGAACGTTGGGTGTTTCGTATTCGCGTGCCGTCATCGTCGCCGGCCTCGCGCGGGCGGTCGATTACGTACGAGGTAAGGAAATCGCGCCCGCGCCGCCGCGATCAGCCGGCCGCGTAGTTGGCCGCGTAGTCGACCGCCAGGCTCCACGCCGGATCCTCGTGCTTCGCCCAGTACGCGTCGAACAGCCGGCGCGTCATCGGGCCCGGCCGGCCGTCGCCGATCGGTGCGCCGTTCAGCCGCGTGACGGGCATGATCCCGCCGGCCGTCGACGTGATGAACACCTCGTCGGCTTCGCGCAGTTGCGCATCGTCGACGCGGCCGGCCTGCGCGTCGATGCCCATCGACGCCGCCAGCTCGAACACGGTCTGCCGCGTGATGCCGTGCAGCACGCCGCGCTCGGGCGTCCGAAGCCGGCCGTCGCGCACGATGAAGACGTTGAACCCGGGCCCTTCGGCGATGCTGCCGTCCGTGCACTTCAGCACGACCGACTCCGCACCCGCGTCATACCCCTTCAGCAGCCCGGCGACGAGGTCGAGCCAGTGGTAGTTCTTGATCTGCGGATCGACCGATTCGGGCGGAATCCGCCGCACGTCGTCGACCAGATGCAGGTGCAGGCCCTCGCGCAACTGCCGCTCGTTCGCGACCGAGCCGTACGGCACCGCGAACGCGATGAACTGGTTCACCGCGTCGCGCGGGTCGCGGCTGAAGGTGGGCGATACGCCGCGCGTGCACAGCATTTCGACGTACGCGTTGCGCAGGCCCGAGCGGCGCACGCATTCGACGAGGATGTCGCGCAGCACATCGTCGCCCAACGGCACGTCCAGCCGCAGCCTCGCCAGCGAGCGCCTGAACCGCGCGATGTGCCGGTCGAGGCGGAAGAAGCGGCCGTTCCACACGTGCACGGTGTCGTATGTGACGTCCGAATGCAGGAAACCCCAGTCGAGCACCGACACGCGCGCGTCGGCGATCGGAACGAAGCGGCCATTCATGTACGCGGCGCCCGGCGGATACGCGGATGCTTCGGCGGACTGAATGCTCTCCGGCGCCGTACGTTTCACGTCGGGCGCGTGCGGCGCGTAGTCGACCTGCGCGACAAACGACGCGCGATCGGCGTCGAACACGCTGCGATGCACAACCGCATTCGGCCCCGCCGCGCGATCGAACGACAGCTTGCCGTCGAGATGGTCGATCTCGTGCTGCATCAGCTCCGACACATCGGGCGACAGCGCGTCGCGCCGATGCAGCTCGCCGTCGAGCGTCATGTACTGCACGCTCACCGACGCGTGGCGCTCGACACGCACGAACAGGTCGGGAAAGCACATGCAGTCGTCCCACAGCGTCATCCGCGCGTCGCTGCGCCACACGATTTCGGGGTTCACAATCACGTCGGGCCAGCCGTCCAGCGCGAGCGCGATCATCCGTTGCCCGACGCCGATCTGCGGCGCGGCGACCGCGCGGCCGAAACCGTGTTCGTCGCGAAACGCGCGCAGCGCGGCGCGCAGTGCGCCGGCGGCTTCGCGCACGGCGGGATCGGTAACGTCGCCGACCGGCCGCGCGACGTCGCGCAGCGATGCGGTGCCCACCGGAAGAATCCGCGTATTCATTTCACTACCTCCGACAAAGTCACCTTGTTGCCTCCCTTGAACGTCGAAATCGTTGCCGCCGGGTTGCGCAGCTCGCCGTTCGCGTCGAACGCGATCCGGCCGGTCACGCCCTGGAAGTCGACGCGATGCAGCGCGTCGACGATCTTCGCCGGATCGGTGGACTGCGCGAGCATCACCGCGTGGTAGACGGCCATCATCGCGTCGTAGGCGTACGGTGCGTAGAGCTGCACGGGGGCGCCGTACTTCCGCGTGAAGCGCGCCGCGAACGCGGGGCCGCCCGGCATCTTCGCGAGGCTTCGGCCGCCGTCCGCACACACGAGGTTGCCGTCGAGCGCATCGCCGGCCAGTTTCAGGATCTCGTGCGTGCACAGACCGTCGCCGCCCAGCAGCGGCACGGCGATCCGCAGCTTCTTCATCTGCCTGAGCATCGGCCCGCCCTGCGTGTCCATGCCGCCGAAGAAGATCGCGTCGGGCGCACGGCCCTTGAGCAGCGTCAGCGGCGCGCCGAAGTCGAACGCCTTGTCGGTCGTGTATTCGCGTGCGACCACGGCGGCGCCCGTGTTCCCGAGCCCGCCGGCGAACACGTCCGCGATGCCCTGCCCGTAGGCCGTGCGATCGTCGACGACACCGATGCGGCGCGCGTGCAACTGCTCGACCGCATAGCGCGCGACTGCCTGCCCGAGGAAGTCGTCGTTCGCGAGCATCCGGAACGTGATGCGATAGCCGAGACGCGTGAACGCCGGATTGGTGGCCGACGGCGTCAGCTCCGCGATGTTCGCCGTCGCGTAGAGCCGCGCGACGGCGATCGACGTCCCCGAATTCTGGTGGCCGATCACGGCGCTGACGTGCGTATCGACGAAGCGCTGCGCGACCGTCGTCGCGACCTTCGGGTCGGCCTGGTCGTCCTGCGCGTCGAGCACGAACGTGACCGGATGCCCGGCGACGCCTGGATGCGCCGCGTTGATTTCGTCGATCGCGAGCCGAATGCCGCGCGCGCTGTCCTCGCCGAAATGCGCCTGCGCACCCGTGAGCGCGCCGGCAAAACCCACGACGACCGTATCCGCGCCGAACGCGGGAACGGCCGGTACAAGCGACACAAGTGGCACCAGCAGCACGAGCGGCACCAGCAGCAGATGTCGGAAACGCATGATGTTTTCCTCGCGGCTTCATCGTTGACGGGTGCTACGATTATCGGCAGCCGTCGCGAAATCCGATAAACATCGGGCGGCATCATTCGCGAGTTTGTTTCGTTTTTTCTCTCCGAAGGAAATCCGATGAATCCCGCCGCCACACCGCTCGACGACTTCGACCTGCGGATCCTCGCCCGCCTCCAGCACGACAACCAGATCACCAACCAGGCGCTTGCCGCCGAGATCGGCCTGAGCCCGCCCGCATGCCTGCGCCGCGTGAAGCGGTTGCGCGACGAGCGCTATATCCAGCAGGACGTTTCCGTCGTCGATCCGGCCAAGGTCGGCCTCCCGTTGACGATGCTCGTCCTCGTGCAGGTCGAGCGCGAACGGGTCGACCTGCTCGACGAATTCAAGCGGTTCCTGAAGTCGCTGCCGGAAGTCATGCAGTGTTACGTGGTGACGGGGCGGGCCGATTTCGTGCTGATGATCGCGATGCGCGACATCGATCACTACGAGGAGTTTTCCACGCGCGTATTCCGGCAGCACCACAACATTCGTCACTTCGAAACGATGGTCGTGATGTCGCGCGTCAAGGTCGGGCTGTCGCTGCCGATCGACATCGCGTAACGATCGCCGCAATGAAAACGGGCGCCGTCGGGCGCCCGCATCGTCCGGCGGCATCGGCCGCGCGCGTCAGGTCACCGGCGCCGGATTGAACAGCGTCAGCGCATTCGCGAGCTTCCACTGCTCGGCCCACGTGCGGCGCTTGCCGCTCGCGACGTCGAGCATCAGCCGGAACAGTTCCCAGCCGGTGTCCTCGATCGTCGCCGCGCCGGTCGCGATCCGCCCCGCGTCGAGATCCATCAGGTCGTGCCAGCGGCGCGCGAGATCGCTGCGCGTCGCGACCTTGATCACCGGCACCTGTGCGAGGCCGTACGGCGTGCCGCGGCCGGTCGTGAAAACGTGCAGGTTCATCCCGGCCGCGAGCTGCAGCGTGCCGCAGATGAAGTCGCTCGCGGGCGTCGCCGCATAAAGCAGCCCCTTCTGCTTCGCGCGATCGCCGGGACGCACGACACCGGCGATCGGCGCGCTGCCCGACTTCACGATCGAGCCCATCGCCTTCTCGACGATGTTCGACAGGCCGCCCTTCTTGTTGCCGGGCGTCGTGTTCGCGCTGCGGTCGACGCGGCCGCGCTGCAGGTAACGGTCGTACCAGTCCATCTCGCGAATGATCTCGCGCGCAACGTCCTCGTTCGCCGCACGCGACGTGAGCTGCGCGACACCGTCACGCACTTCCGTCACCTCGGAGAACATGATCGTCGCGCCCGCGCGCACCAGCAGGTCCGCCGCGAAGCCGACGGCCGGATTCGCGGTGAGCCCCGAGAACGCGTCGCTGCCGCCGCACTGCACGCCGACGACGAGATCCGACGCAGGGCACGTCTCGCGGCGGCGGCGGTTCAGCCGCTCGAGATGCGATTCGGCCATCTTCATGATCGAGTCGATCATCGAGTTGAAGCCGACGTGCGCGGCGTCCTGCAGGCACACGACACCGCCGTTGTCGCCGGCGCCGTCGGCCGCCACCGGAATCGCGCCGGGCGGCAGCAGGCGCTCGGGCTGAAGCTTCTCGCAGCCGAGGCTCACGGTCATCACCTCGCCGCCGAAGTTCGGATTCAGGCTGATGTTGCGCAGCGTACGGATCGGGATGTCGGCGTCGGGCGCGTCGATCGCGACGCCGCAGCCGTACGTGTGCTCGAGCCCGACCACGTCGTCGACGTTCGGGTAGCGCGGCAGCAGCTCGGCCTTGATCCGCCGCACCGCATGCTCGACGACGCCCGACACGCACTGCACGGTCGTCGTGATCGCGAGGATGTTGCGCGTGCCGACCGAGCCGTCGGCATTGCGGAAGCCCTCGAACGTATAGCCTTCGAGCGGCGGCAGCGGCGGCGCGGCACGCGTCGCGAGCGGCAGGTCGTCGAGCCCCGGCGGCTCGGGCATGCGCATCGTGCGCTCGTTGACCCAGCTGCCGCGTCGCAGCTCGGCCAGCGCATAACCGATCACCACGTTGTAGCGGACGATCGGGTCGCCGGCCGCGAGATCGACCAGCGCGACCTTGTGCCCCTGCGGCACGCCTTCGCGCAGCGTCAGCCCGTCGGCGAACGTCGCGCCCTCGGGCAGGCCGCCGTCGTTGACGACGATCGCGACGTTGTCGTCCGGATGCACACGGATGTAGAGCGGGGAAGCAGTCATCGGAAATCCTGGAGGCTGTCGGCCATATTGTTAGTCATCATACGACATTCAACTCTGGCCGGCGATGCTGAGTAAACCCTTATCCGGAAAGACCCTATCATTTACCCGCCAGCAAACCGCTTGCGTGGTCCTTTCCCTCGTTGTACGATGACATACAACGACATCGCCAATTTGGCTCGTATGCCGTTCCCGACGAACCAGCACTCGCGCTAGACGGACGACCCAACCATGACTTCACCGCAAGAACTCAAACAGATCATCTCCCACGGCCTGCTGTCCTTTCCGCTGACGGACTTCGACGCCGACGGCAGCTTCCGCCCGTCCACCTATGCCGAGCGCCTGGAATGGCTCGCGCCGTACGGTGCGAGCGCGCTGTTCGCGGCCGGCGGCACCGGTGAATTCTTCTCGCTCACGCAGCGCGAGTATTCGGACGTGATCCGCGTCGCGACAGAAACCTGCAAGGGCAAGGTGCCGATCCTCGCCGGCGCGGGCGGCGCGACGCGCGTCGCGATCGAATATGCGCAGGAGGCCGAGCGCCTCGGCGCGAGCGGCGTGCTGCTGATGCCGCATTACCTGACCGAAGCCAGCCAGGAAGGGATTGCCGAGCACGTCGAGCAGGTGTGCCGCGCACTGAAGATCGGCGTCGTGGTGTACAACCGGGCGAATTCGAAGCTGAACGCCGACATGCTCGAGCGCCTCGCCGATCGTTGCCCGAACCTGATCGGCTTCAAGGACGGCGTCGGCGAAATCGAAAGCATGGTGACGATCCGCCGCCGCCTCGGCGACCGCTTCGCGTATCTCGGCGGCCTGCCGACGGCCGAAGTCTATGCCGCCGCGTACAAGGCGCTCGGCGTGCCGGTGTATTCGTCGGCCGTGTTCAACTTCATCCCGAAGACGGCGATGGAGTTCTACGAAGCG
Organism: Burkholderia sp. 572; assembly: GCF_040545135.1. Lineage (NCBI taxonomy): Bacteria > Pseudomonadati > Pseudomonadota > Betaproteobacteria > Burkholderiales > Burkholderiaceae > Burkholderia > Burkholderia sp. 572. The sequence continues at coordinate 752,303 of NZ_JBEPLH010000001.1, read as the reverse complement.
ATCGCGAAGGACGACCACGCAACGGTCGGTCGCCTGCTCGACACGTTCTTCCTGCCGTACCTGAAGATCCGCAACCGTCGCGCGGGTTATGCGGTCAGCATCGTGAAGGCGGGCGCGAAGCTCGTCGGCCACGACGCGGGCCCCGTGCGGGCGCCGCTCGTCGACCTCACCGAGGCCGAAGCGGCCGAACTCGACGTGCTGATCAAGAAGATGGGCTCGCAGTAAGCGGGTACGGCCTGCGCGGCGCCTTGATCGGCGCCGCAGGCCGGTTGTCGCGTCGCGTGCCGGTTCGACGGTATCGCGACCGTCCGCAGCAGTATCCGCGCACCCATCCGCCGCGACGGGTGCCGGCTCCGGCGCAGCGCTTCGCGTGACGCCACCCCGCCTCGCAGGCCGTCCGGCCGCGTCACATCTGCGCGATGATTCCGACGATCCGGTGGCGCACGTTCGCGAGCCTGACCCGCGTCGCCTCGATCTGCCCCTGCGTCCCGGCCCGCGCGCGTGCATTCGATTCGCCGTCGAGGATCTGCCCGAGCACGTCGCGGTCGACGACCGCATCGAAGAACCGGCCGACCGTGATCGTCGCCGACTGCTTCGCGGTCGCGAGCTGGCTGTTCGCCTGCAGCAGTGCTTCGGTGCGCAGGCCCGGGTCGCGTTCGTCGATGCCGCGCCGATACTGGAGCGCGAACACCAGCGCTTCCATGTCCTGCCGGAAACGGCGCACGGCTTGCCCGAACACGAGCGAATGCGCGTCGGCGCCCGTGACGACGCGCCCCTGGTTGATCGTCACGTCGAATTCGCTGCCGCCCAGGTCGCGCTGGAATTCCAGCAGCGCATTCGCGAGCACGCGCCCTTCGCTGTACTGGCCGACCTGGGTGCGCACGGATTTCGCGACGTCGCCGATCGCTTTCCACAATCCGGCCGCGAACAGGTGATCGCCACGCTTGTTGATGTTCATCGGGGGTTCCCTCGTTGTCTTTTGTCGGTCTCTCAGGCTTGCCTGCGGGCCGGCTGGCCCGAGGCTTCGCTACTGTAGGAGAAAACCGGGAGACGGGGAAGACGGCAAGATCCACGGCAGTCACGTACCCCGAGGCCGCTGCTCCGACCGCCGCCCTCCATGCTGCCCCGACATGATTCTTGTCGACACTTCGAACAAACCCGTCAACACCGAAACCCGTCATGCAAAAAAGGCGGAAGCGGCCCACCGGCCACATCCGCCTTTTGGTTTCCGCGTGCCGGCACCGACCCCGACGCACTGGCCGCCGGAAATCACACGCTCAATCGTCGCCGCCCGTCACTCCGCCTTCCCGTCCCGCAGCCGCGGAATCGCGAGCGGATTCCTCTCCTGCAGCCCTTCCGGCAGCAGATCGTCCGGGAAATCCTGGTAGCACACCGGGCGCAGGAAACGCTCGATCGCCGTCGCGCCGACCGACGTGACGGACGGGTTCGACGTCGCGGGGAACGGCCCGCCGTGCACCATCGCGTCACACACCTCAACGCCGGTCGGGTAACCGTTCACGAGCAGGCGCCCGGCCTTGCGTTCGAGGATCGGCAGCAGCCGGCGGGCCAGCGGCTTGTCGTCGGCGTCCATCTGCAGCGTGGCCGTGAGCTGGCCCTCGAGCGCGTCGAGCACGCGCGCGACTTCGTCGAGATCGCGGCAGCGCACGATCAGCGACGCCGGGCCGAACACTTCGTGGCTGAACGCCGGCTCGGCCAGGAATGCCTGCGCGCCGACTTCGTACAACGCGCCGCCGGCCTGGCAGTCGGTCTGCGCGGTCTCGCCCGCGCCGATTTCGCGCACGCCCGGCAGTTCGGCCAGCTTGCCGCGGCCATGGCGATACGCATCGGCGATCCCGGGCGTGAGCATCACGCCGGCCGGCTTCTTCGCGAGCGCCTGCGCGGCGACGGATTCGAAGCGGTCGAGATCGGGGCCGTCGATCGCGAGCACGAGGCCCGGGTTGGTACAGAACTGGCCGACGCCGAGCGTCAGCGAATCGACGAAACCCGTCGCGATCGCGTCGCCGCGCGCGGCGAGCGCCGCCGGGAACAGCACGACGGGGTTGATGCTGCTCATTTCCGCGTAGACGGGAATCGGCTGCGGGCGGGCGTTCGCGATCTGCACGAGCGCCATGCCGCCCTGCCGCGACCCCGTGAAGCCGACGGCCTGGACCGCCGGATGGCCGACGAGCGCCGCGCCGATCACCCGGCCGGGGCCGATCAGCAGCGAGAACACGCCGGCCGGCATCCCGGTTTTCGCGACGGCGGCGCGAATCGCGCGGCCGACCAGTTCGGACGTGCCGAGGTGCGCCTCGTGCGCCTTCACGATCACCGGGCAGCCGGCCGCGAGCGCCGACGCCGTATCACCGCCGGCCACCGAAAACGCGAGCGGGAAATTGCTCGCACCGAACACGACGACGGGCCCGAGCCCGACTTTCTGCAGCCGCAGGTCCGAGCGCGGCAGCGGCGTGCGGGCAGGCTGCGCGGGATCGATCGACGCGGCGAGAAAGCGGCCGTCGCGCACGACACGCGCGAACAGCCGGAGCTGGCCGACGGTGCGGCCGCGCTCACCCTGCAGCCGCGCGACGGGCAGGCCTGTTTCCGCGTGCGCGCGCTCGATCAGCGCGTCGCCGAGCGCGACGATTTCATCCGCGATCGCGTCGAGAAACGCCGCGCGGGCCGCGAGCGGCTGCGCGCGGTACGCGTCGAACGCGTCGCGCGCGAGTTCGCATGCACGCTCGATGTCGGCCTGCGCCGCGACGCCGAATGCCGGCGCATCGATCGGCGCGCCCTTCGACGGGTCGAACGCGCGCAAGGTACCGGCCGAGCCGGCGACCGCTTCGGCGCCGATCAGCATCTCTCCTGTCAGTTGCATGGGTGTGCTCCGTGGTTCGGGAATGATGGACTCATTGTAGCCCAACAGATACGATGTCTGCCGACATGATTTTGCGATTCACGCGGGTCGTCGATCTTGCCACACAATGCGCGAATCCCTTATTTATTCGGCCCATGCCCAAATGGTGGACGTTTTGCGTCGTACCCAACGGGAAAACCCGAGGTTTCCGGGGTCGACCAACCCACATAAACTCCACATCATGTCATACGACGACGTACATTAAAGTGCCGAATCAGACCACCCCTCGCGATCTTCCGCTCGACCTCGCGCGCACCGCGCGCCGGACCGCCGTGCGCTACTGGATCCTGGCGATGCTGTTCGTCGTCACGACGCTCAACTATGCGGACCGCGCGACGCTGTCGATCACCGGCACGCCGATCCGCAAGGCGTTCGGCATCGATCCGGTGACGATGGGCTACATCTTCTCGGCGTTCAGCTGGGCGTACGTGCTCGCGCAACTGCCGAGCGGCTGGCTGCTCGACCGCTTCGGCGCGCGCCGCGTGTATGCGGCCAGCATCTTCCTGTGGTCGGCGTTCACGCTGCTGCAGGGCACGATCGGGCTCGGCGGCAGCGCCGCGTTCGCGGTGGCCGCGCTGTTCGCGATGCGCTTCGCGGTCGGCATCGCCGAGGCCCCCGCCTTTCCCGCGAACGCGAAAGTCGTCGCGAGCTGGTTCCCGACCGCCGAGCGCGGCACGGCGTCCGCGATCTTCAACGCCGCGCAATACTTCGCGGCCGTGGTGTTCTCGCCGCTGATGGCGTGGCTCACGCATGCGTACGGCTGGCACCAGGTGTATCTGTGGCTCGGCCTCGCGGGCATCGCGCTCGCGTTCCTGTGGCTGCGGGTCGTGAAGGATCCGGCCGACCATCCGGCCGTGAACCGCGCGGAACTCGAGCATATCGAGCAGGGCGGCGGCCTCGTGCGCACGACCGTGCGCGGCACCGACGGCCTGCGCTCGGAAGGCCGCCGCGTGGCGGGCTGGTACTACGTGCGCCAGCTGCTGTCGAACCGGATGCTGATCGGCGTGTATCTCGGCCAGTACTGCGTGAACGTGCTCACCTATTTCTTCCTCACGTGGTTCCCGATCTACCTCGTGCAGGCGCGCGGGATGTCGCTGCTGAAGGCCGGCTTCATGACGTCGCTGCCCGCGATCTGCGGGTTCCTCGGCGGGGTGCTCGGCGGAATGCTGTCGGACGGGCTGATCCGCCGCGGCGTGTCGCTCACGCTCGCGCGCAAGATTCCGATCGTCGGCGGGATGGCGCTGTCGATGGTCATCATCGGCTGCAACTACGTCGACAGCGAAGCGCTCGTGATCGTGCTGATGGCCGTGTCGTTCTTCGGCAAGGGCATCGGCTCGCTCGGCTGGGCCGTCGTCGCCGATACCGCGCCGAAGGAAGCGATCGGCCTGTCGGGCAGCCTGTTCAACATGTTCGGCAATACGGCCGGCATCGTCGCGCCGATCGCGATCGGCTATCTCGTCGGCGCGAGCGGCTCGTTCAACGGCGCACTCGTGTTCGTCGGGCTGAACGCGCTCGTCACCGTGTTCAGCTATCTCGTGATCGTGAAGGACATCAGGCGCGTCGAGCTGCGGCATCGCGACGCGTGAGATTCGGCGAAAAGAGAAGAAAAACGACGGCGGCCGCGTAACAGCGGCCGCCGTTTTTGCGTCAGGCCGCGGAATGCGCGACGCGCAGCATGTCGTGCACGCCGGACGTCATCAGCGCGAGGAACGCGAGCAGGCCGACGTAGCAGAGCGCGTACGTCGTCTTCGTCTCGATCGACGTCGCGTAGTACACGCGATTCTCCGGCGCGTCGGGATCGTAGCGCCACGCGCGCTTGAGCTGCGGCAGCGCGAGGATCGCCATCACGATCAGCAGCGGGCTCGGCCGATACACGAACAGCGCGATCAGCACGGGCACGCCCGCGAACCAGATGCGCGGCGACAGCACCGCGGTGATCCGCCCGCCGTCGAACGGCGACAGCGGAATCATGTTGAACAGGTTCAGGAAGAAGCCCGTGTACGACAGCGCGAGCAGCAGGTTGCTGTCGTAGTGGCGCGCGGCCGCGTAGCAGGCCAGCGCACCGAGCGTGCCGACGAACGGCCCGGCGAGCCCGACGTGCGCCTCGGTTTCCGCGTCGTGCGGCATCTCCTTCAGCTGGATCCACGCGCCGACGAACGGGATGAAGGTCGGCAGCCCGACGTCGAGCCCGCGCCGCTGCGCGGCCACGTAGTGGCCGGCCTCGTGCACCAGCAGCAGTGCCACGAAACCGGCCGCGAACCGCCAGCCGTAGAACAGCGCATAGACCGCGATCGACGCGAGCATGGTGCCCGCCGACACGAGCACCTTGCCGAGCTTGAGGCCGCCGAAGATCAGCAGCAACAGCTTCGTCATTCCTTGCGCTCCGTGGCGGATGCATCGGACATGCCGGACGCGCCGGATGCATCGGCGACGGCCGGCACCGCGGCCGGCTTCGGCTTGCGCCCGAAGAAGCGTTTCAGCGCGGCGCCGCCGGCCAGCAGCGCAACCGCGCCCACCTTGAAGAACTTCACCGCGAACGCGCCGATCAGCGCGAGCAGGCCGAGCTTCTTCGCGCCGACGCCGACGATCAGCGCCGCGAGGCCATACTCGGCGACGTGGTCGGTCGACTTGTTGAAATCGGCGTAGCGCTTGCCGTCGTTGAAGCTGATGTTCGACAGCAGCTCGTCGGCCGACGCCTTGTATTTCGGCAGATCGGCGAGCGTCGACGCCATCGTCAGCGACAGGTAGCCGTCGCGGCCGAGCACGAGCGTCCGGTAGTTCACGCCGTCGTTCTCGGCATTCGGGGCCGCGCCCTTGTCGCGGATGATCGCGGACCACACGAGCCGGTGCGTGGCCGCGTCGTACGCGGGCGCCTTCGCCCAGCCGACCACCTCGGTTTCGGGCAGGCCGCGCTCCTTGCGCCCGGGGTTGTCTTCCTCGGTGCCGGCCTGCAGGCTCTTCAGCAGCTCGTCGGGTTTCCAGTCCTTCGCGTCGTCGTCGCGGATATAACCGCTCGGCTCGAACGACACGACCGAGATCCAGTCGGCGTCGGGATCGTCGGGCAGCACGAGGCCGACCAGCCTGGTTTCGTCGATCGAGTTGCCCATCGAGCGCAGGTAGCGGCCGGCTTCGGCGGCCGGCACGAACGATTCGCCGGCTTTCAGCTTCAGCACGGCTTCGTGTTTCACATCGATATCGGTCGGGCCCTTCACGACCGCGTCGTTGGCGGCGGCGGCCGCGGCCCTCATTTCCACCTGCGCGGCTTCGGTCTGCGCGTGGCCGCTGATCGCGGTGAATGCAAGCGTCGCCATGCAGGCGAGCCGGACGGCAAGTTTTTTCATTGTTGGATTCCCCTGGAATGCCTTGTCGTAAATATGCACGGCGTCGGCCCTTGCGTTTTCAATCGCGGGTCCGGCGTCGTCTCTCAGTTGGCACGGGGGCTATGGTAACGCAGCGCCGCGACACGCCCGGGGAGGCGCGATGCTTACGTCGCAGGTAATGCCCAAGGCACTCTGGATTGCCTATCATCTGCTGCATGAACCCGACCGCCGCCTTCCACTCGCCCTCCCCGTCCGCCGGCCGCGCGTCCGGCATCGGCCCGCTGCTGCGCACGTGGCGGCAACGCCGGCGCCTGAGCCAGATGGCGCTCGCGCTCGACGCGGACGTTTCCGCGCGCCACCTGAGCTTCGTCGAATCGGGCCGCGCGCAGCCGAGCCGCGAGATGGTGCTGCATCTCGCGGAGCGTCTCGACGTGCCGCTGCGCGAACGCAATGCGCTGCTCGTCGCGGCCGGCTTCGCGCCGCTGTTCCGCGAACGGCCGTTCTCGGATCCGCAGCTCGATGCCGCGCGCCATGCGGTGGAAGCCGTGCTGCGCGGCCACGAGCCCTATCCGGCGCTCGCCGTGGATCGTCACTGGACACTGCTCGCCGCGAACCGGATGCTCGGCGCGCTGGTCGCGCAGGCCGATCCGTCGCTGCTGCAACCGCCCGTCAACGTGCTGCGGCTGAGCCTGCATCCGGACGGCCTCGCGTCGCAGATCGTCAACTGGCACGAGTGGCGCGCGCACATCCTGCATCGGCTGCAGCGGCAGATCGATGCGAGCGGCGACCGCGCGCTGCACACGCTACGCGACGAACTCGCCGCGTATCCTGCCCCGGCCGACCAGCCCGACGACACGCATGCGCGCACCGACTTCGCGGATATCGCCGTGCCGTTGCGGCTGCGCACGGCGGCCGGCGAACTGACGTTCTTCAGCACCACGACGGTGTTCGGCACGCCGGTCGACGTGACGCTGTCGGAACTCGCGATCGAGGCGTTTTTCCCCGCGAATCCGGAGACGGTGGAAGCAATGCGGGCGCTGGCGGACGCTTTGCCCGCGCAATAACGCGTGCGCCACGGAGCGTGAAGGAAAGCGGCGCACGAACGCCGGCTCCGAGGCCAACGCCGGTGCTGCCGATGCAGTTGCGCTCGGCATCGACAGCTCGGCATCCGCGACCGGCAGCGTCGAGATCGCCCGCGCGACGGCCTCCGCGGTGAATGCGGTCGCCATCGGCGAAGGCGCGAATGCGACCGACGCGAATTCCGTGGTGCCAGGCTCGAAAGCGGCCACGCGCGCGACGACACGCGCACGAGTGCCCCGCCATCAGCGGCGCTCGAGCGCCAGCTTCACCCCGAGTCCCAGCAGCACCACCCCGCTGACGCGGTGCATGCGCGTCAATATCCGCGGGTTGCGGCGGATCGATGCGGACAGCAGGCCGGCGAACACCGCAACCGGCCCCTTGACGAGAAACGTCAGGCCCGCGAAGGTCGCGCCCAGCACGAACAGCGACAGCATCGGATGCGCGGCGCCCGCCGGCGCGAACTGCGGCAGGAACGCCAGATAGAACAGCGCGACCTTCGGATTCGACACGTTCGACAACGCGCCTTGCGCGAACGTGCGCAGCCGCGATGCCTGCGCGCCGTCGCCGCTCGCGAGCGTCAGTTCGCCCGACGAGCGCAACAGCGTGATGCCGAGGTACAGCAGGTACAACGCGCCGACCACCTTCAGCGCCGTGAACAGCCATTCGGACGCCTGCAGCAGCGCGCCCAGCCCGAGCGTCGCGAGCATCGTGTGCACGAGCAGCCCGACGCTGACGCCCGCGGCGGTCACGAGGCCCGCGCGCGTGCCGTCGGACAGCGTACGCGACATCACGAGAACCATGTCCTGGCCCGGCGTGACGATGATCAGCAGCGACGTTGCGATGAACGGCAGCCAGGATAGATGCGACATGGGAAAGCTCCTGAACGGGATTGCCGGCGGACGGGAATCGCCCGGCCTCTCGTCGGATTATCGGCGCCTTCCCATGGAGATTGGATGCGTATTCGGCTACTTTGACTATCGGTTTTGGCGCTATTCTCTAGCATTCACCATTCGAGTAGTCAAAAATGCCAATCAAACTGGATGCAATCGACCGGCGCATTCTGCGTGCGTTGCAACGGAATTCGAACCAGACGAATGCCGAACTCGCGCAACAGGCCGGGCTGTCCGCCACGCCCTGCCTGCGCCGCGTTCACCTGCTCGAGGAACAGGGCGTGATCGACGCGTATGTCGCGCTGCTGAACCCGGCCGCCGTCGACCTGCGATTCACGGCGTTCGTGCGCGTCACGCTGGAGCGTCAGGACAAGACGACGGTCGAACGCTTCGCGCGCGAGATGGAGCAGGCGCCCGAAGTGCTCGAATGCCACCTGATGGCCGGCAGCTACGACTATCTGCTGCGCGTGATCGCCCGCGATCTCGACGACTACCAGCGCTTCCAGATGGAAACGCTCACGCAGATCGAAGGCGTTCGCAACGTCGAAACCGAGATTCCGCTGAAGCGCATCAAGCAGACGGTTCGCCTGCCGATCTAGGCGTCCAGGAACGTGACGGCCTGCCCCTGCGGCTCCCCGTTCAGCGCGCCGTCTCGCACCACGACCTGGCCGCGCACGACCGTATGCACGGGCCAGCCCGTGACCGCGCACCCGTCGTACGGCGTCCAGCCGCTGACGCTGGCGATCCATTCGTCGCGGATGATCCGCCGCGCGCGCAGGTCGACAATGCTGAAATCGGCGTCGTAGCCCACCGCAATGCGCCCTTTGCCCGCGATGCCGAAGACGCGCGCCGGCCCGGCGCTGGTCAGGTCGACCAGTCGTTCGAGGCTCACGCGGCCCGCGTGCACGTGATCGAGCATCAGCGGCAGCAGCGTCTGCACGCCGGTCATCCCGCTCGGCGACTGCGGATAGGGCCGGCGTTTTTCGTCGCGCGTATGCGGCGCGTGATCGCTGCCGATCACGTCGACCACGCCGTCGCGAACGGCCTGCCACAGCGCGTCCCGATGATGCCGTTCACGCACCGGCGGATTCATCTGCGCGAACGTGCCGAGCCGTTCGTAGCAATCGGGTGCATGCAGGCTCAGGTGATGCGGCGTGACCTCGACGGTCACGCGCTGCCGGTGCCGCGCGAGCAACGCCATTTCCTCGGCGGTGGACACGTGCAGCACATGCAGCCGGCGGCCCGTCTCGGCGGCCAGCGCGACGATGCGCCGCGTCGCCTCCAGCGCGCTTTGCACGTCGCGCCAGCGCGGATGGTCGCGCACGTCGCCGCTCGCTTCGACGAGCGCCCGGCGTGCGCGCAGCCGCGCTTCGTCCTCCGCGTGCACGGCCATGCGCCGCCGCCCGTTGCGCACGATCCGGCGCAACACGGCTTCGTCGTCGGCCAGCAGGTCGCCGAACGAACTGCCCATGAAGACCTTCACGCCCGCGCAGCCCGGCAGCGCTTCAAGCGCCGGCAACCGTTCGGCGTTCGCGGCCGAGCCGCCGATGTAGAACGCGTGGTCGCACCACGCGCGGCCGCGCGCGCGTTCCAGCTTGGCCTGCAGATCCTGCGCGGTCAGCGTCAGCGGATGCGTGTTGGGCATCTCGAAGATCGTCGTGACGCCGCCGAGCACCGCGCCGCGCGTGCCGGCCTCGATGGTCTCCTTGTGCGTCAGGCCCGGTTCGCGGAAATGCACCTGGCTGTCGACGACGCCCGGCAGCACATGCAGGCCGCCGGCATCCAGGAGAACGTCGGCGCTCCACGTGCCATGCAACGCACCCAGCGCGACGACACGGCCATCCACGCACGCGACGTCGACCTGCTCGGCGCCGTTGGGTGTCATCGCCGTGCCGCCGTGCACGAGCAGGTCGACATGGCGTCGCTTCAGCGCGTCGCGCGCGCCCTCTTCACGTCGAACGGGTTCGTCCATGGTTCAGAATTCGTTCTGGATGTGCTTGTAGCCCAGCACCAGCGCATTGTTCGTGCGCGCGACGTCCTCGGAGAAGTCGCTCGCGTCGGCCGTCACCTGCGGCAAGGCGGCGAGATCGGTTTCCGGCCCGATGCGCTCGGTCGAGCACACGTAGAAGCCCGGCGGCAGGTGGCAGCCGTCGACGACCGCGTTGTAGCGCACCACGCAGCCGTCGTCGATGGTGCAGTTGAACAGCACGCTGTTGAAGCCGACGAACACGCCGTTGCCGACCTTGCACGGCCCGTGGACGATCGCGCGATGCGCGATCGACGTGTGCTGGCCGATGGTGACGCTCGCGCCCGACTTCGAATGGATCACCACGCCGTCCTGGATGTTCGAATGCGCACCGATCACGATCGGCGCGATCCGGCCGTCGCCATCCGTTTCGTCGGCGCGGATCACCGCGTACGGGCCGATGAACACGTTCTCCTCGACGATCACGAGCCCGCACAGAATGGCGGTCGGATCGACGAATGCACTCGGGTGTATCTGCGGCAGGTCGCCGCGCGGGTTCTTTCTGATCATCTGGATTCCTGTCTTGACATCGAACGACCGCGCTTGATCCGCTCGAACAGGCCCGGATCGCGCCACTGTCCGGCGATGGCCGGCGCGAACACGATGTCGTCCAGATCGATGCGGCCCATGCGCGGGTTGAACGCATCGTCGCGAAAACACTGCGCGTAACCGGTCTCGGTCTCGTGAACGATGATCGAATGCAGCCGCACGCCGGCTTCGCCGTTCGACATGCGCGTGCAGGACAGCGCCGCATCGACGAGGCGAAAGAACACGCGCGAGAACTGCTCGGCGCTCGGCGACACCGGCAGCAGCACCCAGCGCTCGGAATGCCGGCGCATGCTCTCGACATAACAGGGATCGTCATCCGACCACAGCGTCACCGCGTGATCGAACGCGTCGATCAGGTCGCGCACGTCGCCCTTGAGCAGCCCGAAGTCGTAGATCATCTGCCCGTGGTCCAGCGCATGCGCCTCGAGCAGCAGTTCGACGCGATACGAATGGCCGTGGATCGAATGCGAGCAGCGCCGCGTGCTGCAGCCGCGCACCACGTGCGCGTTCTCGAACCGGAACAGCTTGCGGATCAGCATGCGTCGGCGCCTTCGCGAACCGGCGCGGCCCAGGCCACCGCGTCGTGCGGGTGCAGGCTTTCCAGATGGCGCACGTGCACGCGCGGGTGCGCATGGCGGCCGTCCAGCGCGGCCTGGACCCGGCGCGCGGCATCCTCGACGAACATCAGGTTGCCGCCGTTCAGCACCGCGAACGCCTGCTCGTCCGCGCGTTTGACGGCCGTCTGCACCGGCGTGCCGAGCGCGTGCTCGATGCGATCGATCAGGTCGATCAGCCCGAGCGTCGCGCCATCGGCCGGCAGCCCCACGCTGACGACGGCTTCGCTGCGCTGGCTGTGCGGCGTGGCCGCCGTCGCATGCCGTTTCAGCCACGCGGCGACCGCTGCCGGTTCCACGCGATCGTCGCGGCCGAACGCCGCCAGGAACGCCTGTTCGACCCAGTGCCGCGACAGCGCGGCCGAGCACGGGCACGTCGACGAATAGACGACCGTCACCTGCGCGCGCAGCTCGAACCCGACGTCGGTCAGCGTCGCGTCGATCCGGACCGGATAGGCCTTCCACCCGGCAAGCCCGTCGGTCACCAGCGCGGCGCGGCGCGCCAGCAGGTCGAAGTGCAGCCGTAGCCGAGCACGGCGCGTGTCGCAGTCGCGATGGCTGTCGACCATCGCCTGCAGCACCGGCCGAAGGCCGGCCGGCGACAGCGCGGCGCCATCGCCGAGCCCGTCGAGCAGCCTGTACAGCCGCGACATGTGGATGCCCTTCACGTGCGGTGCGGGAAGGTCGACCTGCACGTCGGCGCGCGCATGCACGTCGCGCCGGCAGCCGGGCTCGGCCACTGCAACGGGCAGGTCGATGCCCTGCATGCCGACCCATTCGAGCGGGCGGCGGCCCGGCGCGGCATCGGTCAGGGAGATATCGGGAAGGAGGGCATTCATGCTCGGGATCCGGTGGAGCGCCTTCTCCATCCGGATCGATGCAGGAAGCGCGTTCAGGTCAGGGCCAGTCGCGAAACGGGTTGTCCCACGTGGTCCAGTGTTCGGGGCCGGTGGCCATCTCGGCGTCGGTCAGCAGACACGCGTCGAAGCGCGCGCGCAGCGCGGGCTCGTCCATGTCCATGCCGATCAGCACGAGTTCCTGCCGCGCGTCGCCGACGCGCTCGTCCCAGCGGGCGCGGATCTGCGCGACGGCTTCCGCGTCCTGCGGCCAGCGCTCGGGCGGCACGGCCGCCCACCAGTGGCCGGCCGGCCCGTGCCGCGCGACCGCGCCGGCCTGCGACCACGAACCGGCGACGGTCGGATGGGTGGCCAGCCAGTAGAACCCCTTCGAGCGGACGACGCCCGGCCATTCGCTTTCGACGAGCGCGAAGAAGCGCTGCGGATGGAACGGCCGCCGCGCACGGTAGACGAAACTGCGGATGCCGTATGCGTCGGTTTCCGGCGTGTGCGTGCCGCGCAGCTCCTGCAGCCAGCCCGGCGCGCGCGATGCTGCGTCGAAATCGAACAGGCCCGTGTCGAGCACACGCTCGAGCGGCACCTTGCCGAATTCGGCGATCTCGATCCTCGCCCGCGGATTCAGCCCGCACAGCAGCGCGACCAGCCGCACGCGTGCGCTGTCGTCGATCAGGTCGATCTTGTTGATCACGATCACGTCGCAGAACTCGATCTGGTCGATCAGCAGATCGACCACCGTGCGCGCATCCTCGTCGCCCATCGATTCACCGCGCGACTGCAGGCTGTCGCGCGACGCGTAGTCGCGCAGGAAATTGAACGCATCGACCACGGTCACCATCGTGTCGAGCCGCGCGACTTCGCCGAGGCTGCGGCCGTCCTCGCCTTCGAACGTGAACGTCTCGGCCACCGGCAGCGGCTCCGAGATGCCGGTCGATTCGATCACGAGCTGGTCGAAGCGCCCTTCGCGCGCGAGCCGGTCGACCTCGATCAGCAGATCCTCGCGCAGCGTGCAGCAGATGCAGCCGTTGCTCATCTCGACCAGCTTCTCGTCGGTGCGCGACAGCCCTGCGCCGCCGTCGCGGACGAGCGCGGCGTCGATGTTGACCTCGGACATGTCGTTGACGATCACCGCGACGCGCCGGCCCTCGCGATTGTTCAGGATGTGGTTGAGCAGCGTCGTCTTGCCGGCGCCGAGAAAGCCGGACAGGACGGTCACGGGAAGCCGCGTGGACGGAGGGAGTGCGGTGCTCATCGGGCGATTCCGGAAGAGGACGTTGAGGAACGAATGATATATTGTATCGTAACGATATAACATATCATTTTGAACGTCCAGCAGATCGGCCACGGTGCAGCGCTTCGGCACCGCGCGTGGCATGCCGATTGAAAGGTGTGGTTGATAAGCTTGCCGGCGAGACCGTTGGCCGACTACCTACACGATGAACAAGAAAATACTGGCCGCGTTGTCACTCTGCGCCGCGCTGCCCGGCGTCGCCCTCGCCCAATCGATCGCCGCGCCGACACTGAAGCCCGGCGATACCTGGACCTACATCAACACCGTCGAAATCGGCCCGAACGGCTGGCGCCAGTCGCGCGACGAGGTTACCGTGCAGCGGACGACACCCGGGCACATCTACATCGAAACCCGGCAAAGCGGCACGACGCAAGCGCCGCACGAATTGATCGTCGACGCGGACTGGAGCCGCGCGCGCAGCGTCAACGGCACGGAAACCGTGGTGAACCGCCCGTTCGCGTTTCCGCTGACGGTCGGCAAGACCTGGGCAATCAGTTATGCCGAGACGAACCCGAATCCGCAGCATGCGTCGGAAGCGTACGACACGCATTACAAGGTCGTCGGCCGCGACACGGTCACGGTGCAGGGCGGGAAATTCGATGCGATCAAGATCGAGGCCGAAGGCACGTGGAAAGCGCAAAACGCGCCCGGGCAGTCGATCACGTCCGGCTTGTCCCGCACCGTGAACGGCTCGACGATCCTGATGCAAAGCCACAACAACGGCACGGCGGAACAGACCGGCAAGACTTACAAGGCGTTCTGGTACGTGCCGGCGGTCGGACGCTGGGTGAAGTCGGTCGAGGAGTACTACGACTCGAACAGCATGCGCACCGCACGCTATACGAACGAACTGGTGTCGTACCGGCGCGCGGGAACGGAAGGCGGCGCGCAGCTGCCCGCTCAGCCCGCGCCCGCCCCGATGGCGCCGGAAGGCACGCCTCCCGGCGGTCAATGACCCGGCGCGCGCCCGCTTACGTATAGAGCGACGCCGGCGGCAATTCCCCGGTCAACGCGAACCGGCCGACGTCACGCAGCCGATAGTCGAGCGGATCGTGCAGCGTATGCGTACGGGCGTTGCGCCAGAAGCGGTCGAGGCCGAGCGACGCGGCCGTGGCGCGCGCGCCGCATGCGTCGAACAGCGCCTCGCCGTTGTCGAGCGCCGCGCGCTGCGCGACGATCTTCGCCTCCGAAACCGCGAGCGCCACCTCGGCGCGCTCGTCCGCCGTCAGCGCATCCTGCCGCGCCCACGCGCGCTGCAACGCGGCCGCCGCGCGATCGGCCAGCGCCGCCGCGGCGATCGCCCGCACGCGCATGTCGCCGAAGCGCTGCAGCGTGTACGGATCGTCGCTTGCCTGCGCGACCTCCGACTGTATCCATGGGCGGCCATGCTTCAGCACGTAGTCGCGCGCTTCCGCCAGCGCACCTTCCGCGAGCCCGACGAACAGGTTCGTCAGCACGAGCTGCGACACGAGCGTGCGCAGCGTCGCGCGCGGTGTCGGCGGCGCCTCGGAGCGGTGCAGCACCTCGTCCGGCGCGAGCGTCACGCCGTCGAAGCTCACGCTGCCGCTGTCGGTCTGGCGCTGGCCGATCGGGTCCCAGTCTTCGTTGACCGTGATCCCCGCGCGATCGGTCGGCACCACGCCGAACACGGTGCGGCCCGCTTGCGGATCGTGCGCGGACACCGTCATGCGCTGCGAGCCGCGCGTGCCCGAACAGAAGCCCTTCACGCCGTCGAGCCGGTAGCCGCCGTCGGGCGTCGCGGTCGCCGCCAGCCGCGTGTCGAGCGGGTTGACCGCATTGCCCCACCACCAGCGATGCTCGACCGTGCCGCGCAGATAGCGTTCGCGCTGTGCCGCGCTACCCCACACGTCGACGCTCACCACCTGCAGGATCTGGAACCCGACCAGATGCGCGAGCGCGCTGTCGACGCGCGCGATCCGCCGGATCGTGTCGTAGATCGCCGGCCACCCGGCTTCCTGCCCGCCGAATTCGCGCGGCACCGCGAGCGTCAGCAGGCCCGCGTCGGCGAGCCACTGCTTTTCCTGCGCGGCGTGGCCGCCCGCGCGATCGCGCGCGGCGGCGGTTTCGCGCAGCGTTTCGATGACGCGCGCCAGTGCGTCCGGATCGACGGCTGACACATCCGTTGCAGCGGCGAGCGTCGCCGGGCCGCGGGGATCGTTCATGCGACGGCTTCCTGTTCCTGGGTCGAGACAGCTTCCGACAACGGCACGAGTTTCCCGAGTTCGCGCCTGCCGGTCAACCGCGCGAGGATCTCGCGCCGCCAGTCGTCGTAGATCGCGCGGTATTCGGCGATATCCGCGCCGAACACGTGCGCGGTGTGCGCGTACTCGTCGTGCAGGTAACCGTCGAGCCGCGCCTGCGTTTCCTCGTCGGCCGCGATCACGCGATCGATCAGCGCGTCGCGTTCGGCGGCCGGCAGCGCCTTCAACGTGTCGAACCACCACTGGACGATCTGCACGCGATGCCACTCCTCGTCCGGCCGGATCCGGTTCTCGCCATGCTCGCGCATCGCGCTGTCGCCGATACGGCCGGTCTTGCGCTGGATCCACAGCTTCGCGAGGATGTGCAGCTCGTAATGCCACTCGAACGCGAGAAAGCCCGCAACGTCGCGCACCGCGATGTCGCCGATGCGCGCCCAGTGCGCGGCGACGAGCCGGTCGATTTCCGGCAGCGGATCGCGCCCCGTCAGTTCGGTCACGCGCTCACGGCCGATCACCGCATGCGCGCCGTCGTCGCCGAGCTGGCGCGACAGGATCAGCTGGAAATGCGGGTCGTCGCGGAACAGCGTGTCGATCGCCTTCGCGACGACCTGCACGATGAACAGGTCGTGCGACGCCATCTTCGTGTAGTAGTCGGCGACGGCGGCCAGTTCGTCTTCGCCGCGCGGCTCGCGCGGCGGTGTCGCCAGCTTGTCCGGGAAGCCGGGACGATGGCGTCGTGCGACGTCCAGGAACAGTGCTTCCTCGAATTGTCCGTTCCATTCGCGCGGCGCGCCGATGGGTAAGGTCATGGGTATCGTTCTCTCAGGGTCTTCAATGAAAAGAGCCGGCGCTTGTGGCGCCGCTCAGGTACGCCGGGTCACGCGTCGGACCAGGCGGTCGCCCGTGATTTGCACGGCCGAAACGAGTGCGATCAGGATCACGATCACGGTCGCCATGACGGTCGTGTCGAAACGCTGATAGCCGTAGCGGATCGCGAGATCGCCGAGCCCGCCCGCGCCGACGGCACCCGCCATCGCGGTCGAGCCGATCAGCGCGACGACGGTGATCGTGAAGCCGCCGAGCATGCCGGGGAGCGCCTCGGGCAGCAGCACGTGCCAGACGATATGGCGGCGCTTCGCGCCCATCGCGAGCGCGGCCTCGATCAGCCCGCGATCGACTTCGCGCAGGCTCACCTCGGCGATCCGCGCGAAGAACGGGATCGCGGCGATCGACAGCGGCACGACGGCCGCCCATACACCGATCGTCGTGCCGATCAGCACGCGCGTGAACGGCAGCAGCGCGACGAGCAGGATGATGAACGGCGTCGAGCGGAACACGTTGACGAGCGCGCCGAGCACCGCGTTCACGCCGCGCCGCTCGTAGATGCCGCCGGGCGCAGTCGTCACGAGGATCACCGCGAGCGGGACGCCGAGCAGCGCCGCGACCGCGGCCGACGCGGCGACCATCGACAGCGTGTCGCGGATCGCGTCGAGCAGTTCGGGCCACCAGAGGTCAAACATAGCCGAGCACCTCCGCGTGATTCGCGTGGCGGCGCGCGCGTTCGAGCAGCGCCGCCACCGCACCGCCGCGGGCCGCCGGCTGGCCGGCGTCGTCTGCGCGCGGCGCCGCCGCGATCACGAGCCGCCCTTGCGCATGCCCCTGGATGCGCTCGATCCCGCCATGCAGGAAACGCACCGAGCCGCCGAGCGCCGCCGCGAGCGCGCCGACATCCGGCTCGCCGCCGCTCTCGCCCGTATAACGGACGTCGAGCACGACCTGCGCACCGTCGGGCAGCGCGGCCTGCTCGGGCAGCGGCTGCACGCGCGCGGCCAGTTCGGCCGGCAGGTCGTGCACGAGCGTGCTGAGCAGTGCGCGCGTCGCGCCGTGGCGCGGATCGCCGAACACGCGCCACACGGGGCCCGTTTCGACGACTTCGCCTTGTTCGATCACCGCGACCGTGTCGCACACCGCGCGGATCACTTCCATCTCGTGCGTGATCAGCACGATCGTCAGCCCGAGGCGACGGTTGATGTCGGCGAGCAGCGCGAGGATCGACTGCGTCGTCTCGGGATCGAGCGCCGAAGTCGCCTCGTCGCACAGCAGGACCTCGGGATCGTGCACGAGCGCGCGGGCAATGCCGACGCGCTGCTTCTGCCCGCCCGACAGGCTGGCCGGATACGCGTCGCGTTTCGCGGCGAGCCCGACGAGTTCGAGCAGCGCCTCGACCTTGCGCACGCGCTCGGCCTTCGGCACGCCGGCGATCTTCAGCGGCAGCGCGACGTTCTCGAACACCGTCTTCGCGGACAGCAGGTTGAAATGCTGAAACACCATGCCGGTGCGACGCCGCAGTGCGACGAGCCCGTCCTCGTCGAGCGCGCCGACGTCGACGCCCTGTACGCGCACGCGGCCCGAGCTCGGCCGCTCGAGCCCGTTCACGAGCCGCAGCAGCGTCGACTTCCCCGCGCCGCTGCGGCCGATGATCCCGAACACCTCGCCGCGCCGCACGTCGAGCGTCACGTCGCGCAGCGCGGCGGCCTGGCCGCGCGGCGTCGCGAACACCTTGCCGACCTGCTCCAGCGACACGGCTGCACCACCGGCCGCCGCGGCCGCCGCGTCATGCGGGGCAACGGTGCCGGCACGCGCGGCCGATGCATCGACGAAACCCAGCGTATCGAACAATTGCGTCATCGCTTCGCTCCGTCACGTTCAGGCATGCGCGGGATGCTCGGGTTCGGATGCCGGCACGGCAGCCGGCCGGTGCTGCGCGCCCGTGTGCCACGCGGGCAGGCGCGGGCCCGCGCCGAACAGCTTCTCGCGCAGCGTCGGCGCGGGATCGTAGTCTTCCTTGTAGACGCCGCGGTTCTGCAGCTCGGGCACGACCCAGTCGACGAAATCCTCGAACGACTCGGGCATCACGGTGCGCGTCAGGTTGAAACCGTCGATGCCCGTCTCGTCGATCCACGACTGCAGTTCGTCCGCGACCTGCGACGGCGAGCCGACGATCGGCGCATACCGGCCGCCGAGCGACATCTGTTCGAGCATCCGCCGCACGGTCCACGTGCCGGTCGTGCTCTTGCGCGAGATCGCGTCGACGGCCGACTGGATCGAGTCGGTCTTCACGTACGAGATCGGTTCGTCAAGGCCGTACTTCGCGAAGTCGATGCCGGTCGAACTCGCGAAATGCGCGAGGCCCGCTTCGGGGCTCGCATAGCGCCGGTATTCGTCGAACTTCTCGCGCGCGAGAAGTTCGGTCTCGGCCGTCACGACGCTCACGCCGGCAAAGATCCTGATCGACGCCGGATCGCGCCCCTGCCGCGCGGCAGCCGCACGGATATCGAGCGCCGCCGCACGCGCTGCGGCCTTGCTCTGCCCGTTCACGAACACGCATTCGGCGTGACGGCCCGCGAACTCGACGCCGCGCGCGGACGAACCGGCCTGGTACAGCACCGGCGTGCGCTGCAGCGACGGCTCGCTCAGGTGGATCGCATCGATCGAATAGAACGGCCCGTCGTGCTTCACGCGCCGCACCTTGCCCGGCTGCGCGAACACGCGCGCCTGCGCATCGCGGATCACCGCGTCGTCGTCCCAGCTCTGCTCCCACAGCTTGTAGACGACGTCCATGTAATCGTCCGCGCGCTCGTAGCGGTCGTCGTGACCGATCTGCTGCGCGAGGCCCATCCCGCGTGCGGCGCTGTCGAGATAACCGGTGACGATGTTCCAGCCCACGCGCCCTTTCGTCAGGTGATCGAGCGTCGACATGCGGCGCGCGAACAGATAAGGCGGCTCGTAGGTCAGGTTCGCGGTCACGCCGAAGCCGAGATGCCGCGTGACCTGCGCCATCGCGGGCACCAGCAGCAGCGGATCGTTGACGGGCACCTGCACCGATTCGCGCAGCGCGGCATCGGGGCCGCCGCCGAACACGTCGTACACGCCGACGATGTCCGCGAGGAAGATCCCGTCGAACTTGCCGCGTTCGAGCGTTTTCGCGAGGTCGGCCCAGTAGTCGAGATCGGTGTAGTGCGCGGAGCGGTCGCGCGGATGCGTCCACAGCCCATGGTTGATGTGCCCGACGCAGTTCATGTTGAACGCGTTGAGCAGGATCTTCTTGCGGTTCGCCGTCGTCATGTGAGCGCCTCCGTCACCACGCGATCGCGTACAGCGAGCCGAACGCGTTGTCGAGCGCCTTGCGCACGGCCGGCGACTGCTGGTAGATCGCGATGAACTTGCGAATGCGCGGATCGTTCACGCTGTCCGGCCGCACGACCCACTGGATCGCGAAGATCTTGTTCTCGGTGCCGTCGAACAGCAGCGCGCTGTTCGGGTCGGTCGTGCCGGCGAGCTTGATGAAGCTCGGGTAGCCCTGCGCGAGATCGACGTCGTCGAGCGAACGCGCGAGTTGCGATGCCTCGAGCGGGATGATCTTCAGGTGCTTCGGGTTCGACACGATGTCGTGCGTCGTCGCACGGTAGTCGGCGCCCGGCTTCAGCTTGATGAGCCCCGCGCGCTGCAGCAGCAGCAACCCGCGCCCGCCGTTCACCGGATCGTTCGCGATCGCGACCTTCGCGCCGTC
This sequence comes from Burkholderia sp. 572, assembly GCF_040545135.1. Lineage (NCBI taxonomy): Bacteria > Pseudomonadati > Pseudomonadota > Betaproteobacteria > Burkholderiales > Burkholderiaceae > Burkholderia > Burkholderia sp. 572. Next base: position 731,976 of record NZ_JBEPLH010000001.1, on the reverse strand, counting down.
CTTCAGCTCGCTGAAGCTTTTCACCTTCTTCGAATAGAGGCCGATCTTCATGATCGTGCCGGGCGCGATCGACACGAAGTTGTAGCCGCCCTGCTTGTTCGCGTTCTCGAGGAACGGGATGTGCTGGAAGTAGTTGACGTCGATGTCCTTGTTCGCGAGCGCCGCGTTCGGCGTATTCCAGTCGGTGAATTCGACGATCCGCACGTCGAGCCCCTGCGCCTTCGCCTCCTTGGCGGCAACCTTCAGCGCCTCGATCTGCGGGCTCGTCGAAATGCCGACCTTCAGCGGCGCGGTGTCGGCCCGCGCACCATTGAGCAGTGCGACGCCGAGCAGGGCGGCGGCCAGCAGGCGCGCGACGCGGCCGGCGGAAAGACGGGCGGAAAAAACGGCATGCAGCATGGGAACCACTCTCCTGTCCAAAGACGGTATCGACGGATGAGCGACGCCGCGGCGAACGCGCGGGCGTTCTCCGGACACGGGTCAAGCACGTCGGAAAAGGATCAGCCGATGATAGAGAGCGGAGCGGGGGCGGTCTACGAAGCGATTGTGCGAAGAAAATCGCGCGCGGCGATATGGCCGGCGGCCACGCAGGATCGGCGGCCCGACCGGGCGCCCGGCCGAAATCTCGGCCTGGACGCCGGGCGAATTCCGAAATCTCGGCCAGCCGGCCGGGCCGTCATTTCCGCAGACGAAATAAATCCCTTATGAATCAATGGATTAAAAATATTCCGTCAGGCTGCATTTCTGGCATGGGGGTTGCGTAATAGACGGCACACGATGCCGCGAAGCGATGCAGGCATTCCAACATCAGGAGACACGTCTTGCAGACCTCTATCCATACCCCGTCCCATCCGGAGCCGGTTTCCAACGCCGTCGCCGCCCCGCGCGAGCGCTTCTGGCCGGAAGGCTGGTGGAAGCTGATGGAAATCCGCATCGGCATCATCCCGCTGCCCGTCTACTTCATCCTGCTTGCGCTGATCGTCGGCTTCTCGGTCACCGGCAAGGTGCCCGGCGAGATCTCGATGGCGATCGCGGTACTCGCGTTCTTCGGCTTCACCTGCGCGGAACTGGGCAAGCGCCTGCCGCTCCTGCGCAACATCGGCGCCGCCGCGATCTTCGCGACCTTCGTGCCGTCGGCGCTCACGTACTACCACGTGCTGCCGAAGCCGGTGCTGAACCTGACGGTCGAATTCACGAAGTCGACCAACTTCCTGTACCTGTTCATCGCGTCGATCATCGTCGGCAGCATCCTGAGCATGGATCGGCGCGTGCTGATCCAGGGCTTCGTGAAGATCTTCATCCCGCTCGCGGCCGGCTCGGTCGCGGCTGCGATCGTCGGCACGGCGGTGGGTACCGCGCTCGGCCTCGGCGCGCGCCACACGCTGCTGTACATCGTCGTGCCGATCATGGCGGGCGGCGTCGGCGAAGGCGCGATTCCGCTGTCGATCGGCTATTCGGAACTGATGCACCTGCCGCAAGGCGAGATGTTCGCGATGGTGCTGCCGCCGGTGATGCTCGGCAGCCTGACCGCGATCATCCTGTCGGGCGCGCTCGACATGCTCGGCAAGCGCTTCCCGCACCTGACCGGCAACGGCCGCCTGCAGGTCGGCGAATCGGGCGACATGACGCCCGAGAACGAGGAAATCCGCGGCCACGTCGACGTCTCGCACATCGCGGGCGCCGGCATCACGGCGATCACGCTGTACCTGGTCGGCCTGATGGCGCACAAGCTGTTCGGCCTGCCCGCGCCGGTCGCGATGCTGTTCCTCGCGGTGCTCGTGAAGCTCGCGCGCGCGGTGTCGCCGCCGCTGCAGGAAGGCGCGTTCGTCGTCTACAAGTTCTTCTCGACCGCCGTCACGTACCCGCTGCTGTTCGCGATCGGCGTCGCGATGACGCCGTGGGACAAGCTGACCGCCGCGTTCACGATCGTCAACGTGGTCACGATCGTGTCGACCGTCGCGACGCTGATGGGCACCGGTTTCGTGGTCGGCCGCCTGATGAAGATGTACCCTATCGACACCGCAATCGTGAACGCCTGCCACAGCGGGCAAGGCGGCACCGGCGACGTCGCGATCCTCACGGCCGCGAACCGGATGCAGCTGATGCCGTTCGCGCAGATCGCGACCCGCATCGGCGGCGCGATCGTCGTCACGGTCACGCTGATCCTGATCGCACACTTCGGATGACGCGCCGCCGCGCGCTCCGTCGCGCAGGCCGCTTCGCACGCGCCGCCGCCGGCCTTGCCGGCGCGCGGCGCGCGTCGTTCGGGGCGTCGCTCCGGGCGGCCGGTTGCGGGCTTCGATGAGGGCGAACGTGCAGAAGAGCTTCAAGGGAATCCCGTGGTGGGGCTGGGCATCGGCCGGCGCGCTGTACGTGTGCGTGGCGGCCGCGGCCGTCGATTTCGCGTGGGAGCGCGCGATCGACGCGCTCGAGGAAACCGGCGCGCACCGGCTCGACCTGTATGCATCGAGCCTGAAGAGCGAACTCGGCCGCTTCGAGATCCTGCCCGGCCTGGTCGCGCGGCAGGACCGCGTGCGCGCGATGCTGAAAGCCGCGCCGCACGATGCCCCCGAGCTCGTGCACACGGTCGACACGTACCTCGAAGCCGTAAACCGCGACGCGGGCAGCGGCGCGGTCGACGTGATCGACCTGCAGGGCGACGTGATCGCCGCCAGCAACTGGAACGAGACGCTCAGCTTCGTCGGCACCAACGTGTCGTACCGGCCGTATTTCAAGGACGCGCTCGCGCGCGGCAGCGGCCGCTTCTTCGGCATCGGCACCAATACCGGCGTGCCCGGCGTCTACTTCGCGAGCGCGGTGCGCGACGACGGCGTGCCGATCGGCGTCGCCGCCGTGAAGATCAGCGTCGACCCGCTCGAATCGGCGTGGCGCGCGCCGGGCGTCGCCGCGATGGTCGTCGACGGCAACGGCGTGGTCGTGATCTCGACCGAACCCGCGTGGAAATTCACCGCGCTGCGCCCGATCACCGCGCAGCAGCAGCGCGACATCCAGGCGTCGCGACAGTACGCGGGCCGCACGGTCGACGCGCTGCCGTACCGCCGCATCGGCGACCGCAGCGCGGCCGCATGGTTCGGCACCTTCCCCGATCCGCGCCACGCCGGCCGCACCACACGCTATCTCGTGATGTCGCGCCCCGCGCCGCAGGCCGGCGATTCGCTGATGGTGCTGCTCGACATCGCGGGGGCGCGGCGCCAGCAGCAGACGGCCTTCGTGTTCGTCACCGGCGCGTTCCTGATCGCCGCGCTGCTGGCCGGTTACGCGATCCAGCGCCGCCGCGCGATCGTCGCGCGGCTGAACGCGCAGGACGCGCTGCGGCGCGCGAACGACCGGCTCGAGCTGACCGTCGCGCAGCGCACGGCCGCGCTGACGGCCGCGAACGAACGGATGCAGCGCGAGATCGTCGAGCGCGAGCGCACCGAGCAGCGGCTGCGCGCGTCGCAGCAGGAAGTCGTGCATGCGGGCAAGCTCGCGGTGCTCGGGCAGATGGCCGCCGGCCTCACGCACGAGCTGAACCAGCCGCTCGTCGCGATCCGCACGCTGTGCGACAACGCGCGCACGTTCTTCGAGCGCGGCCAGCCGGCGCCGGCGCTCGCCAATCTCGAACGGATCGGCAAGCTCGTCGACAGCATGGCCGTGCTCACCGGCGAGCTGAAGACCTTCGCGCGCAAGCCCGACGTCGAGCGCGTCGCGGTCTCGCTGAACGAGGCCGTCGCACATGCGCGGCTCATCTACGATGCGCGGATCCGCGACGAAGGCGTGCAACTCGACGTGCACATCGCACCCGGCACCGCCGTGTCGGCCGAATCGAGCCAGTTGCAGCAGGTGATCGTGAACCTGCTCGGCAACGCGCTCGACGCGGTCCGCGACGCGCCCGTGCGCCGCATCGTCATCGAGGCCACCGGGCCGGACGAAGCCGGCCGTGTGCGCGTCACGGTCGCCGACAGCGGCGCGGGCATCGCGCCCGAGGTGCTGCCGCACCTGTTCGAGCCGTTCGTCACGACCAAGCCGCGCGGCCAGGGCCTCGGGCTCGGCCTCGCGATCACGTCGCGCATCGTCGAGGCGTTCGGCGCGAAGATCGCCGCGACGAACCGCGACGAAGGCGGCGCGCAGTTCAGTATCGAATTCGCGGCGGCAACGCTGCAAAGGACAGAGCATGGAAGATGAGATTCGGGTGCTGGTCGTCGAGGACGATGAAAACGTCCGGATCGGCGTCGAGCAGGCGGTGGCGCTTGCCGGCTTCGCGGTCGATGCCTTCGCGTCGGCCGCCGACGCGCTTCATCACGTTGCGCCCGGCGCGCCGGTCGTGATCGTGTCGGACGTGCGGATGCCGGGCATCGACGGGCTGCAGCTGCTCGATCGCGTGATGGCCATCGACGCGCAGATTCCCGTCGTGCTGATCAGCGGCCACGCCGATATCTCGACGGCCGTCGGCGCGATGCAGGTCGGCGCGTACGACTTCATCGAGAAGCCGTTCTCGTCGGACGTGATCGCGGGGCGCGTCGCGCGCGCGGTCGAGAAGCGCCGCCTGACGCTCGAGGTGCAGGGCCTGCGCGCGGCGCTGAACAACTGGCAGGGCATCGAGGCGTTCGTGCTCGGCAAGTCGCCTGCGATGGCCGACGTGCGCAAGAAGATCCTGCGCCTCGCCGATACGTCGGTGTCGGTGCTGATCACCGGCGAAACGGGCACCGGCAAGGAACTGATCGCGCGCAGCCTGCACGACTTCGGCGGCCGGCGCGACGCGCATTTCGTCGCGCTGAACTGCGGCGGCCTGCCCGAGCAGGTCTTCGAAAGCGAACTGTTCGGCCACGAGGCCGGCGCGTTCACGGGTGCGATCAAGAAGCGCATCGGCAAGATCGAATGGGCGGACGGCGGCACGCTGTTCCTCGACGAGATCGAGACGATGCCGGTTCCGCTGCAGGTCAAGATGCTGCGCGTGCTGCAGGAGCGCGTGGTCGAGCGGCTCGGCGCGAACGAGCTGATTCCGGTGGACTGCCGCGTGGTCGCCGCGTCGAAGGCCGATCTTGCCGAATTGGCGGCCGACGGCCGCTTCCGCGCCGACCTTTTGTATCGCCTCAACGTCGCGCAGATCGAGCTGCCGCCGCTGCGCGAGCGGCGCGAAGACGTGCCGCTGCTGTTCGAGCATTTCGTGCTCGCGGCCGCACGGCGCTTCGGGCAGCCGGCGCCGGTCGTCACGGCCGCGCAGGTATCCGAACTGATGACGCACGCATGGCCCGGCAACGTGCGCGAGCTGCAGAACGTGGCCGACCGCTTCGTGCTCGGGCTGACCGGCGACAGCCTGCTGTCGTCCGGTGGCACGCCGGCCTCGGGCGGCACGCTCGCGGAGCAGCTCGCGTATTTCGAGCGGATGCTGATCGAGGACATGCTGCAGCGTCACAACGGCAACGTCGCGGAGGCCAGCGAAGCGCTCGGCATGCCGAAGAAGACGCTCTATCACAAGCTGCGCAACCTGCGGATTCCCGCGCGCGGCGACGCGGCGGCCGATGGCGGCGAATGACGCGAACGAGGACACGCACGACAGCATGGATCGCATCGACATCACCGAACACGGCCGCGTCGCCGGCCACCTGATTCGCGGCGTCACGCGCGCGCAGAAAACCTTCCGCCCGAGCGACTGGCCCGAGCGCCTCGCGGGCGTCATCACGCTGTTCGTCGGCGAGCGGCGGCCCGGCTATCCGTGCGCGCTGTCGCGGCTCGCGATGCCGGTTGTCGACCGCGGCGTCAAATGCCTGTTCGTGTCTGACGAATTGCGCACCGTATGCGTGGACGCCTTCGACTTCGCGATGCAGTTCGCGGCCGACAACGACCTCCCCGTCGAACTTCAGACCGCGCCCGCGCTGGCGGTGCGCTGACGCGCACATAGCGCTCGGCGGCTTAAAACCTCCAACAAAACGAGGCATTCGTGAAAATCGCCGCTTGCAACATCTGCCAGCAACGGCTTCAATATTTATTGCTTTAGCGCCTCCACGCGCTCGCACATCAAGGTATCCGCCGCGAGCCTGCGCGGCCATTCTTCTCGATCTAACGTGTGATCGTTTCCACCGTGGGCACGGTCGATGATCGAGCTTCAACCACTCGTCGCTGATCCTGCATCAGCCAACGTATCAGCGGCGTCGCGATAAAGGTACTCGCAATGGCCATGATGACAAGCATCGTGAAGGTCTGCTTTGGGAGCACGCCGAGATCGTAACCAATGTTCAATGCGATCAGTTCCATCAATGCGCGCGTATTCATCGAAACTCCGATGGCTGCCGCGCTCCGTCGGCTTTCCCCCATGATGCGACTGGCGATATAGGTACCACCGAACTTCGCAACGAAGGCGAGCATGCATACCAAGCCAAAAACCACCCAGTCATGCAGTGTCGCCAGGGATCCCACGTCGGTTCGCAACCCCGTATAAGCAAAGAAAACGGGGATAAAAAACACGTGTACGAAGCCGCTTACCCGCTCGTTCCACTGCGCCACAAATTGTCGGTTTTCATGCAGTGCAACACCGATCACGAAACCACCGATGATGGCGAAAATACCCAGGTTACTCGTGATCGACGCCGATACGAGTAGCGTCAGGAGTATCCAGGCAATCGCGCTCGTACTCAATTGCCGTTCCGCGACCAGGACGCGCGAAAGCCAATACCGCATTGCGGGGCGCACGACCAACAGCACGGCACCGACGTAACCAAGCACCAGCAATGCGTTGAGTGCAAACTGCGCGGGATCAAAACGCGATATGACCATCGTGGAAACCGCGCCGAGCAACAGCCACCCAAAGATGTCATCAATCGCCGCTGAGCCGATCGTCAGCGCCGCCGTCCGTGTGTGCGATAGACCAAGCTCCATGAAGATCCGACCGAGAATCGGAATAGCGGTGATCGATATGGCCGTAGCAAAGAACAACCTGAACGCAAGCAGATCGGGGCGTGGCTCGGCGAGCGTCTCCCATAGCCACGGAGCAGTGACAAAACCCAACGAAAATGGCACGGCCACACCCACGATACTGATCACCGCAATGGCCGACCGCCCCTGCCGCAACTGCACCTTGAAATCGAACTCCATCCCGATACAGAAGCAAAAGAAAGCTATCTACCCATTTGAATCTAAAGCGTTTTTTAAATTCGCCTTAGGTGCTTGGACATAAACTTGGACATACGTTCATGCCCTGGCGCTTCGTGGACGACCGTGGATAGCAATGGAAACGCCCAATGCCACGGGAAAGCGGGTTCTGTGGATATCTTCCGCTGCCAATCGCCGGTCAACGCTGGCCAAGAGACAGGCCCTGTCTCTCATGGAGGCCAGATGTGCTTGATTCTAGCCTCGAAGCCCACTTTTTTCACGCCCTTGTTCGCCCGTAAATAGGGGCGGGCGCATGCCGGATTGTTCGACGACACGAAAGCAGGCTTCGGCTGACATATGGCCCATCTGGCTACCTCGCCAGGACCGTATGGAGTCTGAGCATGTTCGACCAAACCAACCCCTCGTCCAATGATTCGCGTGCCTCGGCTAATCCCCGCTCGCCTGGCAACGTCAGCGTGCCGCTGGCCTTGCTGCTTGATGAGCGGCTGACGCCGCTGGAGCGCAATGCCTGGATGGTCTTTCGCGCCCGTGTGGGTGAAGACGGCACCAGTGCCCTGCCCAACTACGAACAGATGCGCCCGTTCCTAGCCTGCAAGGCAGGCAATCAGAGGGCAGCGTACGAAACGGCCTCGCGCACCGTCTGCGTGCTGCGCATGACGCGCTGGGTGCATCTGGCGGGGCATCGCCGCGACCCACTCACCGGCCAGGTGCTGAACACACTCTATGCCGTGCATGACACTCCTCACTCATGCTTGGAGGTGTGTGCCTCGGACCCCGAGTACATCGAGTTGTTGGAGCGCTCGGTCGCGCATCCCAATCATGTCGTGCGCTCGGTGGCGATCGGCGTTCTCAACGAACTGGCGGCGGACGGGGACTTGCCCGCGCCTCTGCGCAAGCGCATTGCCTTGGCGCGCTCGTGGTCGGGGTTCGGGAATGACGACGACACCAGCAACCCGCCTGCGCCACCACGGGGGAAAGCACCTTCGCCGGCCGTCCACAGTGACGTGGGTTCGACCACATCGAAGGCTGATTCGCCAGTACGTACGTACCGCGCAAGCGCGCAAGAAAGCGACCCATCAACATCGGCGTCCCCGCGGCGGCTGCCGCCATGCCTGGACAAGATGGCACCGGACCAGCACCGCGATGTGCAGATGGCCTTGCAGCGTCTGCCAAGTGAGCACCAGCAAGATGTGCTGGACGAGTTGGAGGCCCGCGTGCAGTTGGGTGACCGGGGCGACCATATCGCGCTCAAGGGGAGTTGGACCAAGGGCGGGCGCGAGCGCACCGTGCCGATCACGACAACCGAGCAGCGGCGCGTGCTCGACCTGGCGCACCAGTTGGCTGGCGCGGGCTCGCTGATTCCGGCGCACAAGAGCTATATCGGGCAGCGCCGCACCTACGACGGGCAGTGCAAGGCGGCGGGCCTGAGCAACATGCACGGCCTGCGGCATCGGTACGCGCAGGATCGTTACGAAGCGTTGACAGGCTGGAAGGCACCTGCCGCGGGCGGGCCTTCGGCGCGCACGTTGACGCCTGCTCAACGCGCGCTGGATGCGCAGGCGCGGCAGGCGATCAGCCGCGAGCTGGGACACAAGCGGACGCAGATTACGGCGGTGTACTTGGGGCGATAAGCTTCGTTGCCCGGTATCGCCTTGGTCAGCATCAAACTCACCACCCTCCGAATTCAAAATCATCCATGATTCGCCGAAGAGCAACAGAGTCCTCGCCGTCAGGATTCGTCTCATGCATCTGCTCAAAACATAGCTCGGCAAGGTAAAACTCGTCTGGATTTCTTATCTTTCCTCGTTTGATGATTTTTTGAATCTTTTCCGACTCCCTTTCAAAGAATCCTGGAATTTCAGATTCCACCGCCTTGATGTACTCATTCATGAGTGACTTGCGGATTTCGATTGGCTGGGCGCGAAAAATAAAAGGTGTTTCGCGAATTGCCTGCTTAAAACCAGCAACCAAATCGGACGGCTTGAATTCTATTTCTTCACCATTGACATAACGCTCACACTCTCCGCGAGCTGCGTCCATCCTCTTTTTGAGCAGTCGAGCATCGCCAGCATCGAGCGATTCGAATATCCTTTCTATTTTATTGAGCGCACCCATTAGTCGAAGCACTTCTTGCTTTGTTTTTGATATTTTTCCCATTCCCTCTCATTTCCAGTATCGCCTTCAGCGATGAAGCAAACTCAGCAGACTCCACAAAAGACAAGGGCGAGATCAAGCTTATCATCGAGGCGATGCTCTATCAGAAAATAAATCCTACCCCGTCGCTACTTATCATTAATTATCTCATGATAAAATTTAGAATTATCTTTCATGAATCGCATGAAGTCATTTTTAATATAAACCCCATCTACCTCGTAGAAACTAAGCTCATATTTACAATCTTCGTGACTAACCACCGTCATCAGGTCTCGCCCATTGCCGTCTTTTAGGCTGTAGGCCAAAATATTCTTGCTCACATTCAGCTTATATCCATTGATTGAGTATCCATGCTCGCTGCCGTAGGCTTGCAGGACTTTTATCACCTCGTCCCTATAATCCCCCTTCGTGACAATCGACGCCCCGCCCCTGGCAGATATGTGCGTATAAGTTATGCCATATTTAAAAAAAACAAGGGCACCCAACACCAACGCAGCCATAATTGCCAAGACTTTCATTTTCCACACACCTCGGATTTTATTGCCGCATCTAGGCTATTAAATCCAGGGCGATATAGCTTCATATTCAGAAGCGCTCTAACAGATCTAGGGATGCCATACCAAGACCCTGAGCTAGTAGTTCCCTCGCCAACGCTCTTTACGAATATCTTATTGTCTTCGGTCACTATTGATCGCTCAACGTATCCAGCGGAAAATATGTGATCTTCCTCAGTAACGTTGTAGAGCTTCATTTTAGAATCGTCTACGTAGTGGGAAACAGTGCCACCGTTCAACCCTGCGAATCTAATTGCAGTCTGATCCCGCGCTTTAACTTCACTCGACGGATCCCATCCTGGTGCCGGATGCCTCTTTAGCGAGCGCCATGCATTGCCCGCCGTACACGAAGGGCAGCTATTAATCGCGCAGAGTTCCGTCTTCATCATGTAGTAGTGGTAATAGCCGCCGCTCTCGTCGTATTCGCCAGCAGACATGTTGGGCTGGGCTTGCAAGCCAAGCGCATCCGTATTGGTGATTGGATTTCTTGCATAAGCATGATTGTGTACCCCACCTGCATATCCAATCGGGTCCTTGCTGACGAACCGCCCCACCTCCGGATCGTAGTACCGATACCGGTTGTAGTGCAGCCCCGTCTCGTGGTCATGGTACTGCCCCTGGAACCGAATCGGGTTGCGCAGCTCGACCCGTCCGTCCAACGCCTTGCGCAGCGCCTCTTTCACTACGCCCCACGCACGATACTCCGCCGCCCACGCAATCTCGCTATGCTCGTCCGTCAGTTCCAGCGGCGTGCCGAGTTGATCGCACTGGTACCACGCCAGGCTGTCGATCGGCGGCGCTGGCGGCGGCGGTAGCCACAGCGGGTCTTCGTCCTGCCGGTAGTAATCGCCATACTCCGGCTGGTCGAGCAGTTCGATGGCGTCCTGCCGCACCGCCTGCGCCACCGGCACAAAGCTGCCCGGCTCGTAGACGTAGTGCGTGGTGCGCGCGCCGAAACCATCCTCGTCGGCGATCTTGCTCTCCCACGCCAGCGTGTCGCCGTCCCACCCGTACAGCGTGAAGCCGCATTGCAGCTCGCGGTTGCGCTTCACCCGTTCGCTACGGTTCCAATGCGGCCCTGCCTCGCGGCGTTCCTCGTAGTGGGCCTTGCTGTACTTCGTCAGGCGCCGGCCGAGGGCGTCATAGCTGTAGTCTGCCTGCAGGCGCTCGTCTTCGTAGTGCGTCAGGCGGTCGAACAGGTCCCAGGTGTAGCGGCTTTCCTTGCCCTGGTGCCAGCGCTTGCTGAGGTTGCCGCGCGCGTCGTACTGGTAGTGGGTGCCGGCGTACTGCTTGAGCAGGTTGTCCAGCGCCTTCGGACGCGGCATGTGCTGGCGCTCCGCCTCGCGCTGTTCGGCCGGATCGATCAGGTTGCTGGCCGGGTCGAACGCGAAGGTTTCATGGCCCAGGCGGCTTTGTGCCTCCAGCAGCCGGCCCACCGGATCGTAGCGGTAGGCCAGTTGGCCGCGCCGCGTGTCGTTGATGTCGGTGAGCTGGCCGCTGGTGTCGTAGCGGTAGCGGCGCACCAGCAGGCGGCTCGACCCCACGGGCTGAAGCATGTCGCGTGCCAGCACCTGCTCGCTCAGGCGGCCCATGGCATCCCATTGCTGCGTCTGCAGCAGGCGGTTGCCCTGGGTGCGGACGATTTCGCGGTGCAGGTCGTCGCGCTCGTAGCTGACCAGTTCGCGCTCGTCCAGTTGCAGGGCCAGCAGGTGGCCACTGCCGTAGGTGAGCCAACTTACGCGGTGGCCATCCGGGCGCACGGTGGCGGTGCGCAGGTTGTGCGCGTCGTATTCGTGCTGCCATACCGCGACCAGCGGCTTGCCGAGCCGGGTGTAGTGCTGGTGCTCGCGCACCAGGTTGCCAGCCGGGTCGTGGAACCATTGCAGGCGGCTGTGGGCGTTGGTTGCCAGCGCCAGGTTGCCGTTGCCGTCGTAGGCGAAGGTTTCTACCTGCCAGTCCCACTCGCCCGGTTCGGCATCGCCGGTCTGCAGTGCGGCGCGCCGCTCGGCCAGACGGCCCATCGCGTCGAAGGTGTAGGCGGTGATGCGCTGGCCGTCCACTGCGCGCGCCAGCTTGCCGGTTTCCTTCTCGTACTCGTAGCGGGTAGTCGCGCCGTCAAAGCCCGTTTCCGCGAGCAGGCGGCCCATCGGGTCGTAGTGGAACTCCGCATCGCGGCCGTTTTCGTTGCGCAGCGCGGTGAGCTGGCCGAGCTTGTCCCACTGGTAGCGCAGGGTTTGGCCAGCGGCGTCGACGCGGCTGGCCAGGAGCCCGGCCTCGGTGTAGTCCCATTCGGTGCGTCTGCCCAGTGAGTCGATGTGGCTCAGCAGGCGGCCTTCGGCGTCGCGCTCGAAGTGCTCTTCGCTGTTGTCGGCGTGGCGGATCGCGGCGAGCTGGCCCGCATCGTAGCGGTAGCGGGTGACGTTGCCTGCCGCATCGGTGAACTGCACGAGCTGGCCGCGCTCGTCATAGGCCCATTGACTGGCCTTAGCCGAGCAGTCGACGTAGCGCGTGAGCTGGCCGTTGGGGTTGTATTCGAGCTGCTTGGTCTTGCCGCTGGCGTCGGTGATGCCGATGGGCAGGCCCATCAGGTTGTAGGCGTATTCGGTCTTGTTGCCGAGCGGATCGATGGCTTCGATCAGCCGGCCGCGCGTGTCGTAGTCGCGCAGCCAGAGGCCGCCCTCGGCATCGCTGATCTTGATGAGCTGGTCTTTCGTATCCCACGCGTAATGCACCACCGTGCCGTCGGCACGGATGTGTTCGAGCAGGTTGCCGACCTCGTCGTAGGCGTAGCGGTCGTCGCTGCCGTCGGGACGGATGTAGTGGACGACGTTCTTGGCCGGGTCACGAAACAACCACTCCGACCGGCCGTCTGGATAGGTGATGCGGCTGGTGTAGCCAAGGCTATCGTAGTAATGCCGTGTTTCCTGCCCGTGGGCATCGGTGACGTAGGTGAGGCGGATGTCCTCGTCCCACGCCAGGCGCACCGCAAAGCTGCCGTCGTCGGCCCACTCATGCACGGCGCGGGCATCGGGGCCTTCGCCCTGCCATTCGAGGTTCATGGCGCGGCCGGTGCGGTCGGTGTAGCGCGTGATCAGGTGGTGCTGGTACTGGTAGGTCCAGACGGCGGCGTTCTCGTCCTGGGCCAGCGTGAGGTCGCCCGCCTCGTCGTAGCGATACAGGCTCAGGCGGCGCTGGGGCTCGTCCTCGCCCATCAGCCACAGGCCGATGAGGCGGCCATGGGCGTCCACGTTAGTGCCGAGGTGGGTGTGCGGCTGGCTCGGGTCGTCCTGGTAGGTGACGAGGTCGGAGAGCACCACGCGCTCGCCCACACGGTGGTCGTAGCCCAGCAGCAGGCCCGCGCCGCCGCGCAACTCGATCTGCGTGAGCAGGTAGCGGTCGCCGTGGCGCTGGTAGGTTTCGCGGCGCTCGAAGCCACGGCACAGCACCAAGCTGTTTTCGCTGACCCGGATCAGCGTAAGGTTCTCGATGCGGTCGTCGTGCGCTTCGCCGATCTTGGGCTGCGGGTAGTCGAAGCTGCGGCCATCGGCACCGTGGTAGCGCAGGCCCTCGCCAACCACATCGAGGCGCGTGGTGTACGGGGTGATCCAGCGCGCACCGAGTTCACCCGCATCGTAGGCTTCCAAGTTGGAGCGGTAGGTGCGCGTCCAGGCAAGGGGGAACGGCCCGGGCAGCGCGAAGTCGGTGTGCGAGAGGGTTTCGGTGCCCGTGGCAAAGCTGATGCTGCTGCCGCTGCCAGACGGTGCGCCGTTCTTGCACCTATTGGGGTCTTGCTCGGCGGGCCGCTCCTTGACCCGCACATCGAGGGACTCGCCGGGGCGCTGGCTCCCAGCGATGCTGGTCGCGTCGGGCTTGATGTTGGCGCTCTGCCCGGCACTCGTTTTCCGGGCCTCAAGCGAGCGGACCAGTCTCGCCGCAACCCACCCCACGCTGCCAGCTTGCGCGGCCTTGCCCTGTTGCCGCACCTGCTTGCCCAACAACGCGGCGAACTGGCGTAATGCCTGGGCGTTGGTGCCGGCCAGCGCCGGCGACTCAAGGGGCGAACGCTGTTCGAGAGGGGGGCGGGCAGCCGCGTTACTGCGAAGGAATTGATGGGCCGCGTCGTAGAGGTTGGAAAATGCAGCGGCTGGATCGCGCAGCGCTGTTGCCGATGCGCTTGCCCCAAGGGATTTCGGCGCAGAGGGCTTCGCCCGGACCAGTGCCTCCAAGCCATTGGCAAGGTCCAACAGCAGGCTTTCGCCGAAGGCGGCTGCCGCGTCCAGCAGACCGGGTAGCCTTGACTGCGTTTGTCGCGCGAGATTTTCCAGTTCTCCCTGGATGCTGTCGTTCAGGTTGGTGGCGAGAGTGCGCAACGCTGCCTCGCCTACCAACGAGTCCCCACTTTGCAGGAGTTCCTGCCGCGCCAGGAACAGGGTGGGCCGCAGCACCATGCGGGCAGCGGCGGTATCCGGCGCGGGCATCAGGCCGATCAGGTTGAGGCTGGCGCTGAACCAGTCAGAGGCGTGAGGTTCCGGGTGGGTCGTGAGGGTGACGATATCGCCGAGCAGGTCGGCCAGGTTCAGGATGTTGAGGACTGCAGGGAAATTCCCGGCGGCAGTGTGCAGGCGGTTCAAGTTCGCGCTGCCATGGCTGATGGCGCCCAGCCATTCGTCGAACGCCGAAATGCTGAGCGCCACGTCGCCCAACCGGATCTGGTTGAGCGGCGCGACCGAGATGTGGCGCTCAAGGGATACGTCGGTGGATGTGCTGGATGCTTGGCTTGCCATAGATGCTCCAAGTGGCTGAGCACCTACGGTTGCTGCCGCCAAGGCCGGACTGGCAGCAGGTTCTCAGCAGATATATGGACGTCCGTGGACGTTTTCGCAAGCAAGCCTAGGTATCTGCCGTTCCCCTGTATATGGGACAGGTTCGAAAAGTACAGAGGTCTTGTTTCGAGCACATGCAGGTAGCCCCGAGGCCTGGTACGCCTGAAAAGGCCAAGAGGCCCTGGCTTTACCTGGTGGAACTTTATTCGCCGTCGCCGGCCTGGGAGATTTTGTCAGACGATCACCGTCGTGTATTCCTTGACGGCATTGCCAAAGGCATGGCCGAACTCGGTACGCTAGGTATCGAGATGTTGACGTTGAGCGAAGTTGCCCCCCGACGTCCGACGCTCTACGCATCACCGTTTCGTCGGCATCTGGCGCTTCCCGGATGCGACCGCTCGGGACGCTTTACTCAAGGGCATCCACGATAGCGGCTGGTATCGTTACTTCCATCACGTCAATGCCGCAACTCAGGAAGGCGAACTAGGTGAGCATCTGAATACGTTGGCGAGCTATCGCTAGAATCTCGGGCTTCGTGCCTGCCATGTAGGCCACGCCATGCGCGCCTGTCGTCTTGATCAATAATGTGGCCGATTGCCATACCGGTTGCTCGAAGGCTCGAATGGATGATGTACGGTCGACTGTACGCCTGTCCCCAGATCAGGCGCCGCGCCATGAAGCCCCTCACTTCACCACCGTTGCACTACTGACTGCCACCGCCCTGCGCACCGTATGCACGGACGCCTTCGATTTCGCGATGCAGTGACAACGACCTCCCCGTCGAACTTCAGACCGCGCCCGCGCTGGCGGTGCGCTGAAACGCGGGCCGCGTTCGCGGCGCGCGCCCTTCCCGTTTTCCTGGTTGCGATGCGCGGGCGCGCAGGCCGTCGCACGCGCCTTTCCGGGCCTGTCCGGCTTCACGGCCAATCGTTAGACGATTGAAAGCATCGGCACCCATCCCCTTCCGACAAGGGTTTGCGGCCGAGCCATCAAAAAAATTGATCGTCACGATGAAAATTATGCGTTTTCCTTGCAGGTTGCCGTGATGCATAGTTGCGTCGTGTTGACGCACCTTTGAGTCTTTCAGTCATGAACATGCGAATCGAGCCGTCCGTGCTCGCGAACCCCGACCTGCAATTTGCGACGCTTTCGTCAGGCATCAGCCTGCCGTATGTCGAGCGGGGCAGCGGCGCGCCGATGGTGTTCGTGCACGGCTCGCTGTGCGACTACCGCTACTGGGATCCGCAGCTCGCGTCGCTGTCGGCCCACTACCGCTGCATCGCGCCGAGCCTCAGCCATTACTGGCCGGCCGTCGAAGCGGGCATCCAGGACGAGTTCAGCTGGCAGAACCACGTCGACGAGCTCGCCGAGTTCATCGACGCGCTCGATCTCGGCCCCGTGCATCTGGTCGGCCACTCGCGCGGCGGCAGCGTCGCGTTCAACGTCGCGCGCCAGCATCCGCAACTCGTCGAATCGCTGACGCTCGCCGATCCAGGCGGCCCGCTGCAACAGCCGGGCGTGCGCGAAGCCGCGCTGCCGGCCGCCGCGATCGCGCTGCGCACGAAGGCCGTAAGCCTGATCGGGCAAGGCGACGTCGAAGCGGGCCTCGAGATGTTCGTCGATTCCGTGAGCCTGCCCGGCGCGTGGAAGAAAAGCACGTCGCGTTTCCGCACGATGGCGATCGACAACGCAAGCACGCTGCCGAAGCAGTTGCGCGACCCGCTGCCCGCGTACTCGCAGCACACGGCCGGCGACATCGCGTGCCGCACGCTGCTGATCGACGGCCAGCGCAGCCCGAAGATGTTCCGCCACAACGTCGATACGCTGACGCAGTGGATCGGCAATGCGCAACGGCAGACCGTCGCCGGCGCATCGCACGGGATGAACGCGGCGAGCCCCGCCGTGTTCAACCGTTACGTGCACGAGTTCGTCGCCGCGTAACGCGAGCGGGCGGCATGCGCGCCGCCCGGCCTTCCTCTCTCTTGCAGAAGCGAAACGGCGCGGGCAATCCGCATCGTTTCGCATCCCTCTGCATCACGCAGCCGATGCCGCCTTGCGCGTCACCGCATCCGGCAACCCGAACACGCTGTCGAACGCCCAGTTGTACGTGAACGTGAAGATCGGGAAGAACACGATCAGCACCGCGTCGTACAGGAACGCCTGCCATAACGACACGTCGAGCCACCACGCGATCAACGGAATCAGGAACGTCACGAGCGCGACCTGAAACCCGATCGCATGCACGACACGTCGCCCGACGGTGCGCGTCGTTTCGGTGCGCCGCCGCTCCCACGCCTCGAACCCAAGGTTGTACAGAAAATTAACGGTGACGCCCGTCGTCGAGATCATCACGCCGAGCAGGCCGCTCGTCGCCGCGCTCGCGCCGCTCAGCATGCCGAGCACCGACGACGCAACGAGGATGCCGAGCACCTCGAACATCACGACGTAGACTATGCGTCTCTTCCATCCTTGCATGACCGACCACCTTCGTTTCGAACAAGGTGGCGAGACTACAGCGGACACTTCGTCCGTAAAAGTCAGGTCCTTTCAATTTTTCTGACAGGAGGCGGCCGACCATGCTGACCAGCGATCACATCGACATGCTGCTGACCGTCATCAACGAGGGCTCGTTCTCGGCGGCCGCGCGTGCGCTCGGCCGCACGCCGTCGGCGGTCAGCATGGCGATCGCGAACCTCGAGGCCGAACTCGACCTCGTGCTGTTCGACCGCGGCACGCGCGAGCCGACGCCGACCGCCGCGATGGCCGCGCTGCTGCCCGACGCGCGCGCGATCGCCGAACGGCTGCATGCGCTGCGTGCGCATGCGCAGCACTTGTCGGAGGGTGTCGAGGACACGCTGCGACTGGGGCTCGCGGCCGAAATCGACGGTGCGCCGATTGCGCGCGCGCTGGCCGCCGTCGCCGCGAAATATCCGGCGCTCGCGGTCAGCGTCGTCACCGCACCGCAGGATGCGATCGTCGACGCGCTGCATCGCGGGGCCGTCGATCTTTGCGTCGCGTACGGCGGGCTCGATCTTCATCCGCAGGAACAGATTCACGCGCTGTGGACCGAGACGCTGATCGCGGTCGCCGCGCCCGGCCATCCGGCGATTGCCGAAGCCGCGCATCCGGAGGCGATCGAGCGTTTGTCGGGGTTTCGGCAGATCGTGATCGCCGATCCGGAGCGGCCGCTCACCGACGTGCGGCCGCTGATCGGCAACCGCACGTGGAAGGTGACCGACATGGCGACCGCGATCGCGCTCGTGAAGGCCGGTCATGGCTGGGCGAACTTGCCGGAATCGATCATCGACCGGTATGTGGCGGACGGCGAACTCGCACCGCTCGTGTTCGCGAACATTCGCAACGGGCTGCCGCTGCCTGTGTATTTGCGGCGGCCGAAACATACGGGGCTCGGCAAGGCCGCCGGGGAACTCTTGCGGGCACTGCGGGCTGAAGACAGTCCGCATTGAGCGGTGCGGCGATGGCGTCGCCACAACGTCCGTCAACGCCGGACGACTTGACCGTTAGTTGCAGTCACTGGACCACCGCCGCGCGCGTTCGGCGGCAGAAACGCGTTCCCGGTCATCGCTCGACCTGCCCGACCATGCCGGCCGTGAGGCGGGTCATACGACCGTGATGGCGAGTTCCTCCGCATACGCCTCCAACCGGTCGCCTACCCGCAACTTAAGGACATCGATGAACCGTTTGATCTTCGCGTCGACGAACTGACGGGACGAATACACCGCATAGACGTTGCGCTGGGCGGTGTGGAATTCAGGCAGCACGCGAACGAGCGATCCTTTACGCAAATCGTCGATTGCCGAGAAGGCGGCGATCAGCCCGATCCCCGCGCCCTCGCGCAGTACCGTGGACATCGCATCCATGTCGTTGACGCTGAAGTGCGATCCCGCCGGACGATACACCGCCTCGCCGGCCCTGCCTTGCAGACGCCATTCGTCGGGCGCGTAATCGACCGTGCTTAGGAGCACACATGTGTGGTCGACGAGCTCTTCCACGCACGCGGGAGCCGGACGATGCGCCAGATACTCGGGCGACGCCGCCAGAACGCAATGGCTGACGCCGATCTTCTGGCTCACATACGCCGAGTCCGGCAGCGTGCGCGCAATCACGATCGCCACGTCGAGTTGCTCTTCGAGCAGGTTCGGCATCCGCTGCGACAGCATGAGATCGACCGATACCTCCGGGTATGCGTTCCGATAGGCAAGCACGGCTTGCGAAACGAGTTGACGGCCTAATCCCGGCACCGCATGCACGCGCAACACGCCGCGCGGCTCCAGCAGCGCATCGCGCGCTTCCGCTTCGGCCCGTTCGATGTCCGAGAGGATCGCAACGCTGCGCTCGTAAAAACGTCGCCCCGCATCGGTGACGACGAGCCGTCGCGTCGAGCGCTGCAGCAACCGCGTGTTGAGATTGTCCTCGAGTACCGAGACCGCTCGGGAAATGTTGCCGACCGTCGTATCGAGGTGGTTTGCGACAGCCGTGAAACTGCCCATCTCGACTACCTTCGCAAACACCGACATGGTGTGAACCTTGTCCATTACGCACCCTGGTTTTGAATTGATCGCCGAATCGCTGCGTTTCGGCCCGCGCGAGCCTGTTGATCATAGGGCCCGCGCCTGCTTCGTGCAGTCAGCGCGCAATCCCCTGTCGTTTTCGCGCATCCTTTCAATGCGCTTTCATACTGGTGCGGGATTTTCCCTCCCGAGACAAGATTCATTCTTTCCGGCCCCTCTAAGTTGCCGCCCGCTTCACGCCTAGACTGGGTCCCGAAGTCAGGCAATCAGAACGCGGAAGTATCGAACCCGAGCTCGGCCCGCCACGGCGAATCGTCCAGACACGGCGTGGCGCAGGTTCCCCTGTCCGGCTCGTGGCGAACACACATCGAATCGCAATCCTAACCATAGAGGCTAATACCATGGACATCAGTTACGACGCGCTTCATCTTTTCATCAACGGCGAATGGATCGGTGCGAGCGAACGCGAAACGGCGCCGGTGATCAACCCCGCCACGCAAATCGAGATCGGGCGCGTCCCGCTGGCGACGGCAGCCGATCTGGATCGCGCCCTGCAGGCCACCGCACCGGCTTTTGACGTCTGGCGCAACACCGTGCCTGCCGAACGCGCGCGCATTCTGAAGCGTGCGGCGGAACTGATGCGCGAGCGCGCCGAGCACATCGCGACCGTCATGACGCTCGAGGAAGGCAAACCACTGGCAGAAAGCCGCGACGAAGTCCTGCGTGCCGCCGACTATTTCGAATGGTTCGCCGAAGAGGCTCGCCGTATCGACGGCCGCGTGGTGCCATCCAACCGCCCGGGCGTGCAACAGCTCGTGAAAAAACAGGCAATCGGGCCCGTCGCCGCATTCACGCCATGGAATTTTCCCGCGATCACCCCGGCGCGCAAGCTCTCCGCCGCACTCGCCGCCGGATGCAGCGTCATCATCAAACCCGGCGAGGAAAGCCCCGCAACGGCGCTCGCGCTGGCACGTGCACTGGACGACGCCGGTTTGCCGAAGGGCGTGCTTCAAGTCGTATTCGGCGTGCCCGACCAGGTGTCGAAGCATCTGATCGCTTCCCCGGTCATCCGGAAGGTGACGTTCACGGGCTCGGTACCGATCGGCCGCCTGCTGTCGGCGCGTGCCGCCGAAGGCGTCAAACCCATCACGCTGGAGCTGGGCGGGCACGGGCCCGTCCTCGTATTCAACGACGCGGATGTCGAGAAGGCCGCGGTCGACGGTGCGGCGAACCGCTTTCGCGGTACGGGCCAGGTCTGCATCTCGTCGACGCGCTTCCTGATCCAGCGCGAAGTCTACGACGCGTTTGTCGGGCACTTCGTGCGCGCCACCCAGGCCCTCAAGGTCGGGAATGGCATGGATGCCGGCACGCAGGTCGGGCCGCTGGCCAATCCGCGCCAGCTTGCCAAGATGGAAGAACTCATCGCCGATGCGGTGGAACGTGGCGCAAGGGTCCTCGCCGGCGGAAAGCGCATCGAGGGCGAAGGATATTTCTTCGAACCCACGGTCCTCGCCGACGTACCGAAGGACGCGCGCGTGATGCATGAAGAACCGTTCGGCCCGATCGCGGTGCTGATGCGCTTCGATGCTCTCGCCGACGGGCTCGCCGAAGCGAACCGGTTGCCGTACGGGCTCTCCGCCTATGCGTTCACGCGCAGCGCGCGCACGGCCATTGATGTCGCGGACGGTCTCGAAGCCGGGATGATCGGCATCAACCAGTACCGCATCGTGTCGACCGAACTGCCGTTCGGCGGCATGAAGGAAAGCGGCCACGGCTCGGAAGGCGGCACCGAGGGCATCGAGTACTACCTCACGCACAAGTTCATCAGCCAGGCTTGAAGGAGTATCGCCATGTCTCATACGCATTTCGACAGTCCGCGCGAGGCCGCGCGGGCCTTCACGCCGACGCTCTCGGCATTCGTCGACGACACGCTCTACCCGCGCATCTGGAGCGATCCGTCGCTCGCGCCGCGCGACCGCAGCCTCGTGACCGTCGCCGCCCTGATCGCGGGGGGCCATCTCGACGAGTTGCCGGCGCACCTGCGGCGCGCGTTGACGAACGGCGTCACCCGCGAAGAGCTCTCCGCGGCAATCACTCACCTCGCGTTCTACGCCGGGTTTCCCGCAGCGATTTCCGCTTCGGCCGTGGCGCAGGCAACGCTGGGCGCACAACCTCGGCCCGACGATCTGGCCGGTCATTCAGCTCCCGCACAGGAAGGTGTGAAATGAAAGCCATCACGTTCAAGGAATTCGGCGAGGCCGAGGTTCTCCAATTGGCCGAAGTCCCGGCACCCGAGGTTCGCCCCGACGATCTACTGGTACGCGTTCATGCCGCGGGCGTGAATCGCGCGGATCTGACACATCGGCGAGGCGGATACGGCCGGCCCAATTTCGGCGACTCCACCCTCATGGGGCTCGAAATCGCCGGCGAGGTGATCGAGACGGGCAGCGCCGTGCAGGGCTACGAGGTGGGTGATCGTGTAATGGGCGTCGTGGGCGGCGGGGCCTATGCGGAACTGGCGCGCATCGACTGGAGAATGGCGATGCCCATTCCGGCAACGATCGACTACGTGCACGCGGCTGCCATACCGGAAGTTTTCGTCACTGCGCACGAAGCGTTGTTGCATCTGGGCCGCTTGCAACGCGGCGATTCGGTGCTGATTCACGCAGCGGCGGGCGGGGTGGGTTCCGCGGCGGTCCAGCTCGCCTACGCAACCGGCGCGACGATATTCGCGACCGCCGAAGCGTCGAAACTGGAACGGATCGTTCAACTCGGCGTGGACCATGCGATCGACTACAAGGCGCAGGATTTTTCGGAAGTCGTCGCAAGCAGGACAGGCAAACGCGGTGTCGACGTCGTCATCGACTTCGTGGGCGCGCCGTATTTTTCGCGGAATGTCGCGTCATTGGCAAACGGCGGCCGGCTGGTGCAGGTCGGCATACTCGGCGGCGGCGGTGACGTGAGCGTTGCGCTCGATCAGATCCTGTACCGTCATCTGCAAATCATCGGCACGGTGATGAAGTCGCGCGACCCGCGCGAGAAACACGCGATGGTTCGGCGATTTCGCGAACATTGGCTGGACCGCTTTGCGGGAGGCGCGGGCCTCGAACCGGTCGTCGACAGCGTGTTTCCTCTCGCCGATGCCGCGGCGGCTCATCGACGGATGGAGTCCGCCGTGAACGTAGGCAAGATCATCCTGACGATGAGCGAAAACGCCTGACGCCATAAAAAACCCCGGCATGCAGACCAGAGCCTGCATGCCGGGGTTCTTCGCTTCACTGCCGGCGAGCGACGATTCGCCCGCCGTTCGCGCTCAACGCGCGGCGACTTCCGCCTTGACGGACGCCGCATCGCCGACCGCCGTCGGCGCGGGCCCCCATCCGCCGCCGAGCGCGCGGATCAGGTTGACGGTCGACACGGCCTGCGCACCGGTCAACTGGTTCGACTGCAACTGCGACTGCAGCACCGACCGCTCGCTGTCGATCACGTCGAGATACGCGACCTGGCCTTCCTGATACTGCGTGCGCGACAACGTCGCCGCGCGCCGCGACGCATTGACGGCCGCATCCTGCGCGCGGATCTGGTCGTCGAGCAGGCGCAGGTCGGCGAGATTGTCCTCGACCTCGCGGAACGCGACGAGCACCTGCTGCCGGTAGTTCGCGACCTGCTCGTCGTACTGCGCGCGCGCCTGCTGCACGCCGGCCGCACGGCGCCCGCCGTCGAACAGCGGCAGCGTCAGCGCGGTGCCCGCGAACGGCCCGAGCAGGAACGTGCGGCTCGACCACAGGAACAGGTTGCCGAGCGTCGACGCCTCATAGCCGAACGCCCCCGTGATGTCGAGCTTCGGGAAATACGCCGACTTCGCGAGGCCGATCCGCGCGTTCGCGGCCGCCATCGCGCGCTCGGCGGCCGACACGTCCGGACGGCGTTCGAGCAACGCGGACGGCAGGCCCGGCGGCACCTTCACCGCGACCGGCACGATCGGCGTTTCCTTGAACGCGAAATCCGCGGGCGCCTTGCCGAGCAGGATCGCGAGCGCATGCTCGGATGCCGCGCGCCGGCGCGCGACGCCGACCGCATCGGCCTGCGCGCTGGCCAGCTCGTTCTTCGCGCGCGACACGTCGAGCTCGCTGATGTCGCCTTCGTTGAAGCGGCGCTGCACGAGTTGCAGTGCCTGCTCGCGCAACTCCACCGTGCGGCGGTACAGGTCCTGGTCGGAATCGAGCTGGCGCAGTTCGAAGTAGTTCTGCGCGACGTCCGCCTGCAGCGCGAGCTGCACCGAACGGAACAGCGCTTCGCTCTGCGCCTGGTCGGCACGCGACGCCTCGACGTTGCGGCCGACACGGCCGAACAGGTCGGCTTCGTAGGACACCGTACCCTGCGCGCGCCACAGCGTCGCATTGGTCGGGCCCGTGCCCTGCGGCTGGAACTGCGACGCCGACGACAGCCCTTCGCGCGTCGGCCCGAACCCGGCGCCGACCTGCGGGAACCATTGCGAGCGCGCCGAACGCGTCGCCGCGCGCGCTTCCTCGACCCGCGCCGCCGCGGCTTTCAGGTTCTGGTTCGCGGCGAGCGCCTGGGTCTCGAGCGAGTCGAGCACCGGATCGCCGAACACCTTCCACCATTCGCCGCGATGTTCGCCGTCCGCCGGCTCAGCCGTCTTCCAGGTGCCGGCCTGCTCGCCGGCGGCGAGCGCCGGCGCTTCCTTGAACGCGGCGGGCACCGCCGCATCCGGGCGCTTGTAGTCGGGGCCCACCGCGCACGCGGCGAGCAGCGTCGCGAGCAGGGTGCTCGCGGCCGCCACCTTCGCGAAGCGCATCAGGCCGTTCGTGTTGTGCATGTTGTCCATCTTTTTATCCTCAAGCATCCGAAGCCGGTACGCCCTGGGCCGGCACGCCGTAGCCGGACGAGTCCTTGCCGGCGACGTGGATCTTGCCGCCTGCCAGCGTACGCAACACGACGTAGAACACCGGTGTCAGCATCAGCCCGAACAGCGTCACGCCCAGCATCCCGAAGAACACCGCGACACCCATTGCATGGCGCATTTCCGAACCGGCCCCCGTCGACGTGACGAGCGGCACGACGCCCATGATGAACGCGATCGACGTCATCAGAATCGGGCGCAGCCGCAGCCGGCTCGCCTCGATCGCGGCCTCGAGCGGCGTCCTGCCGTCGTGTTCGAGCTCGCGTGCGAATTCGACGATCAGGATCGCGTTCTTCGCCGACAGCCCCACCAGCACCATCAAGCCGATCTGCGTGAAGATGTTGTTGTCGCCCTGCGTGAGCCACACGCCCGTCAGCGCCGACAGAATGCTCATCGGCACGATCAGGATCACCGCGAGCGGCAGCGTCAGGCTTTCATACAGCGCGGCGAGCACGAGGAACACGAGCAGCACGCTGATCGGGAACACATACATCGCCGAATCGCCGGCAAGGATCTGCTGGTACGTGAGGTCGGTCCACTCGAACCGCACGCCGCGCGGCAGCGTTTCATGCGCGATGCGCTCGATCGCGGCCTGCGCCTGGCCCGACGAGAAGCCCGGCGCCGGGCCGCCGTTGATGTCGGCCGCCGTGTAGCCGTTGTAGCGCACGACCATTTCGGGGCCGAACGTCGGCGTCACCGTGACGAGCGACGACAGCGGCACCATCTCGCCCTTGTCGTTGCGCGTCTTCAACTGCAGGATGTCGTCCGCACGCTGGCGGAACGGCGCATCGGCCTGCACGCGCACCTGGTACACGCGCCCGAAGCGGTTGAAGTCGTTCACGTACAGCGAGCCGAGATACACCTGCATCGTGTTGAACACGTCGGTCACCGGCACGCCGAGCTGCTTCGCCTTCACGCGGTCGAGATCGACGTTGAGCTGCGGCACGTTGATCTGGTAGCTCGTGAACAACGGGCCGAGTTCCGGCGCCTGCTGCGCGCGCTTGATGAAGTCGTTGGTCGCATCCGCGAGCCGCGCATAGCCGACCGCACCGCGATCCTCGATCTGCATCTTGAACCCGCCGAGCGTGCCGAGACCGAGCACCGGCGGCGGCGGGAACACCGCGACGAACGAGTCCTTCATCGCGCTGTACTGCTGGTTCAGCGCACCCGCGATCGCGCCCGCCGACAGCGCCTTGCCGTGCCGTTCCGAGAACGGCTTCAGCGTGACGAACACGATGCCCGCGCTCGAGCTGTTCGTGAAGCCGTTCACCGACAGCCCCGGGAACGCGACCGCGCTCTCGACGCCCGGCTGCTTCAGCGCGATCGAGCCCATGTCGCGGATCACCTTCTCGGTGCGATCCAGCGATGCACCGTTCGGCAATTGCGCGAACGCGATCAGGTATTCCTTGTCCTGCGCGGGCACGAAGCCGCCCGGCACGACCTTCGACACCAGCACGGTCGCGCCCACGAGCACGAGGTACACGCCGAGCATCAGCGTCTTGCGCGACAGCACGCCGCGCACGCCGCGGCCGTAGTTCTCCGCACCGCGATGGAACACCTTGTTGAAGCCGCGGAAGAAGCCGCCGAGCACGCGGTTCATCACGCGCGTGAGCCAGTCTTCCTTGTCGCCATGCCCCTTCAGCAGGATCGCGGACAGCGCCGGCGACAGCGTCAGCGAGTTGAACGCCGAGATCACCGTCGAGATCGCGATGGTCATCGCGAACTGCTTGTAGAACTGGCCGGTCAGGCCCGACATGAACGCGAGCGGCACGAACACGGCGACGAGCGTCAGCGCGATCGCGATGATCGGCCCGCTCACTTCCTGCATCGCCTTGTAGGTCGCCTGCCGCGCGTTCATCCCGCTTTCGATGTTGCGCTCGACGTTCTCGACCACCACGATCGCATCGTCGACCACGATCCCGATCGCGAGCACCATCCCGAACAATGACAGCGCATTGATCGAATACCCGAATGCGAGCAGCAGCGAGAACGTGCCGATGATCGACACCGGCACCGCGATCAGCGGAATCAGCGACGCGCGCCAGGTCTGCAGGAACACGATCACGACGATCACGACCAGCGCGATTGCTTCGAGCAGCGTATGCACGACGGCCTTGATCGACGAACGCACGAACTGCGTCGGGTCATAGACGATCTTGTAGTCGACGCCCGCCGGCATGTCCTGCTTCAGCTCGGCCATCGTCTTGCGCACTTCGTCCGAGATCTGCAGCGAGTTCGCGCCCGGCGACTGGTTGATCGCCATCGCGACGGCCGGCTTGTTGTCGAGCAGCGAGCGCAGCCCGTATTCGGATGCATCGAGCTCGATCCGCGCGATGTCGCGCAGGTGCGTGACGCCGCCGTCCGGCGTGGTCTTCACGACGATGTCGCCGAACTCGTCTTCCGTCTGCAGACGGCCGCGCGCGTTCACCGACAACTGCAGCGGCGTGCCGGGCAGCGACGGCGACGCGCCGATCACGCCGGCCGCGACCTGCACGTTCTGCTCGCGGATCGCCTGCACGACGTCCTCGGCCGACAGCCCGCGCTGCGCGACCTTCTGCGGATCGAGCCACACGCGCATCGCGTAGTCGCCCGACCCCCACAGCTGCACCTGGCCGACGCCCTGGATCCGCGACAGGCGATCCTTCACGTTGATCAGCGCATAGTTGCGCAGGTAGGTCATGTCGTAGCGGTTGTCCGGCGAGATCAGGTGGACCACCATCGTCAGCGTCGGCGAGCTCTTCACCGTCGTGATGCCGAGCCGCTGCACGTCTTCCGGCAGGCGCGGCAGCGCCTGGTTCACGCGGTTCTGCACGAGCTGCGTGGCCTTGTCCGGATCGGTGCCCAGCTTGAACGTGACGGTGATCGTCATGTTGCCGTCGCTGTTCGCCTGCGACTGCATGTAGAGCATGTCCTCGACGCCGTTGATCTGTTCTTCAAGCGGCGACGCGACCGTCTCGGCGATCACTTTCGGGTTCGCGCCCGGATACTGCGCCTTCACGATCACGGAAGGCGGCACGACTTCCGGATATTCCGAGATCGGCAGCAGGAACATCGCGATCACCCCGCCGAGCAGGATGATCACCGATAGGACTCCTGCGAAGATCGGCCGGTCGATAAAGAATTTTGAAATGTTCATGTGTGGCTCTGTCTGGTTGAACGCGGATGCGAAGCGGCGGGCCGCTTACGAATCCGCCTTCGCCGGGGCGGCCGGCTTCGCGTTGTCCGCCAGCGGCGCGGACGGCGCGTCACCGCCCGTCATCGGGACCATGTGCGGCTTCACCTGTTCGCCGGGGCGCACGCGCTGCGTGCCGTTCACGACCACGCGATCGCCTGCCGCGAGGCCGCTCACGATCACGCGCCGGTTGCCGTGCTGCAGCCCCTGCTGCACTTCGCGGTACGACACGCGGCCCTGCTGGTCGACGACGAACACGAACTTCTTGTCCTGGTCGGTGTTGATCGCCGCATCGTCGACGAGCAATGCCTCGTGCGGCGCGCTGCCGCCCACCTTCACGCGTGCGTACAGGCCCGGGACGAGCGCACCGTCCGCATTGTCGAAGCGTGCGCGCACGCGGATCGTGCCCGACGACGTGTCGAGCCGGTTGTCGACCGAGTCGATCTCGCCGCTGCGCGAGTAGCCGGTTTCGTTCGCGAGGCCGAGCTCGACCGGCACCTTGCGGCCGTTGCGCGCGCCGTTGATGTATTGCAGGTAGGTCTGTTCGTCTGCGTCGAACGATGCGTAGATCGGCGACACCGACACCAGCGTGGTGAGCGGCGCGGCCGACGCACCGGCCGACACGACGTTGCCGAGCGTGATTTCCGCACGCGACACGCGGCCCGACACCGGCGCGGTGATCCGCGTATAGCCGAGGTTGATGCGCGCCGTTTCGAGCGCGGCTTCGGCGGCCTTCAGGTTCGCGGCCGCTTCGCGCGCCGCATTCTGCTTCTCGTCGTAATCGCGCTTCGCGATCGCGTTGTCGCCGATCAGCCGCTGTGCGCGCTGCCAGTCGGTCTGCGCGTAACCGTTGCGCGCTTGCGCGGCCGCGAGCTGCGCGGCCGCGCGATCGGTTTCGGCCTGGTACGGGCGCGGGTCGATCACGAACAGCACGTCGCCCTTCTTCACGAGCGCGCCGTCCTTGAAGTTCACCGCGACGATCGTGCCCGACACCTGCGGGCGCACGTCGACTTTCTCGACCGCTTCGAGGCGGCCCGAATAACTCTGCCAGTCGGTGACGGTCTGCGGCACGACGGTCGCGACGTCGACTTCGGGCAGCGGTGCAGCCGCTTTCTCGGGTGCGTTCGCGTTCACGCGCATCGCGCCGAACGTTCCGAGGCCGACGACGGCAAGCGTCACGATCGCGGCTGTCGCGATTCGGGAACGGGAGGTGCGTAGGATGGCCATGTGGATCTCCAGGTAAACGTGGATTGGTTCTGGTTATTCGGAACGGTTGGGCTGGCGCGCCTGGAAGCGGCACTGGAAGAAGCGCACGGCTTCCTCGAAGGCGGCTTCGTGCGTCGCGAGCGCGGCATGCGTGATGTCCGGATAGCGGATCACCTGCGTGAGCACGCCCGACGAGATCAGGCAGCCCGCATATTTCTCCGCCTCGACGTGCAGCACGTCGTTCTGCGCGGTGACGACGAGCGTCGGCGGCAGGCCCGCGAGGCGCACCGATTCGAGCGGCGCCGCATACGGGTGCATGCGTTGCGCGGCCTGCGGCAGATATGCGCGATAACAGGCCGCGCATTCGCGCGCGGTGATGTCGGACGCGAGGCGCTCGGCGTCGCCGATGCGCGTCATGCTCGGGTCGAGCATCGGCCCGAACAGCGCCTGCGCGACGATCGACACTTCGCCGCGATCGCGCGCAATGAACGCGAGGCAGTTCGCGAGCTGGCCGCCCGCGTCGTGACCCGCGACACCGATCTTCTTCGGGTTGCCGCCGAACGCGCGGGCGCGCGTCGCGGCCCACACGGCGGCGCGATACGCATCCTCCGGCGCGGCCGGAAAGGGAAAGGCCGGCGCGAGCGAATAGTCGACCGACACTACGAGAGCTGGTAAGCGTTCTGCTAAAAAACGCGCAGCGAAATCGGCGTCTTCGAGCGAACCGCGGACGAAGCCGCCGCCGTGGAAGTAAAGCACTACTGGCAACCCGGTCTTGTCCGGGCGCCGGTACAGGCGCAGCACGATGTCCTGCGCGTAGCCGGGAATTTCCACTTCGGCGACCGTCAGCGCCGCGCCCGCCGTGGCTTGCGCGGGCAACGCGGCCTTCAGGAATTTGCTGAATTCAGAAGCGTCCATGACGATGCAGCATCCATTTCGAGATGGAACGAATTCTGGGTCCGGCAGACATTGGGATAAATGCCTATAATCCGGCAACACAATTCAACGCCCCCGAACAATCCGAGGCTGCGTTTACCCACGAGGTAGCGCAGCCTTCTTGTTCCGGCGGCAAATTAGATTGCGGAGGTTGTGATGGACCGGCTTCAGGCCATGCAGGTGTTTACTCGCGTCGTCGATACAAGCAGCTTCACCAAGGCAGCAGAAACGCTCAGCTTGCCGCGGGCGTCCGTCACGACGATCATCCAGAATCTCGAAGCATTCCTCGGTGTGCGGCTGATGCACCGGACCACGCGTCGGCTGTCGCTCACGCCGGACGGCGCCGCCTACTACGAACGATGCGTGCGCATCCTCGCGGACGTCGAGGAAACCGAGGCGAGCTTCCAGGCGAACAACCGGAAGCCGCACGGAAAGTTGCGTATCGACATGCCGGGCTCGATCGGGCGGCTGCTCGTGATTCCGTCGCTGTGCGAATTTCATACGCGCTACCCGGACATCGACCTGCAGCTCGGCCTGTCCGACCGGCCGGTCGACCTGCTGCAGGAAGGGGTCGATTGCGTGATCCGCGTTGGTGCATTGCAGGACTCGTCGCTCGTCGCGCGCCGGGTCGGCCTGTTCGAATGCGTGACGGTCGCGTCGCCCGACTATCTCGAGCGCCACGGCGAGCCGAAGACGATCGACGACCTGAGCCAGCACAAGGCCGTCAACTACTTCTCGAGCCGCACCGGCCGCACGATCGACTGGACGTTCCTGACCGACGGCCAGGAAGTCGAGATGAAGATGGAGGGCATCGTGTCGGTGAACGATGCCGATGCGTACGTGACCTGCGGGATCGAAGGCTTCGGGCTGATCCAGCCGCCGCTCTTCATGGTGTTGCCGCATCTGCGCGAAGGCCGGCTCAAGGAAGTGCTGCCCGGCGTCAAGCCGCTGCCGATGCCGATCTCCGTCGTGTATCCGCACAGCCGCCATCTGTCGCCGAAAGTGCGCGTATTCGTCGACTGGATCGCCGAGGTGTTCGACCGTTGCCCGCTGCTGAGCGGCAAGGGCAGCCTCGACGCGACGTGCAGCAAGCGTACGTTCGAGGAAGCCGAACGCGCGCCGGTGCTCGACACGCCGGTCATCAACGAATGGGTCGCGTAGGCGCGACGCTCCCGCGCACGCCTGTCACTTCGTTCGCCACGCGCGCATGAACTCCGCGGCCCCCGTGCCTGGCGCGCAACTGCCCGGCCGCCTTGCGCGCGCCATCGCCCGCGCGAGTTCCGCACGCTGCGCGCTTACGTGCCGAGCGCAATAGCGGTCGATCACGCCGAGTTGGCCTTTCAGGAACGCGATGGTCTGCTCGATGCCGCCGCGCACGCTCGCGTGCGATCGCGCGAGCACTTGATATTCGGCCATCATCGTGCGCGCGAGTTGCCGGCGGCGCTGCACCAACGCCTGGACATACTGCAGCGGCGGATCCGACAACGGCTCGGCGAGCCGCGCGCACATCGGATACCGGTCGAACTCGCGGGCCAATGACGAGAGCAGACGGGCACGCGCGCCCTTGCCTTCGGGCGGCATCCCGGCCGCCCCCGCGATGAAATCGCGAGCCTGATGCGCGTGGGCGACGGCCACCGGCAGTCGCGCCGCCTGCAACGCGCATGCCGCGTGGGACTCGGCACCGCCGGACGACTCCAGCACGATGCGCGCCGGCGCCCATTCGGCAATCGCATCGGTCAGCGACTCGATGCCGTACGTCTCGTTCCGGTAACCGAGAATCACTCGCAACGACGAGACGTCGACCTCGAGGATCTCGCGCGTCACGCTAATGCCGACGAATACGCGCTCCGGCGTCAGTTCGTTGCCGTCCCGTCGCGCTGCCGGCTCATTGTTCATACGAATCTGCCCGTCGGGCTCGTCTTGCGATCCGGTCGAAGACAAGAAAAATGGGGCGTTATTGTTCGCCACTAGAACTGCCATAATCTAAATGTAATATTCACGGACAGAACCGGTTCCATTCGCGGCGCGGCTCAACCCGAGCCATCGCGGTCGGCCCTCGGCGTGTTCCATGCCGACGGTACCCGGCCCTCGCATCGACACCCCCGATACCCGCATGACAAGACAACGCCCTTTCATCCGCTCACTAATCAGGAATCCTGACCCTGCGACTGCTCGAACGACGACCTGTCGATCAGAAACCGGTCGCGATCCTGACCACGCAGCCATGCCGGCTCGCGGCCCACGCCGCACCACGTCTGCCCCGTCCGCGGGTCGAAATACTTTGCCCTGCGCTTCCGGGCGCCGGCCGCACCTGCCGGGAATACATCCTTGTACGTGAACCCGAATTCCTCGATGCAGCGCCGGACTTCGAGCAGCACCGTCTCCGATATGGCGAGACGCTCGCGTTCGAGCTGCTCTTCGAGCAGCGCCTTTTTCTCCATGAACGACTTGTATATCAGCATGCGATTTTCCCCTCAATTCGGCTCTTTACAGGACTTCACCGAGACGTCGCCGGCACATCCAAGCGTAATCACGCTGCCGCTTCGTATTGACAACGTTTGTCAACAACAATCGTTGAAAACAGATGATTCATACGTCGTTAAAGGCTGTTTTTGCCTATGATTAGCATGTTTTATGCGTTCAAAATTGTTGACAATTACGAACATGAAACGATGCGAACATGCGCGGCAAACCACCGGCCGCCCGCCCTCGCACCGTTCGTCAGAATCCTCCGACCCACGCTCGATGCAGCACGATCGACCTGCTCGCTAACAAAGGAGTGCGAATCATGAACGTTTTATATCTCGAGGACGACAACGCATATGTCGAAATGATCACTTCAATACTCGAGAAATCCGGACACCGCGTGCATGCGGTCGGCAACGGCTGTCACGCGATCCGTCACCTGGAGAACGCGGTCGTCGACCTGCTGATTCTCGACTGGCAAGTGCCGGGGCTGTCGGGGTTCGAGGTACTGAAATGGACGCGCGAGCGCATCGGCGGACGCTTGCCGATCCTGTTCCTGACGAGTCGCGTTCGGGACGACGAGATTTTCTCCGCGATCAACGCCGGCGCCGACGATTACATGGTCAAGCCGATCAACCAATTCGAACTGCTGGCCCGCGCCAACGCGCTGCTGCGGCGCGCGTATCACAGCGGCGGCGCGCCGCAGGACGCCCTCGATATCGGCGGCTACCGGATCGACACGAAGGCGCGGACCGTGCTGCTCCATGGCGAGCATGTCCGGCTGACGCCGCGCGAATTCGATCTCGCCGTGCTGCTGTTTCGCAACCTCGGCCGCATCATGCCGCGCGACGCGCTGATCCTTTCATTGTGGGGTCGCGACATGACCGGCGTGTCGCGTAGCCTCGACACGCACATCTATCGACTCCGGATGAAGATGGCGCTCCAGCCGTCGAACGGCGTGCGGCTCAGCGCGGTCTATACGCTCGGCTATCGGCTCGAAGCGATCTGACGTTCGACGGCGGCCACACCCGTTCCGCCCTCGGACGGCATCGCCGGGCTGCCGCGTTCGTCGGCCGCCGCATGCAACGGCGCGTCGCGGTGTGTGGCATTGCACCACCGCGTGCAGAAGACTATTGCGTCATTCGGATTGATCGCCGCGCGACGCCCCGCCCGATCGGTCGAATTCCGCTACCGCCCCCGGCCAGCAAGGCGTCCCGTATCCCCCACTACCTGTGCGGCTTTCGATTGTTCCGCCATCGCGACAATTCAATTCGCGTCTGCCGCATTTATCGCGACGGAACAGATACCTAGAGTAAACCCTGTCGCGCACCTCGTTGCGCATCGAACAGATCCCGCTTGATGGGACCGGGGCAAGCGCTCAAGCGCCAGCTCCGACAGTGCAAAGCATGGGATCTGGGTAAGCGCTGAAACGCTAACTCATATCGACCGCAAAGCATGGGATCTGAGTAAGCGCTGAAGCGCTAACTCATATCGACCGCAAAGCATGGGATCTGAGTAAGCGCTGAAGCGCTAACTCATATCGACACAGGAGCTACACCATGAACCGCCGCCACCTTCTCTCCGCCCTGGCCCTCACGCTCGCCGTGTCCGCCCCGGCCTTCGCCGATTCGGGTACGCCGCATGCCGGCGACTACGGCAATACGTCGTGGTACTCGCAGCACTACGGCCCGCGCACGCGCGCCGAAGTCAGCGCGGAAGTCGAGCAGGCCCGCAAGGACGGCACGCTCGCGTACCTGCGCAAGGCAAATTCGTACCCGCAAGGGCTCGAACTCGCGCAAGGCCCGTATCGCTCGATGCCGGAAAGCAACCAGCTCGCCGGCGGGGGCCGGTAAACGTGCAACGCCGCGCAACGGGTTGCCCCGTGCGCGGCGTCGCGACACACCTATCGACGACTCGCCGAGTCAGTCAGTTGCAGGAGCACATGATGAACGACCAACTCCCTTCGCCGCTCGATCACTGGGACGACACCACGCCGGTCTGGACGCCTTTCCGTTCGGCCCCGCACTCGCATTGACCGCCGGCTGAGCCGTCGCCTGGCCCTCAACGGCGCGGCACCCCGTCGCGCCACTCGCCCCAGTGCGTCACGATGTCCTGCACGAGCGGATTGCCCGCGCGATACAGGTTTTCGGTCGCCGGAGCGAAGCCGCCCTGTTCCGCGTAGTTCAGCAGGTTGTCGGCACTCGTCTGCCCCGCAT
This sequence comes from Burkholderia sp. 572, assembly GCF_040545135.1. Taxonomy (NCBI): domain Bacteria; kingdom Pseudomonadati; phylum Pseudomonadota; class Betaproteobacteria; order Burkholderiales; family Burkholderiaceae; genus Burkholderia; species Burkholderia sp. 572. Next base: position 697,886 of record NZ_JBEPLH010000001.1, on the reverse strand, counting down.
ACGGCCGGTCGAAATCGGACCCGGTACGCAGCACCGCGACGCGCGACAGGTCGACCCGCTTCACGCTCGCCGCACGCTTGAGCGCTTCATACGTCGCGTTGTCTTCCTGGGCGGTCATGCAGTAGGTGCCCTTGCCGTCGGTCAGGATCTTCGTCCACTGGCGCGCGCGCTCGCCGATCAGCGTGCCCGAGAACCACGTGTTGCCCGATGACGTATCGCACTGGATCACCGTCGGCGGCCGGTTCGCCGGCGCATACGTGAACTTCGCGCGCGCGGCCTGCGCCTGCGCGCTGTCGGCGAGCACGACGTTGCGCGACAGCGCGACCGCGGCGTCGGTCAGCTGCGGATTGAGCTGGAACACCTCGGTGCGATAGTCGAGCGGCGGCTTGTCGTTCGGGCTCTTCGTGTTGATGCCGAGAAAGCCGGTATTCCAGCCGGCCGGAATCTCGCGTGCATCGAGCTCCCACTGCAGGCTGAAATCGACGAGGTACTTCGACCACGCGGCCGAGCCGACCGTGCCTTGCGCGGGGTCGACGCCCGCGATGCCGGAGATCAGGAAATACGTGCGGCGCAGATCGAAGCGCTGCGAGAACGTGAGCGCCATGATCGTCGCCGACGCGTTCGCATAGCCCATGCCGGTCGTGACCACGCACACGTCCTGCTTGTTGCAATGAACGTTCGGGTAGTCGGGCGACAGGCCCGGCACGGCGATGTCGCGCCACGGGCCGAGCCGGTCGAGCCATGCCTGGCCCTCCGGACCGAACATCGTGATGATCATGACCTTGACCGGGCGGCCCTGTGCACCGGTCTCGGCGAATGCATTGTTGCCCGCGTTGTTGCCCTGGTTGTCCTGCGCGATCGACGGCGCGGTTGCACAGGCTGCGAGCGAGAATGCAGCGGCGGAAAGAATGGAGCGAGTCAGCATCGGCGTTCCTTGTTTCGATGATGTTGGGTGAGAACGGCTCTCGTAGACTGCGCGACGGAGTATAGAACGGGCGTGCGCGTTGCGGAACCCGACTACGAAACGACGGCCGGTGCGTCGGTTCGGGTGCGGCGCACGCGGGAAGCACAACGGAAATTCGCTCCGCACGTCGACATACCGTCAGGAATACTATCCGGTTGATCGCCACCGACACGTCGATCGCACTTGCGCGCCCGTCGCCCGGCAAACCGCTACAGCCGTGCCAGTCCTGCCACCCCATACCCCAGCACGACAAGCGCCGCGACCACGTGGCTCGCCGCGAGCAGCCCCGGCGACTTCACGATCCGGCCGATCACGCTGCCGCCGAATGCGAACACCAGCTGCCCCGCGAGGCTGCCGGCAAACACGCACGCGGCACCGAGCAGCCAGTGCCGCTGCGCGCCGGCGGCGGCCGTTGCATAGCCGTAGAACAACAGGATCGTCAGCGGGTTCGCCAGCGTGACGAAGAACATCGATGCAAACGGGCGGCTGCCCGGCGGCCGCGCATCGCCGTCAAGCGTGCGGCGGCGATCCCGCAACGCCTGCCACAGCATCCGCGCGCCCATCGCGAGCAGCACGAGCGCCCCCACCAGACGAAACAGCGACAGATGCGCCGCGAGCGTGCTCGCCAGCATCGCGCCGAGCGTGAACGCGACGACCGCGTAGCAGCCGTCGGCCGTCGCGACGCCCACCGCCGCGCGCACGCCGCTTGCGGTGCCAGCGCGCATCCCGTAGTTCGCGATCATCAGCGCAACGGGCCCGACCGACAGCGCGATCATCAGCCCGAACAGGAAATCGTTCATCGGTCGTCGATGCCTTCGATCGAAGGCACCGATTCTAGCGAACGCAAAAATCTCCGGTGCGGCGATTCGGCATCACGCGACATCGACGCGCGCAGGCCCGTCCACCATCTCGCCGATCACGCCCGCGCGGTCGAAGCCATCGGCACGGAAGCACGCGAGCACGTCGTCGACGGCCTCGGGCGCGCACGCGACCAGCAGGCCGCCCGACGTCTGCGGATCGGTCAGCAGCGCCTGCGCGACGGGCGGCAGCGTGTCGGCCAGTTGAACGTCCGCGCCGTACGCGGCCCAGTTGCGGCCCGATGCGCCGGTGAACACGCCGTCGGCCACGAACGCCTCGACGCCCGCGAGCCACGGCAGCGACGCGTAGTGCACGCGCGCGGTGAGGTGCGCGCCACGTGCGAGTTCGAGCGTATGACCGAGCAGCCCGAAGCCCGTGACGTCGGTCAGCGCATGCACGCCCGGCAGCGCGGCGAGGTCGGCGCCCGGACGGTTCAGCTTGGTGGTCGTCGCGACCATCTGCGCGTAACCCGCGGCATCGAGTTGGTTCTTTTTCAGCGCGGCCGACAGCACGCCGACGCCGAGCGGCTTGCCGAGCACGAGCACGTCGCCCGCACGCGCGGCCGCGTTGCGCTTCACGCGCGACGGATGCACGACGCCGATCGCCGCGAGCCCGTAGATCGGCTCGACCGAATCGATCGAATGGCCGCCCGCCACCGGAATGCCGGCGTCCGCGCACACCGATTCGCCGCCGCGCAGCACGGCCGCGATCGTCTCGTGCGGCAGCACGTTGATCGGCATCCCGACCAGCGCGAGCGCGAGGATCGGCTTGCCGCCCATCGCATACACGTCGGACAGCGCGTTGGTCGCGGCGATGCGGCCGAAGTCGAACGGATCGTCGACGATCGGCATGAAGAAGTCGGTGGTCGCGACGATCGCCTGCTCGTCGTTGAGACGGTAGACGGCCGCGTCGTCGGACGTCTCGGTACCGACCAGCAGATCCGGGAACAGCGCGGGCGGCGTCGCGCGCTTCAGCAGCTCGGACAGCACGCCCGGCGCAATCTTGCAGCCGCAGCCGCCGCCGTGCGACAGGCTCGTGAGGCGCGGAACGGCAGGCTGGGCTTGGGTGGCTTCGGTCATCGTCGGCATCCGGTGAATAACAACACGACATTATCGACAATTCCGTGCGAGTGCGCCCGATACCCACATAATGGCGGCGCACTCCCCGATCCCGCTGCCGCCCGCACCTTCCGTCCATGGATCACCTCTTCATCGGCCTCGTGCTGTGCTCCGCGTTGCTGCACGCCATCTGGAATGCGTTCCTCCACGTCAGCGAAGACCGGCTCGTACAGCTCGGCACGATGTCACTGCCCTATTTCGGGTTCGGCGTCGCGGGCGCCGCGCTACTGCCCGCGCCGGCACCCGCCGCGTGGCCGTATATCGCCGCGTCGGCCGCGCTCGAGGTCGCGTACTGCTTCACGCTGGCGCGCGCCTACCGCAGCGGCGAGTTCGGGCAGATCTATCCGATCGCGCGCGGGATCTCGCCGCTGCTCGTGTCGGTGCTCGCGCTCGCCTTTCTCCACGAACAGCCGACCCCGTTCGGCTTCGCGGGCATCGCGCTCGTGTCGTTCGGCATCATGTCGCTCGCGCTGCGGCGCGGCTTCCGGTTCTCCGGTGAAGGCGTGCCGTTTGCGCTGCTCACGGGCGTGTTCATCGCCGCGTATTCGATCTGCGACGGCATCGGCTCGCGGGTGTCCGGCAGTGCGCTCGGCTACATCGCGTGGGTGTACGTGCTGTGGAGCGTGCCGCAGTTCGTGCTGGTCTGCGCGGTACGTGGCGGCCCGCGCGCGGTGCTCGCCTCGCGCACGGCGCTCACGCAGGGCGCGATCGCCGGCACGATCTCCCTCGCCGCTTACGGGATCGTGATCCTCGCGTACCGGTACCTGCCGGTCGGGACGGTGTCGGCGCTGCGCGAAACGAGTTCGATCTTCGCGGTCGCGATCGGCTGGATCGTGATGCGCGAGCGGCCCGGCGCGCAGCGGCTTGCCGCGTGCGCGCTGGTGGTCGTGGGCGCGGCGCTGATCCGCCTGTAGGCGGCGCGCGCGACACGCGTTCGTCTGCGGGTCGTGTCGACCTGCCAGGCGTCAGACCGCGACCGCCGCCCCGCCGAATGCCCGCTCGTCGATCGCCTCGGCGAGCGTCGCGAACGCCGTCGCGATCTCGTCCTCCGGCACGCACGCATAACCGAGCAGCAACCCCGGCGCCGCGCGTTCGCGATCCGCGTAATAACCCGACAACGGTCGCACGACGATATTGCGTTCGAGCGCGGCCTGCGCGACCGCACGATCGTCGACGCCTTCCGGCAACTGCGTGACCAGATGCAGCCCGGCATCGCTGCCGAGCGCGTGCAGCGTGTCGCCATAGCGTTGCGCGACCGCGTCGAGCAGCACCTCGCGGCGCTGCCCGTACAGCGTGCGCATCTTGCGGATATGCGACACGAAGTGCCCTTCCGCGATGAATTCGGCAAGCACCGCCTGCTGCAGCAGCTGCCCTTCGCGGTACAACTCGGCGCTCGCGGTCGCGAAACTTTCCGCGAGCGGCTCGGGCGCGACCAGGTAGCCGACCCGCAGCCCCGGGAACAGCGTCTTGCCGAAACTGCCGACGTAGATCACCTGCCCGGCCGTGTCGAGCCCCTGCAGCGACGCAAGCGGGCGGCTGCCGTAGCGGAATTCGCTGTCGTAGTCGTCCTCGATGATCCAGCAACCGTGCTGGCGTGCGTATTCGAGCAGCATCCGCCGCCGCGCGAGGCTCATCACCATCCCGAGCGGATACTGGTGCGACGGCGTGACGAGCATCAGCTTCGGCGGTTCGGCGAGATCGGCGGCCGACGGTGCGATGCCTTCCTCGTCGACCGGGATCGGCCGCGTCGTCAGCCCCGACACGTTCAGCACGCTGCGCACGCCCCAGTAGCACGGGTCCTCGGTCCAGATCGCGTCGCCCGGGTCGGTCAGCAGCCGTACCGCGAGGTCGATCGACTGGTGGATGCCGGTCGTAATCACGATCTGCTCGGGCGTGCAGCGCACCGAGCGCGACGTGCGCAGGTAATCGGCCAGCGCCTCGCGCAGCAGCGCGAGCCCGCCGCCCGGCGCGTAGGTCAGCAGGTCGGGGCGCAGCCGCCGCCAGTATTTGTTGTGCAGCCGCGTCCACACGCGAGCGGGAAAGCGCGACACATCGGGCACGCCCGGCATGAACGCGCCGCCCTGCCGTTTCGACACGCCGGCCCCTTCGACGAGCCGCGTACCGCGCGCCGACAGCCGCCGCGCGGACGGCTGCACGAGCGCCGGGTGGGTGGCGGTCGCGTCGGGTGGCGCGCCGACGATCTCGTCGGGCGCGCTGTCGGCCACGAACGTGCCGCGGCCGGTCGCCGAGTTCACGTAGCCTTCGAGTGAAAGCTGTTCGTAAACCTGCGTGACCGTGTTGCGCGCGATTCCGAGTTCGGCCGCGAGGAGCCGCGACGACGGCACGCGCGTGCCGGCCGGCAGTTCACGCGACAGGATCGCCTGTTGCAGCAACCGGTGAAGCTGCCGGTAGATCGGCTGTTCGCCGCCTCGCACGAGGCGCTGCGCCAGCCAGTCCGACAACACGCTCGCGCGCATGATTGGCTCCTGAATATTTATTGAAATGGCTCTGATTGTCAGAGCCAAATGTGATTATAGTCGCCTCCATGGGCTGTCGAAGCGCCCGATTTTCACCTCACCGGAAAGAACATCAAGGAGATGACCGTGAAGAATGCCGACCTGCAGGCCCGCAAGAACGCCGCCACCCCGCGCGGCGTCGGCGTGATGTGCGATTTCTACGCAGCCCGCGCCGAGAACGCGGAACTGTGGGATGTCGAAGGCCGCCGCTTCATCGATTTCGCCGCCGGCATCGCGGTGCTGAACACCGGCCACCGCCACCCGAAGATCGTCAAGGCGATCGCGGATCAACTGAACAACTTCACGCACACCGCTTACCAGATCGTCCCGTACGCGTCGTACGTCGAGCTGGCCGAGAAGATCAACGCACGCGCGCCGGGCGATTTCCCGAAGAAGACCGCGTTCTTCACGACCGGCGCGGAAGCCGTCGAGAACGCGATCAAGATCGCACGCGCGGCCACCGGCCGTCCGGGCGTCATCGCCTTCTCGGGCGGTTTCCACGGCCGCACGATGATGGGCATGGCGCTGACCGGCAAGGTCGCCCCGTACAAGCTGAACTTCGGCCCGTTCCCGGGCGACGTGTTCCACGCGCCGTACCCGAACGCCGTGCACGGCGTGACGACGGCCGACTCGATCAAGGCGATCGAGATGCTGTTCAAGGCCGACATCGATCCGAAGCGCGTCGCCGCGATCATCTTCGAACCGGTCCAGGGCGAAGGCGGCTTCAACCCGGCGCCGGCCGAATTCGTGCGCGCGCTGCGCAAGATCTGTAACGAACACGGCATCCTGCTGATCGCCGACGAAGTGCAGACGGGCTTCGCCCGTACCGGCAAGCTGTTCGCGATGCAGCACTACGACGTGCTGGCCGACCTGATCACGATGGCGAAGAGCCTCGCGGGCGGCATGCCGCTGTCGGGCGTCGTCGGCCGTGCCGACCTGATGGACGCGGCAGCGCCCGGCGGCCTCGGCGGCACGTATGCGGGCAACCCGCTGGCCGTGGCATCGGCGCACGCCGTGCTCGAGATCATCGACGAAGAGAAGCTGTGCGAGCGCGCGACGCAACTCGGCGACGTGCTGAAGGCGAAGCTGAACGCGCTGCAGGCCGACGTGCCGCAGATCGCCGACGTGCGCGGCCCGGGCGCGATGATCGCGGTCGAGTTCCTGAAGCCGGGTTCGGGCGAGCCGGATGCCGAGTTCACGAAGCGCGTGCAGACGCGTGCGCTCGAGCGCGGCCTGCTGCTGCTCGTATGCGGCGTGTACTCGAACGTCGTGCGCTTCCTGTTCCCGCTGACGATCACGCAGGTCGTGTTCGACGAAGCGCTCGTGATCCTCGAGGAAGTGCTGAAGGAAACGGTCGGCGTGCCCGCCTGAGTTCCTGCCTTCCGAATGCGCCGCCGCCGTCGTCACGACGGCGGCGGCCTTTTTATCCGTCATCTTCAAAGCAGGCGATTCATATGAGCACTGTTCAGGAAACCCTGGCACTGAAAGATCCGTCGCTGTTCCGCCAGCAGGCGTACGTCAACGGCGAATGGCAAGGCGCGACGAACGGCGAGACGTTCGAAGTCCGCAACCCGGCGACGGGCGGCCTGCTCGGCACCGTGCCGGCGATGGGCACGGCCGAGACGCGTCACGCGATCGAAGCCGCGAACGCCGCATGGCCGGCGTGGCGCAAGAAGACCGCGAAGGAACGCGCGGTCGTCCTGCGCAAGTGGCACGACCTGATGATGGAAAACGCCGACGACCTCGCGCTGATCCTGACGACCGAGCAGGGCAAGTCGCTGGCTGAAGCGAAGGGCGAGATCGGCTATGCCGCATCGTTCCTCGAATGGTTCGCGGAAGAAGGCAAGCGCGTGTACGGCGACACGATCCCGACGCCGGCGAGCGACAAGCGCATCGTCGTGACGAAGGAAGCGATCGGCGTGTGCGCGGCGATCACGCCGTGGAACTTCCCGGCGGCGATGATCACGCGCAAGGTCGGCCCGGCACTCGCCGCAGGCTGCCCGATCGTCGTGAAGCCGGCCGAGGCGACGCCGTTCTCCGCGCTCGCGATGGCCGTGCTGGCCGAGCGTGCGGGCGTGCCGGCCGGCGTGTTCAGCGTCGTCACGGGCGACCCGAAGGCGATCGGCGGCGAGCTGACGTCGAACCCGATCGTGCGCAAGCTGTCGTTCACCGGCTCGACGCCGGTCGGCCGCCTGCTGATGTCGCAATGCGCGGCGACGGTCAAGAAGGTGTCGCTGGAGCTCGGCGGCAACGCGCCGTTCATCGTGTTCGACGACGCCGATCTCGACGCGGCCGTGCAGGGCGCGATCGCATCGAAGTACCGCAACAGCGGCCAGACCTGCGTGTGCACGAACCGCTTCTACGTGCATGAAGCCGTGTACGACCAGTTCGCGCAGAAGCTCGCGGCAGCCGTCGGCCAGTTGAAGGTGGGCCGCGGCACCGAGCCGGGCGTCACGCAAGGCCCGCTGATCAACGAAGCAGCGGTGCTGAAGGTCGAGGCGCACATCGAGGACGCGCTCGCGAAGGGCGCGACCGTCGTGACGGGCGGCAAGCGCCACGCGCTGGGCCACGGCTTCTTCGAGCCGACCGTGCTGACGGGCGTCACGCCGGCGATGAAGGTCGCGAAGGAAGAGACGTTCGGGCCGCTCGCGCCGCTGTTCAAGTTCGGCAGCGACGATGAAGTGATCCGCCTCGCGAACGACACCGAATTCGGCCTCGCCGCTTACTTCTACAGCCGCGACATCGGCCGCGTGTGGAAGGTCGCCGAAGCGCTCGAATACGGGATGGTCGGCGTGAACACGGGCCTGATCTCGAACGAAGTCGCACCGTTCGGTGGCGTGAAGCAATCGGGCCTCGGCCGCGAAGGCTCGCACTACGGCATCGACGACTACGTCGTGATCAAGTACCTCTGCCTCGCCGTCTGACGGTTCAGGGCCTGGCACCGCTTCGGTGACAGGCCCTGACCGCCCGGCCGGAACCGGGCGGTCCGACGCGGGCCGGCGTCCCTCTCCGTCGTGCCCGCGTCGTCTCGTTACGCACGAGGTCGCCCCGCTCTGCGTACCCTGTTTCGATCGCTGTATCCGCCGATACGTCGTATCGCGCGCGAATCTCGTTCCAGTCTCATTTCTCACTTCGCTGCACGCCGCCAGATTGAGCGCTCCGCCTCGATCCGGTTTGCACGCGCATGAACACTTCATCCTACGGCCCCCCAGTGTGCAGAGTCAGTGCACGCAGGAACCGCTGCAGCGGGTGGTGCCGTGACATACGTTAATAGTCTCCGACTTGACGGACGGGCAGTTATAACGCTCGGCCGCGTTCTGCTCGATACCCCTTCGCGTCGACCTCGATGATCGCTTTTGATCATCAATCTCCGTCGGACTCCAAAATAAGAATCGTACTCGTTCTATAGACAGAGAAAGTCTTACCGGCCACTGTCTATGGCTCGTCCATACACAAGGTATCCGAGTCCATGGAAGAAGAACATGCCGCCTACCCGTACTTTATTCGCTCATCGATCCGGCTTTACGCGATGGTGCAGCAGCGACACACCTCGCAGGCCGATGCGGAAACAGAAGCACTCGCGCGCACTCCTACGACCATTGCCTTCGCAAAATTTCACGATCGACCAATACGCGATTTATGACCCGGAGTCAGCCGATTGGGTCTTTACCAACTTCGATTGAGGACATAGCCATGAGCCGACGAGCGATCAGGAACGGCGACGCAACGACGACAGGTGGAATCGTTATCGCAGGCACTGCAAGCATATTCGTGGACGACAAGCACATTGCCTTGGATGGCGACAAAGCGACGTGTGGAAATTGCGAGGGAAGGTTCCCGATAGCGGGAAGCGCGGTATCCGTCGTCGGTGACGGACGTGCCGTAGCCGTCGAGGGCGACGCGGTACTTTGTCCATGCGGACAAAACTTTTTAGTCGCGAGCAACAACTGCATGTTTTTCATTGAAGACAGCAGCGGCCATGGCTCGGCTACCCCCTTCATCGGATATTCGGCATTCCCACCCACGCGGTACGCGCCGGCATCGGACATTTACAGCGATCAATTTGTGATCCGCGACGTGAGGACGAAGCAACCGTTAAGCAACGTGCGCTACTGGATCAAGGATCGATCCGGAAACGTGCATGCATCCGGCGTGAGTGATCGGCACGGCTGTACCGTGCGCGTACGAACAGAACATGCGGAAGCATTGAAGCTTGTAATCGAGGACTGAAACGATGGGAAACCAAACTACCGTCGCCGAGACAACAACAAACACCACCGCAGGATCGCAGACATTTGCCGATGTTGACTTGCGACCGATCTGCGAAAACATGACCAATTCGGAATTCCGCAAGGTTTTTTCCGTAGCGCAAGGACGAGCGATTGACCGGTTGACGATCCGCATTGCTGATTTACAAAAGTGGTCGAAGGTCGATAAGGGCCGGGTATTCAAATGGTTCGGTCGAAATGACGAGCGCACGCGTATGCACCTACTCACCGGCCTGACGAAAGTGCTTGCCGTGGTTCGAGCATTCAACGAGAACAATGTGGTTCGAAGCGGCAGCGCTGGCGATCTTGCGACGGGTTGCACGCCTCACCCACGAGGAACGACAAACGAGGCCGCCCACGTATGCGCGCCGGACACGGCAACACACACGATCGCCATCAGTGGGCGATTCTGCACGATGCGCCCGTGGACAGCGAACGCTGATTCGCACGTGTCAACTATCATTCACGAAGCCACCCATTTCCAAGACACCATGTCGTCGACCGATGACCAATACACGATTACGCCCTTGCTCCCCGGTTGGGGACGGTCAAACCCAGACTTGGCAATCAACAATGCCGACAGCATCGCGGGGTACGTTGTTGACATTGAATAAGGTCGTCACTGCCGCCGCGCTCGTGTTGAGCTGCGCACATACGGCGTTCGCATGCGATGGTCCGTCGAACATGCCCGGTTGGGATTTCGATGTTCGATTCGACAACAATTCAAGCGACCTATCTACCTCCGAACTGGCGAAGCTGTCCGTATGGTCGAACGACATGCGCAATCGCTTCCCCATTGTCGATGTGGTGTCAGTTGTCGGATTGGCCGAGCCGACGGAACGAAGCGCGCAAGAGCTTGCGCACCGACGCGCAGCGAACGTCAAAAGCGCGCTAGATCAATTCTTGATTCGGGGCGAACGAAATTCGATGATCGCGCGAATCTACAAGCTGCCGTTTCCTGCGAGCGAGTTTGATGACAACGGGCGGCGCGTCGAGATCACATTCGGCCCGGGATGCCCTAACCACTGCTGCCCGAACCTGAATCCCACACCCAGGGCGCAATGAGGTAACACGACGCACCCACGCCGGCCCGCGCGATGCGGGCTGTCTTCCTCCTGCCTCGCAGGTTCCCGCGATTAGCGGAACAGGTTGAGCGCCTCCACCAGCCGCGTCGCCTGCTGCTTCAGACTCTCCGACAACAGGAATCCAATTGTGCAAGCCTGCCGGACAGCGGCCAAAATCACGCCGTCGTATGCGAACCCAGCCCGCACAAGCGAGGCATTGCCGGCTATTCGAAATTCTGCAGTGACTCGTTCGGCTAGCAGTATCACGAATCAAAGATAAAGGTAGCTGCGCATGGATGTGCGACGACCCACGAGTAGCGCCACACAGCAAACTCATCAATCGCTGACCATGGAACGCATCCCGGATGCGGGTGTCCTCATTCAAAAATGCCAACGGCGCCGCGGGTACGATATCGATGGCGACTAAACTCCTGACCGCCGCCGCGCTCGCGTTGAGCTGCGCACAGGCAGCGTTCGCCTGTGACGGTGCGTCGAACATGCCCGCCCATTACATCGATATTGTTTTCGATGCGGATTCGAGTGCGATTTCTCCGACCGAACTCTCGAGGTTGTCGGCATGGTCGAGCGACATGCACAAGCGATTTCCGATCATTGATACGGTATGGCTTATCGGACTGGCCGAACGAACCGAGAACAACGCGCAACAGCTCGCAACGCAACGAGCGGAAAACGTGATGGCTGTTCTGGATCGGCATTCGATCCGTGGCGAGAAAAGCGCCCTGGCGGGGAAGATTTTCAAGCCAGACGAGTTCGGTCAATCCGGGCGACGCGTTGAAGTGAACGTCAGTCCGGGATGCCCCAACCACTGTTGCCCGAACCTGAATCCCGTACCCAGGGCGCAATGACATAGCAGGACACGCCCAAACCGGCCCGCACAACGCGGGCCGCCTTCCTCCTGCTTCACGCGTTCCCGCCATCACCGAAACACGTTCACCGCCTCCACCAGCCGCGTCGCCTGCTGCTTCAGGCTCTCCGATGCCGCCGTGCTCTGCTCGACCAGTGCCGCGTTCTGCTGCGTGATGTTGTCCAGGTGCACCACCGCCTGGTCGACCTGCGCGACGCCCGTGCTCTGCTCGGCCGTCGACGAGCTGATCTCCGCGATCAGATCCGACACGCGCTTCACCTGCGTGACGATGTCCTCCATCGTCTTGCCCGCGCCGTCGACGATCCGCGCACCCGATTCGACGCGCTCGACGCTCGCGCCGATCAGCGTCTTGATCTCCTTCGCCGCGTTCGCGCTGCGCTGCGCGAGCGCCCGCACCTCACCGGCCACCACCGCGAAACCGCGCCCCTGATCTCCGGCCCGCGCCGCTTCAACGGCCGCATTCAGCGCAAGAATGTTGGTCTGGAACGCGATGCCGTCGATCACGCCGATGATGTCCGAGATCTTTCGCGAGCTGGCGGTGATGTCGTTCATCGTCGCCACCACCTCGCTCACCGCCTGCCCGCCGCGCCCGGCGGCTTCGCTCGCCGACACCGACAACTGGTTCGCCTGCAGCGCCGTCTCCGCATTGCTCGACACGGTCGCCGTCATCTCGGCCATCGATGCGGCCGTCTGCTGCACGCTCGTCGAAGCCTGCTCGGTGCGCGCGCTCAGGTCGTTGTTGCCCTGCGCGATCTCGTTGCTCGCGCGCTGCACGTTCAGCACCTGTTCGCTGACATCGTCAACCAGCCAGCGGAACATCAGCCCGAGCTGGTTGATCGTGCGCAGCGTCATGCCGATCTCGTCGACACGGTTCATCCGCACGCCGCTGCGGCTCTCGCCGGTCGCGACGCGCAACGCCTCGTCGCGCAACTGCACGAGCGGGCGCGCAATCTGCGCATCGAGCCACAGCCCCGCGGCCACCGCGGCGCCGGCCGTCACCGCCGCGAACGCGGCGAGCCCGCCACCGGCCAGCCCGCACGCCCAGCCGCCGGCCACCACGACCGGCGCAAACACGCACAGCGCCGCATGGAGCCGCGCCCGCACCGACATCGTCTGGAACAGCGACGTGAAACCGGCCACACCCTTGCGGACGATCAACCCCTTGTGAAAATGCCGGTTGCCGGCCCGACCTTCGCGGAAGTCCTTGTAGAGCGCCTCCGCGGCCGCGATCTCGTCGCGCGTCGCCTTCGTGCGCACCGACATGTAGCCCTTCGGCTCGCCGTTGCGCATCACGGGTATCGCGTTCGCACGCACCCAGTAGTGATCGCCGTTCTTGCGGCGGTTCTTCACGAGCGCGGTCCACGGCTCGCCGCCCTTGAGCGTCGCCCACATGTCGGCGAACGCCTCCTTCGGCATGTCCGGATGCCGCACGACGTTGTGCGGCTGGCCCTCGATCTCTTCGGGAGAAAAACCGCTGACCTGGATGAATGCCGCGTTCGCGTAGGTAATGTAGCTGTTCGCGTCGGTGGTCGACATCAGCGTCGCGTCGTCGGGAAAATCGAATTCGCGTTGCGTGACGGGCTGGTTGTTGCGCATGGTGTGGAGCTCCGGGTAACGGATCTTGCGTCCGCTTGTCGATTGATTCGCGACCCTGCACATTGCGGTCAATCCGCATGCGCATTGGTCATGCTCCTGCACTTTCGGCAACTTTTACGAAAACATTATGCCTTGCCCGGGTAAATATGCATTAAAAATGCATCACCTTGCCTTTACCGAACAATCCGTTTACTGATGAAACTAAACACCAGGCCAGGCAACGGTTTGACGAATATTCGTCTGATTAATCCGCGTAATTCGTCCGAATCGATTCAATGCATGAATGCAAAATCCTGAATACGAATATTTCTCGTTTCGCGTATTTTGATTGAATCGAAAAACCTGAACGCGCATTACGCGCGTCAATCACGATGTCACGATGCATCGATCGGGCGCGCACATCGCGTGCGCGCCCCGACAATCACCGGAACACGTTCACCGCATCCACGAGACGCGTTGCCTGTTGCTTCAGGCTCTCCGACGCCGCCGTGCTCTGCTCGACCAGTGCCGCGTTCTGTTGCGTGATGTTGTCCAGGTGCACCACCGCCTGGTCGACCTGCGACACCCCGGTGCTCTGCTCGGCCGTCGACGAGCTGATCTCCGCGATCAGATCCGACACGCGCTTCACCTGCGCGACGATGTCCTCCATCGTCTTGCCGGCCTCGTCCACGCGCCGCGCGCCCGACTCGACGCGCTCGACGCTCGCGCCGATCAGCGTCTTGATCTCCTTCGCCGCGTTCGCACTGCGCTGCGCGAGCGCCCGCACCTCGCCGGCGACCACCGCGAAGCCGCGCCCCTGTTCGCCGGCGCGCGCCGCTTCCACGGCCGCGTTCAACGCAAGGATGTTGGTCTGGAACGCGATGCCGTCGATCACGCCGATGATGTCCGAGATCTTTCGCGAGCTGGCGGTGATGTCGCTCATCGTCGCGACGACCTCGCCCACCGCCTGCCCGCCGCGGCCGGCCACTTCGCTCGCCGACATCGCGAGCCGGTTCGCCTGCAGTGCGGTCTCCGCGTTGCTGTCGACGGTCGCCGTCATCTCGGCCATCGACGCAGCCGTCTCCTGCACGCTCGACGCCGCCTGCTCGGTACGCGCGCTCAGGTCGTTGTTGCCCTGCGCGATCTCGTTGCTCGCGCGCTGCACGTTGTGCACCTGCTCGCTGACGTCGTCGACGAGCCAGCGGAACATCAGCCCGAGCTGGTTGATCGTGCGCAGCGTCATGCCGATCTCGTCGACGCGGTTCATCCGCACGCCGCGCCGGCTTTCGCCGGTCGCGACGTTCAGCGCCTGGTCGTGCAGCCGCTTCAGCGGACGCACGATCTGCGCATCGAGCCACAGGCCGGCCGCCGCCGCCACGCCGACCGTCACGCCGGCAAATGCCGCGAGGCCGCCACCGGCGAGCCCGCACGCCCAGCCCGCGCCGACGACCGCCGGCGCAAGCACGCACAGCGCCGAATGCACGCGCGCGCGCACCGACATCGTCTGCGACAGCGACGCGATACGCAGCAGCCCCGTGCGGATCACCAGCCCCTTGTGGAACCGGCGCTGGCCGGCCTTGCCGTCGCGGAACGCGCGATACAGCGCGTCGGCGGCCGCGCTCTCGTCGTGCGGCGCCCTCGTGCGCACCGACATGTAGCCCTGCGGCTCGCCGTTGCGCATCACGGGTATCGCGTTCGCACGCACCCAGTAGTGATCGCCGTTCTTGCGGCGGTTCTTCACGAGCGCGGTCCACGGCTCGCCGCGCTGGAGCGTCGCCCACATGTCGGCAAACGCCTCGCGCGGCATGTCCGGGTGGCGCACCACGTTGTGCGGCTGGCCGACGAGTTCCTCGTTCGTGAAGCCGCTCACCTGCGCGAACGTCGTGTTGGCGTAGGTGATGATGCTGTCTGCATCGGTCGTCGACATCAGCGTGACGTCGTCGGGAAAATCGAATTCCTGTTGGGTAACGGGCTGGTTATTGCGCATGCAAGGCTCCGAAAGGCGGATCTGTCGTCCGCGCCGCGCTGAAATCACGCTCAGTAGCCGAAAAACGGTTTATCGCTTAACGACGGTCTTCATCTTACTGTCGGCATATTGGGGAAAAACCTTACCCTTTCCTTGAATAAAATATCCAATTCGTCCGCCGCCATGATTTCGATCAAATAATCCGGCAATAATCGCCGCGAGCGTTCATCCCAATGTCACGCCACGCTGCGCAACGACGTCGCGTGGCAGACCCACGCCATCGACCGTTGCGCGCGGCGAAACGATTCCGTTTATCCTGCTCCATTCAACCGGTATTCGAATTCGATGAAAAAGGCATTACACGAACTGAATCGGCTGTCCTGGAATACCGCGACAGTCGCGCATAACAGCCACAAAGGCGATCAGGCCGCGTTTTTCCGCGCGGGCGGCTCGACGCTCTATCCGGAAGAACGCGAACTGCTCGGCGACGTCGGCGGGCTGCGGCTCCTGCACCTGCAATGCAACGCGGGGCAGGACACGCTGAGCCTCGTGCGCGAGGGCGCGGATGCGACGGGCGTCGACATCTCCGACGAAGCAATCGCGTTCGCACGGCAACTGTCGGCCGACGCGGGCCTGCCCGCGCGTTTCGAGCGCGCCGACGTGCTCGACTGGATGCCCGAGGCCGCCGCGCGCGGCGAGCGCTTCGACCGCGTGTTCACGTCGTATGGCGCGATCTGCTGGCTGTCCGACCTGAACGCGTGGGCGCGCGGGATCGCCGCGCTGCTCGCGCCGGGCGGCCGTTTCGCGATGGTCGAGTTCCATCCGTTCGCGCTGTATTTCGACGAACAGTGGAAGCCGCACTACGACTATTTCAAAAGCGACGCGACCGAGGAGCCGACAGGCGTCGGCGATTACGTCGCCGTATCCGGCACGGGGCTCGGCGCGCAGCACGACCATCCTGGCGTCGTCGATTTCGCGAACCCGCATCCGAGCTACGAGTTCATGTGGGGCATCGGCGAGGTCGTGAACGCACTCGTGTCGGCGGGGCTCGCGATCGACCGCCTGACCGAATATCCGTATTCGAACGGCTGGAAGGGCTTCGACGGCATGCGCGAGCTGGACGGCCGCCGGATGGTGCCGCCCGGTCACATGCCGAGCCTGCCGCTGATGTATGCGATCGCCGCGCATCGGGAGGCCGCATGACGCGCCGCACCGCCGCCGAACGCGACGCGCTTTGCGCACGCCCGCTCACGCGCGACGAAGTGCCGCTCGTGTGGACCATCGACCGGCGCGAGATCATCGAGCACCTGTACGTGCTGCGCGACGGCGCGCTGCATCTCGTTCCTGAGTTCTACGACGTCGGCGGCTGGCCGGAAGGCGAAGCCGACCACTACACGCCGATCCTGATCGACTGCCACGATCGCGGCGGCTGGTGCCTCGGCATGTTCGACGGCGAACGGCTCGTCGCGGCGGTCGTCGTCGACAGCCGGCCGCTCGGCCCGCACGGCGACATGCTGCAATTGAAGTTCCTGCACGTGAGCCGCGACTGGCGCGGCTGCGGGCTCGGCGAGCAGCTCTACCGCGCAGCCCGCGAGCAGGCGCACGCGATGGGCGCCGCACGCCTGTACGTGTCCGCGACGCCGTCGCAGCGCACGATCGACTTCTACCTGCGGCTCGGCTTCACGGTCAGCACAGCGCCCGACCCGGCGCTTTACGCGCTCGAGCCGGACGACATTCATCTGGAAGGGCCCGCGGCCTGACGCGCCGGCACGCGTATGAAGCGCGGGATGTCCCGCGTTGCCTCGGCTGCCCTCGGCCATCGCGCAATCACGGAGAGCAAAATTGCAGGACGAAGCACAGCCGCCAACCATGCCGAAGATCCTCGTCAGCATGTGCGTGGTCGGCCATCCGGTGCGTTACAACGGCTCGGCCAAGACCGCCGCGCACGCGGCACTCGAACGGTGGCAGCGCGAAGGGCGTCTCGTGCCCGTCTGCCCCGAACTGGCCGGCGGCTTCAGCGTGCCGCGCCCGCCCGCCGAAATCGCCGGCGGCGCATCGGGTCAGCAGGTGCTGTCGGGCGCCGCGCGCATCGTCGACGTGAACGGCACCGACGTGACAGCGCCGTTCGTCTCCGGCGCGCAAACCGCGCTGACCCTCGCGCGCACGCACGGTTGCCGCTTCGCTATCCTGGCCGACGGCAGTCCGTCGTGCGGCAGCACGTTCATCCATGACGGGAGTTTCGGGAACCGGCGGCGCGCGGGCGCCGGTGTCACGGCGGCGTTGCTGCGCGAGCACGGGATCGAGGTGTTCGCGGACACCGAGATCGACGCGCTCGAGGCGCGCCTCAGGGAGCTGTCGCAGGCCGGTTAACGACGATGCGCGGCACGAGCATCCTCGTGCCGCGCATCGTTTCCAAAGCGGCGAATCGATCGAGCGGCGAAGCGGCTCATGACCGCCGCTTCGCCGCGAGACATGAAACGCGGATCAGACGCGTTCGATCGCGATCGCAATGCCCTGGCCGACGCCGATGCACATCGTGCACAGCGCGAAGCGACCGTTCGTGCGATGCAGCTGGTACATCGCGGTCGTCACGAGACGCGCGCCCGATGCGCCGAGCGGATGGCCCAGTGCGATCGCGCCGCCGTTCGGGTTCACGCGCGGATCGTCATCGGCGACGCCGAGCATGCGCAGCACCGCGAGACCTTGCGATGCGAACGCCTCGTTCAGCTCGATCACGTCGAACTGGTCGATCGTCATCCCGAGCCGGGCGAGCAGCTTCTGCGTGGCAGGCGCGGGGCCGATGCCCATCACGCGCGGCGCGACGCCGGCCGTCGCGATGCCCAGCACGCGGGCGCGCGGCGTCAGGCCGAAGCGCTTTGCGGTTTCCTCGTTCGCGAGCAGCAGCGCGGCGGCACCGTCGTTGACGCCGGACGCGTTACCGGCCGTCACCGAGCCGTCCGGACGCACGACGCCCTTCAGCTTCGCAAGCGTTTCGAGCGACGTCTCACGCGGATGCTCGTCGCGCGACACGACCACCGGATCGCCCTTCTTCTGCGGAATCGTGACCGACACGATTTCCTCGGCGAGCGTGCCGTCCTGCTGCGCACGCGCGGCCTTCTGCTGGCTGCGCAGCGCGAACAGGTCCTGGTCGGCGCGGCTGACGTTGTAGTCGACCGCGACGTTCTCGGCCGTCTCCGGCATCGAATCGACGCCGTACAGCTGTTTCATCAACGGATTGACGAAGCGCCAGCCGATCGTCGTGTCGTAGATGTCGGCCTGGCGCGCGAATGCGCTCGCGGCCTTGCCCATCACGAACGGCGCGCGCGTCATGCTCTCGACGCCGCCCGCGACCATCAGCGCGGCCTCGCCCGACTTGATCGCACGGGCGGCCACGCCGACCGCGTCCATCCCGGAGCCGCACAGGCGGTTGATCGTCGAACCCGGCACACCCTGCGGCAGCCCCGCGAGCAGCGCCGACATGCGCGCGACGTTGCGGTTGTCCTCGCCGGCCTGGTTCGCGCAGCCGTAGATCACGTCGTCGATCGCCGTCCAGTCGACGTCGCGGTTGCGCTCCACGAGCGCCTTGAGCGGCACGGCGCCCAGATCGTCGGCGCGCACGCCGGACAGTGCACCGCCGTAACGCCCGATCGGCGTACGGATCCCATCACACAGAAAAGCTTCGGTCATCAGTGTCTCCGCTCCCAGGACAGGCTGGGGAATGAACAGGGCGCGCCCCTTGCATTGCCCGCCGGGATGCGCTTAAATGTTCTATATACGAACATAAGATCGTGTATCGAACGTTCAACGCATCATAGGGAGTGCGGGGACGACCTGTCAAGCGCCCGGTCCGCCGTGCGGTTGGCGTGTCGGGCCCCGTGCGCTATCTTCTCGGCTGCACGATATTCCAGGCGCTCATGACAACCGAAGACACTCAGACGAAACCCGGCGACTCCTACGTACAGTCGTTCGCACGCGGCCTCGCGGTGATCCGCGCGTTCGACGCGGCCCGTCCGGAGCAGACGCTCACCGAGGTCGCCTCGGCCACCGGGCTCACGCGCGCGGGCGCGCGCCGGATCCTGCTCACGCTGCAGACGCTCGGCTACGTCGAGGCCGACGGCCGGCTGTTCCGGCTCACGCCGAAGATCCTCGAGCTCGGCTTCGCGTACCTCACGTCGATGCCGTTCTGGAATCTCGCCGATCCCGTGATGGAGCAACTGTCCGAGCAGATCCACGAAAGCTGCTCGGCGGCCGTGCTCGACCGCACCGAGATCGTCTACGTGCTGCGCGTGCCGACCCGCAAGATCATGACGATCAACCTGTCGATCGGCAGTCGTCTGCCCGCGTACTGCACGTCGATGGGCCGCGTGCTGCTGTCCGCGCTCGACGACGCCGCGCTCGACGAAACGCTCGCGCAAAGCGGCATCCGCGCGCATACGGCGCGCACGATCACCGACCTCGGCGAACTGAAGGCAGCGATCGCACAGGTGCGCCAGCAGGGCTGGGCCGTGGTCGACCAGGAACTCGAAGTGGGCCTGATGTCGCTGTCCGCGCCGATTCGCAACCGGCGCGGGCAGATCATCGCGGCGATGAACATCAGCGGCAACGCGCAGCGGCATACCGCGAAGCAGATGGTGAAGGAGTTTCTCGAGCCGTTGCAGCAGGCCGCGCAGACGGTGTCGGAGCTGGTGGCGCGGCGCGGGTGAGCGCCGATCCGCGCGCGGGTACGCGCACGCCGCGCGGCGTGAAACGACGCGCGGCGCCCTGTGTCGGCCGGCGCGACGGCGTTGTCCAGGACAGCCGCCCGCTCGCAGGCGTACCGGCGCGCCGGCGGCGTGCCGTGCGTCAGCCGTTGCCGACGAATGCGTCGCCCATCGGCTTCGTCCGGATGCCCGGGGCCAGCCGGGTCCACGGCAACTCGGCCGGATCGGCCGTCATCGGGCCGGGCGCCGTGGCAACGAGCACCGCCTCGGCGATCCCCTGGAAGTCGGCGCGAAAATGCACCGAGCTCTTGTTGACGAGGATGCGCATCGCTTCCGGCTCGACGCCGCCCACGCGATAGAGATTGCGGTCGAGCATCTGCGCCTTGCCGCTGCTCACCACGATCAGCACACCATCGATCCGCAGGCAGGCGACGGGGCCGATATCCGCGCGCATGCCGTTCATCATCGGGCCGTCATACCGGCATACGCCGTCCGACAACTTCACGACCTCGAAACGCGCGTGGACCGGCTCGTCGCCGGGCACGCCGGAAACGCCGCCGAGCGCCAGCTCGACGAACGCCCCGACCCCGGCGCGATGAGCCGCCGCGGCGGCAGCCGGGTCCCAGATCAGGCCGATCGCCGCCTCTCTCGCGCCATTGCGCAGCAACGCCCGCAGCATGCCCGTCGTGTTCGAGTCGCCGCCCGCGCCGGGGTTGTCCTGCGTATCGGCGATGACGACCGGCTTGCCGGCCCCGTCGGCAAGCCGCATCGCTTCGCGCACGGCGGCATCGGGCGACAGGAACGGCACCTGCCACGCGGCCTCGTCCGCCAGCATCCTGTCGTAGAGCGCCTGCACGGCGGCCTCGGCCGACGCGGCGTCATCGCCGTAACCCCAGATGACCGGGCCGCATTCGGGAAAATCGGCCGCCGGAAAACCCGGTGCGAACGACAGCGATACCACGGCCCCGGTTTCCAGCGCCGCGAGCTGCGCATACATGCCGCGCGAAGGCTCGAGCAGCGTGCACATGCCGTTGATCGGGATCAGGAACGGCAGCCGCCGCACCGCGCGATGCAGCGGGCGGCCACCCGCCGCCCGTGAGACGAGCAGGCGCTCGAGCAGCGCGGCCGCGCGTTCGCCGGTCTCGGCCATGTCGACATGCGGATAGGTGCGGAAGGCGACCAGCGCGTCGGCCTCGTGCAGCATCTTCGCGGTGACGTTGGCATGCAGGTCGAGCGACACGACCACCGGCACGGCCGGGCCGACCGCGGCGCGCACGCGCTCCAGCAACGTGCCTTCGCCGTCGTCGGTATGCTCGGCGACCATCGCGCCGTGCAGGTCGAGGTACACCGCGTCGTAGCCTCCGCCGCGAACCGCCGCGAGGATTTCACCGGCAATGCGCTCGAACGCATCCTCGGTCACGTGGGCCGACGGGCTCGCGCCCGCCCAGATGACCGGCAGCAGGGTCCAGCCGCGTCGCTCCGCCGCGACGATGAATCCGCCCGCGGGAATGTTGACGTCGCGCAGCGCAAGCACGTCGTCGCCCCGCACCATGGCCGGGAAGCCCTCGCCGCGCTCGAAGTTCGCGTAAGCGGCTTTCGACGGCGCAAACGTATTGGTTTCATGCTGAAAGCCGGCAATCAAGATCCGCGTGTTCAAAAACGTGTCTCCGGAAATAGGTAGTCAAGGCACGGGCCGTGCTGCGCCGCGACGGAGGTCGCGAGCGCCTGCGGGCCCGCGATATCACGCTGTCGCCAACGCGTCCTGCGGCGCGGGCAGCCGGTTCGCCACGAGCACCGCGGCGCCCGCGACCAGCAGCGCGACCATGACCAGCAGGCCGGCTGCCATGCTGCCCGTCGCCGAGTGGATCGCACCGATGATGGTCGGGCTCAGGAAGCCGCCGATCAGGCCGATCGTATTGATCAGCGCGATGCCGCCCGCAGCCGCGTCGCCCTTCAGGTATTGCGACGGAATCGCCCAGAACACCGTGTACGCGGCCCAGATCATCGACGTGGCGATCGTCATGCCGACCAGTGAGATGACGAGATTGCCGTTGGCCGTCGTCGCCACGGCCAGCGCGATCGCGCCGATCAGGGCCGGCACGGCGCTGTGGAAACGGCGTTCGCCGCGGCGGTCCGACCGGCGGCCGATGACGATCATCGCGATCGCGGCGCAGACGTACGGGATCATCGAGTACAGCCCGATCTGCATCGTGTCGGTCACGCCGTCGGCCTTGAGGATCGACGGCAGCCAGAAACTCACCGCGTAGATCCCGCAGATGATCGTGAAGTACGCGAACGCCAGCAGGTACACGCGCGGGTCGCGCAACACCTGTCCGAACGAGTGATGACCGGCGCCGGGTGCGTGCAGCTCGGCGGCGAGCATGCGCTTCTCGTCGTCGGTCAGCCAGGTCGCGTCGGCCGGCCGGTCGGACAGGACCTTGAGTGCGAGCGCGCCGAGCAGCACGCACGGCAGGCCTTCGACGATGAACATCCACTGCCAGCCGGCCAGGCCGTGGGCACCGGACAGCCCGGTCATCAGCCACGCCGACAGCGGCGAGCCGAAGGCGCCGCCGATCGGGCCCGCGAGCATCACGACCGCCATCACGCCGGCCATGCGGCGCTGGCCATACCAGTAGGTCAGGTAAAAGATCATCCCCGGCGCGAAGCCGGCCTCGAACACGCCGAGCAGGAAACGCATCCCGTAGAAGGTGGTCTCGTTGTGGACGAACATCATGCCCGCCGAGGTCAGGCCCCACAGCACCATGATTCGGCTGATGGTCTTGCGTGCGCCGATCCGCGGCAGCAGTAGGTTGCTCGGGATCTCGAACAGCACGTAGCCGAGAAAGAAGATGCCCGCGCCCAGCCCGTACACCGCATCGGAGATGCCCAGGTCGCTCTGCATCGAGAGCTTGGCGAACCCGATATTCACGCGATCGAGATAGGCGAACGTGTAGCAGAGCAGCAGAAAAGGCAGCAGGCGCCAGTTCAGCTTGCGATACAGGGCCTGATGCGCCGGGCTGTCGGGCGCGACCGGGTCTTGAGGGGATGGAATGGCGGACATGCGCTCTCCTTTAGGGCGTATTGCTTCGAATCCCGCATCGATGATCGACTCCGTTCGAATCGTCGAGGAGCCGAAAAAGCAGCGCAATAGCAACCTAAGCGAGTTATCGTTGCTCAACGAGCAACACTTCAACGGCAAACGGACCGACACCATGCGCGAACTGAACCAGCGCCGCCTGCGCTATTTCCATGAAGTCCTGACGCACGGCTCGATCCGCGGCGCGGCCGACAGCATCAACACGTCGCCGTCCGTCATCACGCGGCAGATCCGGCTGCTCGAGGAAGAAATCGGGGCGCCGCTGTTCGAGCGCCAGCCGCGCGGCGTCCGGCCGACCGAAGCCGCGGCGCACCTGCTCGAATACTGGCGCGGCTGCCGCTCCCAGCAGGAACTGTTCGAAGACCGCCTGCAGGCGCTGCACGGCCTGCAACACGGCCAGATCCGCCTCGCCACCAGCGAAGGCTATATCGACTGCCTGATGGACGAGGTGCTCACCGATTTTTGCGCGCGTTATCCGAAGCTCGACGTCACCGTCGATATCCTTCCGGTCAGCACATTGCTGCAGGAAGTCGCCGAGAGCCGCGCGCATATCGGCCTCGCCTACAATCCCCCGGCGCATCCGGATATCGAGTACGTCGCCACCGCGCCGCAGCCGGTGGTGGCGCTCGTGCATCCCGGGCACCCGCTCGCCGTGCGGGGCCGGCCCGTCGCGGTACACGAACTCGCCGGGTATCCGCTCGCGCTGATGCCGCCGGCGTTCGGTCTCGGGCAGGCCGTGCAGATGCTCGCCTATGCGGAGAACATCCAGCTCCACCCGACGCTGACCACCAACTCGCTGGCCGTGCTGCGCCACTTCGTCAGGCGCAACGACGGCGTCACGCTGCTCGCGGCGTTCGCGGCCTATCAGGAACTGGAGGCGGGAGAACTCGTCGCCGTTCCCGTCGCCCATCCGCTGCTCGAGGCAGCCAACGCGCGGCTGCTGGTCAAGGCCGGCCGCACGCTCGGGGTGGCAGCCGATACGCTGCTGCGCGGCATTCTTCGGGACATGAAGATGTTTTCGGACGCGGGCGGGCGCAACGGCGGGACGACGGCGCGCGGCAAGCCAGGCAAGCGTGCTGCCGTGCGTCGCGGCGGGCCATGAACGTCCCTGCTGACGATGCAGCCTGCGTCCGCCGGCCGTCTCCAGGCGGCCGACCCGGTTCGGGGCCGGGATCGAGCGGCGAGCGATTATCTGAGGAAACCGAAGTTTCTCGACGATTTCGTAAAGGTCGGGTTCGTCGCACGCGACGCGCGCCGCTCGTCACGCGCCGAGCAACATCCCCTTGCGCACGGGCACTGCGCCCGTCACGCGGCCGAGCGGCGCGCCGGCCGTGACGAAACGGATCGCGCGGCGCATGTAGAACACGCCGTCGGTCCCGCTCGAGATCGTCGTGATCGCATCGGTCAGCGGATCGACGATGTCGAACAGCGGATCGCCGGCGCGGATCGTCGCGCCGATCGCCGCGCGGTGCACGAGGATCCCGCTCACCGGTGCGTAGAACTGCTCGCTGCCCGCGAGCGGCGTGGCCGGCGCGGCGAGCGGCGGCAGCGGCACGCGTTCGCCGCGTACCGCGCCGCGCCACACGAGATAGGCGACGAGCGCATCGGCATCGCGCTCCGCATGGTCGTACGTGACGTCGCGCTGCCCCCGGCACTCGACCGTCACGGCCACGGCGCCGGCCGCCATCGGCGTGCCGGCCGGCAAGTGCTGCCGCAACTGCGACCACAGCAGATGATGCGCATCGTCGAACGCGTGCCCGCCCGAATCCTCGGCGAGCAGCGACACCTGCGCGCCGAGATAGCGCGCAAGCGGCTCGACTTGCGGCCACGCGGTATCGCTCGTGTACATGTGCATCACCGCTTCGAGCGAGCAATGCAGGTCGATCACGACCTCGGCGTCGAACGACAGCTTCAGCAGCGCCAGTTGAAGCGCATCGAATTCCGTACGCGGTGCGATATCGTCGAGCGCCGCGCCGACACATTCGCGCACGATCGCGCGATTGCGTTCACCGTCGTCGCCGAGCCGGTCGCGCGCACGCGCGGCGAGGTCCGCGAGCGGCAGGAAGCCGCGATTGAAGTTGCGGCCGCTCGCAAGGTCGAAACGGCCGATGAACTGCCCGAGCAGATGATGATTGAGGCCGACCGGGTTCGCGACCGGCGCGAGCACGATCTCGGCCGCGAGCCGGCCTTCGGCCTCGAGCTGCGCGAGACGCCGCTTCAGCACGAACGCCGCGAGCATCGCGGGCGTCTCGTCCGCGTGCAGCGCGGCCTGCAGGTAGATCTTGCGGCCGGTGCCGGCCGGCCCGAAATGAAAGCTCGTCAGCGTGCGCTGCGTGCCGATCGACGGCGACAGGAGTGGCGTGGTGCGAATCTGCATCGAGGGTCTCGAACGGATGAAAACGGGGCCGCGGGTACAACGGCGCGGTGGCTCGGCGCTCAGTCGCCGTACGGGTTGAAGTCGAAATACTTCTTCGCGATCCGGTCGTAAGTACCGTCCTTCAGCATCGACGCGATCGCGCCGTCGATCGACGCCTTGAGCGCCGTATCCGACTGCCGCATGCCGATGCCGACGCCGCGATCGCCCATGTCGAGCGGCGCGCCGACGAACGCGAAACCGTTGCCCTTCGGCGTGCGCAGGAAGCCGTAGTCGGCTTCCACGGTGCCGAGCAGCGCCGCGTCGAGGCGGCCGTTGACGAGATCGGCGAACACGTCGTCCTGGCTCTTGTACGGCACCACGCTCACGCCGGCGGTCGCCCAGTGCGCGAGCGCCCACGATTCGAACTGCGTGCCCGACTGCACGCCGACACGCTTGCCGGCCAGCGACGCGGTCGTGCTGCCGAGGCCGCTTCCGGGCCGCGCGACGAGCCGCGACTTGAAGCGGAACAGCTTCGACGAGAACAGGATCTGCTTCTCGCGCTTTTCGGTGATCGCCATCGACGACAGGATCGCGTCGATCTTGCGCGCCTGCAGCGCGGGAATCATCCCGGAGAATTCGAGCTCGACCCACTGGCAGCGCAACTGCGCGCGGCGGCAGATCTCGTTGCCGAGATCGACGTCGAAGCCCTTCAGGCTGCCGTCGGGCGCCTTCGAATCCATCGGCGGATAGGTCGGATCGATGCCGAGGCGCACGACGTGCGCGTCGAGTGCAAACGCGGACGTGGCAGCCCAGCCAAGGCACAGGGAAACGAGCGGGACGAGGATACGTTTCATGGTCGACGGAGGACAGGAAGGAAGGCAAACGGCATCAGCCGGACTGCCTGCGATCGTAGGCGGCACGGGCCGCCGCCGGAACCATCGACTGTCTTATCATGATCGGTATTTCCGATCACCGGCCCCGCGCGTGCCCATGGCGTTCACGCTCTCCCAGCTCCGCATCTTCCAGGCCGTCGTCGAGCACGGCAGCCTGCGCGCCGCCGCACGCGCGCTCGATCTCGCGCAGAGCGGTGTCACGCAGCAGCTGCAGAGCCTCGAGGCAACGCTCGGCGCGACGCTGTTCACGCGCACCAATCGCGGGATCGTGCCGACGGCCGTCGGCCAGCGGCTGCTCGCGCGCTCCGGTTCGATCCTCGGCGAATGCGAGCAGGTCGAGCGGGAGATCCGGCAGTTGAGCGGCGCGTACGAAGGCACCGTCACGCTCGGCCTCGTGGCCGAACCGCTGATCGACGCGTTCGCGCCCGTGCTGAGCGCGTTCCGCGCGCGCTTCGACAAGGTCGACGTGCACCTGCGCACCGGCACGTCGCGGATGATGATCGGCTGGCTGCGCGAAAGCGCGGTGGATTTCGCGATCGCACTCGTCGCGAAGCAGACCGACACGACCGATCTCGCGGTCACGCCGTTGCGTGCGTCAGCGCCGGTGGTCGTGTGCCGCAACGGGCATCCGGCGATGCACGCAAAATCGCTCGCCGAACTGGCCGGCTACCCGTGGGTGTCGACGCGCTCGCCGAACCTGAGCGCCGACCCGGTCGTGAACCGGCTGCTCGCGTACTTCGACGCGCACGGCCAGCCGCCGCCGAGGATTCTCGCGACCGTCGAAGGGATGTTCGAGACGCTGCAGATCGTCACGCAGACCGATTCCCTCGCGCTCGAAACCGAAGCCATCACGCGGCACGGGCCGTTCGCCGGCGCGCTCGCGAAGGTGCCCGTGCGCGAACAGGCGGAATCGCAGGACATCTGCCTGCTGCAGCGCGCGGCCGTGCCGCTGACGCCGGCCGCGCAGGAACTCGCGACGATGCTCGCGTCGTACCTGCGGATGGTGCGCGGGCGGTAAGCGCGTACTGCAGCCCGCCGCCCGCCGTGCTGTGCCGCGCGTCAGTCGATCGAATCCCGCGCCGTCTCGCGCAGCATCGCGACCGCGATCAGCGACAGCACCACGCACGCGGCCACGTAGCCGGCCGGCGCGAGCTTGCTGCCGGTCGTCTTCACGAGCCAGCTCGCGATCAGCTGCGCGGTGCCGCCGAAGATCGTCACAGCGAGCGCATAGGCAATCGAGATGCCGGTCGCCCGCACGTGGCGCGGCAGCGACTCGCACATCAGCGCCATTTCCGACGCCGAGCCGAGCGAATAGAACAGCAGCATCAGCGCGGTCAGCGGCAGGATCACCGACAGCGTCGGGTGATGGTTCATCAGCCAGAATGCCGGGAACAGCAACAGGACCAGCACGCCGCGGCCGACGAAGATCGGCAGGCGGCGGCTGCCGAGCCGGTCCGACAGCCACCCGAACAGCGGGCACGTGACCAGCATCACGCAGCCCGACGCGACGCCGACGAACATCGACAGCTTCATCGGCAGGCCGAGCGTGTGGATCGCGTAGGTCGGCATGTAGAACGTCAGGATGTAGGTCGACACCGTGCCGCCCATCACCGTGAGCATCAGCAGCAGCACCGTGCGCGTGTGCTTCGAGAACAGCTCGTGCAGCACGCCGCGTTCGATCCCGTGATGGCTGTCGCCGGGCGCATCGTCCGCGAGCCGGCGGCGCAGGTACATGCCGACCGGCGCGATCAGCACGCCGACGAGGAACGGCAGCCGCCAGCCCCAGCTTTCGAGCGCGTCCTTCGTCATCGTGTTCGACAGCAGCGCCGCGAAACCCGAGCCCATCAGCGCGGCGCCGCCCTGCGTCGCCAGTTGCCAGCTCGCGCGGAACGCGCGGCGCGACGTGCCGCCCTGCTCGAGCAGCGTCGACGTCGCCGCGCCGAATTCACCGCCCTGCGAGAAGCCCTGCATCAGCCGCGCGAACACGACGAGCAGCGGCGCGGCCACGCCGACCTGCGCATACGTCGGCGCGATCGCGATCAGGCCCGTGCCGAGCGCCATCAGCATGATCGTCAGGTTCAGCGCGGCCTTGCGCCCCTTGCGGTCCGCGTAGACGCCGAGCACGACGCTGCCGAGCGGCCGCGTGAAGAAGCCGGCGGCGAACGTCGCGACCGACAGCAGCAGCGACGTGGTCGGGTCGCTCGACGGGAAGAACAGCTTGCCGATCAGCACCGCGAAGAAGCCGTACACGGTGAAATCGAAAAATTCCAGCCAGTTGCCGATCACGGCCGCCGCGATCGCACCGCGCCGCGTGACGGCCGGTGCGCGCAACGTGCCGACTTCGGTGCCCCCCGTCGACGCGGGGTGCAGCGCGAGATGGTCTTTCTGCATCGTTGTCCTCTCCTCTCAATGCGGCCGGAAGCGCCGGCCGCGCGCCACCGCCGCCGGAATCACCGCCCGAGGTAACGCTCCACGAGACGCGTCCAGAACGCCGCACCGATCGGCAGGTTGCGATCGTTGAAGTCGTATTTCGGGTTGTGCACCATGCAGCCGTCCTCGCCTTCGCCGTTGCCGAGCCGCACGAACGAGCCCGGCCGCTGCTGCAGCATGAACGCGAAATCCTCGCTGCCCATCAGCAGGTCGGTCTGCTCGACCACGTGCGCGTCGCCGACCAGTTCGCGCGCGACCTGCGCGGCGAAATCCGTTTCGGCATCCGTGTTGACGACGACCGGATAACCTTCGATGTACTCGACGCTGGCCGTCGCGCCGTAGCTCGCGGCCTGCGATTCGGCCAGCTCGGTGATGCGGCGCTTGAGCAGCGCGCGCACGTCGGGGCTGAACGAACGCACGCTGAGTTCGAGGCGCGCGCCGTTCGGGATCACGTTGTTCGCGGTGCCCGCGTGCATCGAGCCGACCGTGACGACCGCCGGCTGCGCGGGGTCGACGTTGCGCGCGACGATCGTCTGCAGCGCCATCACGATGCTGGCCGCGACGACGACCGGGTCGACCGTCAGGTGCGGCCGTGCCGCGTGGCCGCCGACGCCTTCGATCGTGACGATCGCCTTGTCGCCGGCCGACATGAACGGGCCGCGCCGCGTGAGGAACACGCCCGGCGCCGCGCCCGGATGGTTGTGCATGCCGAACACGGCGTCGCACGGGAAGCGTTCGAACAGGCCGTCGTCGATCATCTTCTTCGCGCCGCTGTCGACGCCGTGCTCTTCCGCCGGCTGGAAATACAGATGCACGGTGCCGGAAAAATTGCGTGTCTTCGCGAGCTGCTGCGCGGCGCCGAGCAGCATCGTCGTGTGGCCGTCGTGGCCGCAGGCGTGCATCTTGCCGTGCGTGCCGCTCGCATAGGGCAGCCCCGTCGCCTCGACGATCGGCAACGCGTCCATGTCGGCGCGAATGCCGATGCTGCGCGTGCCGTCGCCCACGCGCAGCGTGCCGACCACGCCCGTCCTGCCGACCCCGCGCGTCACCTGCCAGCCCCACTGTTCGAGCTTCTCGGCGACGAGCGCGGCCGTGTCGTGCTCTTCGTATGCAAGCTCGGGATGGTGGTGGATGTGGTGACGGATCTCGCGCAACCCGCCGGCGGCGGGCATCAGATCCTCGATTTCGGTGAAGCGGGTATCGGTGGTCATCAAGGGGCTCCTGCTGTTTGTCTGCACACGCAACCGGTGCGTGCGGGAAAGCGAGCCACTATATCGAGCCGATATCGGTTCAATAAGATGCGGAATTTTTCACCGCGATAAGGTTTTTTAATCAGGGTTAATACGGGCGTCGCTCGCCGTCCGTGCCCGATCGGATGGGCTCGACACGCGCCCGTTGATTTTTGAGACAAACGGTCTATTATTCGCGCATGGACGTTCGAACTGATCCGCCTCGCCGTCGCGGCAGGCCACCGAAGCAGCATGAAGACCTCGTCGCCACGCGGGACATGCTGTTGCGCACCGGGCTGGAAGTGCTCACCGAGAAGGGGTTTTCGGCCACCGGGCTCGACGAGATCCTCGGGCGCGCCGGGGTGCCCAAGGGCTCCTTCTATCACTACTTCGACAGCAAGGAAGCGTTCGGCCTCGAACTGATCGACCGTTATGCCGACTTCTTCGCGCGCAAGCTGGACCGCCATTTCAGCGACGCGGCGCGCTCGCCGTTGCAGCGCGTGCGCGCGTTCGTCGACGATGCCCGGGACGGCATGGCCCGCTACGAATACAGCCGGGGCTGCCTGATCGGCAACCTCGGGCAGGAAATGGGCGCACTGCCCGAAAGCTTCCGCGCACGCCTGCGCACCACCTTCGAGGACTGGCAACGCCGCCTCGCCGATTGCCTGGCCGCCGCGCAGCAAGCCGGCGAACTGGCCGGCTCGGCCGACCCTGCCGAACTCGCCGCATTCTTCTGGATCGGCTGGGAAGGCGCCGTGCTGCGCGCGAAGCTGGAGCGCAGCGATACGCCGCTGGCCCTGTTCGCGCAGTTCTTCTTCAACGGACTGCCCCGCCGCTGAATTTTTTTGCCATTAACTAGACGATCGGTCTAGAAAGGAGGACGCATGTTTCAAGGCATCGTGATCGACAGGCATGAAACCGGCCAGCAAGCGCGGCTCGAGACGCTGGACGACGCGCAGCTGCCGGCCGGCAACGTGACGGTACGCGTGGGCTATTCGACGCTGAACTACAAGGACGGGCTGGCGATCACCGGCAAGAGCCCGGTGGTCCGCAAGTTCCCGATGGTGCCCGGCATCGATCTGGTCGGGGAAGTCGAGGACAGCACGCACCCGGACTATCGCCCCGGTGACCAGGTCGTGCTCAACGGCTGGGGCGTCGGCGAAACGCACTGGGGCGGCCTGGCGCAGAAGGCCCGCGTCGATGGCGACTGGCTGGTGCCGCTGCCGTCCGCCTTTTCGCCGCAACAGGCGATGGCCATCGGCACGGCGGGCTACACCGCGATGCTGTGCGTGATGGCACTGGAGCGGCATGGCGTGCGCCCGGACGACGGCGAGATCGTGGTGACCGGCGCGGCAGGCGGGGTAGGCAGCGTCGCCACGGCCCTTCTCGCGCGGCTGGGATACCGCGTCGTCGCCGTCACCGGCCGCCCCGCCGATGCCGACTACCTGCGGCAGCTCGGCGCGGGGGAGATCCTGGAGCGGGCGCAATTCAGCGAGCCCGGCAAGCCGCTGGGCAAGGAACGATGGGCCGGCGCGGTCGACGTGGCGGGCAGCCATGTGCTCGCCAACGTGTGCGCGACCACGCGGTACCGCGGCGTCGTGACGGCCTGCGGCCTGGCCGCCGGCATGGATTTCCCCGCGACCGTCATGCCGTTCATCCTGCGCGGCGTCACGCTTGTCGGGATCGACAGCGTCATGTGCCCGCGCGCCGACCGCCTGGAGGCGTGGCGCCGGCTCGCGTCCGATCTCGACGTCGGGAAGCTGGGCGCGATCAGCCACCAGGTCGGCCTGGGCGACGTCATCCCGCTTGCCGGGGAGTTGATCGCCGGCAAGGTTCGCGGCCGTATCGTCGTCGACGTCAACGCGTAACGTCGCCGCCGACCACCGGCGCTTCATTTTTCGGACGGCCGCCCGCGCATCGAGCGCGGCCGCGCCGTCTTATCCAGGAGACCTCATGACCGCCGCAAGCACCGCCCCCATCAGCCGCTTTCCCGTGCCCGCGCTCGAAGACCTGCCCGAGGACATTCGCGAACGCATCGCGGCCGTCCAGGAAAAGTCGGGCTTCATCCCGAACGTCTTCCTGACCCTCGCGCATCGCCCGGACGAGTTTCGCGCGTTCATGGCTTACCACGACGCGCTGATGGACAAGCCGGGCAACCTGAGCAAGGCCGAACGGGAAATGATCGTCGTGGCCACCAGCAGCGTGAACCAGTGCCAGTACTGCGTGATCGCGCACGGTGCGATCCTGCGCATTCGCGCGAAGGATCCGCTGATTGCCGACCAGGTCGCCACCAACTATCGCAAGGCCGACATCACCGCCCGGCAGAAGGCGATGCTCGACTTCGCGATGAAGGTGTCGCAGGCCGCGCACCAGGTCGGCGAAGCGGATTTCGACACGCTCAAGTCGCAGGGCTTCGTCGAAGAAGACATCTGGGACATCGCGGCGATCTCGGCCTTCTTCGGCATGTCCAATCGCATCGCGAACGTGACGAACATGCGGCCGAACGCGGAGTTTTACGCGCTGGGGCGCTGAGCGCTCGGCGGGCAGTCGTGCGCTCACGCGGGCGGGACGGCCACCGGGCTGCCGAGCTTCGCAGCGTTCTTTCATGTGCCGAGCCTGACCGCTCACGCGGCATGACCCGATTCCGGCCGACGGTTTCGCGATCGTCTGTACGCTCGCGATCCAGGCCGTGTCGCTATACCGGATGCGCATGCCGAACGCCGTACCGATCGAGTGAGGCGACGCGGCTCGCAGGCCGGCGGCGCCACACCCTGCCGGCGAGCCGCCGCCCGACGACCGTCCATGCCGCTCGCCCGCTCCGGCAGCGGCCCGGCTCCTTCAACGCCCGCACCGCCTGCGACCCGCCTGCGCCCCATCCACCAGCTGCGCGACAGGAAACGGACACACACGCGATCCATCAAATGCGTGCACTATTAGGGTTTTGCCGTACCGGCGCCCGGCGCCTTCGACGTTCGTTCCACGCTCACCGTTTCAGACGCGAACCTCCCATGACGAATCAGCCTACCCAGACCGCGGCCGACCGGCCCGTTGACATGATCATCTTCGGCGGCGGCGGCGACCTGGCCGCCCGCAAGCTGTTGCCCGCGCTGTACATGGCGCACCTGCACTGCAACCTGCCGCCCGAGACGCGCATCATCGCGGTCGGCCGCCGCGACTGGGGCATCGACGGCTATCGCAAGTTCATGGACGAGCAGTCGCGCCCGTTCATCGACGAAAAGGCGTTCGATCCCGCCGCCTGGAGCCGTTTCCTCGACCTGTTCAAGTACGTGCTGATCGACGTGAACGCGCCGGACGACTACCTGCGGCTCGCGGAAGCGGCGCGCGGCGACGCGATCCGCGTGTTCTACCTGTCGACGTCGCCGGAGCTGTTTACGACGATCTGCGACAACCTGTCGGCCGCGCATCTCGTCGACAGGCACTCGCGCGTCGTCCTCGAAAAACCGCTCGGTCACGACCTCGCGTCCGCGAAGGCGATCAACAATGCGGTCGGCAAGCACTTCGAGGAATCGCAGATCTACCGGATCGACCACTATCTCGGCAAGGAAACCGTGCAGAACCTGATGGTGCTGCGCTTCGGCAACCCGATCTTCGGGCCGCTGTGGCAGGCGCCGAGCATCCGCAGCGTGCAGATCACGGTGGCGGAGACGGTGGGTGTCGGCAGCCGTGCGGGCTTCTACGACCATACCGGCGCGCTGCGCGACATGGTGCAGAACCACCTGCTGCAGCTGCTGTGCATCGTCGCGATGGAGCCGCCCGTGTCGCTCGACCCGGACGCGGTGCGCGACGAGAAGCTGAAGGTGCTGCGCTCGCTGCGGCCGATGGCGCTCTCCGACGTCGCCCGCGACACGGTGCGCGGCCAGTACACGGCCGGCGCGGTCGACGGCCAGCCGGTGAAGGGCTACCTCGAGGAAGACAACGTGCCGGCCGACAGCCGCGCGGAAACCTTCGTCGCGCTGCGCGCGCACATCAACAACTGGCGCTGGGCGAACGTGCCGTTCTTCCTGCGCACCGGCAAGCGTCTGCAGCGCCGCCAGTCGGAAATCGTGATCGAGTTCGCGGACATGCCGTTCTCGATCATCCCGACCGGCCCGCGCCACTACAGCAACCGCCTCGTGATCCAGTTGCAGCCGGAAGAGTCGATCCAACTGCAGATGCTCGCGAAGGAACCGGGCAGCGGGATGAACATGGTGCCCGTGAGCCTGAACCTCGACCTGCAGCAGGCGATTCCGGAGCGGCGCGCGGAAGCATACGAACGGCTGCTGATCGACGTGATCCGCGGCCGCCTCACGCACTTCATGCGGCGCGACGAGCTCGAAGCTGCCTGGTCGTGGGTCGAGCCGATCCTCGACGGCTGGAAGCAGCTCGGCGACCGGCCGCGCCTGTACACGGCCGGCACGTTCGGGCCCGCGGCTTCGTCGGCGCTGCTCGCGCGCGACGGGATGTCGTGGTCCGAGGAAGCGTAGGAAGCGCGGCACGCGACGGCATGTCGGCAGCGCAAGCGCCGTCGGCATGCCGAATCACATCGGCGCGCCCGCCGCGCACCGCCCGCCTCCGCGCCGTTCGCTTCGGCCGGAGGACGTCCGCCGAGCTGTCCTGCGCGGGAACGGCGCCCGGCGGCAACGATGCAGCCGCCCCGGCTACACCGTCCCCATCCACGCCGCCTTGCGCCGCGCCGGCGCATCGCTGCCGCCGCTCCCGCCGCCCAGCACCTCGATCATGTAATCGACGAACGACGCGATCCGCGACGAAATCGCGGTATTCCGGTAATACACCGCGTTGATCGGCTGTTCGACCTCGAGCGTCTGGCGTGCGAGCACCTGCACGAGCCGCCCGGCCTCGCGATCCTGCGCGGTCATGAAATCCGACAGGCAGACGACACCCGCGCCCTCCAGCGCGAGCTGCCGCAACGTCTCGCCGCTCGACGAACAGATGTCCGGCTCGATGCGGCACGCTTCGCCGTCCGCGCCGAGGATCGGCCACACGTTCAGCGATTCGGGCTGCGTGAAGCCGAGCAGCGTGTGCTTGCCGAGATCCTCGACCTTGCGCGGCTGGCCGTGCGCTTCGAGATACGCGGGGCTCGCGAAGATGCGCAGCCGGCTGTTGCCGATGCGCCGGCTGTGCAGCGTCGAATCCTTCAGCCGCCCGATCCGGATCGCGACGTCGGTGCGCCGCTCCAGCAGGTCGATGATGCCCTCGTTGCTGTTCAGTTCCAGCTCGACTTTCGGGAAGCGTTCGCGATAGCCGCGTACGAGCGGCACGATCACGTGCAGCATGAACGGCGTCGCCGCGTCGACGCGCAGCCGCCCCGACGGCATCTCGCGCCGCGCGAGCATCTGCTCTTCCGCCGTCTCGACCGATTCGATGATCGCGCGCGCGTCCTGCAGGAACGCGCGCCCTTCCTCGGTCAGTTCGAGCCGGCGCGTAGTCCGGCGCAGCAGCGTGGTCTTCAGCTTCTCCTCGAGCCGCGCGAGCGTGCGGCTCGTGGCCGACACGGTGAGGTCGAGCTGCTGGGCCGCCGCGGTGATCGAACCGGTGTCGACCACGGCGGCAAAGGCCTGGAGTTCGTCGAGCGTGATCTTCATTGTTGATCTGAAATCAAAACAATTTGGTTTATAGACCAGTTTTTCCGCAAAAGTAAAGTCGGCACACTGCGATCCATCCTTACTGGAACCTGGATCCCATCATGCCACTCGCCCTGCTTGCGCTGACCATCAGCGCCTTTGCCATCGGCACGACCGAATTCGTGATCGTCGGGCTGATCCCGACGATCGGCGCCGATCTCGGCGTCAGCCTGCCGTCGGCCGGCCTGCTCGTCAGCCTCTATGCGCTGAGCGTCGCCATCGGCGCGCCGCTGCTCACCGCGCTCACCGGCCGCGTGCCGCGCAAGACGCTGCTCGCCGGGCTGATGGCGCTCTTCACCGTCGGCAACCTCGTCGCCTGGCAGGCGCCGGGCTACGAATCGCTGATCGTCGCGCGCGTGCTCACCGGCCTCGCGCACGGCGTGTTCTTCTCGGTCGGCTCGATCATCGCGACCACGCTCGTGCCGAAAGACAAGGCCGCCAGCGCGATCGCGACGATGTTCAGCGGAATGACCGTCGCATTCGTCGCCGGGATTCCGCTCGGCACCTTCATCGGCCAGCACTTCGGCTGGCGCGCGACGTTCCTGATCGTCGCGCTGTTCGGCCTCGTCGCGTTCCTCGGCGCGGTGGCGTTCGTGCCGCGCGGCCTGCCGCAGACGCCGCCGGCGCCGCTCGCCCGCCAGTTGCGCGTGCTGGCCCAGCCGCGCCTGCTGCTCGTCTATGCGATGACGGCCGTCGGCTACGGCGGCTCGCTGATCGCGTTCACGTACATGGCGCCGCTGCTCGAACAGATCGCCGGCTTCACGCCGTCGCAGGTCAGCCTCGTGCTCGTCGGCTACGGCGTGTCGGTCGCGTTCGGCAACGTGTGGGGCGGCAAGCTCGCGGATGCCGTCGGCCCCGTGAAGGCGCTCAAGCGGATCTTCCTGCTGCTCGCGATCGTGCTGCTCGCGCTGACCTTCACGATCCACGTGAAATGGCTCGCGGTGCTGACGATGCTCGCATGGGGCGCGGTCGCGTTCGGCAACGTGCCGGGGCTGCAGGTGTACGTCGTCAAGCAGGCGCGCCACTTCGCGCCGGACGCCACCGACGTCGCATCGGGTTTCAACATCGCCGCCTTCAACCTCGGCGTGGCCGGCGGCTCGTCGCTCGGCGGCCTGATCGTCGCGAACGTCGGCCTCGGCCACACGCCGTGGATCGCCGCCGTCGTCACGCTCGGCGCGTTCGCGCTCACCGCGCTGAGCGGCCGTCTCGACCGCCGCCACGGGCTGCCGGAACGCACGGCCGAACCCGTCGAACTCGCTCATTGAACGTCACTTTTTGCAGGAGCCAACCAGCATGAACGCATCGACCCAACGTCCGCCGTTCGCCGGCAAGACTTTCGAAGTCCGTTACGACGGCCTCACCGCGCTCAACGCGTACGACGAGGACGGCCTCCACATGCGCTACGAGATCACCGAAGGCCCGTACGCGGGCGCGAAGGGTGAAGTCGAATACACGTGGCAGCACGTCGCCGGCGACACCTACGCGATCTCGTGGCAGGAAGCCGACCGCGCGACGGTCGTGCATGTCGACGATTTCGCCGCCGGCACGTCGCGCTCGTTCTTCACCGCGGCGTCGCTCGATTTCTACCGCCTCGAAGGCAGCCTGCGCGCGGTCTGAACGGAGCCCGACCATGTCCACTTCACTCGAGAAACTCGCCGACGGCGGCTTCAGCGTCGGCATCGAACTCCCGCTCGACAACGACTGGTCGCCGGCCGGCGACGCGAAGCGCCAGCAACAGGGCCGCCGCCCCGGCGTGCCCGACCTGGCGATCCACGCGGAGCTTGCGCAGCTGGCCGACACGCTCGGCTTCCGCGCGCTCTGGGTGCGCGACGTGCCGGTGTACGACCCGTCGTTCGGCGACGCCGCGCAGGTGTTCGAAACGTTCTCGTATCTCGGCTACCTCGCCGGCATCACGAACGACATCCTGCTCGGCACGGCGGCCGTCGTGCTGCCGCTGCGCGAGCCGCTGCTGACGCTGAAATCGGCCGCGACGATCCAGGAACTGAGCGGCGGCCGCCTGATGCTCGGCGTCGCGAGCGGCGACCGGCCGGTCGAATATCCGTTGTTCGGCCGCGACTTCGCGTCGCGCGGCGCGAATTTCCGCGACCAGGTCGCGCTGCTGCGCGACGGCGCACGCGGGCACCTGCCGCCGGGCCTCGAGGTGCTGCCGGCCGCGCGCTCGCCGGTGCCGCTGCTCGTCGCGGGTCTCGCCCAGCAGACGCCCGCGTGGATCGGCGAACACATGGACGGCTGCCTCGCGTATCCGGGCACGCCGGCCGACCACGCGCAGCGCGCCGCGAACTGGCGCGCGGTGGCCGGCGACAAGCCGTACGTGAGCTTCATCCACCTCGACCTCGCGGAAGATCCGCACGAGCCGCTGCAGCGCCACCGCTTCGGCGCCCGCGCCGGACGCATCGCGCTGACGGAAGAACTCGCGGCGATGCGCGACGCGGGCGTACGGCACATCGGCCTGCATTTCCGCCGCAACCGCCGCCCGCTCGACGAGACGATGGCCGAGATCGCGTCGGACGTGCTGCCGGCATTCCACGCGAAGACGAAGGCAAACGCGCAGACGCGCGCCGCATAAGGCCGGCAACGGCCTCGAGCGAGCCCGCCGCACGACCGATATTTGAATTCAAATCAAATATTTTTGACCTCTAAAGGCGTTTATCTCATCAGTATCAAGCGCCAGAATGACTGCCATACCGCAACCGTTCCACCCCTTTCAGGAGCACTTGATGAGCAACATTCCCGCATTCGGCCTCGGTACGTTCCGCCTGCAAGGCCAGGTGGTCATCGACTCGGTGCGTAACGGCCTCGAAGTGGGCTACCGCGCGATCGACACCGCGCAGATCTACGGCAACGAAGCCGAAGTCGGCGAAGCGATCGCCGCATCGAGCGTGCGCCGCGAAGACCTGTTCCTCACGACGAAGATCTGGGTCGACAACTACGCACCGGAAAAGCTGGTCGCGAGCCTCGAGGAAAGCCTGCGCAAGCTGCGCACCGACTATGTCGACCTGACGCTGATCCACTGGCCGGCCCCGGGCAACGGCGTGTCGATCGAGGCGTTCATGACCGCGCTGGCCGACGCGAAGTCGAAAGGCCTCACGCGCCAGATCGGCATCTCGAACTTCAACATCGAACTGACGAAGGAAGCGATCGCGGCCGTCGGCAAGGATGCGATCGCGACGAACCAGATCGAACTGAGCCCGTACCTGCAGAACCGCAAGCTCGTCGAGTTCCTGAACGCCGAAGGCATCCACGTGACGTCGTACATGACGCTCGCGTACGGCAAGGTGCTCGGCGACCCGGTGATCGGCGCGATCGCACAGCGTCACGACGCGACGCCGGCACAGGTCGCGCTCGCGTGGGCGCTGCAGCTCGGCTACTCGGTGATTCCGTCGTCGACGAAGCGCGAAAACCTCGCGAGCAACCTGCTCGCGCAGACGCTGCGCCTGACCGACGAAGACATGGCGCAGATCGCCGCGCTGGAGCGCAACGGCCGCGAAGTCGACCCGGCCGGCCTCGCGCCGAAGTGGGACTAAGCGCACCGCTCTCTCAATCGAATCGTCCGCGGCCAGCCGGCCGCGGCACCGACAGGACTCCATCATGACCCAGGACCCGCTTTTCCAACCGCTGCAATTCGGCGCGCTGACGCTGCCGAACCGCATCGTGATGCCGCCGATGACGCGTTCGCGCGCCAGCCAGCCCGGCGACGAAGCCAACGAACTGATGGCCGCGTATTACGCGCAGCGCGCGAGCGCGGGCCTGATCGTCAGCGAAGGCACCTACATCGCGCCGCTCGGCAAGGGCTACGCATGGACGCCCGGCATTCACACGCCGTCGCAGGTCGCCGGCTGGCTCAAGGTGACGGACGCCGTGCATGCCGCGCACGGCCGCATCTTCGCGCAGCTGTGGCACGTCGGCCGCCTGAGCCACACGAGCCTGCTCGGCGGCGCGCAACCCGTATCGTCGTCGCCGCTCCAGGCGAAGGGCGTGAACGTGTTCATCGCCGGTGAAGACGGCAGCACGCCGGGCTTCGTGCAGGCATCCGAGCCGCGCGCGCTGTCCGTCGACGAAATCCGCGAGATCGTCGACCAGTACCGCGCCGCCGCGCGCCACGCGATCGAAGCCGGCTTCGACGGCGTCGAGCTGCACGGCGCGAATGGCTACCTCGTCAACCAGTTCATCGATTCGAACGCGAACACGCGTACCGACCAATATGGCGGCTCGCTGGAGAACCGGCTGCGCTTCCTGCGTGAAGTCACGCAGGCGCTGATCGAAGGCACCGGCGACGCATCGCGCGTCGGCATCCGCCTCGCGCCGCTGACCACGCTGAACGGCTGCGTCGACGACGATCCGGAAACGACCTATCTCGCGGCCGCGAAGCTGCTCGGCGAGCTCGGCGTCGGCTACCTGCACATTGCGGAAGCCGACTGGGACGACGCGCCGCTGATGCCGCTCGAATTCAAGCAGCAGCTGCGCGCCGCGTACCCGGGCGTGCTGATCTACGCCGGCGCGTACACCGCCGAGCGCGCACGCGAAGCGATCGCCGCCGGCTGGGCCGACCTCGTCGCGTTCGGCCGCCCGTTCGTCGCGAACCCCGACCTGCCCGAGCGCCTGCGCACCGGCGCCGCGCTCGCGCCGCACGACCGCAACACGCTGTTCGGCGGCGGTGCCAGGGGCCTGACCGATTACCCGACGCTCGCGCAAGCCGCGGCGTGACGATCGACAGGAATCCGCACACGCAGGATGAATTCCCGATCAACCAGTACATGCTCGCGAAGCGCGGCATCTACAACCTGGAGCTGATCGACAGCCGCGCGCTGGTGCGCGACAAGGCGTGGGAATTCCTGTTCGTGCTCGGCCAGCCGCTGTACGTCGGCTCCACGCAGGTCAACATCAACCCGGTTGCGATCCGCTGATCGCGCATCCGCCTTCCCCGGACAATCGCGGCCGCTAGCGCCGCGATTGTCATTTCCGGGTTGCGGCCCGCGCCATCGGCGTCTAGTGTTGACGAGATCGACTTCACACGACCGTCACCCGACCTGAGAGGACGCTCCGCCATGCCCAGCCGTTCCCCGACACGCGACATGCTGCTGGCCCTTGCGGCCGGTCTTTCCTGCGCGGCGTTCACCGCGCCCGCGCATGCCGACGAGGCCGCCGGCCTCGCGCCGCCCGAGCCGGCCACGCCGGTGCTGTCGACCACCGCGAGCGGCATGCAGGTCTATGCCTGCGAATACGATGCCGGGCACCGGCTCGCGTGGGCATTCCAGTACCCCGAAGCGCTGCTGTTCGATGCCGGCGGCACCCTCGTCGTCCGGCACGGCGCGGGCCCGTCGTGGGAGGCACTCGACGGCAGCCGCATTACCGGCAAGAAGCTCGAGGAAGCGC
Source organism: Burkholderia sp. 572 (assembly GCF_040545135.1). Taxonomy (NCBI): domain Bacteria; kingdom Pseudomonadati; phylum Pseudomonadota; class Betaproteobacteria; order Burkholderiales; family Burkholderiaceae; genus Burkholderia; species Burkholderia sp. 572. The sequence goes on along the minus strand of NZ_JBEPLH010000001.1, from coordinate 656,930 downwards.
CGAGCGCACGCCCGGGCAGCGTTCCTCAACTGCTGCTCGCGGCCACGCCGGCCGCCACCGGCACGCTTGCCGGCGTGCGCTTCGTGCAGCGGCTCGACACAGCGGGCGGCACGCCGCCGGCCGCGACGTGCACGACCGAGCATGCGGTCGGACGCTTTCCTTACTTCGCGCGTTATGTGTTCCTGAAGTGAAGTGAGGTAACGCCCGGCGCCGCCGGCACCGGGCCTCTTCCCGCTTCCTGCCACCACGCTGCCACGCCGCCATTCATTCAGTTTTCCTGTCTTTCATGCGCGGAAGCGTGAAAGCGTCGACACCCGCGTTACGCCCGTTCAGCGTATCCGCATCGACAATTCGACATCGCCGCCGAACGGCACCGACAGATAGCCGTTTTCCGGCGCGCGCACATACGCGAGGTAGTCGGGGCTGTATTCCGCGTTGTCGGCCACGACGAACGCCCCCGCGCCGAGGCGAGGTTCGACCAGCGCCAGGATCTCCGGATACAGCCCCTTCGCGCCGTCGAGCAGCAACAAGTCGACCGAATCCGGAAGATCGGCGGCCAGCGTGCGCAGCGCATCGCCTTCGCGAATCTCCACGAGATCGGCGAGCCCGGCCGCTGTCAGGTTCGCCCTCGCGCGCGCGACCTTCGACGGTTCGAACTCGCTCGTGATCAGCCGGCCACCGCCGTTGTCACGCAGCGCGGCCGCGAGATGCAGCGTCGAAATGCCGAACGACGTGCCGAATTCGACGATCGCCCGCGCGCCGCTGCTGCGCGCGAGCATGTACAGCAGCGTGCCCGTCTCGCGCGACACGGAAAGCGGATAGTCCTTCAGGCGCGCATACAGATCGGTGTAGTCCGTCTTGCTGCGCATCAGCCGCGCCTGCTCGTCGCGCGACAGGTCGGCGAAGGCCGGGCTCGTCGCGGGCGACGCCGCCTCGGCTTCGTCGAACAGGCGCGCGAGCAGCGACGCCAGCGGGTCGTGAATCAGGGTGGTCATGCGGATCTCCGGTGTCAGGTTGAGTGCGTCAATGCGCCCGACTAGAATATGACGAACTATTCAGGTTTTACTATTCGCATTGGCCAACCGCCCATGACCGACCGCCGAAACGCCCCGATTGCCACGCGCAAGCTGCCTCGGCAGGCGCGCTCGACCCGTCTCGTCGAAGACGTCCTCCAGGCTGCTGTTCAGGTTTTGGCGACCGAAGGCGCGCAGCGCTTCACGATGGCGCGCGTCGCCGAGCGCGCCGGCGTGAGCGTCGGCTCGCTGTACCAGTACTTCCCGAACAAGGCGTCGGTGCTGTTCCGGCTGCAGCACGACGAATGGCGGCAGACGTCCGACATGCTGTGCCGAATACTGCAGGACACGCAGAAGACGCCGCCCGAGCGACTGCGCAGGGCCGTCCATGCGTTCATCCAGTCGGAATGCGACGAGGCGAGCATGCGCATCGCGCTCGACGACGCCGCACCGCTCTATCGCGACGCCCCCGAAGCGCAGGAAGTGAAAGCCGAAGGCAACCGGGTCTTCAACGCGTTCATGCGCGAAGCGTTGCCCGGCGTGCCCGACACCACGCATGCGCTCGCCTGCGAGCTGATCATGACGACGCTCACGTCGGGCGGCAAGGCGTTCTCCGAAACCGCGCGCACGCCGGCGGAAATCGACGCCTATTCGACCGCGATGGCCGACATGTTCTGCGCGTACCTCGCGCATCTCGCAAGCGACTGACGCGACCGGCGCGACCGAAGCGACGAGGGCCGGAACGTGCGAGCGCAAGCCGCGTGCGGCACCGGTATCATCCGGGTGCCGCCTGCGCACGGCCGCGCACCGCGTCTCGCGCTGCCGTTTTCATGCGCGCGCACCGCCTCGATGAAAGATATTCGTAAGATTCAATGCCTCACCCGCTCCCGCCCTGCCCGTCGACCCTGCATTCAAATAGTCGCCTTAACGGATTCGAACTAGGCGTATACACGCGTGTCGTCGCGACGGAGCCCGGTCGCACGCCGATATAAGCGCTGCGACATGCGCTGCATGCACTTCCCCCGATGGGACGTGATGGGCCGCTCGCCTAACCTTCGCTACGGCAAAGCACACGTGACGGGGTCGACCACACCACGCGTCGTCCGACGCGACACCCTCGCGATCGTTTCGATTCGCACGTAACGACATGCATCACGCGTCATTCGTCCCCACGACGTTGCCGACAAATCCCAACCAGATACGAGACACCCTGACGACGGTTCGCTACGGGCCGTTTCAGCATGCTGATAAAGGAGCAAGCTCATGAGTGATACCCCGGTGCAGCCGACGGTCGACGTCGGCGCGGCAGAATCTGACTTTGGCACCCAGGGAGTCATCGACCGGTACTTCGGCATTTCGTCGCGCGGCAGCACGCAACGCACCGAGATCGTCGCCGGCGTCACCACCTTCCTCGCGATGGTCTATTCCGTGTTCGTCGTGCCCGGCATGTTCGGCAAGGCCGGCTTCGACACGAGCGCGGTGTTCGTCGCGGTCTGCCTCACGACCGCGTTCGGCTCGCTGCTGATGGGCCTGTGGGCGAAGCTGCCGATCGCGATCGGCTGCGCGATCTCGCTGACCGCGTTCACCGCGTTCGGCCTCGTGCTCGGCAAGGGGCTGCATCCGACGGTCGCGCTCGGCGCCGTGTTCCTGATGGGCCTCGTGTTCACCGGCATCTCGGTGACCGGCGTGCGCTCGTGGATCCTGCGCAACCTGCCCGCAGGCGTCGCGCACGGCACCGGGATCGGCATCGGCCTGTTCCTGCTGCTGATCGCATCGAACGACGTCGGCCTCGTGATCAAGAACCCGGGCGCCGGCCTGCCGGTCTCGCTCGGCCAGATCACCGCCCTCCCGGTGATCATGTCCGTCGTCGGCCTCGCCGCGATCTTCGGCCTCGAGAAGCGTCGCGTGCCGGGCGGCATCCTGCTCGTCGTGATCGCGATCTCGATCTTCGGGCTGATCTTCGATCCCGCCGTGAAGTACCACGGCGTCTTCGCGCTGCCGTCGCTGAGCGCACCGGGCCACGCATCGCTGATCGGCGCGATGGACATCAAGGGCGCGCTGTCGATGGCCGTGCTGCCGAGCGTGCTGGCGCTGGTGATGACCGCCGTGTTCGACGCGACCGGCACGATCCGCGCGGTCGCGGGCCAGGCCGGCCAGCTCGACGAGAACGGCCGCATCATCAACGGCGGCCGCGCGCTGACCGCCGATTCGATCAGCTCGATCTTCTCCGGTTTCCTCGGCGGCGCGCCGGCGGCGGCCTACATCGAGTCGAGCGTCGGCGTGGCCGCCGGCGCGAAGACGGGCCTCGCGGCCGCCGTGGTCGGCCTGCTGTTCCTCGTCGTGATGTTCTTCTCGCCGCTCGCGGGCCTCGTGCCGTCGTACGCCACCGCACCCGCGCTGATGTACGTCGGCCTGCTGATGCTCGGCAGCGTGAGCAAGCTGCACATGGACGACATGGTCGACGCGATGTCGGGCCTCGTGTGCGCGGTGTTCATCGTGCTGACCGCGAACATCGTGACGGGCATCATGCTCGGCTTCTCGACGCTCGTGATCGGCCGCATCGCCAGCGGCGAATTCCGCAAGCTGAACGTCGGCACCGTGCTCATCGCGGCCGTGCTCGTCACGTTCTATCTCGGCGGCTGGGCGATCTGACCGCGAAACATGCGCGACGTTGCCTGCAGAAGGGCGGCGCGCATCGGGACGACATCGTCTCCTCCACCATCGTCGTTGATGGTCTCCAGGCCTGGGAACGCAAGTTTCCGGGCTTTTTTTGTGAGTGCAGTGCAGCACGACGCGCGTCGCGGAAACGGCGCGACGCAAATTCGCGCCCGGTGCTACGATCGCGCTTTGCCCCCTTCAGGAGCCGCGATGAACGCGCTCGGCATCGTCTCCGAATCGAGCACCCGGACCTCGGCGCGCAAGCCGCCGTTCATCCCGTCGTTCGGGTTCCACGAAGTGCATGAATCGCAGCCGATCGACGCGCCGCCCGCGCGCATCATCGACGCCGTCGCGTCGCTCGACATGCGTGCCGATCCCGTCATCGACGCACTGCTCGTGGTGCGCGAATTCCCGGCCGCCGTCGCCGGCGCGCTCCGCAACGGGCCGGCCCGCCCCGAACACGCGCGCTTCGGCTTCGACTCGTTCACGCTGCTCCACCGCGACGACACGTCGCTGTCGCTCGGCCTCGTCGGCCGCTTCTGGCGTCCCACGCCCGACGTTCGAACGATCGCCGACGCAACGGCCTTCGTGCGGCACGACGACCCGCGCGATGCGAAGCTGGTGCTCCGCTTCGAGGTCGTCGGGCTCGCATCGGGCGCGCACATGCTGCGCACGGAAACGTTCATCCACTGCCCGAGCGAGCGCACGCGCTGGCTGCTCACACCGTACTGGCTCGCGATCCGGCTGGGAAGCGGCTGGATCCGGCGCCGTACGCTGGCGGCCGTCGAAACGGCACTCGTCAGAACGGCTTGATCACGACCAGCCCGACGACGATCGCCGTCGCGGCCACGACCGCGCCCGCCGCCTGACCGAGCCACGGTGTCGGCACGACGACGAGATCGTCGCGCTCCATGCGCCGCAGCGTGCCGGCCAGCATGCCGTGCAGCGCCGACAGCGCGACGACGATCGCAAGCTTCACCGACAGCCACGCCGCGCCGAACCAGTGACCGCTCAGCGCGATCGCGATCCCCGTGATCCAGACGATCGCGAGGGCAGGCGCCGTCACCGTGCGATCCCAGCGCCGCACCGCGCGATGCACGGCGAGGTTCGCGATCCGGACACCGACGGACAGCATCAGCAGCCCGCCGACGAACGTGACGACGGCCGCCACGTGCACGGTCTTCATCATCAGGTAGATCATCGCGCGTGCCTCCGGCGCGCGATCCATCCCGCACTCGCCAGCCCCGCGAACGGCACGACGGCCGACAGCACGAGCCGCGCGACGTCGCCCCTGCTCCACAGCCCGCTCGATGCGGTGCCGACGACCGCCCACACGTACATCGCGAACGCGATGCCGTGGACCGGCCCCATGATCGATACCGCGACCGGATAACCGGCCAGATGCTTGAGCGGCACGGCGACGCACACCAGCACGACGAGCGTGGTCGCCTCCAGCAACGACAGGTACTGCAGGTTCCGCAACGCATTGCGATCGTCTTGTTTCATCGGCAGGCTCCAGGTTGATCCGCCGCGATTGTCGCGCGTGGTGCGGGTTCGAGCCATTGGCTAGAATGACATCTTTCAACGGATTCCGGCCACGGCCGCGAACGCCATGCACACGGTCGCCGTTCTTGCCTTGCCCGATGTCGTCCCGTTCGACCTGGGCGTCGCCTGCGACACGTTCGTGCGCGTGCGGTCGCCCGACGTCGCGCCGGCCTACCACGTGCGCGTGTGCAGCGAGCAGCCGCGCGTCACCGGCGACCTGTTCGAGCTGCGCCCGCCGTTTCGGCTGGACGCGCTGGCCGGCGCCGATACGATCATGGTCCCCGGCACGTCCGAGCCGCTCGCGCCCACGTCGCCCCGCGTGCTCGCGGCGTTGCGCGCGGCTGCCGCGCGCGGTTGCCGGATCGCGTCGATCTGCAGCGGCGCGTTCGTGCTCGCGGAAGCCGGGTTGCTCGACGGCCTGCGCGCGACGACGCACTGGCTCGCGGCCACCGAACTCGCACGCCGCTATCCGGACGTCGACGTCGATCCGAACGTGCTGTTCGTCGACAACGGGCGCATCCTGACGTCGGCCGGCGCGGCGGCCGGCCTCGACCTGTGCCTGCACATGATCCAGGCCGACTACGGTGCGGCGGTTGCCGTCGACGCCGCACGCAGCGCGGTGGCGCCGCGCGTGCGCGAAGGCGGCCAGGCGCAGTTCATCGCGCCGGAATGGCCGGCCGGCGGCGACGGGCTGCACGACCTGATGGACTGGCTCCAGGCGAACCTGCGCAAGCCGCTCACGCTCGACGAGATGGCCCGCAAGGCATCGACGAGCGTGCGCACGCTGACGCGGCGCTTCCAGGAACAGACCGGCACGTCGCCGCGGCAATGGCTGCAGACCGCACGCGTCAGGCACGCGCAGCAGTTGCTGGAGGTGACGGCGCTGTCGATCGAGCATGTCGCGACGGAAGCCGGATTCGGTTCGGTCACCGCGTTTCGCGAGCGGTTCGTGCGCATCGTCGGCACGTCGCCGCAGCGTTATCGCCAGACGTTCCGCGCACGCGCCGGCGCGTGACGTTCGTCAGGATCACTACCTGAAGCATCCAGCCGCCGCCCCCTTTCGCGCCAACCGGACCCGATCGATGACCCGCATCCGCAATCCCCTGAACATCGCGCAGCTCCAGGCGTTCGTCTCCGCCGCGCATCACAAGAGCCTGCGCGCCGCGGCGCGCGAACTCGGCGTCACGCAGCCCGCGATCACGCATACGATCCGCGAGCTCGAAACGGCGCTCAACGCGGAGCTGCTCGCGCGCAGCGTCCGCGGCGTCGAGCTGACCGCGTGCGGCCATGCGCTGCTGCCGCGCGCCGAGCAACTGCTCGGCGATATCCGCCGCACGGTCGAGGCCGTCGAACAGGTGAAGGGCGAGATGTCCGGCCGCGTCGCGGTCGGCACGATGCCGTCGATCGCACTGACGGCGCTGCCGCGCGCGGTGACGGCATTTCGCCGGTCGATGCCGGACGTGAGCCTGCATCTCGAGGAAGTGACGGTGCCCGACGCGCTCGCGCAGTTGCGCAACGGCACGCTCGACATCGCTGCGATGCACCACGTGCCCGCGCTCGATCGCGATTTCACGCAGTTGCCGCTGCTGTCCACCGAATTCACCGTCGTGATGCGCGAAGGCCACCCGCTCGCGCACGCGCGCCGGTTAGAGGAATTGCTCGATGCCGAGTGGATCGTCACCGTCGGCGCCGAGCAGTTTCCGCACAGCGTGATGGTCGGGATGTTCCAGGCGCACGGGCTGCCGCTGCCGAAGCGGCTCTTGCGCTCGCCGATGTCGTTCGCGGTGACGCTCGGGCTCGTCGCGCGCTCGGACGTGATCGGCTGCTTCACGCGCCCGCTCGCCGCGACGGTCGCGCCGCTCGGCATCCGCACGGCCGAACTCGACGAGCGCATGCCGCGCTTCGACCTGTCGATCATCGCGCGGCGCGACCTGCTGCCCACGCCCGCCGTCACGCAATTCGTCACGTGCCTGCAGCGTGCGGTCAACGAAACGCTCGGCTGAATCGTTCCTGTGTCTGAAACGGCGGCGCACGCAACGCGCCGCCGCCGGGCCCGGTATCGGGGCTTGTCCTAGGCGCCCTGCCGGTATTTTGTCTTGATAATCTTGCGCACGTCGCGCGCCCGCATCGGGTGGGCGAAACGGACAGCCTGACGCGAAGCCGCGGCGGGCCGAAGGCTTACGGCGCGGCACAACCGCGCACCCATCGAACAAAACGAGGAGTCACCTGGTGAAAAAGATTCTTGCGGCTGTGACCGTTGCCCTGCTCGCCGTATCGGCCGGCAGCGCGTATGCGAAGGACTGGTCGACCGTGCGGTTCGGCGTCGACGCAAGCTACCCGCCTTTCGAATCGAAAGGCGCTGACGGCAAGGTTGTGGGTTTCGACGTCGATCTCGGCAACGAAATCTGCCGCCGCATGAACGCGAAGTGCGTGTGGATCGAAAACGACTTCGACGGGATGATCCCGGCACTGAAGGCCCGCAAGTTCGACGGCGTGCTGTCGTCGATGTCGATGACGCCGGCGCGTCAGGAACAGATCGCCTTCTCGGCGAAGCTGTTCAACACGCCGACGCGCCTCGTCACGAAGAAGGGTGCCGGCCTGATGCCGACGGCCGAATCGCTGAAGGGCAAGTCGGTCGGCGTCGAGCAGGGCACGATCCAGGAAACCTACGCGAAGACGTACTGGGCCCCGAAGGGCGTGAACGTCGTGCCTTACCAGAACCAGGACCAGGTCTACGCCGACCTGATCTCCGGCCGTCTGGACGGCGCGCTGCAGGACGCGGTGCAGGCCGAAATCGGCTTCCTGAAGACCCCGCGCGGCGCGAACTACGACTTCGCCGGCAAGGATCTCGACGATCCGAAGACGCTCGGCGAAGGCGCCGGCATCGGCCTGCGCAAGGAAGACACCGACCTGAAGGCGAAGATCGACAGCGCGATCGCCGGCATGCGCAAGGACGGCACGTACGCGAAGATCGCGAAGAAGTACTTCGATTTCGACGTCTACGGCAAGTAATCCGCCACGCAAGCGCACGCTTCGCTTCGGCACGAACGGGCTCCGCAAGGAGCCCGTTTTTTTCGTGCACGGCGGCCGCGGCGTTATTTTTTCCGCACCAACCTGATGATTCGCAACGAAAATCGGCACGTTCTGGCGCCGGTTTGATGGGGGCGAGGAAGGCAACGTACAATCGATCTTCCACGCACACCGGATCATTCGCGGCTGCGCCGCACTCCCCCATCATGCAAACGCAGACCCATCCGCTGATTTCCCCCGCCGTCGGTACCGAACGCCAGATCACGAGCTTTCACTACGGCCCGCGCGGCGGCAAGAAGGTCTACATCCAGTCGTCGCTGCACGCGGACGAACTGCCCGGCATGCTGGTCGCCACGCTGCTGCGCCGCAAGATCGCCGCGCTCGAAACGGCCGGCAAGCTGCGCGGCGAAGTCGTCATCGTGCCCGTACCGAACCCGATCGGCCTGTCGCAGCACGTGTTCGGCGATCACCTCGGCCGCTTCGAGCTCGGCTCGATGCAGAACTTCAACCGCAATTTCTACGATCTCGCGGCGCTCGTGCTGCCGCGCGTCGAACACCGCCTCACGCACGATGCGCAGCACAACCTCGTCGCCGTGCGCGCCGCGATGCGCGAAGCGCTCGACGAGCAGAAGCCGCGCACCGAGCTCGATTCGCAGCGCCTCGCGCTGCAGAAGCTGTCGTTCGACGCCGATATCGTGCTCGACCTGCACTGCGACAGCGATGCGGTGATGCACCTCTACACGAATCCCGATCTGTGGACCGACGTCGAGCCGCTGGCGCGCTATCTCGACGCGCAGGCGTCGCTGCTCGCGCTGAATTCGGTCGGCAATCCGTTCGATGAAATCCACAGCTTCTGCTGGTCGGATCTGCGCAGCCGTTTCGGCGACCGCTTCCCGATCCCGAACGGCGCGATTTCCGTCACGGTCGAACTGCGCAGCGAACGCGACGTGTCGTACGAGTTCGCCGAAAAGGACGCGCAGGCGATCGTCGAATACCTGACCGAGCGCGGTGTCGTCGAAGGCACGCCGGCGCCGCTGCCGCCGCTCGCGCATCCGGCCACGCCGCTCGCGGGCACCGATCCGCTCGTCGCGCCCGTGTCGGGCGTGATCGTGTTCCGCACGCCGGTCGGCGTGATGATCGAGGCCGGCCAGGCCGTGGCCGACATCGTCGATCCGCTGACCGATCGTGTCGTCACGCTGAAGAGCAGCGTGTCGGGCGTGCTGTACGCACGCCAGATCGTGCGCTTCGCGACGGCCGGCATGGAAGTCGCGCGCATCGCGGGCGCGACCGCGATCCGCACGGGTTCGCTGCTGTCGGCCTGAGCGGCCGGCCCGCGCGCCGGGTCACGGCGCGTATCGGGCATCTCCCGGCGCTCACCCGCGCGCACCAACGAAATCGCCCGCTTGCGCGGGCGATTTGCTTTCCGGAATGCCCGGCGATCCATCCGGCCGGGCGAAGGCACGCGTGGGCGTTCAGAACGCCGGCACGATCGCGCCGCCGAACTTCTGGTCGATGAACTTGCGCACGTCGGCCGATTCATAGGCCGCGACGAGTTTCTTCACCCACGGCTTGTCCTTGTCCTGCGCGCGCACGGCGATCAGGTTCGCGTACGGCCCGCGCAGGTCCTCGATCGCGATCGCATCCTTCACCGGCGTGAGCCCGGCCTTCACCGCGTAGTCGGTGTTGATCGACGCGGCGTCGAGATCGGGCAGCGCGCGCGGCAGCTGGGCGGAGTCGAGTTCGACGATCTTGATCTTCTTCGGGTTCTCGGCAACGTCGAGCGGCGTCGCGTTCACGCCGTTGGTGCCGACGCCCGGCTTCAGCTTGATCACGCCGTATTTCTGCAGCAGCAGCAGCGCGCGGTTGCCGTTCGACGGATCGTTCTGGATCCCGACCTTCGCGCCCACCGGCAAATCCTTCAGCGACTTGATCTTCTTCGAATAGAAACCCATGGGCGCCGTGTAGGTGAGCCCGACGTTGACGATCTTGTAGCCGCGCTGCTTGATCTGGCTGTCGAGGAACGGCTGGTGCTGGAAGCCGTTCGCGTCCAGGTCGCCGGCATCGAGCGCCGCGTTCGGCTGCACGTAGTCGTTGAATTCGATGACCTTGATCGCGAGGCCTTCGCGTGCGGCGACCTTCGTCACCTCGGTCCAGATCTGCGCGTCGGGGCCGCTCATCGTGCCGATCTTCAGCGTTTGCGAGTCGGCGTGCGCGCCGGGCGCCGCGAATGCCAGTGCGGCTGCGAGCGCGCCGAGGCCGGTCAGGAATGAACGTCGCATGGTGTCCTCTTGTCCCGTGTCGTTTGTTGGAAGACGGATCGTGGCACGGGGCCGGAACGCCACCAACCAAGCTTATTTCATGTGCATATTCCGGGGCCGGATCGATTCTCAGCCGAATTCGGTATAACCCCGGGCAGCGCAACCGGGCAGAATTCAATGTCGCATCGGCGCCACACATTCTTCATATGACAGTCGCTGTCATATTCATTACGTGGCCCCTCGATAAAGTTGCCGCCGGTCCGTGAAAGCGCCCACAGAGAGCGCCGGAACCGCAACTGGACACGCCATTTATTCGCTCGGAGAATCCTTTGAACAAGAAACTGTTGACCATCGCCGTCCTGGCAGCAACGGCCGGCACGGCGCACGCACAAAGCAGCGTGACGCTGTACGGCGTCATCGATGCCGGTATCAGCTACGTGAACCACAGCAAGACCGCCAACGGCGGCTCGGGCAAGCTGTTCAAGTATGACGACGGCGTTGCCCAAGGCAGCCGTTGGGGCCTGCGCGGCACCGAAGACCTCGGTGGCGGCCTGAAGGCGATCTTCGTGCTCGAAAACGGCTTCAACAGCGGTAACGGCACGATCGGCCAGGGCGGCGCGATCTTCGGCCGCCAGGCTTACGTCGGCCTGAGCCAGTCGCAATACGGCACGGTCACGTTCGGCCGCCAGTACTCGTTCTCGACCGACATCCTCGGCTCGAACTACTCGACGGGCGGCAACACGGTCGCGGGCAACTACGCGTACCACGTGAACGACATCGACCAGCTCACGTCGAGCCGCATCAACAACGCCGTGAAGTTCCAGAGCGCGAACTACTCGGGCTTCACGTTCGGCGCGTTGTACGGCTTCTCGAACTCGACGGACTTCGCCGGCGCACCGGCAACGACGTCGGGCACGACGACGACGGCAGGCTCGTCGCGCGCATACAGCTTCGGCCTGAACTACGCGAACGGCCCGCTGTCGGTCGGCGCAGCCTACACGGACATCCGCTTCCCGAGCCAGTCGACGCCGGCCTTCTCGACGTCGATCGCGAACCTGAGCACGGGCAACGTCCGCGACCTGCGCACCTACGGTGTGGGCGGCCGCTACGTCTGGGGCCCGGCAACGGCATGGCTGCTGTGGACGCGTACGCAGTTCTCGACCGTCTCGGGCGCGGGCGGCACGTTCTACAACGCGTATGAAGCAGGCGCGAAGTACGCGTTCACGCCGGCCCTGTCGGGCGGCCTGGGCTACACGTACACGAACGCGACGCAGAACGGCAACTCGTGGCACTGGAATCAGGTCAACGGTATCGCCGACTACGCACTCAGCAAGCGTACGGACGTGTACGGCCTGGTCGTGTACCAGCAGGCATCGGGCAAGGGCGTGCAAGCGCAGATCGGCTCGAGCACGAGCTACTTCAACACGTCGGGCACGGGTTCGAAGAACCAGATCGCCGCTCGTATCGGTATCCGTCACAAGTTCTAAAGCATCCGCTTAACTCGCGGATCACGACGGCAAGAAGCGCCCCGCTCCACGCGGGGCGCTTTTTTATGGGCTTTTAAGTTTCGCTTAATTCTGGGCTGAGAGGATGCTCTCACCCCCCCTGTTGGCCGCCTGAACATCGGCGGCTTTTTTTTTGAACCGCCGACGGCGCCGCCATCGATTGCCCACAAGACAGGATCGGAGGCCATGATGATCGAAGATACCGTTTTCAGCCATCTGCACGCGATTCTGACGTGCCAACACTCGATGCCGGTCCAGAGCTGCCGCGTATCGGTCGAAATGCAGCGCCCGTGGGGGCGGCCGTATCGTCTCGTCGAATGGACGATGCATCTCGACGCACCCGCGCGGCGCCAGATCGTGCCGGCCGAATCGACCGACGAAGAAATCGCCGAGGTTGTCGCGTCGCACGTGCCGGGCCGGCTTTACGGCGACGGCCGGCTGCAGTTCTGAACGCCGTCCCGTTCCACCCGCTGCCTGTCTTTCGAGCGCGCCGCACGCATCGTGCGGCAGTCGGTCTCGTTTGATGCAGCAACGAAACCTGCTACGCTGCGCGTTTTCGTCCACGCAACACACGATGGAAAACGCATTCAACGAACGCGGCGTGATGATCACGCGCAACGGCCTGTCGGCCGCCGGGCAGGTATTCGCGCTGCGTGACATCCGCCACGTCGATGTCGTCAAGATTCCGAAAAACCGCCTCGTGCCGTCGCTGATCTCGCTGATCGGCGCGGCCGCCGCCGTCGCGGGCGGCATCGCCGGATCGAGCGCCGCGCTCGTCGTCGGCGTGATGCTCGCCGTCGTCGGCTATCTCGCGTGGACCACGCAGGACGTCACGTATCGCCTGATGGTCGAGATGCCCGACGGCAACCGCGAAGCGCTGTCGAGCGTCGACGTCGAGTTCGTCGAACGCGTTGCGCAGGTCGTGCGCGATGCGCAGGCCGCAACGACGGCCGGCTGATTCCGTTCACATCCCTGCACGCTTCAATCCGTGGTGCCCGGCCGCGCGCGGCGCGTTTCGCGTCGCGCAACGGCGCCCTCGATTGCCCCGTCGAATCGCATTCCGCCAACGCCTCGCCTGCGCTGCGTACGCCGACCGCCTAGTATGGAAAGAGCGGCTCGTCGCCGCATCGTCCGAGGAGGCCAGCATGAACGTCCAGACGCTGTCCGGCACGCTTCGCGCGCAGGAACTGCTGATCGTGTCGATGGTCCGCGCGCTGCCCCCTGACGCACGCCGTGTGCTCGTCGACCTCTACACCGAGCAGATCGCGTTCGCCGAGCAGGCCGGCCTCGAAGGCCACGGCGATCGCGCGACGCACGATGCGTTCATCACGCATGCGCGCAACCTGCTGATCCGCATCGAAGCACTCGCCTAGAGCCTGTTCACGCTCGTGGCGGGCTTGCTCCACGGCCCGCGTTTCTTCCGAATTTTTCGACGCAGCTCGCCCGAGCCGCGCAGGTGAGCGCTCACCCACGCGCGCCGCTTTTCGTTCTTGTATTGATAATAATTCTCATTTACACTGGCAAAATTGTCAGTTGCCTTTCAATTCGCCGCTCGCCGCATTCCGTGCGCGGGCGGGCCAGCCAGGTGAACGCGTCACCCAGCCAGCCTTCGGGCTTGTTTTCGTCAATGGGAGACCACCTGTGCATTGCTATACGCTGGCGCGGCGGCCGATCTGTGCCGCGCTGTTCGGCGCGTTCGGCCTGTCCGCCGCCCCGGCTCACGCCGATTCGTCGCCGCAAGGCGCCACCCCGCCTTCCACCCTGCTCGTTGCCGCGTCCACGCGCGGCGATGCGGCGCTGCTCGATCCCGTCACCGTCACGGCCAACCGCACCGCAACGGCCACGAGCCGCACGGCTGCGTCCGTCTCGGTGATCACCGACGAGGATCTGGAAGAACAGCAGGCCACCAACATCAAGGATGCACTGCGCTACGAGCCGGGCATCACGGTGCGCCGCACCGCGTACCGGCCCGGCAGCGCCGCGCTCGGCGGCGGCCGCGACGGCGATTCGAGCATCAACATCCGTGGCCTCGAAGGCAATCGCGTGCTGCTGATGGAAGACGGCATCCGCCTGCCGAACGCGTTTTCATTCGGCCCGCTCGAAGCGGGGCGCGGCGACTACGCCGATCTCGACACGCTCAAGCGCATCGAGATCCTGCGCGGGCCGGCGTCGGCGCTCTACGGCAGCGACGGCCTGACCGGCGCAGTGAACTTCATCACGAAGGATCCGCGCGACCTGCTGTCGCTCTACAACAAGCCCTACTACTTCTCGTTCCGGCCCAGCTACGACTCGGCCGACCGCAGCATCGGCGCGACCGTATCGGCCGCGGGCGGCAACGAACGCGTCCAGGGAATGATCATCGCCGACGGGCGGCGCGGCCACGAGGTCGACACGCGCGGCAGCAACAACTCGGCGAGCACGCTGCGCACCACGTCGAACCCGCAGGACGTCTATTCGGAATCGCTGCTCGGCAAGCTCGTACTGACGCCGACCACGCGCGACACGTTCAAGCTCACCGCCGAAACGGTGCAGCGGCGCGTGAGCACCGACGTGCTGTCCGCGATCAATCCGCCGAACACGCTCGGCCTCACGACGAACGACCGGCTCGAGCGCAACCGCTTCAGCGTCGACTACGATTTCCGCGACGATGCGTTCCGCTGGTTCCAGACCGCGCACGTGCAGTTCTACTACCAGGACGCGAAGCAGGACCAGTACGCGTTCGAGACGCGCGGCGCGCCGCTGAAATCGCGTTCGCGCGACAACCAGTACAAGGAACGCACGTTCGGCGGCTCGGCGTTCGCCGAAAGCGGCTTCGCGACCGGGCCGTTCGCGCACAAGCTGCTGTACGGCGTCGACGGCAGCGTGTCGCGCGTGACGAACCTGCGCGACGGCACGGTGCCGGGCGTCGGCGAAGCGTTCCCGAACAAGGCGTTCCCCGACACCGACTACACGCTGTTCGGCGCGTTCCTGCAGGACCAGATCGGCTACGGCCGCCTGCTCGTCACGCCGGGCCTGCGCTTCGACACGTACCGGCTGAGCCCGACCGAAAACGATCCGCTGTTCACCGGCAAGGCCGTGTCGACCAGCGCGAACGAACTGTCGCCGCGCGTCGCCGTGCTCTACGAGATCACACCCGCGGTCATTCCGTACGTGCAGTACGCGCACGGCTTCCGCGCACCGACGCCCGACCAGGTGAACAGCAGTTTCTCGAACCCGGTGTACGGCTATACGTCGATCGGCAATCCGAACCTGAAGCCCGAGACGAGCGATACCTTCGAAGCCGGGCTGCGCGGCAAGGCCGGCACCGGCTACGGCGTCGTGCGCTACAGCGCGGCCGCGTTCACGGGCCGCTACCGCAACTTCATCTCGCGCACGACGATCGCGGGCAGCGGCCGGCCGGCCGACCCGTTCGTGTTCCAGTACGTGAACTTCGCCGACGCGCGTATCCACGGCCTCGAAGGCCGCGCCGAATGGGTGATGCCGAACGGCATCACGCTGAAGACGGCGATGGCGTTCACGAAGGGCTCGACGCAGAACGACGGCGCGGCGAGCCAGCCGCTCAACACCGTCAACCCGTTCTCCGCCGTGTTCGGCGTGCGCTACGAGCCGACCGAACGCTGGTTCGTGCAGACCGACCTGCTGTTCCAGGCCGCGAAACGCGACAAGGACATCGACAAGTCCGACTGTTCGAACAAGACGTGCTTCTCGCCGCCGTCGTCGTTCGTCGTCGACCTGCGCGGCGGCTACCGCTTCAACAAGCACGTGAGCGCGACGATCGGCATCCGCAACCTGTTCGACCGCAAATACTGGAACTGGTCGGACGTGCGCGGCATCGCAGCCGATTCGCAGGTGCTCGATGCGTATACGTCGTCCGGACGCACGGTCGCCGTCAGCATGAAAGTGGATTTCTGATGCGCGCCGCCCGCGCTGCCACCCCAACCGTTACTTGAAGGAGTCCGACATGATGCAATCCGCCCTTCCCGGTCAACCGGCCACGCCGGCCCGCGCGGCCGCCGCGCTGCGCGACGCGTTCATCAAGCTCAAGACCGAGCGCCAGCTGCGCAACCGCGACGTCGCGCAGGCGCTCGGCGTCAGCGAAGGCGAGGCGCTCGCCGCGTTCGTCGGCGAGCACGTCGTGCGGCTCGACGCGCGCTTTCCGGCGATGTTCGAGGAAATGCCGCGCCTCGGCCGCGTGATGGCGCTCACGCGCAACGACACGGCCGTCCACGAGAAGGACGGCGAATATGCGCAGATGAGCCATGACGGGCCTGTCGGCCTCGCGCTCGGCGATATCGACCTGCGCATCTTCTATCGTCACTGGGTGTCGGCGTTCGCGGTGCGCGACGAGACCGCGCACGGCCCGCTGAAGAGCCTGCAGTTCTTCGACGCGCAGGGGCATGCGATTCACAAGGTCTACCTGCGCGCGCACAGCGACCACGCCGCGTACGACGCGTTCGTCGAGCGCTGGCGCGCGCCGTCGCAGGAGCCGGGACTCGAAGTCGCGGCCGCCGCGCCGAAAACGCCCGAGCGCGCCGACACCGAGATCGACGTCGCGGGTTTTCGCGCCGCGTGGGACGCGATGACCGACACGCACCAGTTCTTCGGCATCACGCAGCGCTTCGGCGTGAGCCGCATGCAGGCGCTGCGCCTCGCCGATCCGCAATACGCGTATCCGGTCGAAACCGCGCATGCGCTGCGCCATGTGCTCGAACAGGCCGCCCAAAGCGGCCAGCCGATCATGGTGTTCGTCGGCAACGCGGGGATGATCCAGATTCATACGGGCCCGGTCGCGAACGTGCGCGAGGTCGGCGCGTGGATCAACGTGCTCGACCCGGGCTTCAACCTGCACGTGCGCGAGGACCTGATCGCCGCCGCGTGGGTCGTGAAGAAGCCGACGAGCGACGGAATCGTCACGTCGCTCGAGCTGTTCGACCGGCAGGGCGACCACGTCGCGCTGCTGTTCGGCGAGCGCAAGCCCGGCAAGGTCGAACGCGACGACTGGCGCGCGCTCGTCGCGACGCTGCCGGCCGCGGCACGCGGAGGCGCGCGGTGAGCGCGCGACCGTTCGATCCGCGCCGCCGCGTCATGCTGGCGGGCGCGGCGGCCGGCGCGCTCGCCGGCGCGCTGCCCGGCAGCGTGCTCGCCCAGGCCGCACCGGCTGCGCCGAAGCGCGTGGTCGTGATCGGCGGCGCACTCGCGGAAACCGCGTTCGCGCTCGGCGGCGCCGAGACGCCGCGCTACCGGCTCGTCGGCGCCGACACGACCTGCACGTATCCCGATGCCGCGAAGCGTTTGCCGAAAGTCGGCTACCAGCGCGCGCTGTCGGCCGAGGGGCTGCTGTCGCTGCGGCCCGATCTCGTGCTCGCGTCGGCGGAAGCCGGCCCGCCCACCGCGATCGCGCAGGTGAAAGGCGCCGGCGTCGCGGTGACGACCTTCGATGAACGCCACGACGTCGAATCGGTCCGCGCGAAGATCACGGGTGTCGCGCTGGCGCTCGACGTGCGCGACGCGGGCGCCGCGCTGCTGCAACGTTTCGACCGCGACTGGCAGGCCGCGCGCGACGCGGTCGCTGCCCGCGCGCCCGGCGGCGCGCAGCCGCCGCGCGTGCTGTTCGTGCTGAACCATACCGGCAACCAGGCGCTCGTCGCCGGCCAGCGCACGGCCGCCGACGCAATGATCCGCTACGCGGGCGCACGCAACGCGATGCAGGGTTTCGATCACTACAAGCCGCTGACGACTGAAGCGCTCGCGGCCGCTGCGCCCGACGTCGTACTGATTTCCGACGAAGGGCTCGCGGCAGTCGGCGGGCGCACGGCGCTGCTCGCCACGCCCGGCTTCGGCGCGACGCCGGCCGGCCGCGCGCAACGCGTCGTATCGCTGGATGCCCTGTTCCTTCTCGGCTTCGGCCCACGCCTGCCGCTCGCCGTCACGACCCTGCACCGACGGCTGTCGGATGCGCTCGCCTGATTCCGGATCGCCCCGATGCCCGCTCACGCTTCGCCCTTCCCCGCACCGTCGCCCGCGTCGCGCTCCGGCGCCGCGCGCATGGGCATGTCGCGCCGCTTCGCGCCGTTCGCGCTGGCCGCGCTCGCCGTTCTCGTGTGCGCGATGTCCGTCGTCGCGCTGTGCGTCGGCGCGTACCGCATTCCGCTCACGGAAGCCTGGGCCGCGCTGACCGGTGATGCCGCCGCGCAGCAGGCGCGCGCGGTACTGCTCGACATCCGCGCGCCGCGCGTCGCGCTCGCGCTGCTGGTCGGCGGCGGCTTCGGCGCGGCCGGCGCCGCGATGCAGGCGCTGTTCCGCAACCCGCTCGCCGATCCGGGGCTCGTCGGCGTGTCGAGCGGCGCGGCACTCGGCGCGACCACGATGATCGTGCTCGGCCCCGCGCTGTTCGCCGCGCACGTGGGTGCCGCCGCGTTGCCTGTCGCCGCGTTCGCGGGCGCGCTCGCGGTCGCCGCGCTCGTCTACCGGCTCGCCGCGTCGCGCGGCCGGCTCGCGTTGCCCCTGCTGCTGCTCGCCGGCATCGCGATCAATGCGCTGGCCGGCGCGGCGATCGGGCTGCTCACGTTCGTCGCCGACGATGCGCAGCTGCGTTCACTGACCTTCTGGAGCCTCGGCAGCCTCGGCGGCGCGCAATGGTCCGCGCTGGCGGCCGTCGCGCCGTGCGTCGCGATCGGCTGCGTGCTGCTCGCACGCGAACGCGACGCGCTGAACGCGTTGCAGCTCGGCGAAACCGAGGCGCTGCACCTCGGCGTGCCGGTACAGCGGCTGAAGCGGCGCGTGCTCGTCGCGGTCGCGCTCGCGGTCGGCGCGCTGGTATCGTGCGCCGGCATCATCGGCTTCATCGGGCTCGTCGCGCCGCATTGCGTGCGCCTCGCGTGCGGCCCCGACCAGCGTGTCGTGCTGCCCGGCGCCGCGCTGCTCGGCGCGTTGCTGACGCTCGCCGCCGATCTCGCCGCGCGCACGGTCGCGGCGCCGGCCGAAATTCCGCTCGGCGTGCTGACCGCGCTGCTCGGCGCACCGTTCTTTCTCGCGCTGCTGTGGAAAAGCCGCGGCGCGCTCGGCGGGTAACCCTTTCTTCACGACGACCATGCTGACCGCTCACCATCTCGACGTCGCGCGCCGCCACAACGCCATCCTCCGCGACCTGTCGCTGTCGATCGAACCGGGCCGCGTGACCGCGCTGCTCGGCCGCAACGGCGCAGGCAAGAGCACGCTGCTGAAGACCTTCGCCGGCGAACTGACCGGCAGCGTCGCGCCGAGCGGCGTGCGCGTGACCGGCGACATCACGCTGAACGGCGAACCGCTCGCGCGCATCGACGCGCCGCGCCTCGCGTGCCTGCGCGCGGTGCTGCCGCAGGCCGCGCAACCGGCCTTTCCGTTCAGCGTCGACGAAATCGTGCTGCTCGGCCGTTATCCGCATGCGCGGCGCAGCGGCGCGACATCGCATCACGATCGCGACATCGCGTGGCGCGCGCTCGAACGCGCGGGCGCCGACGCGCTCGTCGGCCGCGACGTCACGACGCTGTCGGGCGGCGAACTCGCGCGCGTGCAGTTCGCGCGCGTGCTCGCGCAGCTATGGCCGGACGACGACGCAACGGAGAGCGGCCCGCGCTACCTGCTGCTCGACGAACCGACCGCCGCGCTCGACCTCGCGCACCAGCACCGGCTGCTCGACACCGTGCGCTCGGTCGCGCGCGAATGGCGGCTCGGCGTGCTCGCGATCGTCCACGATCCGAACCTCGCCGCGCGGCACGCGGATACGATCGCGATGCTCGCCGACGGCACGATCGTCGCGCACGGCACGCCGCGCGACGTGATGACGCCCGCGCATATCGCGCAGTGCTACGGGTTTTCCGTGAAGATGGTGGAAACCGGCGACGGTGCGCCGCCGGTCATGGTCCCGGCATGACGCCGCGGGCGCGTGCGGGGAGACCGCTTCCCGGTTGTCTCCCGGCCGTCGATCGGCGCGCCCGGCTTTCAAGCAGCCTCATTCGCGCTTCCCCTTCGAGGAGACTCCCATGCCGCTTCCGATGACCCGCATCATCCTGTACGTCCAGGACGTCACGCTGCTGAAGGCGTTCTATCAACGCCATTTCGATCTGCCTGTCATCGAGGAAATCGACGGTGAATGGGCGGTGCTCGACGCGGGCGCGATCGAACTCGCACTGCATCTGGCCGGCCCGGCGTTTCGCCACGCGGCCGCGCCGTCGAATGCGAACCCCGCGACGAACAACGTGAAGCTCGTCTTCCGGATCGACGCCGACATCGACGCGCATCGCGACCGTCTCGCGCGCGACGGCGTCACCGTGCGCGACGTCAAGCGCTTCGACGGATTCCCGTACCGGCTGCTCGACGGCATCGATCCGGAAGGCAATGTCTTCCAGGTGATGCAGCCGGACTGAACGCCGCCGCGCGGCGGCGCGTCAATGCCCGACGTCGGCCGCGCCGAAGGTCCGCATCTTCCACCCGAGCCGCACGGCCAGCATCCGCATCGAGAAACCGGCCGCCAGCGCGACCACGGTCGCCGCGCCCGCATCGATGCCGAGATGCTGCATCCCGACGTACAACGCACCCGTCACGAACGCGACGCTCGCGTACAGTTCCTCGCGCAGGATCAGCGGCATCTCGTTGCACAGCAGGTCGCGCAGCATCCCGCCGCACACGCCGGTGATCGCGCCGGCCAGCACGACGATGATCGGCGCGGCGCCGGTCGACGCGCCGATGTCGCAGCCGATGATCGTGAACGCAGCGAGGCCGATCGCGTCGACGGTGACGAACAGCGTCTTCATTCGCGCGACATGCCGGGCGGCCCACGATGCGACGGTTGCCGCGGCGAGCGTGATCACCAGGTATTCGGGATGCGCGATCCAGCCGAGCGGATAGTGGCCGAGCAGCACGTCGCGCACGGTGCCGCCGCCGAGCGCCGTCACCGCGCCGACGAGCGCGAGCCCGAAGCGGTCCATCCCGCGCCGCATGCCCATCAGCGCACCCGACATCGCTTCCGCGACGATCGCAATCAGATAAAGCGTATGCATGGTGCGCGTCAGTCGTCGGTACGGAACAGGTCGAGCACGCGCTCGCGCTCGGCTGCGTCGACGGCCGCGGGCATCGGCTCGTCAGGTTTGCCGCTGCCGGCCGGCGCATCGGAGGCGTCCTGTGCCGCCGCGCCGCCGCAGGCGAAGCGGCTGCGGATGTACGACGGCACGTCGGCCGTGCACGTGCCGCGCGTGTATTCGGCGTAGACGAAATCGCCGTCGACGAGCGCGACGTCCTGCGGCGGCGTCGCATCGACCGGCGTGCGTCCGTTGACGGCCGTCTTCATGTAGTCGAGCCAGACCGGCAGCGCCAGCGTCGCGCCGGTCGCGCGCCCCATCGGGCGCGGCGTGTCGTAGCCGAGCCACGCGACCGCGACGACCCCCGACGAGTAGCCGGCGAACCACACATCCTTCGACCCGTTCGACGTGCCCGTCTTGCCGGCCGCGTCGTCGCGGCGCAGCGCGAGCGCGCCGCGCGCGGTGCCGGCCTTGACGACGTCGCGCAGCATGCTGTCCATCAAGAACGCGTTACGCGCCGACACGACGCGCGCGCCTTCCGGCGTCGTGGCCTCGTACATCGCGCCGCCGTGGCGCTGCTTCACCGACAGGATCAGGCGCGGCTCCATCCGCGTCCCGCCGTTCGCGAACACGCTGTACGCGCTCGCGAGTTCGAGCGGCGTCACCGCGCCCGCGCCGAGCGCGAGCGGCAGCGACGCCGGATTGCGCTGCGCGTCGAAGCCGAAATGCACCGCATGCTGCTGCACGTAGCGCGCGTCGGTGGCCTGCATCAGGCTGACCGCGACCAGGTTCTTCGAGCGCACGAGCCCGCGCCGCACCGGGATGAAACCCTCGTAGCGGTTGCCGAAATTGCGCGGGCGCCACGGCCGCGCGCCGGTTTCCTCATGGGTGAGCGTGCGCTGCGTATCGTCGACGAGCACACCCGGGAAGTAGCCCTTCTCCAGCGCGGCCGAATAGACGAACGGCTTGAAGCTCGAACCCGGCTGGCGATACGCCTGCAGCGCATGGTCGAACACGTTGCGATTGAAATCCGCGCCGCCGACGAGCGCGAGCATGTCGCCGGTGGCCGCATCGAGCGACACGAGCGCGCCTTCGAGCCCGTTGCGCGCATCGCGCTTCGCGCCCGGCTGCCGGCTCAGCGTACGCTGCAGCGCGGCTTCGGCCGCGCGCTGGTCGCGCATCGAGATCGTCGTCGTCACGTCGAGGCCGAGCGTATAGGCGTCGTCGTGAAAGCGCTCGACCATCATCCGGCGCGCGCGTTCGGCGACGTACGGCGCGGCGACGATCCCGGGCGGCGGCGTGGTCGCCAGCGCGATCGGCGCGTCGACGGCTGCGCGATAAGTCGCGTCGTCGAGCTGGCCGAGTGCATGCATCCGCCCGAGCACGTAGTTGCGCCGCGCGGTCGCGCGCGCCGGATTGACGACCGGGTTGAACGCGGACGGCGCCTTCGGCAGCCCCGCGAGCACGGCCGCCTCGCCCGCGTTCAGCGCGTCGAGCGGCTTGCCGAAATACACGTTCGCCGCCGCCGCGAAACCGTATGCGCGCTCACCCAGGTAGATCTCGTTCATGTACAGCTCGAGCAGCTTGTCCTTGCTGTATTCGCGTTCGAGCTTGGCCGCCATCAGGATCTCGGCGAGCTTGCGGCTCAGCACCTTGTCGCGCGTCAGGTAGAAGTTGCGCGCAACCTGCATCGTGATCGTGCTCCCGCCCTGCCCCGGCTGCCCCGTCACGACGTTCGCGAACGTCGCGCGCGCGAGGCCGCCGACATCCACCGCGCCGTGCTGATAGAACTTCGCGTCCTCGGCCGCGAGCAGCGCGTGCCGCATCAGCGGCGGGATGCGTTCGAGCGGCACGAACTCGCGCCGCTCGACGCCGTATTCGGCGAGCAGATCGCCGTCGCGCGAGAAGATCCGCAGCGGCAGCGCGGGACGATAGACGGCGAGGTGCTCGACGGACGGCAGCTGCGTCCAGATGCGATTGATCGTCCATGCGCCGATGCCCGCGCACGCGAGCGTCAGGCCGAGCAGCGCGCCCGCGAGCGTGCGCCATGCGCGATGGCGGCGCGGCGGCGGCACGGACGGCGGCGGAGGGGATGCGGTGTGGTCGGTCATGTCGGGCTCCTTCTTCGATGCTGCGACGGCCGGCGCGCGATATGCACCGACCGGTCACGAAAGGCGCGCATTGTCGAAGGGATCGCGCGAAACCGGAACATTCTTTAGCCAAAGTTTGGCTGGCTAAATTTTATTTAGGAAAGGGTGTCGGGCCATTCACGTCGAACGTGCGGGCACGTCAAACGCGGCCGGAAGAACCGCGCTGCGCGCGATCCGTTTCGCCTGTAGCATCGTGTGATGTTCGATCGATACCTCGGCCTGTGGGGCCTCGTACCCGACGGCGGCCCGATCCTGACCGCGAGCGGCGGCCTGTTGCCCGTTCTCTGGCAGGCGCGGCCCGCGATGCTGAAGGTCGCCACCTGCGACGAAGAGCGGCGCGGCAACGCGCTGATGACGTGGTGGAACGGGCACGGCGCGGCGCAGGTGTGGCAGCACGACAGCGACGCGATCCTGCTCGAGCGCGCGCAGCCCGCGCCGTCGCTGGCCAAATTGTCCGCATCGGGTCACGACGACGACACGATGCGCATCGCATGCGGCGTCGTCGCCCGACTGCACGCGCATCGCGCGCCGGAGCCGGCTTCGGTCGTGCCGCTGCGCGACTGGTTCCGTTCGCTGCTGTCGGACGACATCGGCGACGACGTGCTGCATTGCTCGGCAACGATCGCGCGCGAGCTGCTGGCCGGGCCGCCCGTCGACGAAGTCGTCCTGCATGGGGACATCCATCACGACAACATTCTTCATTTCGGCGATCGCGGATGGCTCGCGATCGACCCGAAAGGGCTGCGCGGCGATCGTGCGTTCGACTACGCGAACCTGTTCTGCAATCCGGCGCACGAGATCGCGGCCGATCCGGCGCGCTTCACGCAACGCGTCGTGTGCGTGGCCGATGCCGCACGACTCGATCGCCGTCGGCTGCTGAAGTGGATTCTGGCGTGGGCGGGCCTGTCGGCGGTGTGGCTGATGGAGGATGACCTGCTGCCCGACACCCGGCTGGCGGTCGCGCAGCTCGCCGCGCACGCGCTCGGCTTGTAGCCGCGCAACGCAGCGGCATCCGCGAGCAGCCACGCATCGTCAGGATGCGCCGCATGCGTGCGTTCCACCTCCGAGGCTTGGAATCACCGGCCGCGCCTTTTCACCAGCGATGCGCGTGCGATGTGCAGCCGCATGAGATACGCAAACGCGGCCGCACGGCGGACAAGGGCATTGAGGGCAAGTGCCTGCTCACGCGACCCGGCTTGCGCGCCCGATCACCGGTGATGCATGCGTGATGCATCAGCATGAGAGACGCAAACGCCCCCGCACGACGTACTGGGGCATCGAATGCGAGCGCCCGCTCACGCGACCTGGCTTGCGCTCCCGATCAGGGTCTTGGGCTCCAGATACGCGCCGATGCCCCACCGGCCCATTTCCCGCCCCAGCCCCGAATGCTTGAAGCCGCCGAACGGCGCAAGCGGCTCGTGGGCCAGCGTATTGACGAGCACGCGGCCGGAATCGATCTGCAGCGCCACGCGCTCACAGCGTTCGGAGTCCTTGCCCAGCACCATCGCGCTCAGGCCGTAGCGCGTATCGTTGGCGATGGCGATCGCATCGGCGTCGTCTTCGTAAGGGATGAGGGTCAGCACCGGCCCGAAGATTTCCTCCTGCGCGATCCGCATCCGGTTGTTCGCCCGGGAAAAGACCGTCGGTTTCACGAACCACCCGGCCTGCAAGCCGTCCGGCCGCCCTTCACCGCCCGCCAGCAGCACCGCGCCTTCTTCCTGCCCGATGCGGATGTAGTGCTGCACCCGCTCCCATTGCTTCGCGCTGACCATCGGCCCGATGTCGGTGCCGGCATCGCGCGGATCGCCTGAGCGCACACGCGCCACCGCCTGGCTGATCGCGTCTTCGAATTCCGCGAGCCGATGGCGCGGCACCAGCACGCGCGTCCCCGCGATGCAGGCCTGGCCGCTGTTCATGAATCCCGCCTGCAGCACGAGCGGCATGATGCTCGCGAAATCCGCATCGTCGAGCACCACCGTCGGCGATTTGCCGCCGAGCTCCAGCGTCACGCGCTTCATCGTCGCCGCGCCGGCGCTCACCAGATGCTGGCCCACCGCGGACGAGCCGGTGAACGAAATCTTCGCGACGTCGGGGCTGCGCGAGATCGCGTCGCCGACCACGTCGCCGCGACCGTTGACGATATTGAACACCCCCTTGGGCAAGCCCGCCGCATGCAGCGCCTCGGTGACGACCTGCGTCTGCATCGCGCTCATCTCGCTGGGCTTGATGACCGCGGTGCACCCTGCCGCCAGCGCGGTGGCCAGCTTGTTGCAGATGAACCCCGCATCGCTGTTCCACGGCGTGATCAGGCCGGCCACGCCGACGGGCGTCATGATCACGCGGGCCGAGCCGGCCTGCTCCTCGAACGCGAACGTCTCCAGCGCGGCGATGGCCTGCCGGATCGCGTCCGCCGGATAGGTCGCCATCCAGCGGCCGCGCTCGACCGGCGCGCCGTATTCGGTCACGACGGCCTCCATCAGGTCGTCTTCCCGCGCGACGACGGCGTCGCGCATGCGCTCGAGCGCGGCGATCCGTTCTTCCCGCGTGGTGCGCGACCAGCCGGGAAACGCGGCCTTGGCCGCGGCGATCGCCCGTTCGGCATCCTGCTCGTCGCCGAGGCGGACCTGCCCGATCACCCGCTCGGTGCTCGGGTCGTGCAGGTCAAACCATTCGTCGCCGTGCGGCGTCACGAATTCGCCGTCGATGTAGATCTGTTCGATGCGTTGCATGGTGCGTACTCCTTGTGTGCGTATCCGACAAGACGTCATGACACGCAGTCTAGGAATACATTACTGTTCCGATAAGCCGCCTTATCTCTGATGACTCATCCCGAAAATCAGGACAATCGATGCACCGCACCGGAATGACCGAGCTGGAAGTGGTCCTGGCCGTCGCGCGCCGCAGCAGCTTTCGCGGCGCGGCGCTGGAGCTGGGCATGTCGACGACGGCGGTGAGCAGCGCCGTGGCCGGACTGGAAGCGCGCCTGAAGGTGCGCCTGTTCAACCGCTCGACGCGCAGCGTGTCGCTGACCGATGCGGGCCAGCGCTACGTGGAGCGCATCGCGCCCGCGCTCGCCGAAATCAGGAGCGCCGGCGAGGATGCCGCCGCCGGTCCCGACACACCGAGCGGCACGCTGCGCATCAACGCGCCGCAGGGGGCCGCGCATCTGTTGCTGGGGCCGCTGTTCCATCCGTACGCGCAGCGTTACCCCGACGTCCGCATCGACATCGTGAGCGAGTCGCGCCTGATCGACATCGTCGCCGAGGGGTTCGACGCCGGCATCCGTCTGGCCGAAGCCGTGCCGCAGGACATGATCGCCGTCGCGCTGTCGCGCGATATCCGCATGCTGGTGGTCGCAACGCCCGAGTATCTGAAGCGCCACGGCACGCCGCGCCATCCGCGCGACCTCCTCAAGCACCAGAGCATCGGCATGCGCATGGCCCACGGCGGCATCTATCACTGGGAGCTCGAACGCAACGGGCAGAAGCTGCAGATGGACCTGCCCGTGCGGTTCGCGCTCAACGAACTGGCCGCGATCAAGCAGGCGATCCTGTTCGGTCTGGGCATCGGCTTCATTTCCGAATGGTTCATCGGCGAAGAACTGAAGAGCGGCGCGCTGGTGCCGGTGCTGGCGCCGTGGTGCCCGTCGTTCGGCGGGCTGCGGCTCTACTATTCGGGCCATCGCTTCGTGCCCGCGCGGTTGCGCGCGTTGATCGACCTCGCGCATGAGCTGCGCCTGACCGATGCGCCGTTGAGCGTCGGACGCAAGGGATGACGCACGGGATGGCCCGCGCCGCCGCCGTTCGGGCGACGGCATGGTTACCGGCCCTGGAATCGACATGCGCATCCCGGACAACCGCCGCGCAAAGAAAAAACCCGCCGGCATGCGCCGGCGGGTTTTTACATTCGACTGCTGACGCGGCGCTCAGCGCGCCGGGTTCAGCGTCAGGTTCATGTGACGGTTCACGTCTTTGTACAGCAGGTAGCGGAAGCGGCCGGGGCCACCCGAATAGCATGCCTGCGGGCAGAACGCGCGCAGCCACATGAAATCGCCCGCTTCGACCTCGACCCAGTCCTGGTTCAGGCGATAGACGGCCTTGCCTTCGAGCACGTACAGCCCGTGCTCCATCACGTGCGTTTCAGCGAACGGAATCACGCCGCCCGGTTCGAACGTCACGATGTTCACGTGCATGTCGTGGCGCATGTCGCTCATGTCGACGAAGCGCGTCGTCACCCATGCGCCGTTGGTACCCGGCATCGGGATCGGCTCGACGTCCTGCTCGTTGGTCACGAATGCGTCCGGCAGCGGAATGCCGTCGACGGCCTGGTAATGCTTGCGCACCCAGTGGAAACGCACCGCGGCATCGCTGACGTTGTGCAGCGTCCAGTCCGCGCCCGGCGGAATGAACGCGTAGCCGCCCGGCTTCAGCACGTGCTTCGTGCCCTGCAGCGTCAGCTCGGCTTCGCCTTCGACGACGAACAGCACGGCTTCGGCGTTCTTGTCCTGCTCGGGCTTGTCGCTGCCGCCGCCCGGGTTCACTTCGACGATGTACTGCGAGAAGGTTTCCGCGAAACCCGACAGCGGGCGGGCGATCACCCACAGGCGCGTGTTCGTCCAGAACGGCAGCCAGCTCGTGACGATGTCGCGCATCACACCCTTCGGGATTACCGCGTACGCCTCGGTGAACATCGCGCGATCGGTCAGCAGATCGGTCTGCGGCGGGTGGCCGCCGTGCGGCGCGTAATACGTTGTCTTAGACATAGTGCATCCAGGCAATGGGTTGGTCCGGCCCCGGGCGCCAACGGCATCGGGCGGCACGCATGCGCGTGGGGCACGCATGCGGCGGCGGGACATCGTTGCCGGGGTGGCTTGAAGGCGCACGCGCCTTCGTTCGGTCGGCCAGGCTTCGCGACGGGTTCGTCCGGTTCATCGGACGCAGCGGCCCATGCTTGCGGGGCCGGCGGCCGGGCCGTGGCGCTCCCGTTCATGCGACGACGCGCGGCCGGCGGCACGGTTCGACGCCGTACGCGAGCATCGCCGACGATAGCGAAGTCGTTCGCAATCGACCAATTAAATGTTGCGATGGATTCCATTCGATTTCCCACTACCTGCCGGCACCCGCGATACACGGTGAGGGAGCGTGGCGCCACGGTCTGGCTATCCGGGAAATCCTGACGGGCGGGGCCGTGCAAACGCACGTCGGCGGCGCTGCAGGCGCGGGCATGCAACTGCGGTCACGCCGGTCGCGCACGCGGGTCGCGATACATCCGGTTACGCAGATTGGCGTGCGCCGAAGCGTGCACGGCTGCGAGCCGCTCCGCACCGATCATGAGCCGTCGTCGGACTGAAACGGGCCAACGGGGCGGAACGAGGATCGAACGGGGATCGAACGGAACACCAAGGATGTCGACGCTGCCCAGACGCATTCCGTCGCGAGAGGCGGTGTAGCAGGAAAACGGGGAAATGCTGCGAGGAGGGGAAACTGGCCGGCCCGTCGATCGGGCATCCGGCCGCGGCTGGTGAAGCCGGAAAATGTTCGCCGGTCTGGCCGGCGATGGCGGCCCGGCAGGCCGCCGGGCCGAATCTCGCGTCGGAAGCCGACGCCGTCTACGCGCCGGTGCGCGGCTCGCGCACCGTGCCGCGCGAGCGGCGATCAGTCCCAGTCGCGGTGGTGACGATGCTTGCGGTGGCGATAGCCACGATCGCCATGATCGCGCTCGTACGAGCTGCGCGACATGTTGCCGCCGAGCGCCGCGCCGGCGCCGCCGCCGACCGCCGCACCCAGCAGGCCGCCCGTGCGGCCGCCCATCGCGTTGCCTGCCGCGGTGCCTGCGCCGCCGCCGAGGGCGCCGCCGATGATCGCGCCGGTGCGCTCGCGACGGTTCGACGTCACCGCGCCACCCGCGCCGCCGCCGATGGCGCCGCCGATCACCGAGCCCGTGCTGCCGCCGAGCGCACCGCCGACCGCTGCGCCGGCTACCCCGCCGAGCGCGCCGCCAAGCGCGTTGTTCATGTCACCTGCCAGAGCCGGCAGCGCAGTCGCGCCGGTCAGCGCGGCGACGACGAGAGCGGGGGCGATTTTCTTCCACATTCCCGTATTCTTCCTTGTTCGCAATCTGGTTATCGAAGGTCCGCTCGGTACGACGATCTGAATCGATCGACGTCGGGTCTGGCATTGTGCCGAACCGTGGACCAATTCATTTCAATGAGCTTGCGGCGAAGAATAGCACCGGTCCCGCATCCTTGCCGTCGACATTCTGGTAACAAGTTGTTTACGAACAGGCCCCCCCGAACGCCCGCACCAGAATGCCCGCAAACCCGCGCCGGCATTGGCTCCGCCGAGGTTCCGGCCCTGCGCGACGACGGGACGTCCATGCAGGGCGTCGCACGTTTGCGACACACGTGGCAACACATCGGGCACGTGTCGTGAGCGGGCCCGGAAACGACGGTCGGGGAAAAATGAAGGGGGTCAGTACACGCCGGGCAGCAGCCGCCAGGTTCGCGCGCAATACGCGTCGTACTCGGCGCCGAATTGCGCACGCAGCAGCGCCTCTTCGGAGCGGATACGCGCGACGAGCGGGATCATCGTCAACACGACCAGCAGCACGCCGACACCCGAGCGGAACGCGAGCGCCCAGCCGACCGAATTGACGAGCAGGCCGAGATAGCTCGGATTGCGGATGCGGCGGTAGATGCCGTCGGTCACGAGCGTATGGCCCGGCTGGATCGCGACGAGCCCGCTGAAGCGCTTGCCGAGCACGAACACGGGCCAGATGCGCAGCACGCCGCCCGCGATGTAGAGCGCAACGCCGGCCCAGCGCACCGCGTCGCCGCCGAAGGTCCAGAAGTCGAGCCGGTCGGTCAGCGCGGGCAGGTAGGCCAGCAGGAACCCGCTCACCCCGAACGCCGCGAGCACCCAGCGGTTGTCGCGGTTCTCGCGCTCGCCGCTGCTCAGGTTGCCTTCGGTGAACATCGCCGCGACGGCCATCGCGAGTGTCGCGACGACGACGACGATCAGCGGCGGATGCGAGAAGAAGGCCGCGAACCCGCCGCTGCCGAGCACCGCGAGCCCGAGATAAACGAGCGTGGAGATGCCCGACAGGGCGGCGACCTTGCGGGTGACTGTCATGACTGCCTCGCCGGAGTGCGCTTTCCTGTGAAGTATATGAACCGCGCACACGCCGCGCGGCGCGCCGCCGTCATGCGGCGCGCGAATCCGCGCGCATCGTCCGGCACGACGCCACGACCCTGGCCGGGACGGCCAGGGCCCGCGCCCGGTGCCGGATCAGCGAATGCGGAAGTTGCCGCCGATCCCGACGCTGACAGGCGGCGCGTAATACGCCGGCGCATAGCCGTAGTAGGCCGGCGCGGGCGCATAGCCGTACGGCGGCGCGACGTAGCAGCCGGACAGGCCGCCGATCAGGGCAAGCGTAATGAGAAGTCTGGACATGGCTCGATTCCCGGCGCGAAAGACGAATGGCACCTCGCGAAAGCCGCGCCGCCGCGAGGTGCGGCGGCCGGCACGAAGAGGCGATCCGCCCTTCCTGTCGCTCGATGAAGCAATGCGCCGAGTCTAGCGCCGGGTCGGCCGGGCCGAGTTTCGCCGGCGGTTACACGTGTTACCTCGCATGACCGCCGAAACAGGTAATGGCGCGACGGCCGGCCGGTGTGCCGTGGCGCGCCGTGCCGCGTGCAATCGACGCGTTACACGAAACGCGCGCGAATGCGCTGCGCGAGCGCTTCGAGCGTCGCCGCGTCGGCGATCTCGCGCGCGTGCATCCGCAGCTCGGCGCCTTCCCAGCGCGGGATCACGTGGAAGTGCACGTGCGGAACCGTCTGGCCGGCTGCCGCGCCGTTGAACTGGCCGATGAACACGCCGTCCGGCTCGAGCGCCGCGCGCACCGCCGCCGCGACGCGCTGCGTCATGCGGATGCCGGCCGCGGCTGCGTCGCCGGACAAGTCGAAGATCTGCGCGGCCGGCTCCTTCGGGATCACGAGCACGTGGCCGTCGGCCTGCGGCATCAGATCCATGATCGCGAGCGTCGTGTCGTCTTCCGCGACCTTCACGCACGGCAGTTCGCCACGCAGGATTCTGGCGAACGGGTTGTTGTTGTCGTAGGACATGTCGGGTTCCGATATCGGTTGGACTGGGAAAGCGGGAGTGCAATGCCGGACGATTATCGGCCGACGACGGGTCGGATTTCAACTTGCCGGGCCGGGTCGCGCTGGCGCTCGCACCGAACGGCCATCTCGTGACCGCGAACGGCGACGCGTCAACGCCAACCCGCTGCAGCCGAGCGAGATCGTCGAATTCACGGTGGACGGGCGCTTCGTCGCGCAAATGCAGGTCGACACCGTTCCGGGGCCGCGTTCGGCCAGGCGTTCGGGCACGGCAGCAAAGGCCAGCCGCAATTCGCGGCCGTCGACGACGACACGAATACCGCGACGGTCTGGACCCTGCGCTCCGACCACGACAACGCGCAGTGATACACCGCTTGAACGGGCCGCACGCGGCCCGTTCGACCTCGGCGATCGACACAGACGATTCGCGCAGGCCGGGCAATCCGCGCCGTGTCGACGCTGCCCGGCATCGCCGCCCTCGCGATTGCCACCGCCGATCCGAACCTGCGACACTGCCGGTTCGTGTTCCGCCTTCAGACAACCGAGGACACCCGCGCATGACGATCCCCTTCAAGAAGCCGATCCTGCGCGGCGTCGCGCTCGCGGCCGTCGCCGCGATCGGCTACACGGGCTACATGCTGTCCCGGCTCGCGCCGGTCGCGACCGGTTATGCGGCGAAGGCGCTGTGTTCCGGCGTGTACGTATCGGGCCGCCCTGCCGCGTCCGTGATCGACGTCGACATCATGGCCGGCGTGCATCCGCTGCTGAAGCTGGTTCGCCCGTCGATCGATCCCGACCATCATCGCGCCGTGGCGACCTTCGCCGGCTTCGCCGGACGCGAAGCCGACTTCCGGCCCGGGCTCGGCTGCACGCTCGCGATCGGGCCGTCGCCCGGCGCGTTGCCGGCCGCGCTGCCGCCCCTCCCCGATCCGCCGCCCGCGCAGCCCGCACCAGCAGCGCCGGCCACGCCACCGGCCGGCATCGACGCACGGAAACTGCAGACCGCGCTCGACCGCGCGTTCGACGAGCCCGATCCGGCACGACCGCGGCGCACGCGCGCGGTCGTCGTGATGTGGCGCGGCCAGGTGATCGCCGAACGCTATGCGCCCGGCTTCACGGCCGACACGCCGCTACCCGGCTGGTCGATGACGAAGACTGTGACGGCCGCGCTGGTCGGCGCGCTCGTCGCGCAGCACAAGCTGTCGCCCGATACGGCGGCGCTGCTGCCCGAATGGCGCGGCAGCGGCGATCCGCGCGCGGCCATCACGCTCGACGAGCTGCTGCGGATGACGAGCGGCCTGCAATTCAATGAGGACTACGACGACCCGCTGTCCGACGTCGCGTTGATGCTGTTCACGCAGCCCGACACCGCGCGGTTCGCATCGGCGAAGCCGCTCGCGGCGACACCCGGCACGCAGTGGTCCTACTCGAGCGGCACGAGCGCGATCGTCGCACGCGTGATGCGCGAGGCGCTGGGCGGCAGCGGGGACGACTATCTCGCGTTTCCGCGTCGCGCGCTGTTCGCGCCGCTCGGCATGCGCAGCGCGGTGTTCGAGCCCGATGTGTCGGGCACACTCGTCAGTCCGTCGTACATGTATGCGAGCGCACGCGACTGGGCACGCTTCGGGCAGCTTCTGCTGCAGGACGGCGTGTGGGACGGGCAGCGGCTGCTGCCGGACGGCTGGGTACGCTATCTGACGCGCGCGACGCCCCAGTCGTCGCGCCAGGAATACGGCGCGCAGCTGTGGGTCAAGGTGCCGGAGCCGTTCAACGATCGCGACCCGCACGCGGTCGCAATGCCGGCCGACGCGTTTCATGCGGTCGGCCATGAAGGCCAGTTCGTGAGCGTGGTGCCGAGCCGTCAACTGGTGGTCGTGCGGCTCGGGCTGTCGCGGCCGGAATCCGCGTGGAACCACGAGGCGTTTCTTGCGCGCGTGCTCGACGCGCTGCCGGCGCCCGGCGCGTGACGACGGGTACGTGGATCGATGAATCAGGCGTGAAGCGGCAGCGATTGCAACACGGCCGCTTCACGCGCTACCGGCCGGCTTACGGATTCGCGCTGCCCGCGTATTGCTTGAAGCCTTCGCGCGTCGCGAGACGTTCGATATAGCGTGACACCGCCGGCAATTCCGGATGCTCGAACGGCGTGCCGAACCAGCGGTTCACCGACAGGCCGATCGGAATGTCCGCGAGCGTGAACGTGTTGCCGGCCACGTACGCGCCCGTCTTTTCGAGCTGCGCGTTCAGCACCTGCATGTGCTTCGTCCAGCCTGCGATCGACTGCGCGATGCCGGCCGGATCCTGGTGATCGGGCGATTTCCGCACGAGGCCGAGGAACGCGCCGACCCACGAGCGGTTCAGGTCCGCGCCCTGCCAGTCGATCCATTGGTCGACCCGCGCACGCGCCTGCGGCTCGGCCGGATACAGCGCGTCGCCGCCGTAACGATTCGCGAGGTAGCGGATGATCGTGTTCGATTCCCAGAGCACGAAATCGTCGTCCTTGATGACGGGCACGAGCGCGTTCGGGTTCAGCGCGAGATAGGCCGGATCGTTGGTCGTGCGAAAGCCCGCGCCCCAGTCTTCCTGTTCGAACGGCAGGTTCAGTTCGGTGCACAGCCACAGCACCTTGCGGACGTTGATGGACGGAATCTTGCCGAGGATGTGCAGCATGCAGTCTCCTTGTGAGGTCGGATGCGGAGCGTTCGGGGCGCACGGCGCGCCACGAACGCATTCACGCCGAATTTATACACGACGGCGCGGCAAACGACATGCCGTACGCGGAAAATCCGCGTGCGGCCGGTTCGTCAGGTCGCGCAGCGCGTGCTCGGCCGTCGGGAACCGGAACATGAATCCGTCCTGATGCAGCCGCGCCGGCATCACCCGCTGCCCGTCCAGCAGCAGCGCGGCCATCTCGCCCATCGCGACGCGCAGCGGCGCGGCCGGCACGTGCAGAAACGCGGGGCGACGCAACACCTTCGACACGACCTGCACGAACTCGCGCTGGGTCAACGGCGCGGGTGCGACCGCGTTGTAGACGCCGTGCATGCCCGGGTTCGACATCGCGCGTGCAATGATCCGCAGCACGTCGTCCCGGTGTATCCAGCTCATCACCTGCGTGCCGTCGCCGAATCGCCCGCCCATCCCGAAGTAGTGCGGCATCAGCATCGGGCGCAACGCACCGCCGGGGCCGAACACGAGGCCCAGCCGCAGCACCACCGAGCGCACGCCATGACGCTCGAGCGCCTGCGCGGACTGCTCCCACTGCCGGCACAGCCCGGACATGAAGCCGGTGCCGGCGCTGCTGCGCTCGTCGAGCCGCTCGTCGGAAGGCCGCACGCCGTAGTAGCCGATCGCCGACGCCTGGATCCACGTGCGGGGCTTGACCTCGGCGGTCTCGACCCAGCGCATCAGCGATTCCGTGACACCGACGCGGCTGGCGAGCAGCACCGCCTGCCGGCGCTTGCTCCAGCGCGCGCCCAGCACCGGCGCCCCCGCGAGGTTGATGACCGTGTCGAAACGCTCGTGCGGCTGCAGTTGACCGGCGGACGTCACGCTGCGCACACGGCCCTGAAACTGGTAGGCCGCGCGCAGCGGGTCGCGCGCCAGCAACGTGACCGTATGGCCCACATCGAGCAGATGGTTCACGAGGGTTTCGCCGATGAAGCCGGTTCCGCCTGTGACGAGCACGTTCCCCGGCGGCTGCCCCGCGAACGGATTGGCGGCCGGCGCGCGTTGCGCGATCCGGCAGGCCGCGATTCCGTCGCGGATGCCCGATACCGCCACGCCGACGGCAAACACGCTCAGCAACCCGCCGCGCCAGCCGAGGTCGAGTACCTGAAGCGCGGTCGGCTCGTGCGCCCAGACGGCCAGCTGCATCGCGATCATCCCGAACAGCGCGCCGCCGTTGACGGCCAGCAGCGTGTGCAGCACGCGCTCGGTCGCCGGCAGCTTGCGGCTCTGGTCCTCGACGACGAAATCCCACAACGTCAGCACCACCTCGACGACCACCACCGCCGCGAGGGCCGCGACCCACGCGCCGTGAAAAGCGACGTTCGCGATCGACGCGAACACGAGACCGTAGAGCACGGAGCGCACCGCGTGAATCCCCAGCTCGAGCCGCGCACGCGGGCTGTGCGGCAGATCCTGCGTGAGCTCGTGGTGATAGAGCGTATCGAATGCGCCCATCGCGCCCTGCACGATCAGCAGGTTGAGCGCCCAGTCGTAAGCAGGCAAGGTGTTCATGGGGTATCCCTCCTCCACAGCCACACAAGTGGCGGCACCATCGCAACGAGTGCCGCCGCGTCGATCGCCACGTGGCCCGATACTCGGGCCTGCAATGAAAACAGCATGTCCTGCGGCGCCCAGATCGCCAGGCCGGCCAGCAGCCATCCCCACACTTCCCGCCGGCGCAGCCGGTTGCCGAGGTCGACGAGCGCCAGCATCCAGACCGACGCGCATTGCACCGTCGCGCCGATCAGCGACATCCACCAGACCTGCTGCGCGCGCGCCGGGCCGGGCGCCGCGCCCGCCCAGAAATGCAGCTCGATGACGCGGTGATACGCGTCGAGCCACGGCGTGCCGGCCGCCCACGGAACGGCGATGCCGACGAGCAGATGGGCGAGCGCCGCGCCGTACATCCAGGTCACCACGATGCGGCGCATGTCATCGCGTGCGGGACGATCGGCCGCGGGTTCAGCGGGTTCAGCGGGTTCGGCGGGTTCGGCGGCACGGTCGCTACCGCACGCCGGCCCGTCGCACGCCGCTTCGGCGCGATAGCCGAGCCAGCGCGAAACGGCGTGCCGGTTGCGCGCGAAGCGGCGATACAGCGGTGCCAGCACACCGCGCACGACCGGCACGCGAAGCAGCCGGACGAGCCAGCCGCGCCCGGTCAGCGCATGGGCGGCGAGGATGCCGTCCACGCCGGTCAGCATGCGTCCGTCCGGCAGACGCGCATGAAGCTCGCGATTCAGCGCGGGCAGGCCGACGCCCAGCGGCGCCGGGTCGAAGCCCGGCCCGGCGATATCGACGAAAGCCAGCCGCTGCTGCGCGTCGCGGGCGCCGAGACGCCGTATCTGCGCGACACATAACGGACATCGTCCGTCGAAGTACAACACCAGTTCACTTGATTCCATGATTCGCATTCCTTCTTGTCTTTGCGTGCATCGTGAATCGATCGACTGCTTTCCCGCACGCCGTACCGCCGCTCCCGTGCGGCGGCGGCCACGCGCTTACATCGGCTTGAGCACCATCAGGAAGTAGACGGACAGCATCGCGAAGAACGCCGGGTAGCCGAGCAGTTCCCAGCGCTTCGCATAGCGCCAGTAGCGCTCCGGCAATGCCGCGTCGCCGTTCGCATGGGCGAGCTTCGCCATCGATGCAAGTTCGAGCTGCAGCCACACGACCGGCAGCCAGCACGCCCCGGCGATCGCATACAGCACGATCGATGCGAGCAGCCACGGCGTATGCCACGGCCAGCCGGCGGTGTGCGCGAGCCAGAGCCCCGATGCCGGCTGGAAGATCACGGCCGGCGTCGTGAACCACCAGTCCGCGCGCACCACGAGGCGCGACACGGCCGCGATCGCGGGCACCGACTGCGTGCGGTTCGCGAAAAAGAGGTAGAACGCGGTGCCGAAGCCGGTGCCGACCAGCAGCACCGAGGACAGGATGTGAAGCGCCTTGATGACGAGATAGGTATTCATGCTTGTTCTTCTTCTGAAAAAAGGATCAACAGGATCGCGAGAATCGGCACGTTCTTGAGCACGGGGCCGAACGGCTCGGCGAGCAGCGCCGGCATCGTGACCGCGATGACGGCCGAGTACGCGACGATCAGCGCCGCTTGCGCCGCCCACAGGCGCCGTGAAGGCGCTGCGACGGTCGCGATGCCGAACGCGAAGTCCAGCGCGCTGGCCGCGTACAGCGCGATCAGCGCGGGCAGCCCCGTGAGATGCGCTGGCGCGAGCAGCGCGAGGCTCGCGGGCAGCGGATGGATGAACGCGCTGGCGATGGCCGTCCAGATCCACACGATCGCGAGCGCGCCGCGCAGCAACGGCCGACGCCACATCGCCAGCGCATCGCGACGCAGCGCGGCGGCCTCCGTGCCGATGAAGCCGTCGATCCCGCGCGGCGGCCGGCCGAGCATGGTCGTGACGGCGGCCGGATCGCCGGTGTTCCCGCCACGCAGCATCGTCCACGTGTCGCGCGTGAACATCGCGCCCGGCAGCGTGCCGAGCAACGCGGCCGCCGCGCCGGCCAGCGGGCCCGGCAGCGTCACGCGGGCGGCCGGCGGAAATCCCAGCGCGGCACGGTAGCGGGCCAGCATCTCGCGGTATTCGACTTCGTCGTTGCCGACCACGTCGATCACCGCGCGGCCGGCCGCCGACGCATCGCCCGGTTGCACGACGAGCCGCGCGACGACTTCGGCGAGATCGTCGACGTGCACGGGGCGCAGCCGCTGACGGCCGCCCGCCGGCAGCACCTGCACGGGCAGGCTCGCGAGCATCCGGAAAAACCGCGCGGACGCGCCGTCCGTGCCGTAGACGAGCGCGGGCCGCACGATCCGGAAGTCGATCGGCAGCGTCTGCAGGAAGCGGTCGGCGGCCAGCTTGCTGGCGAAGTAGCGCGTGCCGCCGCGCTCGACGCCGAGCGCCGAGATCTGGATCACGCGCCGCACGCCGGCGCGGCAGCACGCGGTAAAGAGTGCGCACGGCGCGGCACGGTGCACGGCGTCGAGCGTCGCGCCGCGCCGATCGGCGAGGATGCCGACCGCATTGATCACCACGTCGACGCCCTTCAGGCGCGCGAGCCACGCGTCGGGATCGATGTCGGCGGCGAAGTCGATCGCGACGTCGCACGGGCCGGTCGCATGCCGCACGCCGCGCAGCACGCGATGGCCGCCGGCTTCGAGCTGCGCGCACAGTGCCCGCCCGATGAAGCCGTTCGCGCCGCACACGAGGATCGTCATGCGGCGCGCCCCGGTGCGGCCCTGCGGGCAGGTCGACGGCAAGACAGCGTTCATTTTCATCCTCTACTTACAGTTATTTCTGTACAGACAGAAATAAGAACCCCAAAAAAAGCGGGCTGCCTGCCCGCACTGCGCGTAACGCTTACTTCGACGGCTTGCGCCTGACCGTCTGGCTGATCTTCGCGCCGATGCCGAGCGCCTTCATCAGCGTATCGGGCTTGAGCCGCAGCATCTCGTCCGACCAGGTCGTGAGCGTCTCGACGAACTGCAGCGTGTCGCGGATGCGCTGCTCGGTCTCGCGGCTCTCGTTCGCGATCTCCGGATTCGTCAGGCAATCGCGCAGCACCGTGAGCGTCGGCTCGATCTCGCGCTGCCGCCGCCCTTCGACGATCAGCTTGAACAGTTCCCAGATGTCGGTCGACGTCTCGAAGTGGTCGCGGCGATCGCCCAGCACATGCACGACCTTCGCGAGCCGCCATGCCTGCAGCTCCTTCAGGCTCGTGCTGACGTTGGAGCGCGCGACGTTGAGCGTCTCGGCGATCTCGTCGGCCGCGACCGGCCGGCCGGCCAGATACAACAGCGCGTGGATCTGCGAGACGGTGCGGTTGACGCCCCACCGCGAGCCCATTTCGCCCCAGTGGAGAATGAATCGTTCGGCAATCGGTGTGAGTTCCATGGCGTGAAATTTAGGCATTTCAGTTATTTCTGTCAAGAGAGAAATAACCGGACGATCCGCCAGGTTCCGGCCGCGCCCGCCCGCGATCGGCCGCTTCCATTACAATGCGCGGGATTTTTCCGATTTCAGGCCGTTTCTGCCTTTCTGACTAGAGGGTTTCCATGATCATCAAACCGCGCGTGCGTGGCTTCATCTGCGTGACGACTCATCCGGTCGGCTGTGAAGCCAACGTCAAGGAACAGATCGACTACGTGACTTCGCACGGCCCGATCGCCAACGGCCCGAAAAAGGTGCTCGTGATCGGCGCGTCGACCGGCTACGGCCTCGCCGCCCGGATCTCGGCCGCATTCGGCTCGGGCGCGGACACGCTCGGCGTGTTCTTCGAGCGCGCCGGCAGCGAAACGAAGCCGGGCACGGCCGGCTGGTACAACAGCGCCGCGTTCGAGAAATTCGCCGCCGAAAAAGGGATCTATGCGCGCAGCATCAACGGCGACGCATTCTCCGACAAGGTCAAGCAGGTCACGATCGACACCATCAAGCAGGATCTCGGCAAGGTCGATCTCGTCGTCTACAGCCTCGCGGCGCCGCGCCGCACGCATCCGAAGACGGGCGAAACCATCAGCTCGACGCTCAAGCCGATCGGCAAGACGGTCACGTTCCGCGGCCTCGACACCGACAAGGAAGTGATCCGCGACGTCACGCTGGAACCGGCGACGCAGGAAGAGATCGACGGCACCGTCGCCGTGATGGGCGGCGAGGACTGGCAGATGTGGATCGACGCGCTCGATGAAGCCGGCGTGCTGGCCGACGGCGCGAAGACGACCGCGTTCACGTATCTCGGCGAGCAGATCACGCACGACATCTACTGGAACGGCTCGATCGGCGAAGCGAAGAAGGATCTCGACAAGAAGGTGCTGTCGATCCGCGACAAGCTGGCCGCGCATGGCGGCGATGCGCGCGTGTCGGTGCTGAAGGCCGTCGTCACGCAGGCGAGCTCGGCGATCCCGATGATGCCGCTGTACCTGTCGCTGCTGTTCAAGACGATGAAGGAAACCGGCACGCACGAAGGCTGCATCGAGCAGGTGTACGGGCTCTTCAAGGACAGCCTGTACGGTGCGACGCCGCACGTCGACGAGGAAGGCCGCCTGCGCGCGGATTACAAGGAGCTCGATCCGCAGGTGCAGGCGAAGGTCGTCGCGCAGTGGAACCACGTGACGAACGACAACCTGTACGAGCTGACCGACTTCGCCGGCTACAAGACCGAGTTCCTGCGGCTGTTCGGCTTCGAGATCGCCGGCGTCGACTACGACGCGGACGTGAACCCGGACGTGAAGATCCCGGGCATCATCGACACCACGGCCTGACGGCCCGGCCCGCCGGCCGTACCGCACACGCGGCGCGGGGGGCGGGTTCGAGGTTCCGGCGGCGTCAACGCGGCGCCGGTTCTTCCAGATAGACGCCCGACGACAGCGTAGCCTTCACCTGCCGCGTGAACTCGTCGGTCGACACTTCTTCTTCCCCTGCTTCGATCGCTTCGTACGCCTGGCGCACGACGTCGGCCGGCGTCGCCTTCGGCACGTCGAGGCCGGCCGTCAGATCGGTATCGATGAAGCCGGCATGCAGCCCGACGACCTGCGTGCGCTGCTCGCGTAGCGAATGGCGCAGCCCGTTGGTCAGCGCCCACGCGGCCGATTTCGACACGCCGTAGCCCGACAGGATCGGCCGGTTCACCCAGCTCGCGACGGACAGGATGTTCAGGATCGCGCCGCCGCCATGGCCGGCGAGGATGCCCGCGAACGCGCGCGACATCGCCAGCATCCCGAACACGTTGGTTTCGAAATGGTCGCGCAATGCGTCGGTCGCACCGTCGTCCGTCAGGCTGCCGAGTCGCGCGATGCCCGCGTTGTTGATCAGCAGCGTGACGTCGCGCGCCGCGTCGGCGGCCGCCGCGACGGCCGCCGGATCGGTCACGTCGAGTTTCACCGGCACGACGCCCGGCAGCGTCACGGTGGCCGGATCGCGCGCCGCCGCATAGACCTTGCGCGCCCCTCTCGCAAGCGCCTGCTTCGCGAACTCGAGCCCGAGCCCGCGATTCGCACCCGTGACGAACACCACTGCACCTTCGATCTTCATGACGCTTCCTTTCGCATGATGAATCGCATGCGCGCCGGCTCGCCGCGCGCGTGAGATCCGGTGAAAAACCAGGCTGCCATTGCGTTCCGAACCGGTACGCCGCCGGCAGACGGCGAGCCGCCCGTTGGCCGATACACGTGCCCCGGCGGCGCCCAAGACGCCGATCGATTGCCATCGGCCGTTCCGGCAGCGGCTTTGCACCCTCCGCCAAGTCGGCTACACTCGATGTCAATGTCGATCACCATTGTCTTTGCCGTGCATTGTGTTCACGCAATTTGCTCATGTCAATGGTGGTCGCCATTGTGATTTTCAATCGACGCGATCGGCAAAAATCAGGGAGGGATCGATGGGCGTTTCAAGACAGCAGGCTGCCGAGAACCGGAGCGCGATTGTCGCGGCCGCCGAGCGGCTGTTCCGCGTGCGCGGAGTCGACGCGGTAGGACTCACGGAGCTGATGAAGGAAGCCGGCTTCACGCAGGGCGGCTTCTACAACCACTTCAAGTCGAAAGACGCGCTGGTTGCCGAGGTGATGGAAAAGGCCATGCAGGACCGCGCGGATTCGCCGAACGCCGGCAGTCTCGACGCGCAGGTGGCGTCGTATCTGTCGGCCGCGCATCGCGACAACGTCGAGGCCGGGTGCCCGCTGTCCGGTTTCGCGGGCGATGCGCCGCGACTGACCGATGCGGCGCGTGCGTGCTACGCGCACGGCCTCGCCACGTATCTCGACCGGCTGGAACGGATGGTGGCCGTCGAAGGCGGGACGCCGGCGCAGACGCGTCGCGACGCGATCGCCGTCTTCAACCAGATGGTCGGCGCGCTCGTGCTGTCGCGCGCGATCGCCGGCACCGAGCCCGCGCTGGCCGACGAAATCCTCGCGGCAGGGCGGGACGCGCTCACCGCCGGGCGCGACGATCCGGTCGCGCCGGCATGACGGGCAGACGGCGGGGCAAGACGGCGCGCTCGGCGCCCTTGCCGCGCTATTCGACCGCCCGCGCGGCCTCCCACAGCGGCTGCCCGCCCAGCGCCGCATGCCATGCGCCGAAACGCGTGCGCCACGCTTCGAACGGCTCCGCCAGCGGATGGCGCGGATCGTCGCTGAGCGAATACGCCATCCCTTCGATCAGCCAGCGCGGCTTGGTCACGACGGCCAGGTTGCCGAGCACTTCCGCCTGGCGGTGATGGATCAGCTCGTGCGCGAGAAAGTAGGTCTGCCAGCCGCGCGGTGCGACAACCACGCCGAAATTCCCGAGCGTCAGCGCCGCGCGCTGGCCGAGGCCGAATGCATCGGCGCACGCGCGGGTCGAACAGAACACGACGCGCGGCGCCTCCCGGAACGCACCGACGGCTGCCGCCGCGCGTGCATAACCGTCGCGATAGAGCTGCCGTGCGTCGCCGAGCCTCGCGGCATCGTCCGTGCAGATATCGGCGCTCGGGCACGACACGCCGGGGACCAGCGCAGGCGCGACGACGCGCAGCGGCTTGACCAGCGCATACGCGGCAATCGGCAGCGCGACGAGCAGGCCCGTGAGGGCGTAGACGATATGGGAGCGTTTCATCGAGGCGGGGGTTCCGGGGCGTGCTGCTGAAATCTTCCTGCGTGACTATATCGGACTGGCGACGTCTCCGGCCCTGCCTGATTCCCGGACGGAGCCCGGTCGCCCCGGGCCCTGCGCTCGCCGCGACCGGGGAGACATTCCGGCGCTTGCCGTTGAGACCTGCCGTTTCGTCGAACCGGGGACCTTTAACCAGCTGATGCTGCCCGGATAATCAGATGCGCCCGCCATCCGGCGGCCGAACCCGCTGCAAACGGCTGACACGCTCCCTGCCCGTCACGCGACGTGCCCCGTGCTCGCGCCTCCGGCACCCGCCGCCCGGCGGCTCCAGCGAATGCCCAGCAACAGGAGCACGGCACTGCACACGAACAGGGTCGCCTCGACCAGCACCGTATCGACATGCCAGTACCGCGTCAGCAGCACGACAACGAGGTCGAACACGAAATGAAGCGTAATCGCATACACCAGCCAGCGCTTCGTTCCGCGCACGAACGTCTGCAGCACGATCAGCGACAGCCCCACATGCGCGGCCAGCGCGCTCGTGCGCTCGAGCAACGCGAGAACGGGCGACGCGAGCGTCATGCCCGCGAACTGCGACCCGACCAGCGACTGCACGCCCTCAGGCACCACGACACCCGCGTGCGCGAGCAGATAAGCCGTGCCGAGCGCGAGAAACCCGACGCCGACCAGCAGCATCGCCTCCAGTCCGCCGTGCCCGAGCCCGAGCATCACGGCCGTCGGCGCATCATGCCGCTTCGGCAGCAGATACCGGAAGGCGACCCAGCGCCCGCATTCCTCGAAGAGCCCGGCGGTCAATGCCGCGAACACGAGCATCGGCAGGTGCCAGCGCGGGTCGTGAGCAAGCCAGCGGTATAGCGGAATCTGCCACGACATGCGCAGTACCGGCTGGAACACGAAGAAGGTCAGCATCCCGTAGAAAAACACGCGAAGCGGCACCTGCGTGCGGCGTCGCCACGCGGCCGCGAGCCACGCAGGCGCGAGCAGCGCGACGAGACCGGCCGCGAGCGTAAGGAACAGGAGCGCGGGAGCGACGGGCTGCATCGCGCGCCCCGTTACGCGAGTTGCTTGTGGAAAACCGTCGTCGCGCAGGGCGTGCCGTCGGGCATCAACGCATAGTTCGGCACGACGCCGACGCGCTGCCAGCCGGCCCGCTCGTACAGCCGCTCGGCGTCGCCGCCCGTCACGGTATCGAGCACGAGCACGGTCTTGCCGGCGTCGCGCGCGGCCGCGTCGGCCGCCGCCATCAGCCGCCCGGCGATGCCCTGCCGGCGCGCGTGCCGCGACACGAGCATCTTCGCGATATCCGCGCGATGCGGCTGGTTCTCCGGCTGCGCGGTCACGACCTGCACGGTGCCGACGATCCGGCCGGCCGCGTCCTCGGCAACGAGCAGGATGCGCTCGCCGTTCGCGACGCCGTGGGCGACGTGGGTCCAGAACGCGACGGCGGTCGGCCGCCCGATCGGCAACATGAAGCTGACGGACGCGCCGCCCTCGACGCAATCGATCAGCACGTCGGCCAGCGCATCGACGCAGGTCATCGCTTCGCCCGCGTCGATGCGGCGGACGGTAACGGATTCGGTCATGCCATCCCCGTAATCAGGTGGGCCGCCCGCACGGGTTCGGCGGGCGGCCGGATCGGAAAGAACACCGGCCGATCGTCGCGGCTCGCGCAACGGCAGCAGGCGTGCGGCGATACCGCGCCCGGTCGGCGCGTGTTACCGCCCCATCATCCTACGCGACGAAAATTCCCGTTGCATCGCCGTTCGCATTGCCTACACTTAGCCACATGGCTAACTTTCAACCCGGCATCAGCGACGTCTTCCACGCCCTCTCCGATCCGACGCGCTGCGCGATCGTCGGCGCGCTCGGCCAGGGCGAGCGGACCGTCTCCGCACTGGCCGAGCCGTTCGACATGGCGCTGCCGTCGTTCATGAAGCACGTGGCCGTGCTCGAGCGCAGCGGCCTCGT
The DNA here is from genome assembly GCF_040545135.1 of Burkholderia sp. 572. Lineage (NCBI taxonomy): Bacteria > Pseudomonadati > Pseudomonadota > Betaproteobacteria > Burkholderiales > Burkholderiaceae > Burkholderia > Burkholderia sp. 572. The sequence goes on along the minus strand of NZ_JBEPLH010000001.1, from coordinate 612,281 downwards.
GCAGACCCGGAAATCCGGCCGCTCGCGCACCTGCACACTGGTCGGCAGCCGGCTCGCCGAGGCCGAGGCATGGCTCGCCGCGCAACGCGCGCTGTGGGAAGCACGATCCGATCGTCTCGTCGAATTCGTCGAACGCCGTCACCAGGAGGAGCACGATGTCAGCCAGCCCCGTCGACCCCGCTGAAGCCCACGATCTCGTCATCACGCGGACGTTGCACGCGCCGCGCCACGCGCTGTGGCGTGCGTGGACCGACCCCGAACTGCTGAAGGAATGGTGGTGCCCGAAACCGTGGACCACCGAAGTGCGCGCATTCGACCTGCGTCCGGGCGGCGCTTTCCACACGTTCATGCGCGGCCCCGACGGCGGCACGAGCGACAACCCCGGCTGCTTCCTCGAAATCGTGCCCGAATCGCGCATCGCGTTCACGTCGATGCTCGCGGGCGGCTGGCGGCCGCAAGTGCCGTGGATGGGGTTCACGGCAGTCGTCACAATGGCCGACGCCGATGCGGGCAGCCGCTACGAGGCGCGCGTGATGCATCCGGACGCCGCCACGCGCGAGCGCCATGAAGCGCTCGGCTTCTTCGAGGGCTGGAACACCTGCATCACGCAGCTCGACGCCTTCGCGGCCGCGCTGCGCTGAGCGCGGCCGGGTGCGCGATCATTGCATGCCGCCTCGCGCGCGCCTAGGATTCCTGAAGGAAGCGCGACGACACGCCGGCCGCCGGCATGCACCGTCGCGCGCGCTCCGCGGGAGGCGACATGTTGCACACGCACACGCATTCGACCCGGGTCAGCCGGCACCTGAACGCCCCGCGCGGGCGCGTCTACCGCGCGCTGCTCGATCCGCACGCCGTCGAACAATGGAAGGTGCCCGACGGCATGACGTGCCGCGTGCATGCGTACGACGCGCGCGAAGGCGGCGCGCTGCGCGTGTCGCTGAGCTATGACGCACCGTCGGCCGGCACCGGCAAGACCACCGCGCGCACCGATACCTATCACGGCCGCTTCGTCACGCTCGTGCCGGACGAGCAGATCGTCGAGATCGACGTGTTCGAAACCGACGATCCGATGCTGCGCGGCGCCATGACGATCACGATCACGCTGTCCGACGAAGCGGGCGGCACGCGCGTGGACGCCGTGCACGACGGGGTGCCGCCCGGCGTGCCGGTCGCCGACAACGAAACCGGCTGGCAAATGGCGCTGGCGAGGCTGGCCGCGCTGGTGGAGGCGGAGTGAGCAAGCGCCGGGCCTGTCGTCGCGACGCGCGTCAGCCGAGCCGGTAAGCCCGCGTGACCGTGCCGCGGAACAGCGCGTCGCGCTCGTCCGGGCTTGCCTGCGCCGTCAGGCGCTTGAACGCATTCCAGCCGTTCACGAACGAATACGAGCCCTTGTCGACCGGAAAATTGCTCTCGAACATGCAGCGCTCGGGGCCGAACGCGTCGATGCAGGTCATCATCCACGGCTTCCACGCGTCGGCGAGTTGCACGGAAGACGGCGGCCGCGCGCCTTTCTCGAAATCGAAACCGTTGATGCGCATCCCGAGCCCGCCGACCTTCACGTACACGTTCGGCAGCCGTGCGAGCGCGCGCATCGACGCCGACCAGCGCTCGAACACCTCCGGCCGCTTGTCGGCATAACTCGCGATCCGTACGACGCCGCCGCAGTGATTGACGATGATGCGCGTATCGGGATTCGCCTTCGCGAGCTCGAACAGTTCAGGTAGCTGGGGAAAGAACAGCCACGCGTCGTACGACAGCCCGAGCGGCGCGAGTTGCGCGACGCCCGCCCGGTACGCGGAATCGAGCAGCATGCCGCGCGGCACCGCCGATAGCGGATTGGCGAGCGTCGGATCGGCATCCCAGGTCGTCAGGTGACGAACGCCGCGAAACCGCCCGCGTCCGGCTTCGAGATGTGCTTCGAGCACCTCGCGCACGCGCTCGCCGAGACGCAGGTCCGCATGGCCGACGATGCCTTTCGCGACAGCCGGGCGGCCGTGCTGCTGCAACGGCTCGGTCACGCCGGCAACGTAGGCCGTCTCGCCCGCCGGCTTCAGTTCGACCGGGCCCGCATCGCGATAGCGCGTCTGCGCCTGCATGTAGACGGACGCCTGGAGGTTGTGGCCCGAGCGCGCGTCCTCCAGATAGTCGTCGAGCATGTAGATCCAGCCCGGCCGCTCATAGAAATGATGATGCGCGTCGACGATCGGCAGGTCGGGCTCGAGCACGGGTTCGAGCGCCGACGCAAGCCAGTCGGGGCGGACCGCCAGATAGTTGCTTTGCGTCGTCATGCGGGAAACTCCCTCCTGGGTCGCCGCGCGCGTCTCGGCGAACGCGGGCAGCGCGAGCGATGCGGCGGCCGCGCCGAGCAGCCGGCGCCGCTTGATCGAAAGCGTCGTGTCCATGTCATTCGCTCCGGTCGAACGCATACAGCGACAGCGTCAGCAGCGTCGTGATCGCGAGCACGATCGCGAGGCCGAGCATGCCGGCGGTAAAGGTGCCGAAGCCGTCCTTCAGGTAGCCGACGAGATAAGGGCCGGCGAAGCCGCCGAGCGCGCCGATCGAGTTGATCAGCGCGAGCCCGCCGGCCGCCGCCTGGCCGGACAGGAAGCGCGAGGGCAGCGTGTAGAAGATCGTGCGGCCGGCGATCGTGCCGACCAGCGCCAGCGTGATGCCGGCGAGTGCGGGGCCGAGCGTCAGGAAGTGCGTCGAGACGCCGAGCGCCACCGCGCCGATGAACAGCCCGATCGCCAGGTTCGCGACCGGGCCGCCGCGACGGTCCACGCGCTTCGCCCACCACAGCAGCGCGACGGTCGCGAAGAAGTACGGCACCGCGGACAGCCAGCCCGTCTGCATCGTCGACATGCCGTGCGCCTTGAGCATCTGCGGCAGCCAGATGCCGATCCCGTAAGAACCCATCGTGAAACCGAACGAGATCAGTGCGAGCACGTACACGCGCACGTCGCGCAGCGCGACGCCGAAGCGCTTCTTGCGGCCGGCGGCCGCGCCTTCGCGCTCGAACGCGCGCTGCAGCGCGGCACGCTCGTCGCCCGTCAGCCACGCGGCATCCGCGGGCGAATCGGACAGCAGCTTCAGCACGAGAAAACCGAGCGCGCACGCCGGCAGCCCTTCGACGATGAACATCCATTTCCAGCCGGCCAGCCCGAGCGCGCCGTCGAGTTGCAGCAGCCACGTCGACAGCGGCCCGCCGATCAGCGACGACAGCGGCGTCGACACGGTGAACCACGCCAGCACCCGCGTGCGGTAGCTCGCCGGAAACCACACGGCGAGGAAGAAGATCACGCCCGGAAAGAACCCGGCTTCCCCGATACCGAGCAGCAACCGGATCGCATAGAAACTCGTCGGCCCGGTCGCAAGCGCGGTCGCGGCCGCCATCACGCCCCACGTGATCATGATGCGGGCGAGCCAGCGGCGCGCGCCGAAACGGTACAGCGCGAGATTGCTCGGCACCTCGAACACGCAGTAGCCGGCGAACATGATCCCCGCGCCCCAGCCGAACTGCGTCGCCGTCAGCCCGAGATCGCGGTTCATCGTGAGCGCCGCGAACCCGACGCTCGTGCGGTCCAGGTAATTGAAAAAATACGCGAGCGCGAGCAGCGGGATGAAGCGCCATGCGGCCTTGCGCACGGCCCGCTGCTCGATCGATGCATCGGTCTCGCGATCGGCGGCCAGCGCCGGGAATGCGGATGTCATGGTTGTCTCCGTGGATAGGGCGATCCTCGCCCGCGCGTGGCGCGGTCGGGACGCCTTTGTTCGATCAGGGGATCGCGGCCGCGCTACGCGCTCGCCAGTTCGTTCGGGGACGGCGCGCCGCCCGCCGCCGCGCCGTCCGCGTCGTGCCGCCCGGCCACGACGCCGGCTTCGATCAGCGCGCGCGCCTCGTCCGGCGTGTAGCCGAGTTCGCCAAGCAGCGCGCGCGTGTCTTGCCCGAGCGCCGGCGGCGCCGAGCGCAGCCGCAGGCGCTCGCCCGCGAGCGTGAGCGGCAGCAGCGCGGTGCGCGTGTCGACCGGCCGCCCGGCGCTGCTCGCATCGGCCGGCAAAGTCACGTCCGCGAGGCCGCCCGTCGCCAGCAGGTGCGGATCGTCGAACAGGTCCTGCGGCTTGGTGATCGGTGCATACGGCAGGCCGATCGACTCGAAGATCGCGCCGATCTCCGCGGCCGAATGCGGCGCGAGCCGCGCGCGCAGTTCGGGCAGCAGCCACTCGCGCGCCTGCACGCGCAGGTTGTTGGTCGCGAGGCGCGCATCGTCCTTCAGCGCAGCCAGCCCGAACGCATCGCAGAACAACGCCCACTGCGTATCCGACACGACCGCGAGAAAGATCTGCTCGCCGTCCTTCACGGAGAACACGTCGTAGACGGCCCACGCGGAAATCCGGCTCGGCATCGGCGATGCGGCCTGCCCCGTCACCGCGAACTGCATCATGTGCTGCGCCACGAGGAACACGTTGTTTTCGAACAGCGAACTCTGCACCTGCTGGCCGCGGCCGGTGCGCTCGCGCTGCGCGAGCGCGGCCATCGCGCCGATCGCGCCGAACATGCCGCCCATGATGTCGTTCACGCTCGCGCCCGCGCGCAGCGGCCGCCCCTCCGGGCCGGTCATGTATGCGAGGCCGCCCATCATCTGCACCACCTCGTCGAGCGCGGTGCGATGCTCGTACGGCCCCGGCAGGAAGCCCTTGTGCGACACGTACACGATGCGCGGATTCAGCGAGTGCAGCGCCGGATAACCGAGGCCGAGCCGGTCCATCGTGCCGCTCTTGAAGTTCTCGCTGAACACGTCCGCCGTCGCGACGAGCCGCAGCACGATCTCGAGCCCGCGCGGATCCTTCACGTCGACCGCGAGGCTTTTCTTGTTGCGGTTGAACATCCCGAAGAATCCCGCGCCCGAACCGCGCAGCGCGCGCGTGCTGTCGCCGGCGATCGGTTCGATCTTGATGACTTCCGCGCCGAGATCCGCGAGCAGCATCCCGCAGGTCGGGCCCATCACCATGTGCGTCATCTCGATCACGCGGACGCCGGCGTACGGCAGCATCGAAGCGGGTTGGCGGCCGTTCATTGCGCGACTCCCGCCAGGCATCCTTCCGGTTGCGGCGCGGCTGGAGAACGGCCGTCCGCGTAACGGAAGCCCTTCGGCAAACCGGCGTCCGGCACATGGCCGTACAACGCCTCGGCCGGCAGCGCCGCGTGCAGGATCGCGCGCGCGGCGAGCAGGGCGTCGACGTCGATACCCGTGTCGAATCCCGCCGATTCGAGCAGGAACACGAGATCCTCGGTGACGATGTTGCCGGTCGCACCCGGCGCATACGGACAACCGCCGAGGCCGCCCTGGCTCGCATCGATCGTCGTCACGCCCGCGTCGAGCGCCGCGACGACGTTGGCGAGCCCCTGCCCGCGCGTATTGTGGAAATGCGCGCCGCCCGCCTTGTCGCCGACTTCCCGGCGCAGCCGGGCAAACAGCCGGCGCACCTGCGCCGGGTTCGCATAGCCGCTCGTGTCGGACAGCCCGATCTCGTCGACCCCGCATTCGGCCATCGCCACCGCCATCGCGATCGTCTCGTCGTCGCTGACGGCGCCCGCGATCGTGCAGCCGAACGCGACCGACACGCCCGCCTCGATCTGCACCGACGGGAACCGCGCATCGCGCAGCGCGACGATCGCGCGCACCTCGTCGATCATCTGCGCGGGCGTCTTGCGGATATTCGCCAGCGAATGCGCCTCCGTCACCGATACCGGCAGCGTGAGCTTGTGCACGCCTGCTTCGAATGCGCCCTCGGCACCGCGCAGGTTCGGCGCGAGCGCGGCGACATGCAGCCCGGGAATCGCCAGCGCATGCGCGACGACCTCACGCACGTCGGCCATCTGCGGCAACAGCCTCGCCGGCACGAACGACCCGACCTCGATCTCGCGCAAGCCGGCCGCGGCCAGCGCCGTGATCCAGCGCAGCTTGCCGGCCGTCGGCATCACGGCCCGGATGCTCTGCAGGCCGTCGCGCGGCCCGACCTCGCTGACCAGCACCTTCGGATATTCGGAAACGCTCATTTGATACTCCATCGTTCTACCTGAAAGAACATCGTTCTGTTTGACAGAACTCTAAGCGTGCGTCGAACGCGCTGTAAGCGGGGTATACCCGTGAAATTGCGATTTTCTGGAACTTGAGTTCTGTCAGGCAGAACGATATAGTCGACCGATCATCCTCTGAAGGAAGCAGGCAGTGCCTACGACTCACACCGATCACGCCGGCAGCGAGCCCGATTCGCCGGCCGAAGAAGCGTCCAGCGGCGTCGCCGTCCTCGATCGCGCGTTCGCGATCCTCCGCGCCTTCGGGCAGACCGACGACCGGCTGTCGCTCGCGGAGCTGTCGCGCCGCACCGGGCTGTACAAGAGCACGATCCTGCGCCTGCTCGCCGCGCTCGAGCATGGTGGCTTTATGCGCAAGCTCGACGACGGCCAGTACGCGATCGGGCACGAGCCGCTGCGGCTCGCCGCGCTGTACCAGCGTTCGTTCCGGGTCGGCCCGGTGGTCGAGCCGCTGCTCGAAACGCTCAGCCGCGAACTCGGCGAAACGGCATCGTTCTACGTGCGACAGGGCGACATGCGCTCGGTGCTGTACCGGGTCGAGCCCGCCCGCGCGGTGCGCGTGTCGATTCGTGTCGGCGAGGAATTTCCGGTTCGCCAGGGCGCGTCCGGGAAGGTGCTGCTGGCGTTCACCGACACGCAGGATGCGCAATGGCACGACGTGCGCGAACGACTCTGGGCCGCGTCGTACGGCGAGCGCGACCCCGAGACGGCTTCGGCGTCCGTACCCGTGTTCGGTGCGGCCGGCGAGTGTGTCGGCGCGCTGACCGTGTCGGGCCCGAAATCGCGGCTCGCCGCCGCACCGGCCATGGCGGCAGCGCTCGCGATGCTGCTGCCGCTCGCGCAGAAGGCGACCGTGGCGCTCGGCGGCGCAGGCGCGCGCTACGATGCGGCGGCCGTACGTGACAGCCTCGCGCAGTTCGCGCCGGCAGCAGGCCACGGCGACACGGCGTCATGACCGGCGGCGCGCGCCCCGCCACGCAACAGCGCTACAGCAACAACGCAAAGGGCAGCCGCGTGCGACACTGGCCGCCGATGCATGCATCGCGCGCCGCCTGCGGGCGTGCCGCGCATGCCACCGCCAACCGGACACCCATGAGGGCAGCCACCATGAACGCCGCGCGCACCGCCATCTGGTATTTCGATTTCGTGTCGCCATTCGCCTACCTGCAGCAGGAACAGTTCGACCGGTTGCCGGCCGCCGCCGCGTTCGAGCCGCGGCCCATCGTGCTCGGCGCACTACTCTCACACTGGGGCCAGAAAGCGCCGGCCGAGATCGCGGCGAAACGCGTCTTCACCTATCGCCACGCGCAATATCGCGCGGACAAGCTCGGCATTACGTTCCGGATGCCGCCCGCGCACCCGTTCAATCCGATCAGGCCGCTGCGTCTCGCGATCGCGATGGGCAGTTCACCCGACGCGATCCGCCGGATCTTCCGGCATATCTGGCGCGACGGCCGGGACGTGTCGACGCCGGAAGGCTTCGCCGCACTGTGCGAAGCCGTCGGCTTCCCGGAAGGCGTGACGGCCGTCGAAGCCCAGCCGGTCAAGGACGCGCTGCGCGCGAACACCGACGATGCGATCGCGCACGGCGTATTCGGCGTGCCGACCTTCGAACTCGACGGCGACCTGTTCTGGGGAGAGGATGCGACCGACATGTTCGCCGACTGCGCGACGTCGCGCGCGTGGCTCGATTCGCCCGAAGTGCGCCGCATCAGCGCACTGCCCGAAGGCATCCGGCGCGGCTGACGGCGCCGCGGCCGCCCGGCGCTCACGGCACGAATCCGGCGCCGCCGAATTTCCGCACCGCACGCACATGGCGGGCAGCCCCACAGGGCTTGCCCGCCTTTTCTTTTATTTTCGATCGGCGCACGCATGACGCCGCGCGGCCCGGCAGATTCGCGCGCATCCGGCGCGAGAACCGCTCATTTGGTGCAAGATCCAGACCGGCCCGCGCGACTGTCCAGTTCTACCGATTATTTTTCCGATGGCCGCGCGCATCGACGCGGAAATATCGGACGATTCCGATCCCCCCGCCACGCGGCGCCCGCCCATCCGGCCCCATCGCACAGCCCCGTTTCATCAGGGGATTCCCGGTATTTTTTCGCATTTTCTTCGAAATAACGGGTGACATACTTGCCCCCCGTTGCGCTCCGGTGCGAGCGCGCTTCCAGATCCGGCCGGCCGCGCGCGATGCACCGGGCGTCCGCCGGGATCGCACGACATGAACAATTTCGATACCACGATCCAGACCTTCCTCACCCACATCACGTTCGGACCGCTGATGAATCACGCGATCCGCGTGATCGCGGGCCTGTACACGTTCAAGGGCTTCGTGCTCATTCCCGTGCTGTGCTGGCTGTGGTTCCAGCCGGGCCCGAACCGCGAGCGGCAGCGCGAGCTGGTCGTCGCGACGATCACGAGCGGGCTCGTCGCGCTCGCGTTCGGCCGGCTGCTCGCCCAGGTGCTGCCGTTCCGCGTGCGGCCGATCTACAACCCCGAACTGCACCTGCACTTCCCGTCGGCAGGCCTGCGCGCGGCCACGCTGCAGGCATGGAGTTCGTTTCCCAGCGATCACGCGATGCTGTGGATGGCGATCGCTACCGGCATCTTCATCATCGCGCGCCGCGTCGGCGTGCTCGCGCTGCTGTATGCGGTCGTGTTCATCTGCGTACCGCGCGCCTATCTCGGCTTCCACTACCCGACCGACCTGATCGCCGGCGCCGCGATCGGCATCGCGATCGCATGGCTGCTGACGCGCGACGCGATCCGTTCGCGCTTCGCGCCGCAGGTGCTGGCGACGATCCGGCGCTTCCCCGCGCCGGCCTATACGCTCGCGTTCCTGCTGTGCTTCGAGCTGATCACGCAGTTCGACGAACTGCTGACGCTCGCGCAGTCGGCCACCCGCACGATGTAACGGGAGACGCCGCGATGCTGCCGCTGCTTTCGTTCCGTCGCCCCGGCACGCGCTGCCGGCCATGCGCGGCGTCGGCGCGCCGCGCAACGCCCGCGCCGCTCAGTCGCGATCGGGCGCGCCCAGCGGAAAGAACGAGCGATACGGCCGCGCCTCGTCGACCGCGCGCGCAAACGACGGCCGCGCCAGCAGACGCTTGCGATACGCGATCACGTTCGCGAACGACGGATCGATCCGGTGCGTCCAGTCCGCATAGAACAGGAACGGCGCCGCGCCGCAGTCGGCGAGGCTGAAGCGGTCGCCGGCCGCCCATTCGCGATCGGCCATCTTCCTGTCCAGCCACGCATACGACGTGTCGAGCATCGCGCGCGCATCGGCGACACCGCGCGCATCGCGCTCGGCTTCCGGCCGCAGCGCATCGAACACGACCTTCTGCTGCGGCGTCGACACGTAGTTGTCGAAGAAACGATCCATCGTGCGCACCTCGAGCGCCGCGTGCGGATCGTCGGGCAGCAGCCGCACGGGGCCCGGATGGTTCAGGCCGAGGTACTCGATGATGATGGACGCCTCGATCACGGTGCGGCCGGCATCGACCAGCACCGGAAAGCGCTTCAGCGGCCACAGCGCGGCCAGTTCCTGCATCGGCTTCGGATCGTCGTGCGCGAGCACGCGATACGCGAACGGCGTGCCGTTCTCGTACAGCGCGGTCAGCACCTTCTGGCAGTAGGACGAAAAGGGATGGGCGTAAAGCGTCGGTATCATCGTGCGGTCTCTCCGGGTTTCGGCGCCGCGTCGTGCGGCGCCACGTGATCGGATACCTTGACGACGAACGGCCCCCGGCCGTTTCGACAGCGGTCCGGAATTTTTTTCGTGCGACTTGTGCCGTTACGACCGGCCGTCCATCACGACGCGCCCCTCGGCACGCCAGCGCAGCATCCCGCCGCCGAGATTGGCGACCGTGTCGAAGCCGGCTTTCAGCAGGATCACGGTCGCCTGCGCGGATCGCCCGCCGGCCCGGCACACGGTCACGACCGGCCGGTCGCGCGCGATCTCGCCGGCACGCGCGGCCAGTTCGCCGAGCGGAATCGGCATCGCGCCGGGCAGGTGACCGAGCGGGCCCGTGAATTCGTCCGGCTCGCGCACGTCGACCACCTGCACCGCCTGCAAATGATCCTCGAGCCATTGCGGATCGATTTCCCAGAACCCCGCGAACGTATAGACGAGCGGCGCCCAGTCGGGTGCCGCCTGCGCATCGGGCGCGTTCGCGGCGACGCCGCATTGCAGGTTCGCCGGCACCGCGACATCGATCTGGCGCGGGTGCGCGAGCCCGAGGTTGCGCATGTAGCCCGCGAAATCGTCTTCGCTCAGATCACCGCCGAGGCGCGGATTGAAGCGCCGCTCCTCGCCGACGCTCGTCACCGTGAGCCCGCGATAGTCGTGCGCCGGATACAGCAGGCACGCGGCCGGCAGCGTGAAAAGCCGGCCGTGCACCGCGCGATACAGCGCGCGCGGGTCGCCCTGCTGGAAGTCGGTGCGACCGGTGCCGCGGATCAGCAGGCAATCGCCGGTGAACGTCATCGATTCGTCGTCGAGCACGAGGCTGATGCAGCCGCTCGTGTGGCCGGGCGTCGCGCGCACGGTCAGGTAGCGCGCGCCGAACGCACAGCGGTCGCCGTCGTTCAGGTAACGATCGGCGCCCTGCGCGCCGCTCGCGGCCGAGATCGCGATCGTGCTGCCCGTGCGCTGCTTCAGCAGCCACGCGCCCGTCACGTGATCGGCATGCACGTGCGTGTCGACGGTCGCGACGAGCCGCAGCCCGAGCTCGTCGAGCAGCGCCGCGTCGCGGCGCACCTGCTCGAACACCGGATCGATCAGCAGCGCTTCGCGCGACGCGCGGTCGGCGAGCAGGTACGTATACGTCGACGACTGCGGGTCGAAGAGTTGCCGGAAGATCATCGCGAAGTCGCTCCGTCGCTGGTTGATGCGCATTGTCCGGCCCGCGCCGCCGCCGCCGCCGCGGCCGCCGCGCGGGCCGCCCCGTCGTGGTCCTGCACTGCCGGCATCCGGCCGGCACGGCGCGTCAGCCCGGCTGCGTCACGTAACGCAGGTACGGCTTCAGCGTCCGGAAGCCCTGCGGATACTTCTGCTTCGCCGCATCGTCCGACACCGACGTCGGAATGATGACATCGTCGCCGGGCCGCCAGTTGACCGGCGTCGCCACCGTATGCTGCGCGTTGAGCTGCAACGCGTCGAGCAGGCGCAGCACCTCGTCGAAATTGCGTCCCGCGCTCATCGGATAAACGAGCATCGCCTTGACCTTCTTGTCCGGCCCGATGACGAACACCGAGCGCACGGTCGCGTTGTCGACCGCCGTGCGCGGGCCGCCGCTCGCATTCGGATGAATCATGTCGTACAGCTTCGCGACCTTCAGCTCGTCGTCGCCGATCAGCGGATAGTTGACCGCGTGACCCTGCGTCTCGGCGATATCCGCCACCCACTTCCGGTGATCGCTGACCGGATCGATCGACAGCCCGATGATCTTCGTGTTGCGCTTGTCGAATTCCGGCTTGAGCCCGGCCATGTAGCCGAGTTCGGTCGTGCATACCGGCGTGAAATCCTTCGGATGGGAAAACAGGATCGCCCAATGGTCGCCGATCCATTCATGAAAGCGGATCGTTCCCTCGGTGGTCTCCGCGGTGAAATCGGGCGCGTCCTCGCCTAGTCGAATCGACATGTTCGTCTCCGTCAAATGGGAATCGTCACGACGCCCGCGCCGCGGCTTGCGCGCGACGCGCGATCGTCCGCGCGCGGAGTGCAGGCATGGCACATGCCCGGGTTCCGCGCGTTCATATAGCCTAGTTCAAAATGCGCGCACCACCGGGATGCGGTGTGCGGTGTGCGTCATGCCTTGGCCGATTCCGACGACGAATGCGGCACGGCAGCACGATGCGCCGCAACCGGGCGCGCGTGCGGGCTGCCTTACACTAGCGGCTCCTCTCGTCTTACGTTCACAGGAATGCCGCCGACATGTCGATGACGATCGATCCGAAGCAGGCCGCCGCACTGCTGGCCGTCGCCAACACGGGCAGCTTCGAGCAGGCGGCCGTGCGCCTGCACGTGACCGCATCAGCGGTCACACAGCGGGTCCGCGCACTGGAAGCGAGCCTCGGCACGCCGCTCGTGCTGCGCACGCGGCCGTGCCGCCCGACGGCGGCCGGGCAGCGCGTGCTGCAGCACCTTCGCCGCGTCGCGCTGCTGCAGGCCGACCTGCAAAGCACGCTCGCGACCGAGCGCGAATCGCCGATCTCGGTCACGATCGCGCTCAATTCCGACAGCCTCGGCACGTGGTTTCTCCCGGCACTGACGTCCGTACTCGCCGGCGAGCGCATCCTGTTCGAGCTGATCGTCGAAGACCAGGACCACACGTTCGCGCTGCTCGAAAGCGGGATGGCGGTGGGCTGCGTGACGACCGAGCCGAAGCCGATGCGCGGCTGCCTCGCGACGCCGCTCGGCACGATGCGCTACCGGCTGCTCGCGGCCGCCGCGTTCGCGGTGCGCTGGTTCCCGCGCGGGCTGAACCGCACGAGCGCGCGCAAGGCGCCCGTCGTCGCGTACTCGCGACGCGATACGCTGCAGTCGTCGTTCCTGAAGGAGAAGTTCGGGCTGCCCGAGGGCGCCTACCCGTGCCATTACGTGCCGGGCACCCATTCGCACTTCGCGGCGGTGCGGCACGGGCTCGGCTACGCGATGGTGCCGGAGCCGCTGATCGGCGCCGCGCCGCTCGACGCGCAGGGGCTCGTCGATCTCGCGCCCGCGCATCCGACCGACGTCACGCTGTACTGGCACGCGTGGACCGTGCAGTCGCCGACGATGGCGTCGTTGTCGGAACGCGTCGTCGAGGCGGCGCGCCGGCTGCTCGCGCCGCTGCCGTGACGCGCGGGTGATCGACACCGCCAGGGCGGTGCATGGCGCGCGGCGCGGTACGCATCGCAGCGAGAAACCCTGCCGCGCCGCCTATACTTTTTCCATCGGCCTCGCGAACGCGCCGCGCGGCCGATCACGCACATCCGGCCGTTCCCTTTCCCGCAAGGAGAACATCATGTCCCGCCGCTATATCGATTGCCGCGAGTTTCCCAGCGCGACGCATTGCTCGGTCGCGATTTCCGCCGACTCCGACAACGAACTGCTGGAGGCCGCCGTGCAACACGCGGTGCTGGTGCACCAGCACACCGACAGCGCCGAACTGCGCACGCAACTGAAAGCGCTGTTCCGCGACGGCACGCCCCCCGCCGACGCACCCCGGCAAGCGTAATCCGCCGGCTCGCCCGATATCGACAGACGGGTTGCCCCGTCGCCCCCGTCGCCTCTTCGCTCCCTGCTTCGCGCCACCTCGTGCCGGCTCTCCCGCCGGCCGGCGCATTCCCCGTTACGCGCGGCGCTGCGCGAAATACGCGCCGACCGCGTCGACGAAGGTATCGATGTCCGCGCGCGACACGTCGCAGTGCGTGACGAAGCGCGACGCGTACAGCATCTGCGTGAGGATCCCGCGTTCCTTGAGCCACGCCTCGAGCGGCGCGCAATCGGCTTCGGGGAATTGCGCGAACACCATGTTCGTCGCGTGCGACAGCACCTTCACCGCGTCGATGCGCGCGAGGCCCGCCGCGAGATGCGCGGCGTTCGCGTGATCGTCCGCGAGCCGCTCGACGTTGTGGTCGAGCGCATACAGGCACGCGGCCGCGAGAATGCCCGACTGCCGCATCGCGCCGCCGAGCACCTTGCGCCAGCGCTGCGCGCGCTCGATCAGCACGCGGTTGCCGACCAGCACCGAGCCGACCGGTGTACCGAGCCCTTTCGAGAAGCAGATCGACACGGTGTCGAACGGCGCGCACAGCTCGGCGATCGAACGGCCCGACGCGACGGCGGCGTTGCACACGCGCGCGCCGTCGAGATGCAGCGCCAACCCGCGGCTGCGCGCGAACGCGGTGGCTTCCTGGACATAGCCTTCCGGCAAGACCTGGCCGCCGATCGTGTTTTCCAGCGCGAGCAGGCGCGTGCGGGCAAAGTGATTGTCGATCGGCTTGATCGCCGCGGCGATCTTCGCGAGCGGCAGCGTGCCGTCCGGCGCGTTCTCGATCGGCTGCGGCTGGATGCTGCCCAGCACGGCCGCACCGCCGCCTTCGTACTTGTAGGTGTGCGCGAGCTGGCCGACGATGTACTCGTCGCCGCGTTCGCAATGGGCCATCAGCGCGGCGAGGTTGCTCTGCGTGCCGCTCGGGAAGAACAGGCCGGCTTCCTTGCCGGCGCGCTCGGCCATCACCGCCTGCAGGCGCAGCACGGTCGGGTCGTCACCCCATACGTCGTCGCCGACTTCGGCGGCAGTCATCGCGGCCAGCATTGCCTGGCTCGGACGTGTCACGGTATCGCTGCGTAAATCGATCATCGCTGAGTCCTGGGTAAACGCGGACCGGAACCGATGCGCCCGGCCCTGCCGAAACGAGACTCAGAGTGTACGCAATTCACGCAGCGTGTGTGTGCCGACGGCCGACGCGAGCACGGCGCACCGGCATGCGATGCGGCACGCCGCCGCCCGGGCCGCCGTCAGTAGCGCGGCGGCGGCGGCTGGACACCCGCCGGCGGCATCGGCGGTGCCGCGCGCGGTGCGCCGCCGTATCCGCCACCGCCGTATCCGCCGCCCCCACCGCCGCCGCTCATCCCGCCCGGCACCGGCACGCGGTTGCCGGTCGCGTACATGCATTGCAGGTAGCCGTAGTCGTAGCGGCGCTGGATGTCGTAGGCCGAGCCTTGCGCCGCACCGGCGCCGACCACGCTGCCCGCGAGCAGCCCCGCGCCTGCGCCGACGGCCGCACCCGTGCCGCCGTTGAACGCCGCGCCGGCCGCCGCCCCGAGCGCGGTGCCGACGGCCGCGCTGCCGACCGCGCTCGCGGTCGACGCCTGCCCGGCACTCACGCCGCCCGATTGCTCGAACGCGTATTGACGGCAGTTCGCATCGTCGGCACGGAACTGGTCGAACGACTTGCCGGTGCCGGGCAGCGCCATCACGCTCGGCCCGGCCGGCATGTACGCGCACGCGCCGAGCAGGCCGGCCAGCGCCAGCGCGGCCGGCACGCGCAGTGGTCGAAACAGGGATTTCATCGTCGCGCCTCCGTCACTGCGGCCGTGCCGGCACCGATCGCCAGCCCGACTTGCAGGTCTTCACATGCGGGTAGTAATGCTTCGACGCGTCGCAGTAGTACCAGACGTTCGCGTCGCCGTCGTCCCGCGGCTGACCTTTCTCGACGTACTCGGGCGGCGGCCCCGGGTCGACGGGTACCGCGACGACGGGCGGCGGGTAGTAATAAGGCGCAGGGACGACGGGGTAGTAATACGGGTAGCCGGGGCCGACATAGACCCCGACCCGGGCGGCATGCGCCACGCCGCCCGTCGCGATCGCCACTGCGGCCACCGCGCCCAGTGCGAGCTTCAATCCATTCACGTCACGTTCTCCGGCTGGCGGTTCGTCGATGCGAACCCGACATACCGAACGCTACGCCGCGCGCGATCCGTCATCCATTACGGGCGCACGCGCCAATGTTGCGCGGCGTTACCGATGTGACAGACCCCATCACCCGCGTCCCGCCGGCGCGAGCGGGTGCGTTACGCGATAACGCACCGCAACGGTTCGGCCGCGCGCGGGCGCCGAGGGGGCGGTGTCGCGCAGCGTTCGCGCCCGGATCGAACCGTTCCGATGACGCGACGCGCCATATTGACGCACGTGCGTCAGACCGCCACGCCGCGGCCGCGCGCGCCGCAAGCAGCCTTCTTGATACGAATCAACGATTTACCCCGGAATCGCGCGCGCCGGGCTGGACATCTGCGACGAGTTGGCGCATTTCGCGGTGCAACATCGCGGCCCATACTCCAGCCAACCCCGACGCCCGTCCGCCGGGGTCCGCCGGCACCCGCCGGCGGGTATCGTCAGCCTCGGTCAACTGGTATGGACACCGCTCTTTCGGCCCTCGATCTGGCCCGCCTGCAATTCGCGTTCACCGTCTCCTTTCACATCGTCTTTCCGGCGCTGAGCATCGGCCTCGCCAGCTTCATCGCCGTCCTCGAATATCGCTGGCTGAAAACCGGCAAGCAGTACTACAAAACCCTCTGCCTGTTCTGGTCGAAGATCTTCGCGGTCGCGTTCGGGATGGGCGTCGTTTCCGGCGTCGTGATGAGCTACCAGTTCGGCACGAACTGGTCGGGCTTCTCGAGCTTCGCCGGCGCCGTCACCGGGCCGCTGCTGATGTACGAGGTCATGACCGCCTTCTTCCTCGAGGCCGGTTTCCTCGGCATCATGCTGTTCGGCTGGAACCGCGTGAGCCCCCGCGCGCACTTCGGCGCGACGCTGATGGTCGCGATCGGCACGCTGATCTCGACGTTCTGGATTCTCGCGTCGAACAGCTGGATGCAGACGCCGCAGGGCTTCGAGATCGTCGACGGCCGCGTCGTGCCGACCGACTGGTTCGCGATCATCTTCAACCCGTCGTTCCCGTACCGCCTGTTCCACATGGCGATCGCCGCGTTCATCGTCGCCGCGCTGGTGGTGGCCGCGACGGGCGCATGGCACCTGCTGAAGGGCCGCCGCGACAAGGGCGTGAAGAAGATGTTCTCGATGGCGCTGTGGCTGCTGCTCGTGCTCGCACCGCTGCAGGCCGTGATCGGCGACCAGCACGGCATCAACACGCTGAAACACCAGCCCGCGAAGATCGCCGCGATCGAAGGGCTGTGGGAAACCGAGAAGGGCGGCACCGCGCTCAACCTGTTCGGCATCCCGGACATGAAGGCGGAAACGACCCGCTACGCGGTGAAGGTGC
The DNA here is from genome assembly GCF_040545135.1 of Burkholderia sp. 572. Classification (NCBI taxonomy): domain Bacteria; kingdom Pseudomonadati; phylum Pseudomonadota; class Betaproteobacteria; order Burkholderiales; family Burkholderiaceae; genus Burkholderia; species Burkholderia sp. 572. The sequence goes on along the minus strand of NZ_JBEPLH010000001.1, from coordinate 595,411 downwards.
CGCACCTCGGCAGCCTGATCCTCACGCACAGCTGGGACGGCGAGATCCGCGGGCTGAAGGAATTCCCGCCGGAAGACCGCCCGAACTCGACGGTCGTGTTCTGGAGCTTCCGGATCATGGTCGGCCTCGGCATCGCGATGATCGGCCTCGCCGCGCTCGCGTGGCTCCTGCGCCGCCGCGGCAGCCTGTATGAATCGAAGTGGTTCCAGCGCTTCGCGCTCGTGATGGGCCCGACCGGCTTCGTGTCGCTGCTCGCGGGCTGGGTCACGACCGAAGCAGGCCGCCAGCCGTGGGTCGTGTATGGCGTGATGCGCACCGCGCATGCGGTGTCGCCGCTGTCGGTGCAGCAGGTCAGCCTGTCGATGATGACGTTCGTGATCGTGTACTTCCTCGTGTTCGGCACCGGCGTGTACTACATGCTGAAGCTGATGAAGGCCGGCCCCGCGCTGCCCGACATGAAGCACGACGACACACCCGACACGCGCCCCGATCACACCGCGCGCCGCCCGATGTCGGCCGTCGACGAGCTGATCGAGACCGTCTGAGCCCACCCCATTCCGCATACGAGAAAACCTATGGACGTCACCGTAATCTGGGCCGCGATCATCGCATTGGGGCTCTTCATGTACGTCGTGCTCGACGGCTTCGACCTCGGCATCGGCATCGTCTTCCCGTTCTTCCCGGACGAGAAGGAACGCGACCTGATGATGAACACGGTCGCGCCCGTGTGGGACGGCAACGAGACGTGGCTCGTGCTCGGCGGTGCCGGGCTGTTCGCGGTGTTCCCGGTCGTCTATTCGACCGTGTTGTCGGCGCTGTACCTGCCGCTGATCTTCATGCTGGTGTGCCTGATCTTCCGCGGCGTGTCGTTCGAGATCCGCGCGAAGGCGCGGCGCACGAAGCAGCTGTGGGATCTGGCGTTCATCGGCGGCTCGGCCGGCGCGACGCTGTTCCAGGGGATCGCGCTCGGCGCGTTCCTGCAGGGCATCAACGTGAAGGACGGCGTGTTCGCGGGCGATGCCTTCGACTGGCTCACGCCGTTCAGCCTGCTGACCGGCCTCGGCCTGATCGTGACCTATGCGCTGCTCGGCTGCTGCTGGCTCGTCGCGAAGACGGAAGGCGACCTGCAGCGGCGCCTCCATCGCGTCGTGTGGCCGCTGACGCTCGTGCTGCTCGGCTTCATCGCGGTCGTCAGCCTGTGGACGCCGCTGCAGGATCCGGCCATCGCGCAGCGCTGGTTCGATTCGGGGCTGTTCTGGCGCCTGCTGCCGGTGCCGTTCCTGGTCGCCGCGTGCGCGGTATGGATGCGCCGCGCGGTGCGCGACCGGCATGACATGACGCCGTTCGTGCTCGCGCTGGCGCTCGTGCTGCTCGGCTACGTCGGCCTGCTCGTCACGCTGTTCCCGTATGCGATTCCTCAGACGATGACGATCTGGGAAGCCGCGGCGCCGCGCTCCAGCCAGACCTTCACACTGGTCGGCGCAGCGGTTATCCTCCCGATCATCATCGCCTACACGACGATGGGTTACTGGGTATTCCGAGGCAAGGTGCGCCATGAAGACCAGCATTACTACCACCACTGATTCCGCCGAACACTCCGCCGCCGCGGCCCCCCGGCCGCGGATGCGCGGCTGGATGTGGTTCGTCGTCCTGTGGGCCGGCGGCGTGATCGGCGCCGTCACGCTCGGTTACGCGTTCAAGATCTTCATGAACCTGACGCTGTTCGCGGTGAAGTAGGCTCCTTCCGCGTTGCACGCCGGGGCGCATGCCGGGCCCGTTCCGCGCAATCCGCCTCCGGCGCGCCACCGTCGCCGCCGGCACGCCGCCGTGGCGATCCTCCTCCCCGGCATTCACGCTTTCACGCGCCGGCGCGCACCCCGCTCACCGCTCGCACTTCGTCGCGCACATCGCCTTGTCCACTTCCGCGAAGAACGCCTGGTAGTACTCGGGCTCCATGACGGTCTTGGTACGCGAATCGCCGGCGCTGTCCCACACCGTACGATCGAATCGCGCCCGCACGATCGCGACGTGCGCGTCCCGCCCCGCCCGAACCGTCACGATCGCGGCCACGCGTTCATGATCGGGCTTCGTCGGCAGCATCCCGATGCGCGCCTTCAGCGCGCCGCGCAGCAGCTGACGCCACTTCGGGATCAGCGTGTCGCTGCGCCCCGCTTCCACCAACCCCGAATCGCGATCGACCGTCACCGGCGCATAACCCTGCGCGCGCAGCGCGCCGGCCACCGCGTCGAGCGCGCGCGCCTGCGTCGCGTCCGCATAGCGGCGGTCGCTGAGCATGCGCAGCGTCTGCTGCTCGGCATCGGTCAGGTCGACTTCGGTCTGGCTCGAGCTGTAGCGCACCAGCGATCCGCCGTTGCCGATCTGCCGCTCGTTGTCGGGTTTCGTCGCGCATCCGGTCAGCGCCGCGAACAGTCCGGCACAGACGAGCGCCAGCGCGCCGCGGCCGCGCACGGGCGGCACCGCGGCCGGGCGGTTCATCTCACGACGTGCCGCGCGCCGGACGCGTAGACGGTGGCGAAATCCGGTTGCCCGGGCGTCGGGTGGCAATATGATCGTCATCGGGGCGTTCTCTCCTGTCGGCGCCATGATAGGGAGGCGCCCCGGCCGCCACAAACGACATTTTTTGACCCACTGTGTAGCTTTTCTTCGCGATCTCACGATGCGCCGATTGCCGCCCCTGAATGCGCTGCGCAGCTTCGAAGCTGCCGGCCGCCTGCAGAGCCTCACCCTCGCCGCCGACGAGTTGAACGTGACCCAGAGCGCGGTCGCGCAGCAGATCCGCGTGCTCGAATCGTTCTTCGGGCAGAAGCTGTTCGAACGCGACGGGCGCTCGTTGCGGCTCACGCCGCGCGCGCGGCATTACCTCGTCGACGTCGCGAGCTGCCTCGGCCGGCTCGCGCAGGCCACGAGCCAGATGCTCGAACCGGTCGGCGGCCATCCGGTGCGGATCAACACGTCGGTGTCGTTCGCGCATGGATGGTTGCTCACGCAACTGGCCGCGTTCCAGGCCGGGCATCCGGATATCGACGTGCAACTCGTCACGACGCCCGACACCGAACGCGACCAGTTCGACGAAACCTGCGACATCGTCATCCGCCGCTATACGCCGGAGCTGCGCCGCAAGGGGTTCGTGTCGCGGCCGCTGCTCGCGACCGTGGCGGTGCCGGTGTGCGCGCCCGGCCACCCGGTGCTCGATGACGCGCGCACGCCGGCCGACCTGCGCAACGCGCCGCTGCTGCATTACGCGGGCTTGCCGCAGGCATGGCAATACTGGTTCCACCAGGCGGGCTCGGTCGTCACCGAGACGCTGCGCGGGCCGTTCTATCGCGAGTTCTTCCTGATGACCAAGGCTGCCGCGAGCGGGCTCGGCGTGTGCCTCGCGCCGCGTGCGGTCGTGCGCGACGATCTCGAGCACGGGCGGCTCGTCGCGCTGTTTCCGGAAGTCCACCTGGAAGGGCCGCCGTTTCATTGCCTGTATCGCGACGACGGCGATGCGTCGCTGCGCACGTTCGTCGACTGGCTGTTCGCGCGGGCAGAGGCGCTGGAAGGGGCGCCGCCGGGATAGCCGGCGACGCGCACGGCACTCGCCGCTTCCGCTGCCGGATCGACGAAGCCCGGTATACGGGGAATCGCCCGGGCGCTTACTTTTGCCCGCGCAGCGCCGCTTCGATCTTGCGCTCGGTCTTGTACTGGCTCAGCGCATACACCGACCAGATCGCGGCCGGCAGCCAGCCGACGATCGTGATTTGCAGGATCAGGCAGATGATCCCGGCGATCGGGCGGCCGATCGTGAAGAACTGGAACCACGGCAGCAGCAGGGCAAGCAGAAGGCGCATGAACAAACCTCTCGGTGCGTCGTTGAACGGGTGATGCGTGGCGAATATGCCGGTACGGGCGACAGAATTCAAGCCGTTCGTCGCGATACCCGCCTGCTACACTCGCGCGTCGTCGAACGAAGCACGACGAGAACAACAACGGAGAAAGAGGGCAATGAACACCCCGTCGTCACACCACGGCCACGAGCCGCCCGCCGTCACGCCCCCGAAGAAGGCCCGGCACCGCTGCGCGGCCGTCGCGCTCGCCGCGCTCGCCGCCGTCGGCGTCGCGCACGCCGAAACGAAGCCGACGATGCGCTACGCGATCAACCTGACCGGCGACAGCGGCAGCGAAATACCGCTGAGCAGCGAGCCCTACAGCTGGACCACGCACGACGGCAAGGTGCTGTCCCGAGGCGTGACCGATGACAAGGGGCATGCCGCCGTCGCACGGCAGGCGGGCGAGACGCACTATGTGCTGGAGACCGTCAACACCCGCTGGATCTACACGGTCGACAACGCGTGCTGGGCGCGCCGCGACGCCGCCTTCGCCCGCTGCGCGAAACTGACCGACGCCGTCAACCTGGTCGCGCAGCGCATGGCCGACGACACGCGCGACGAGCAGGCCGCGGCCGCCCGGCGCCGCGATGCCGCGCTCGCCCGTTACCGCGCGGCCGCGGCGGCCAACGACGACGAACTCGTGTGGCTGGGCCCGCTGCCGGCCGAATGGTCGAGGGACGACGTCCAGAAACAGCTCGACGACGTGTACGGCAAGATCAAGCACGAACTCGACAATCTCGGCGATGCCGACATCGACGTGTCCCGCTTCGTGTGCAGGTCGCCCGACCAGATCGGCCCGGCTCCGGACCAGCAGGCCGTGATCGACTACATGAGCAGCCTGCGCGAACCCGGCTCGACGACGCCCGCGCAGTGGACGGCGCTCGTCGAGGCCGCGCGCAAGGGCAACTGGCTCGCGCGGCTGCAGATCTTCGTCGCGCTCGGCTCGCGCCCGAAGGACGACCTCGTGTCGGTCTACCGGCGTATCCAGCTGATGGGGTGGCTGCAGGCGAACCACGTCGGTGCGCTGTACACCTACTACCTGGGCGAACTCGCCGCAACCGGCTATTTCGAAGGGCCCGGCCCCGGCGCCACGTCGCCGATTCCGTTGTATGCGGCGATGCACGGCAGTTATGCGGCGATGAAACGCGCGGGCGATTCGCTCATGGCGCGGGACGAGCCGGACGTGCAGGCGATCGGCAAGCGCATGCACGATTGCGCGCTGCAGATGATGCCGGTGCTGTTCGCGAAGTAGACGCGGGCAGCACCTCACGCGGCATCTCACGCGACACACAGGCAGCCCGCCGCGCGGCCGGCGGCGGGCAGTCCTGCGGCGTCGCGTCGCTCAGCGACCGATACCGAGCCCCGGCAGCACGCCGGTATTCTCGGCCACCACCGCATGCAGCAGGCGCGGGTCGGCACCGAGCAGCCCGAGGATCGTCGGCGCGACCTGCTTCGTGCCGACCGTGTCGGTCACCGTGCGCGCGCGATGCAGGCCCGGATACGACACGAGCAGGCCGAGGTGGCTGTCGTCCGGCGCGTTGCCGCCGTGCTCCTCGTCCTTCTTCGTGCTCGACGTGTAGATCACGCCCGGATTCGGCTGGACGACGATGTCCGGCGTGCGGCCGTTGGCCGGATCGCCGAACCGCTCGGCGAGCGCCGCGCCGTACAGGATGTACGCCTGCGGGCCGTCCGCGCAGATCCCCGGCGCATTGCAGCCCAGGTTCGCCTTCAGCGTCTGCACCACGGCCGTGCGCTGGTTGCGGTCGCGCAGCCAGATCAGGCCGACGTCGTCGGTCTGCACGAAGCCCGTGCCGACCAGGCCCGAACCGTCGTTCAGGTTGCCCGTCTTCGTGTTGTTCTGGCCGAAGTTGCCGTTCGGGTCGAGATAGTTGTTCGCTTCGAGCAGCTTCGTCAGCGTGTCGCCATTCTTCACGAGCTTCGTGTGATCGGTCGGCGACTGGCCATGCTTCGACGTGACGATCACGGCCGTCGACGAATACAGGTTCGCCTGCTTCAGCGCCTCGACGACATGGCCGATCGCGTTGTCGACATACGTGATCGCGTTCGCGACCTGCCCGTTCGGCGTGAAGTTCGCATCCAGGTAGCCGCCGCCCTTCGTCACCACCGCCTTCTGCGCGACGCTCAGCGTCTGGAAATCGGCGCCGAACAGCGTCGGCACCGGCGCGCGCTTCGTGCCCGTCGAGTCGCGGCCGTTGATCTGGTTGATCAGCGCCTGCACATGCAGGTTGTCGAATTGCGCGGTATGCGAATAGACGTCCGTGTAGTCCGTCTGCGTCGCCGGGTCGATCGAGTTGATCTCGGTGCGCGCGAGATCGTCGACGCCGGTGCCCGACGGCCCGTTCAGCCAGTCGTAGCCCCATGCGTGCTTGTCGGCCCACGCGGTGGTCGCGTTCGGGATGCCCGCCTTCACGGCCTCGAACACGGTGTTGGTCTTCACGTAGTTGTGCGGATAGACCGGCACGCACTTGCCGTCGACCTTCGCGTTCGGGATCGCCTGCGGATTGAATGCGCCGCCGCCGTTCAGGTGAACCAGCGCGCCGCCGTTCTCCGCGTCGATACCGGTCGTCTCGTCGAACACGACGTTCCAGCCCTGCTTGCCCGAACAGCTCGTGTCGCCCGGCGCGTACAGGTTGCGATCGTACGACACGTCGTAGAACAGGCCGGCCGTCTTCGGCGAGCCGCCGGTCACGAGCGCGGCGAGGCCCGGAAACGAATCCGACAGGCCGGGCGTATAGGCATTCGTGTAGGTCACGCCGCTCTTCGCGAGCACCGCGATATTCGGGCACGTGTTCGCGCCGATGCAGCGCGCGAGATCCTGCTCGTGCAGGCCGTCGACGCTGATCAGCAGCACGTGCTTCACGACGCGGCTCGCGTGGCCGCGGTCCTCGCCCTGACGGTTGCCGTCCTGCTGCGCCGCATGCGCGCCCGCGCCTGCGAGCGCCAGCGCGCCCGCCACCATCCCCACCCACTTCCGCTGCTTCCCAAGGAAAGACATGATCACCCCACCTCATCGATTGACGTTGAACTGCGTGACTTGCCATCAGGCGCGCAAGAATATGGCTGCGCCGTGGGTCGTTCGCATGAAGCGGGGCTTTCTGTTTTCTATCAAACGTAACCAATCGCAAGTGACACGACGCGGTCGCAAACCAGCGTGGCCGGGCGCACGTCGCGGATTCGCGCGCTCACCGGCAAGCACCGCCCCGGTGCATCGGCCACCGTCCGCGGCGTCACCCGCCGCACGATTTTTTTTCCGGCTTGGCGCGCGACTATTGGCGTGTGATAAAGGGTTTTCCCTGACCCGGAGCATGAGTATGTCGACCCTGGAAGCCCTCCGGTTCGTGCTGGACGATGCACGCACCCCCGAAATCATTCGCCACCACGTCGTCGACGCGTTGCAGTACGCGTTGCGCAATTACGGACAGGTGTTCACCGCGAAGGAAGTCGAATGGCTGGCGCAGTGGGACGACGCGCGTCTGCCGCTGGCCGCGAAGAAGGAATTGGGCAAGCGCGAGGAACCGGCGATCGCCGCGCGCTGAAGGCAGCGCGCCGCCGCGCCCGAACGGAGGAACGGACGCGGCGGCGGCGGACGGCCTGCTTACTGCAGGCCGAAATCGACGCGGGTGGTCGCGCCCTTGTCGTCGATGCCCTTCGCATCGAGCTTCGGTGCGACGACGAACACGCGGCTCGAATCGATCTTCCCCTCGAGGTACTGGCGCACGGCCTGCGCGCGCTGCTGCGCGAGCGCGCGCAGCGCGTTGTCGTCGGCCGGCGCGTGTTCGGCGAGCGCCTTCTTCATGTCGGCATCGGGCAGCGTCTTCTGCAGGCCGATCAGGTTGCGCGGCTTCTTGAAGTCGGCGGCCTTGTACGCGCGCGTCAGGTACTTGCTGTACTCGGCCGGCTCGACCTTCACCGACATCGGGTCGATGCTCTCGCCCTGCCCGATCACGTCCTTCAGCTTCTGCTGGCGCACCAGCCGCTCGACGTACGCGTCGCCGAGCCCCGACGTGTCCTTTGCCGGGTCGACGCGGCCGATCAGGTCGAGGCGGATCGACGGCTTCTCGGTCAGCATCTTCACGACGGTATCGAGCTTCTTCTGCTGCGCGTCGTCGAGCTGGTACGAGCCCGGCGCGAATTCGACGTAGCCGAGATCCTCGCCGCCGCTGCCGAACGCATGCGCGAGCAGCGAGAACGGCGACGTGACGGCCTTCGCGATCAGGTTCAGCACCGCGCGCCAGATCAGCCCGCCGACACTGAACTCGGGGTTCGACAGCGAGCCCGACACCGGCAGGTTCACGTCGATCTGGCCGCGCGTGTTCTTCAGCAGCGAAATCGCGAGTTTCACCGGCAGCTTGGTCGCCGTGTCGTTCTCCACATGGTCGCCGAACGTGAGCTGGTCGATGAAGATGTGGTTGTTCGCCTTCAGCTGGTCGTTCGCGAGCTCGTAATGCAGGTCGACGTTGAGCTTGCCCTTCGTGATCGGGTAGCCCGCGTACTTCGCCGAATACGGCGTCAGGTTGGTCAGCTCGATGTCGTGCGCGGTCGCGGTGAGGTCGAGCGCCGGTTTCTCGATCAGCGGGTTCACCGAACCCTTGATCGAGATCGGCCCGTTGCCCGCGAGGTTCGCGGCGACGTCGACCGGCGCGGACGTCGTCGAATCCGTGCCGAACGCGCCGACCGTGCCCTTGATCGCGACCAGGTTCGCCGTGTAGTTCGGCTTGATGAAGTTGTCGGTGTAGGTGACGCGGCCGTTCTGCAGCAGCAACTCGCCGAAATGCATCCGCACCGGGTTCTGCGGCGGCTGCGCGGCCTTCACGACCACCGTCGCCGACGCGGCGGTCGGCGCGGATGCCTGCTGCGCGGCAGCCGGCGGCGTCACGCCCGGCGACAGCGGCACCGGTTCGCCCTTGCTCGCGTCGCGCGTGAGCGACTGCGCCGGGCCCGTCTCCTTCGCGACCACGTCCTTCAGGTTCAGCCGCCCCTGCGCATCGAGCAGCACGCGGCCGTAGAAGTTCGAGAACGTCACGCGCGCCGCGTCGACGTCGGTGCCCTTCTCGTCGTAGTTCGCCTTCAGGTTCGTCAGCGCGAGCGAGCGCCAGCCCGCGAACGGGTCGGAGGTCGCCTTGTCGAGCATCCGCACGTCGACGAGCGCGACGTCGCCGCGATAGGTCGCGCGCGGTGCGTCCTTCACCTGCGCGAACGTCAGGTTGCCCTGCGCGTTGAGCAGCGCGCTGGCGATCGTCGCGTTCAGCGCGCTGCCGAAGTACGGCTCGAACGCGGCCGCGTCGAGGCGGTTGCCGTTGATCTTCAGGCCGAGCTTCAGCGGCTGCGCGGTCACGTCGCCCGTCACGTTCAGCGAGCCCTTGCGGTTCAGCGTCGCCTTCAACTGCACGGGCAGCGGCTTGCTCATGTCGTCGCTGATCTTCTGCACCGACAGGTCCAGCGGCTTGATCGCCAGCTTCACCGGGCGCGGCGTCGACAGGTCGGTGAAGTTCGCGGACGAATCCTTCACGTTCAGCGCATCGATCCGGTAATGCCACGACGGCGCGGCAGCCTCGGCCTTGCGCGCGACTGTGCGCTTCGGCACCGACGCCTGCGCGGGTTCGGCCAGTGCCGCGAGGTCGATCTTGCCGTCCTTCAGGCGCTGCACGTCGAGCGCGAGCCCGCTGGCGTCGACGCTCGCGATCTCCGCGGTGCGCGCGGCAACGTCGACCTTCGCGATCTTCGCGCTCGCGTCGGGCAGCACGATCGCGGGCGCCTTCGCGTCGGGCGTCGCGATCTTCAGCGACTTCAGGCTGACCGTGCTGTCGGCGACCTGCGCGGCGAGCGGCGTCTTGCCCCAGTCGGCCTTCGCGTTGACGGTGGCGCCGAGCGTGCCGTCGAGCACGCGCGCACGCGTGGCCTCGCCGAGGTACGGTTGCAGCGCCGGCAGCGCGAGTGCGGCGACCGTCAGCTTGCTGTCGGCCTGCTTCTCCGCGAGATTGAACGTGCCTTCGGCCGTCACGTCGCCGCCGCGCGACAGCGACGTCGACAGCGTGTATTTCGCGGGGGTCTTGCCCTGCATCGAGAAGCCGTCGAGCGTCGCGGCGAGCTTCGTGAGCGACAGCGCGGTCGGCGTTGCCGGCACGCGGTCGTCGACGTTGACGGTGCCGCCGTCGATCGCGAAATGGCGGATCGTCAGGTCGAGCGGCGGCGCCGCCTTCGCGGCGGCTTCGACCTTTGCGCCGCTGGCGGCGGCTGCCGCAGCCGCGGAAGCGGCCGCGGCGCCCGGCGCCGCCGGCTTGCCCGCGGCGGCGTTCGATGCGGCTGCCGGCTGCGCGGCGAGCTTCTCGACGTTCAGCACGCCCTGCTTGTCGCGCGACAGGTCGACCACCGGCTGGTCGATCCGGATCTCGTCGAAGTGCAACGCGTTGCGCAGCGGCTCGAGGCTGGCCGCCGCGACATGCACGCCGCGTGCGGCGAACAGCGGCGCAGACGCGCGGTCCGTCACCTTCGCGTCGTTCAGGTCGACGGTGCCCGATACGCGCAGCGCGGGCGTCTCGCCGCTCATCACGAAATTGACCTTGAGGTCGCTGCTCAGCAGGCCGCTCGTCACGGCCACCGGCAGCTTCGCGGGCACGTACGAGATCAGCTTCGGCACGTCGAGGCCGTCGAATTTCAGCGCGATCTCCGATTCGCGCGACTGCGCGAACGGCTTGGTCTTGCCGTCGATCGCAATCGGGCTGCCGTCGAAGCGCGCGCGCAGCTTCGGCTCGACGAAGATGTCGGTCTTCGATGCCAGCGTCGCGATATACGGAATGCCGAGCGTCCAGTTGTCGACGACGTGCTTTTCGTTCAGCAGGCGGTCGTCGAAATCGATCCGGCCGTTGTTGACCTGGATGTTCGACACCGAGAACTGCGTCGGCTTGCTTTCCGGTTTGGGCGACGGCGTCGAGAATTTCTCGATCAGGTCGGTGAAATTGAAGCGCTGCGCATCGTAGCGAACGATATGGAAGCGCGGCGAGTCGAGGCGGATTTCATTGACGATCGGCGCACCGCGGAACAGCGACGACCACGACGGCCGCACGACGAGCTTCGCGATGTCGATGAAGTCGCCCTGCCCGCCCTTGTCGCCGAGATGGATGCCGTCGGCCTCGAGGTTCAGCGTGTACGGGTTCAGCGCGATGCGCCGGATCGTGGCGGGGCGGTCGAGCTGCTGGCTCAGCTGCTGTTCGGCGATATGGCGGATCAGCGGCGGCGCCGCGAAGAACCCGAGCAGTCCGAATAAAACGAGGAAGATCAGCAGGCCGAGGCCGATGCGCCGGGTGCAGCGCGAGCGTGCAACGCCACCGAGGGCATGGAGGGTCGAGGATACGGTTTCTTTGTCTGCGCTTGCCATGCTTGAATGCCTCGGGATGGGATGCCGGCCGTACCGGAGAACCGGTCGGCCGCGCACGCTATCCCGAAAGTATAGGCTCAGGAGGTGACGGTACGGGGTTCGGGCGCCGTCGCGCCCGCCGGTCGGACAACGCCGCCGGTCATCCGTTCATTTCCGGACGACGACGGGCGGCATCCACGACCCGTCGCTCGCCTGCGGCTTCGGTGCGTACAGGCGCAACGCGAGTGCGAAATCGGCGCGCGGCGCCGGCAGCCAGTTGCCCGCATGCGTGCCGCCCGGCGACGCCGACACGACGATGTCGATCGACCCGTCGTGATTGCGGCGCAGGCGGTCGCGATCGCCGAGCGAGCGGCGCGCCGACCCGACGTCGGGCAGCGCGCCGTTCGTCGCATACGGCGTGAGCGTCCAGAACGCGCGAACCGGCGGCAGCGCGCCCGGCGCGAAATGCAGCACGTAGCGGTTCGCTCCGTTCAACTGATGGCCGTCGCTGTCGACACGTACGACCGCGAGCGTTTCGTCGTCGCGCGTCGCGGTGCCGAACTGCGTGTAGGCCGCGTACGCGCGCAGCGTGTAGTCCTGGCCGTACTTGCCGGCCGTATCGCCGATCCAGCTCCAGCCGTTCGCGTTCAGCAGGTTCGACGGCGGGGTCGCGAGCCGCGCGCGCGCCTCGGCGACGCCGGCCGTCGCGGCCGCGAGGCGGTCGCCCGTCCACAGCACCGGGTAGCCGGCCGACACGCCGATGTCGCCGAGCAACGCCTGCGCGTGTGCGTCGTCGGCGGGCGCCGGGTTGTCCTGCAGCGCCTGCGCGAAGCGCGCGAAGAACGCCTTCGGGTCGAGCGCGGCCACCTGCTCGGCCGGCGTGCCGCCGCCCACCGCCTCGGACGGCGCGCTGCCCGCATGGACCGCCACCGACGCGCCGCGCGCCGCGCCCGTGTAGACCGACAGCGGCACCACGCGGATCGCGCGCTGCAGTTTCTTCACGTTCGTCAGGTCGCGCCCGCCGCTCGTCTGCAGACGGACTTCGAGCCACGCGTTGGCCGACGGGACGTCGATCCGGACCGCCCCCTTCGGCAGCGTGCCCTGCCAATCCTTCGCGGCGAAGGCAATCGTTTGCGATCGCACACCGCCGCGTGTGCCGCGTGCAGCCACGCTCGACGACGACCACAGCACGTTCGTCCACATGTCGAGCGCACGCGCGTCCCAGTAGCGGCCGCGCGTGTCGGGCAACGTGACGATCACGGGTTCGGCGGCGACGTCGAGCCAGCCGGTCGAGTCGAGCGTGTCGACGCCCGGCAGCGGCGGATTGACCGCGCCGACGGGCGGCAGCGCCTGCGCGTGGCGCAGCGTGTTGAGCGGCGCCTGCCCCGGCTGCGCGCCGTCGCCGCCGGTCGCCGCTTCCTTCGCGACGTCCATCAGCACGAGCGGATACGCGTATACATAGGAGTCCGCGACTTCCGCGCGCATCCAGCCGGTTTTCCGCTGAATGGCATCCGGTTGCGACGCGCACCCCGCAAGCAACGCCGCCATGGCCAGCGACGCACACACGCGCCGCAGAGAAACTGATTCCTGCTGGTTTTCAATCATCGAGTACTGGCCGAATATCGTTCTTTTCAGTCAACGCCTTGTGCGACGCGCGAATGGCGAAAGCAAGGCACCCCAGCGTGCCCGGATAACCGTTTCGTGACGTTGCGTAACGGTGGGCGCTGATGTCAGGCCGGTATCATAGCGCCTACGGGCATCCCCTAATATGCCGAATAGCTGGCCGAACGCTAGCCGTATTGTCGACAAATTCGAAATAGTGCTGGCGATTTGCAACAAAACAGGGGATATCGGAGCGACACACGCTCAAGGCGAAACAATCTCGAGTGCGGGGGCCGGTTGGTCGATTGACGAATGGTGTCACTAATGACACCATTCGATGCGGCGAGCGTATGGAAGATCCTCGAACTCATGAGGCGCGAGCCCGCGAACGTGCGATTCAACGATCAGATGCGACAGGTTCTCGACGCGATCGATCGACTGAAGGAACAGAAATCATGACTCAAGACCACTTTACGTACCGCGTAACGTGGTCCCCGGAGGACGGGGAGCACGTTGGCCTGTGCGCGGAATTCCCGTCTCTTTCGTGGCTCGACGCAACGCCGGAAGGTGCGCTGGCCGGTATTCGCCGGCTCGTCGCCGAGGTCATTCGCGACATGACCGCAAACGGAGAAAAGGTGCCCGAGCCGATCGCCGACCGCACCTACAGCGGTGAATTCAAGGTTCGCATCCCGCCGCAGGCACACCGCGCGCTGGTGATCCAGGCCGCCGAGCAGGGCGTCAGCCTGAATCGTCTCGCGAGCGCCAAGCTCTGCGCCTGATCGCGCAGTCGAGCGCAAAGGCCCGCCCCTCCCGGATGTCGGTCAGGAATCCGGGAGATTGCTTTTTCCGCGTTGTGACACCCTGTGTGCATCTGCATGCGCTGCCACCGCTTGACCTTACCATCATGGGAATGTTGATACTGGTTCCATTCGCGGCACGAGCCGCGCATTCAGGGAATCCGACATGACAGAATCACTTGCCTCCACAGCGCTGCACACGATCGAGCTGAGCGTCGACGGCATGCATTGCGGCGGCTGCACGAGCCGCGTGCAACGGGCGCTGGCCGCGGTGCCGGGCGTCGTCGAGGCGGCGGTCGACCTCGACGCGCACGCGGCGACGGTGACTGCGCAGGAAACCGTCGACGCCGCGCGACTGATCGAGGCGGTCGGCGCAGCCGGCTACGGCGCCTCCGTACGCGCACCAGTGCTCGAAGTCGCCGCCGCCACGCAGGCGCATCCTGTTGAGGCATCACCCACGCCGATGGCCGCAGCCGCTTCGACTGCCGGCCGCCCGCTCCCGGCCACCAGCACCGTCGAACTCGATATCGACGGGATGACCTGCGCGTCGTGCGTGTCGCGCGTCGAGAAGGCGCTGGCGAAGGTGCCGGGCGTCACGCGCGCGTCGGTCAACCTCGCGACCGAACGGGCGACCGTCGATGTCACGGCCGACGTTTCCGCCGCACAACTGGTGGAAACCGTGAAACAGGCCGGCTACGGCGCGACACCGACCGTAACGGATGCAGGCTTTACCGCGCTTGCCCCCACCTCGCCTGCCGCGCCCGCCAGCATCGAACTCGACATCGACGGCATGACCTGCGCGTCGTGCGTGTCGCGCGTCGAGAAAGCGCTGGCGAAGGTGCCGGGTGTCACGCGCGCGTCGGTCAACCTCGCGACCGAACGGGCGACCGTGGACGCCGCGCCCGACGTTACCGCCGCCCGGCTCGCCGAAGCCGTCAAACAGGCCGGATACGGCGCGACGCCGGTTGCCGGCGCGGCCATCCCGCCGGCTGCTTCCACCGCCCCTGCCGACCTCGAACTCGACATCGACGGCATGACCTGCGCGTCCTGCGTCGGCCGCGTCGAAAAGGCGCTGGCCGCCGTGCCGGGCGTCGCCCGCGTTGCGGTCAACCTCGCGACCGAGCGCGCGTCGGTGCACGGCGCCGGCGCCCTCGACGCCGCCACGCTGATCGCGGCCGTCACCACCGCCGGCTATCGCGCGTCGCTCGCCGACGCGTCGTCAGCCGGCGCCGACGCGCAACCGGCCGGTGCCGCGCAGGACCCCGAAACACGCAAGCGCCTCGAAGCGATCCGCGAACGCGATCTCGTGATCTGGTCTGCGGTGCTGAGCGCGCCCCTGATCGCGCCGATGCTCGTCGCGCCGTTCGGCATCCACCTGATGCCGAACGGCTGGGTCCAGCTCGTGCTCGCCTCGATCGTCCAGTTCGGCTTCGGCGCGCGCTTCTATCGCGCGGCCTGGCACGCGGTGAAGGCGCGCACCGGCAACATGGATCTGCTCGTCGCGCTCGGCACGTCGGCCGCGTACGGGCTGAGCCTATGGATGCTGCTGCGCGGCACCGGCCATTCCGGCCATCTGTATTTCGAAGCGTCGGCCGTCATCGTCACGCTGGTGCGCTTCGGCAAATGGCTCGAATCGCGCGCGAAGCGCCAGACCACCGACGCGATCCGCGCGCTGAACGCGCTGCGTCCCGACCGGGCCCGCGTCGTCGAGCACGGCATCGAACGCGACGTGCCGCTGACGCAGGTGCGTGTCGGCACCCGCGTCAGCATCCGGCCCGGCGAGCGCGTGCCCGTCGACGGCCGGATCGTGTCGGGCCGCTCGCATGTCGACGAATCGCTGATCACCGGTGAAAGCCTGCCAGTGCCGAAGGACGACGGCGACCCTGTCACGGCCGGCTCGATCAACGGCGAAGGCGCGCTCGTCGTCGAAACCACCGCGATCGGCGCGGAGACGACGCTCGCGCGCATCATCCGCCTCGTCGAATCCGCGCAGGCCGAGAAGGCGCCGATCCAGCGGCTCGTCGATCGCGTGAGCGAGGTGTTCGTGCCGGCCATCCTCGGCATCGCGGTGCTGACGCTGGCTGGCTGGCTGATCGCCGGCGCCGGGACGGAAACCGCGATCCTCAACGCGGTCGCGGTGCTCGTCATCGCGTGCCCGTGCGCGCTCGGCCTCGCGACGCCCGCCGCGATCATGGCGGGCACGGGCGTCGCGGCGCGGCACGGCGTACTGATCAAGGATGCGCAGGCGCTCGAACTCGCGCAGCGCACCACCGTGATCGCGTTCGACAAGACCGGCACGCTGACCGAAGGCAAGCCGTCCGTGACGGCGTTCGAAGCCGTCGGCGTGCCGCATGACGAAGCGCTCGCGCTCGCGGCGGCGGTGCAGCGTCAGAGCGACCATCCGCTCGCGCGCGCCGTGGTCGCCGCGCACGACGCCGACGTTGCCGCGCGCGGCGGTGCGGTGCCGCCGGCAAGCGCGGCCGATGCGCGCGCGGTGGCGGGACGCGGCGTGGAAGCCCGCGTCGGCGGGCAGTTGCTCGCGCTGGGCAGCACACGCTGGCGCGACGAGCTCGGCATCGCCGTGCCGCCCGCGCTCGACGCGCGCGCGGCGGAGCTCGAACGCGCGGGCAACACGATCTCGTGGCTGATGCGTGCCGATGCGCCGCGCGCGTTGCTCGCGCTGATCGCTTTCGGCGACACCGTGAAGCCGGGCGCCCGCGACGCGATCGCGGCACTGTCGGCGCGCGGCGTCGCGAGCGTGCTCGTGACGGGCGACAACCGTGGCAGCGCGGCGGCCGTCGCGGCGTCGCTCGGCATCGGCGAGGTGCATGCGCAGGTGCTGCCCGACGACAAGGCGCGCGTCGTCGCCGAGCTGAAACGCACGCACGGCGGAATCGTCGCGATGGTCGGCGACGGGATCAACGATGCGCCCGCGCTTGCCGCGGCCGACGTCGGCATCGCGATGGCCACCGGCACCGACGTCGCGATGCACACGGCCGGCATCACGCTGATGCGCGGCGACCCGGCGCTCGTCGCCGATGCGATCGACATCTCCAGACGCACGTACCGGAAGATCCAGCAGAACCTGTTCTGGGCATTCGTCTACAACCTGGTCGGCGTGCCGCTCGCGGCGCTCGGCTGGCTGAACCCGGTGATCGCGGGCGCGGCGATGGCGTTTTCCAGCGTCAGCGTCGTGACCAATGCGCTGCTGCTGCGGAGATGGAAAGGGCGCGCGCACTGAGCGGGTGTGGGCGTCGCGTGCAGGACGGTCGAAGGGTCGGAGGGCCGTTCGGCTGTCGGTGTTTGATGGTCGGGGTCGGTTGCTTGGGGCTTGGGGCTCGGCGCTCGGCGCTCGGCGAGCAGGAAGGATCGGGAGTGTGGACGGTGCAGGCCGCCCGCGACATACCCGGTTGACCGCAAGTACCAGCTGAGCGCCTGCCAGCAGATTCAGCCCGGAATGACCGGCTTGATCAACGTCGTCGTGATCGGCGCGAAGCCGCACGCACGATACAGCGCGCGGGCCGCCGTGTTGTGATTGAACACCGACAGCCCGATCTCGGTGATGCCGTAGCGGCGCGCCTCGGCGTCGAGCGCATCGAGCGTGCGTGTGGCCCAGCCCTGGCGACGCCGGGACGGGACGATGTCGAGGTCGTAGATGAACAGCGTGCGGTTCGGCCCTTCGGGCACGATCGCGTACCAGAGGTCGCCCACTGCGTCGCCGCTGGCGGTGTCGACGAGCACGACGAGGGTCTGGCCGGAGGTCCGCAAGCCATCCGGCAGCAGCGTGTCGAAACAGGCGCGCGCCCGGCTGGTCGCGTCTTCGACAGCATTTTGTCCGGATGAGACGAGATCGCGCGCGTAGCCGTCGATGGCTCGCGTACGGTACGCGTGGAATTCTCTGGCCGTCATCGGCCGCATCTGCAGCATGGCCCGGTCACCGTGAACGGATTCGGACTTCCAGTGTAGCGGGACGGTCGCGCCGGCGCGCGATGCGGCGGCGGAAAGCGGGCAGGCAGGTGCGGCGGGGGCCGCGCTGGCCGCGAATCGGCGAATCAGCGAATCAGCGAATCAGCGAATCAGCGACGATACAGGACGATCGGCACGAGGTGCGCACGGCGCACGCGCTCGGCTTCGGCACGACGCGCAGCGTACGAGTATTCGGCGTCGAGCGGCAGGTGGGGCGACACGAAGAGGTCGTCGATCTTTTGCAGCAGGGCGAGGATGAAGCTCATGTGAGACTCCTGACAGACGTGGCTAGGGTTTTCCCTTAGATGGACGCTATTCTAAGGGTTTTCCCTGAACTCTGCCAGCGCACCGCATCAGTTTGCCGCATGCGCGCGGCGCCTGATCGCCGACGCGGAACCGCGATCCTTGCTCGGTCGGGCTCCCAGGATAGGGTCGAAACGATTAGCGCGTGCGGTGCGCACGTTTCACGACGGCCGCCTCACGATTCGCGTTGCGCTGGAGCCGGTCGACTTGCGACAGAAGCGCCTCGTGATGCTCCTCGAGCGTCATCAGCGTTGCCTGCTGCGTCGACAGATCGGCCGCGAGGCGATCGATCCGCTGCTGCTTCGTGGCGACGTCCTGCTTCAGATGCGCGATCTGCCGCGTCTGAAGCACCAGCGCAACGAGCCCGGCCAGCACGACGACGGCCAAGGCCAGCAGCAGCCGGTTGACGCGGCGCATCTCGCGATCGGCGGTGCGCGTCAAACCGTCGACGTCGGCCTGCAGCGCGGCGAGGCGGTCGGTCAGCGGGCGCAGGTGCGTATCCGGATCGAAGACCGGCGCGGCCGGTTGCGCGCGCTCCACCGACGGCTTCGTGACAAAGGACGCAGCGGAAGCCACCGGCTGGGTGGCAGGGGATACGGTGGTGTCGGGGTGCGGCGCGGCGTCCACGGCCTTCGCAATATTCGCCGGGTTCGCCGGGTTCGCCGGGTTCGCGGCGATTGCCGGCTTGGTCGGCTCCGCCGACGCCTGAGGCTCGACGATCGACACCGCGTCCGGTGCCGGGCTCGCCCCGGCCGCCGCTCGCGCCGTGTCGACGCTCGTCACGACTGGCGCAGATTGCTCTGCTGTCGCATCACTTGCACCGGCAGCCGCCCGACGTTTGCCGCCCGACGACGCACGACGCTCCTTCACGGCGTCGCCGGAAGATCGCCCTTCGCGGGATTTGACGGCGGCGGCAGCGACAACAGCCTGCTCGACTTCGCCGCCAGCTGCTTGCGCTTCGGCCACCTTCGGCGCCGTATCATCGGCCGCCTGCAGCCTGGTCGCCGCCATCGTGACGGCGTCGGCCGCGGGCACATCGGCGGATTTCGTTGCAACGCCACCCGCCACGGGAATATCGACCGCCTTCATCGCAACAGCCCCGGAGGCCGGCACGATGTCGGCATCTGCAACCTCCTCACCTTGCGGCACCGAAACGCCATGGGCCACCGTCGCGACTTCCGGCGTCACCGCGCCCTCTGCCGCTTCCGCATGTGCCGCCGCGCCCGCCCCTTCCCGCGCACCGAACCCGTCCAGCGCGGGCTGCCGCCCGGAGGCCACATCGTCCGCGATATCGACCGCTGCATCGGCCTGCGCCCCCGCTTCGTCGCGAACCGCAACCGGCGCGCGTTCGCCCGGCTCGAACACCGGATCGCCGAACAGGTCGAGCGTTCGCTCGTCCCGCGACGCGTCGGCGGCCGGCGCACTGCCGGACCGCGCCGTCGCCCTCGCGGACGTACTCCCCGCGGCAGCAGCCGAGCGCTGGCGGGAACGGGCCGACGAACGATTGGAACGGGAACGGGAACGGGAGCGAGGCGAGGAAACGGATTCGGTCATGGAAATCGGATAGCGGGGCCCGCGAACACGGAACCGGATGTCGAACGGAATCGGTGGTCGGCCATTGTCGCATGCCCCGTTGCCGATTCAGCCTATTCGTCGCCCGACAGCCCGTTGCCCTCTTCAAAACGCGTCACGCCCTTCAGCGCGCGCAGCTTGTCGCAGATCGCCTGGTATTCGAGCGCCGACACCCGCGCGAGCGCGATGCGCACCTCGTCGTGCTCGCCCGTGTCGTCGGCACGCTGCACGATGAACTGCTTCACGCGCGCACTGTCCGGGCCGAGCGCCGCATGCAGCGAATCGAAGTTCAGCGTGCCGCTCACGACCGTCAGCGCGACCTGGCGGCGCTGCCGCACCGTGAAATAGCGCCGCTCCAGCGGCTTGATGCCGGCCAGGATGATCAGGATGATGATCGTCGCCGAAATCGACGCGACGTACAGCCCGCCCCCCACCGCAAGGCCGATCGCGGCGACCGACCACAGGCTCGCGGCGGTCGTCAGCCCGCGCACGATCTCGCCGCGCAGCAGGATCGAACCCGCGCCGAGGAAGCCGATGCCCGAGACGACCTGCGCGGCGATCCGCGACGGATCGAGCATGATGTGCTCGCTGCTGCCGAGCACGTCGGCGAAACCGAACGCCGACACGATCATGATCAGCGTCGAACCGACACAAACGAGCATGTGCGTGCGCAGGCCGGCGGCCCACGACAGGCGCTCGCGCTCGAAGCCGATGACGCTGCCGAGCGCCGCCGCGAGAACGAGCCGCATCACGAGTTCCAGGTTGCTCAGCATGCGATTTATCTCCTTTTTTGGTGCCGGCCGCGCGGAATGTTTTATCCTTGGCCCCGGCCGCGCCGATCCTCCGGGCCGCGCCGACACGTTTCGAACCCAGCGCTCAACCCCGTCATGTCCGTTTCCGACTCCGCTTCCGCCCAGGCCGCCCAGCTGCGCCACCATTTCGCGCACGTCGTCTTGCCGATCTGGCGGGGTTCAGGGTTCGACCAGACATTGCAGTTGCCGTTCGAAGCCGTCGATCCGGCCACCCACGCGCCGCTGCCCGTGACCCGTTATCGCGCAATGGCGTGCGCACGGCAACTGTTCGTGTTCGCGCAGGCCGGCGACACCGCACACGCAGCCACGCTGTTCGACGCGCTGGGCCGGCGCTTTCGCGACACGCGCCACGGCGGCTGGATCTACAGCGTCGACGCGCAGGGCGCGCCGCTCGACACGACCAAGGATCTCTATACGCACGCATTCATCGTGTTCGCGTGTGCCGCCTGGTATGCGGCGTCGGGCGACGCCGCCGCGCGCACGACGGCCGAGGAGACCGCCGCGCTGATCCGCGACCGTTTCGCGCCGCGTCCCGGCGACGCGCTGCTCGATGCGGCGCGCCACGCCGATTTCTCGTCATCCGGCAGCGGGGCGCTGCAGAATCCGCTGATGCACCTGACCGAAGCCTGGCTCGCGGCTGCCGATGCATTCGGCGACGCGGCGTTCGACGACGCGCTCGCGCACACCGCGCAGGCCGTCGAGCGCACGTTCGTCGACGCGGCGACCGGCTGCGTCGCCGAGCTGCCGCTCGGCGCGGCAGACAACCGTTTCGAGCCCGGTCATCAGTTCGAGTGGTTCTATCTGGTCGATGCGGCCGGCGCGCGGCTCGCGCAAACGGGGCTCCCCGCTGCGCTGTCGCGCGCGTTCGGCTTTGCGGAGCAATACGGTGTCGATCCGCAGACGGGCGGCGTCTGCGCGGCGCTCGATGCGCAAGGCGCGTGCGTCGACGGCACGCAGCGGATCTGGGCGCAGACGGAGTACCTGCGCGCGCTCGCGACGCACGGCGGCACGCCGGCCTCCGCGCCGCTCGCGCGGCAGATCGAACGCTTCGCCGCGCGCTTCCTGCATCCGCGCGGCTGGTTCGAGTGCAAGACGGCTGACGGGCAGGTGTCGCGCGCCGACATGCCGTCGACGACGCCCTACCACCTCGCGACCGCCTACGCGGCGCTGCCGGCCGGTTCGTAACCCGTCCCGGCGAACGACGGCGCCGCGCGTTCATCGCGTGCGGCACGGCCATCGCCCAGTTCGAATACCGACACAGCCTGCATCAGGTGCGCGGTCTGGTCGTTCAGCGACGCGGCCGCCGCCGCGACTTCCTCGACCAGCGCCGCGTTCTGCTGCGTGAGCTGATCCATCTGCGTGACGGCCTGGTTCACCTGCTCGATCCCGACGCTCTGCTCGACCGACGCCGAGGTGATCTCGGACATCGTCTGCACGACGCGCGTGATCGACATCGATACCGTCCGCATCGCTTCGCCGGCGCGCTCGACGAGCTCCGCGCCGCCGTTGATCTGCGCGACCGAATCCTCGATCAGCGCCTTGATCTCCTTCGCCGATTGCGCGCTGCGCTGCGCGAGCGAGCGCACTTCGCCCGCGACGACCGCGAAGCCGCGGCCCTGTTCGCCGGCCCGCGCGGCCTCCACGGCCGCGTTCAGCGCCAGGATGTTGGTCTGGAACGCGATGCCGTCGATCACCGAGATGATCTCCGCGATCCGCCCCGAGCTCTGCGCGATGCCGCGCATCCGGTCGATCACGCTGTCGACCACGCCGCCGCCGTGGCTCGTCGCCTCGAGCGCCGCGTCGGCCAGCGCGCTCGCCGCGCGGGCGCTGTCGGTGTTCTGACGGACGGTTGCCGTCAGCTCCTCCATGCTCGCGGCCGTTTCCTCGAGCGACGCGGCCTGGGTGCCGGTGCGCGCCGACAGGTCGGCGTTGCCGCCCGCGATCTCGCCCGCGCCGAGGTGGATCGCATCGGACGCCTGGCGCACCGTGCGCACGGTGCCCGCGATGCTCGTCTGCATCGTCGCGAGGCCGCGCAACATCCGGTCGATCTCGAACACGCCGCCTGCCCGCACGACTTCATCGAGCCGGCCCTGCGCGATCCGCTCGAAATGGCGGCCGGCTTCTTCCAGCGGCGCGACGACCGCGCGCCGCGCGGCCGCGTAGATCGCCGCGCTCGCCACGAGCATCGCCACCAGCAGCACGATGCCGACCGACTTGAACCACAGCATGCCGCCGTCGATCGTATCGAGCGCCGAGCGGCTCGATGTGCCGCCGTAGTCGGTGAAGCGGCGCAGCTCGGCGATATAGGCGTCCTGGATGCTCTGCGTCGGCTGGTCGAGGAATGCCTGGATGTTGTCGGCGTCGAGGAACTGCACGAGTTCGCCCAGCGCGCCGCGCAGCGCGCGATAGCGCTCGGTGAGCGCCGCGACGCGCGCGCGGTTGGTCTCGTCGACCGGCTGCACGGCCGTCAGCGCGGCGAACGCCTTGTCGGCTTCCGCGAGCGACGCGCCGGCATGGCGGATGATGTCGTCCGGCTTCGGGCCGCCGCGCACCATCCGCGTGCCGGCGCGCGACAGGTTGATGCGCGCGTCGAGCAGCTGCTGGGTGGCCTGGCTCGCCGCGCCGACCTGCGTGATCGCGACGTTCGACAGGTCGTCGACGCCGCTGCGCGTCGACGTGAGCGCCCAGAAGCCGAGCGCCTCGATCGCGAACAGGAAAAGGCAGAACACGGTCAACACGCCGAGCAGACCCGACGCGAGCTTGATTTTTCCGAACATGGGGGAGATTCCTGGAAAGCGGACGATGAGGCAATGCCCCGGCATTAGCGGCATTTCTTCGTCGGACTTTAGGACCGGGAGACGGCAAAGTTCACGTTGCTCCTGCATTCCCGCGGAATCGCCGACAAACCGGGGGATCTTCGGTATTCGACGCAATAATCGCGTCGCATCGCGCCGGAATTTGCACGAAATGCGGACGAATTTCCTTGCTTATCCGCAGCCCCCTTCCTAGAGTTCAGCGCAAGCGGGCGTTCATTTCGAAGGAAGTTCGATGACCGACATCACGGATCACGCGCGCGGCGCATTGCGCGCGCAACCGTTCAGCATGCTGCTGGGCACGGAGCTGATGCATATCGGCGACAACGAAGTGTCGCTGTGCCTGCCCGTGCGCGAGGAACTGCGGCAGCAACACGGGTTCGTGCACGGCGGCGTCATCAGCTACCTGGCGGACAACGCGCTGACGTTCGCCGGCGCGCTCGTGCTGGGCCCGCGCGTGATTACGGCCGAATACAAGATCAACTATCTGCGGCCGGCCGTGAACGGCACGCTCGTCGCGCGCGCGAAGCTCGTGTACGCGGGCCGGCACCAGGCGACCTGCCAGTGTCACGTGTTCGTCATCGACGGCGATCACGAACGGCTCGTCGCGATCGCGCAAGGCACGATCAACCGCGTCGGCGACGGAAAGATGCCGGATGCGCCGGAAGAGACGGCCTGACGGGCGGCACCGGCCGGTTCGACGAGACAAGCCGCGAAACGCCGAAGCCACAGCGCGTGTCGCACGGCCTGGCCGAAGGAATGCGAGGATTTTCGAGCCGTTCGGCAAGTCTCGCCTCGAACCGATCGCGAACGGCGCGATCGAGCTTCTTCCACGCCTTCAACGCAGGTTCGAGCAACGCGAACTCAAAGGTCAACCAGTTTGACCTCGACGACTTTCCCGTTGGCGCGCGACTCGACGAGCGCGTTGTCTTCGATATCCTCGAGACGTTCGACCATCGCCTCCCATGTCTTCGCCGGGACGCAGTAGAACGCCGGTTCGTTGTGGCTCAGGATCGCGACCGGGAAGCCCTCGCCCGCCGCCACGGTTCCCGTCGGGTTCCGCTTCAGCTCCGAAACGCTCGCCGTCACGCTGGCCAGAATGGTGTGGGGCATGTCCGCTCCTGATTCGATCGAGATTTCACCGTACCTTGTTCGGTACCAACTTTAGCTCTGTCCAGAATGCCCTCACGATAACGCCGGGTTTGCTCCCGAACCGTGAGCTTCGACGCGCTACTCGGCCTCATCCCCCGCCAGCGGCAAAAACCGCGGCGCCACCCGCGCCCGCACGTGGCCGTTCTCGTCCGTTCGATAGATCCCGCGTGCGACGTTATGCGGATGCGCGACCGCGTCCGCCACGCTCAGCAGCGGCGCGAAGCACACGTCGGTGCCTTCGAGCAGCGCGCGCCAGTACGCGGACGGCTGCTGCGCGAACACGTCGGCGAAACGCGCCTTCAGCGCGGGCCAGCGTGCGCGGTCGTACTGCGATGCCGGATCGACGTCGGTCAGTCCGAGCCGTTCGACCAGCAGCGCGTAGAACGGGGGCTCGAGCGCGCCGATCGTCACGCACTCGCCGTCCGCGCAGCGATACACGTCGTAGAACGGCGCATCGTGGAACAGGCTCGGCTGCGCGCCGTCGAGCTGCCCGTTCGCGCGCGCCCACAGCGCGAGCGAACCGAGCATCGACACGATGTCGACGATCGCGCCGTCGACCACCCGCCCCGGCCCGCCGCCGCGCACGTCGAACAGCGCACAGACGATCCCGAACGCGAGCCCGAGCGCGCCGCCCGCATCGCCGACGATGGTCGGCGGCAACCCCGGCCGGCCGTCGCGCGGCGCGGACAGCGACAGCAGCCCTGTCAGCGCGACGTAGTTCAGGTCGTGCCCGGCCGCGGCCGCGAGCGGGCCGTGCTGGCCCCAGCCGGTCATCCGGCCGTACACGAGCTTCGGATTGCGGCGCGCGCAATCTTCAGGCCCGAGGCCGAGCCGCTCCATCACGCCGGGCCGCAGGCCCTCGATCAGCGCATCGGCCCGCGCGATCAGGTCGAGCGCGGCCTCGCGGCCGGCCGGCGACTTCAGGTCGAGTTCGACGATCGTCTTGCCTTCGCGCAGCAGGTCGCCGTCGCGGGCCTTCAATGCGTCCGGCGCGCTCGTGCGGCCGGCCGGGCGCGCGATCAGCGTGATCCGCGCTCCCATCCCCGCGAGCATCCAGCCCGCGAGCGGGCCGGGGCCGAGACCTTCGAATTCGATGATGCGGATGCCGGAAAGCGGCGCGTTCAATGACATGACAGCCTCGCTGAAATGCAGTCGGGACAAGAGCGGCGAAACCGCCCGATTCTATGCGAATGCCTGCGTGCGCCGGCCTCGGCCGGCTAGCCCGCCGCCGCATCCGTACGCTGCGCGTCCAGCGCCTCCCGCATCGCCCGCACGATCGCGTCGCGACGCGCGCCGATCCGCTCGACGGGCCCGGCCACGCCCATGGCCAGCGGCAGGCCGTTCCAGCCGTCCGCGATCACCATCGAGATCATCGCGGCGCCCTGCGTGACCGTATGCGCCGAATAGGAATAACCGAGCCGGCGCGTCTGTTCGACCTTGTCGAGCACGACGTCCTCGTCGATCGTCCTGCCCGATTTCCCGATCCGGCGAATGCTGCGCGATACGAGCCGGCGGATCGTGCTGTCCGGCTGAAGGCTCAGCAGCGCCCAGCCGAGCCCCGACATGCAGATCTCGCGACGCGTGCCGATCGGCGCGTAGAACTGGATCGGAATCGTATGCGAGCCCTCGACCGCGTCGATGTACTGCACGTACAGGTCGCTCTGCACCGCGATCACGACCGCCTCGTGCGTGCGCAGCGCCAGCCGTTTCGCGACGGCATGCCAGTGCCGCCGGCTGCCGGCCGCCGAATCGACGAGCGCTTCGCCGAGGTTGACGAGCCGTGCGGTCGGCGCATACGCGTGGGTTGCGTCGTCGTACGAAAGATAGCCGAGCGCCTTCATGCTGGTCAGCAGCGCCGCCGCGCTCGACCCCGGATACCCGCAACGCGTGGCGATCTCGCGCACGCTCAGCGGCCGCTGCAATGCGCTGAAGAGTTCCAGCACCTCGAACACGCGCGCCGCGCTCTTGACCACGTTTCCGCTCATCCCGCCCTCTCCGCTGCAACCGGGACGGGCCTTCCACATATGTGGAACGGAATTTCCCGCCGCCAACCGTCGTGACGATACTAGGCTTCGGCCCGCGGCGTGAAGCCCCGCGGCACAGAACACACGGAGACATCATGGCAGCCTTTCTGATCCGTGAACGGCAGGGCCCGATCCTGACCGTCACGATGAACCGTCCCAAAACCCGCAACGCCATTTCGGACACCGATGCGATCGACGCGCTGACCGAATGCTGCGACGACGCGAACCGCGACGAGTCGATCCGCGTGCTGGTCCTGACCGGCGCCGGCACGACGTTCTCGTCGGGCGGCAACGTGAAGGCGATGCGCGCATTCATGGAATCGGAGTCGCACGACCTTGCCGCGATCCGGTCCAGCTACCGCCACGGCATTCAGCGCCTTGCACGGGCGTTCCAGCAACTCGAGGTGCCGGCCATCGCGGCGGTCAACGGCCCGGCGATCGGCGCCGGCACCGACCTCGCATGCATGTGCGACATCCGCATCGCCGCCGACGGCGCGCGCTTCGCCGAGAGCTTCATCGCCCTCGGCCTCGTGCCCGGCGACGGCGGCGCGTGGTTCCTGCCGCAGATCGTCGGCGCCGCCGTCGCCGCGGAAATGTCGTTCACGGGCGATGCACTGGACGCGCAGGCCGCGCTGCGCTGCGGGCTCGTGTCGCGCGTCGTGCCCGACGGCGACCTCCTCGCGCACGCCCACGAACTGGCCGGCCGCATCGCCCGCCACTCGGGCACCGCGTTGCGCCTGACCAAGCGCCTGCTGCGCGAAAGCCGCCATGCAAGCCTCGACACGGTGCTCGACCTGTCGGCGTCGTACCAGGCGTTCGCGCACGCGACCCCGGAACATCGCGCGGCGGTCGACGCACTCTTCGCCGCACGCGGCTGAACCCCGACGCATCACGGCCGTGCAGCCGGCGCGTGCCGGTCTGCCGGCGCATCGCATCCCCATCGAAGGAGACATCGTCATGACCAGCAGTAACGAAGGCGCGCTCGCGGGCGTGCGTGTGGTGGACCTGAGCCGCGTCTATGCGGGGCCGTTCTGCGCGCAGACGCTCGCCGACCACGGCGCGGACGTCATCAAGATCGAACCGCCGCAGGGCGACGAAACGCGCGACTGGGGGCCCGCGATGCCGAACGGCCTCTCCAGCTACTACTGGGGGCTCAACCGCAACAAGCTCAATCTCGCGCTCGACCTGTCGCATCCCGACGGACGCGACGTGCTGTTCCGCCTGCTCGAGAAAGCCGACGTGCTGGTCGACAACTTCAAGCAGGGCACGCTCGAACGCTGGGGCATCGGCTACGAAGACTGCCTGCGCGAGCGCTTTCCGCGCCTCGTCCACTGCTCGATCTCCGGATACGGCACCGACGGCCCGCTCGCGCGGTTTCCGGGCTACGACGCCGTCGCGCAGGGCCTCGCCGGCTTCATGTCGATCAACGGCGAGCCGGGCGGCATGCCGCTCAAGGTGCCGTTTCCGGTCGTCGACTTCGCGGCCGGCATGAGCGCCGTATCGAGCGTCCTGCTTGCGCTGGTCGAACGGACGCGCTCCGGCCTCGGCCAGCACGTCGACATCGACCTGTTCAGCACGGCGCTGTCGATGCTGCATCCGGTCAGCACGAGCTGGATGGCGACCGGCGAGGTTCCCGTCGCGACCGGCAACGTGTACGGCGCGATCGCGCCGTACGGCGTCTATCCGTGCAAGGACAAGCCGGTCGCGACCGGCGCCGGCAACAACCGCACGTTTGCGCGGCTCGTCGAAGCGCTCGGCGTGCCGGAGCTGGCGCGCGATCCACGGTTCGCGACCAACGCGCAGCGCGTCGCGCATCGCGATGCGCTCGACACGCTGCTCGGCCAGCTGACCGCCGAGCTGCGTGCCGACGAGGTCGTCGAGCGGCTGATGCACGCGGGCGTCGCGACGGGGCCGGTGAACACCGTCGCCGACGCGTTCGGCCATCCGCAAACCGCTCGCAACGCGATGTTCGTCGACACCGACACGTACACCGGCGCGGGCATCCCCGCCAAGCTTTCCCGTACGCCCGGATCGATACGCCGGCCGCCGCAGCCGTTCGCCGCCGACACCGACGCCGTGCTCGACGCGTTCGGTATCGACGCGGCGCGCCGGGACGCGTTGCGGCAGGCGGGCGTGCTCCACGACACGCGCGCGAATGCTGCCGGGAGCGCGTCATGACCACGCCGGGCGCATTTTCCTCGCTGACGGGCGACGACGCCCCGTCGATCCTGCGCAACGACGACGACGGCATCGCGTGGCTGACGATCCATCGCCCGCACGTCGCCAACGCGCTGTCCGCCGACGCGATCCGGCGCCTGTGCGACGAACTGGTCACGCTCGACGACAACCCGGCGATCCGCGTCATCGTGATCCGCGGCGCGGGCGAGCGCGCATTCAGCGCGGGCGTCGATCTCGGCGATCCCGAGATTCGCGGGATGCGGCCGATGCGCGGGCTCGCCCGCAACGTGCACGAGCTGATCCTGGAACTGCGCAAGCCGACCATCGCGGCCATCAACGGCTTCGCCGTCGGCGGCGGCTTTGAAATCGCGCTCGCGTGCGACCTGCGGATCGCCGCCGATCACGCAACCTTCGCGCTGCCCGAGGCGCGCGTCGGGATGGGCGCGAACTTCGCGAGCGTGCTGCTGCCACGCCTGCTGCCGCGCGCGATCGCGATGGAGCTGCTGTTCACGGGCCGCCGCCTCGACGCGAACGAGGCGCAGCGCGTCGGCTTGCTGAACCGCGTCGTCCCCGCCGCCGCGCTCGACGACACCGTGCGCGAACTGGCGCGGACGATCTCCGAAAACGCGCCGCTCACGATCCGCCGCATCAAGGAAACCGCGACACGCAGCCAGGGGCTGCCGGCGGCCGCCGCGCTGCGGCTGGACGTCGGCCCCGACGTCTACGCGAGCGAGGACCGGATCGAGGGCGCCCGCGCGTTTCTCGAGAAACGCAAGCCGGTATTCAAGGGGCGCTGAACCGACGCGGCACGGCGGCACCCCGCGCGCAACCGCTCCCAGAACGCGGGCGCGCCACAACAAGACATGGAACGGAGACACCTTCATGCAACGGAAAGCATTCCTGATCGGCGCGTGCGTGCTGAGCGCCACGTCGGCGCACGCATCGTCGGTCACGCTGTACGGGATCGTCGACAGCTACGTCGAATTCGACCGCATCGGCAGCCTGTCGAGCCTGCGGCAAAGCGGCGGCGGCTCGTCGACGAGCCGCATCGGACTGACGGGCGTCGAGGATCTCGGCGGCGGCACGTCGACGAAGTTCGTGCTGGAAAGCGGCTTCTCGCCGGCCGACGGATCGTTCCAGGGCGGCACGCTGTTCTACCGGCAGGCCTACGTGTCGCTGCAGAACACGCGCTACGGCGACCTTCGGCTCGGCCGCCAATACACGCCCGCGTTCTACGTCGTGTACGACGGCGATCCGTTCGGGCTCAACGAACGGCTGTCGCCGCTCGCGCTGCTCGCGACGTCGACGGACACGATCACGAGCAACACGACGCCGCCGATTCCGCGCTTCAACCAGGCGGCGTCGTACCTGAGCCCCGACTGGAACGGCCTGCGCGTGATGGCCACGTACGGCTTTCCGACGCCCAACGCGCTGTCCACGCAGGCCGGGCGCAACTACGGCGCCGGGCTCCAGTACCGGATCGGCGGGCTCTATCTCGGCGCCGGCTTCCAGGGCGACACGTCGGCCGGCAACCTGGCGCCCGTCGTCTCGCCGTCGACGACGCGCCACTACGTGTTCGCGGCCAACTACGCATTCGCGCGCGTCAAGCTGTACGCCGCGTTCCTGTACGGCGTCGGCACGGCGGCGCACCTGCCAGCGTTCTCGACCGCGAGCGCCGGCGCGTCGATCAACGTCGGCGCGCTCGATCGCGTGCTCGTCTCGGTCGTGCGTCGCGACGTGAAAGGCTCGGCGAACGACGCGACCGCGCTCGGCATCGGCTGCGACCATCCGCTGTCGAAGCGCACGTCGCTCTACGCCCGCTATCTGTACGTGAAGAACGGCGGCGGCGCCCGCAACACGGTCGTCGTCGGCCTGCAGCCGCAACCGGGCGGCACCGGGCAGGTGTTCGCGCTCGGCATCGCCCACCGCTTCTGACGGAGTGTCCATGACCCCGACCCTTTCCACTCACGCGGCCGCCGCCGGCGATCACGCGACGCAGGCGCTCTACCGCCGGATCTCGCGCCGGCTGCTGCCGTTCCTGATCCTCTGCTACACGCTGTCGTTCATCGACCGGATCAACATCGGTTTCGCGCACGCGCAGATGGCCGGCGAACTGCACTTCTCCGACGCCGTCTACGGGCTCGGCGCTGGCATCTTCTTCATCGGCTACATGGCGTTCGAGATTCCGAGCAACGCGCTGCTGGCGCGGATCGGCGCACGCAAGACGATTGCCCGGATCATGGTGCTGTGGGGGCTCGGCTCGGCCGCGACGATGTTCGTCACGACGCCCGCGCAGTTCTACGCGTGCCGCTTCCTGCTCGGCGTGTTCGAGGCCGGCTTCTTCCCCGGCATCCTGTTCTATCTCGGCGCGTGGTATCCGCCGCGGCAGCGCGCGAAGGCGTTCGCGCTGTTCATGACCGCGCTGTACCTCGCCGGGCTGATCGCCGGCCCCGTGTCGGGCGCCATCCTCTCGTTCTTCGACGGCGCCGCCGGCCTGAGCGGCTGGCAGTGGCTGTTCCTCGTCGAAGGGCTGCCGAGCAGCGTGCTCGGCCTCGTCGCGCTGCGCTTTCTCGACGACCGGCCGGACGACGCGCGCTGGCTGTCGGACGCCGACAAGGCCGCGCTGCGCGCCGCGCACGCGCACGCCGAAGCCGCCACGCCGGACGCGAACGCGGCACGGCCGCTGCTTGCGCACCGCGATTTCTGGCTGCTGTGCGCGGCCAATTTCGCGATCGCGGCCGCCGGCTACGCGCTCGTGTTCTGGATGCCCGTGATCCTGCATCGCGGCGGCCTGCATGGCGCGATGCGGATCGGGGTGCTGTCCGCGCTGCCCTACCTGTGCGGCATCGTCGGCATGCTCGCGATGGGCTGGCGCACCGAGCGGCGGCGCGAATGGCGCGGGCACGGCGCGGTCGCGATGCTCGCGTGCGCGGCCGCGCTCGCCGGGCTGGCGAGCACCACCGGCACATCGCACCTGATGATCGCGCTCTGCGTCGCGGTCGCCACACACGCCGCGGCGCTGCCCGCGTTCTGGGTGCTGCCGGGGCTCGCGCTGCCGAAGCGCTCGATGGCGGTCGCGATCGCGGCGATCACGATGTCCGGCGCGATCGGCGGGTTCGCGAGCCCGTTCCTGATGGGCGTGCTCAACACGGCCACCGGGTCGATGCGCGGCGGCCTCTATTTCAACGCCGCGCTGCTCGCGGCCGGCGCCGTCGCCTTGCTCGGCACGCTGCGCACCCGCGCGGTGTCGCGCACGAACGCCGCCTGACGGCATCGACCTCCCTTTACTCACCCTCATCGACTCCCATGAATTTCGACCTTGAACTCGAACACCGGATGATCCGCGACCTCGTCGCACGTTTCGTGCAGGACGAGCTGATTCCGCTCGAAGCAGCGGTCATGGCCCGCGAGGCCGACGGCCAGCGCTTCGGGCTGCTCGACGAAGAACGCGCCCACCTCGACGAGCGTTCCCGGCAGCTCGGCCTGTGGGGCCTCGACGCGCCGCTCGACGCCGGCGGCTCGGACCTGCCGGCCGTCGCGATGGTCGGCGTCAACGAAGCGATCGGCACGACCGTGACGCCGTACATCCTGCCGCCCGATTCGCCGAACCTGCGGATGCTGTGCGACGTGGCCGACGACGCGCAGCGCGCGCGCTATCTCGAACCGTACGCACGCGGCATCACGCGTGCCGCGATGGCGATCTCCGAACCGGGCGCCGGCTCGGACCCGGGCGCGCTGTCGACGACGGCCGTGCGCGACGGAGACAGCTGGGTGCTGAACGGACGGAAGATCTGGATCAGCCACGCGCCCGAAGCCGACTGGACGATCGTGATGGCGCTCACCGATCGAAGCAAGGGCAAGCGCGGCGGCATGTCGGCGTTCATCGTCGACCGCGGCACGCCCGGTTTCATCATCGAACGGCGGATCCCGATGATCGGCGGGCTGTCGACCTACGAAATCGTGCTGGACGACTGCCGCATTCCCGTCGCGCAACTGCTGGGCCAGGAAGGTGCCGGCTTCGCGCCGATGCAGGCACGGCTCGCGAACCGGCGGCTGGAGATGGCCGCATGGTGCATCGGCCGCGCCGAGCGCGCGGTCGCGATGCTGTGTGACCATGCGAAACAGCGCAAGACCTTCGGCGTGCCGCTCGCGGAACGCCAGGCGGTCCAGTGGTGGGTCGCCGACGCGCTCACGCAGATCCACGCGTGCCGCCTCATGACCTACGAAGCGGCCGTGCGCGTGGATGCCGGGCAGGATGCACGCACGCAGATCTCGATGGTCAAGGTGTTCGCCACCGAAATGGCGTCGAGCGTCATCGATCATGCGATGCAGACGCTCGGCGCGATGGGCATGACGAAGGAAATGCCGTTGCAGCAGATGGCCAGCGAAGCGCGGCTGATGCGCATCTTCGAAGGCCCGACCGAGGTGCACCGCTGGGTCATCGCGCGCAGCGCGCTCTGACCGCGGTGCACCGCCCACCTTCACGATGGAGCCATGCGTTGGACACCCTGCATCTCGTCGACCCTGAAATCCGCCCGCTGCTCGAGACCTGGCCGACCGTCACGCTCGGCATCGACAACCTCGCGCAGTCGCGCGAACGCGTGCTGCCGCTGCCGCCGCCCGACCTGGCCGGCAGCACGCTCGAACACCGCACGGTGCCCGGCCCCGCCGGTGCGCCGGACGTCCCGGTCCTCGTCTACCTGCCTGACGATCACGCGCGCCCGCTCCCGGCCATCGTCCACCTGCATGGCGGCGGCTTCGTGCGCGGCAAGGCGAAGGATCTCGAGGCGGTGCACCGGTCGCTCGTGACGCAGCTCGGCTGCGCGCTGATCTCGATCGACTACCGGCTCGCGCCTGAAACCGTGTTTCCCGGCGCGATCGAGGATTGCTACGCGGCGCTCGCATGGGTCTTCCGCCATGCCGATACGCTCGGCATCGATGCGTCGCGGATCGGCGTGGCGGGCGAGAGCGCGGGCGGCGGACTCGCCGCGTCGCTGGCGCTGCTGGCCCGCGACCGCGGCGAATACCGGCTCGCGTTCCAGCATCTGATCTACCCGATGCTCGACGATCGCACCTGCACGCGCACGCCGCACCCGCATGCCGGCGAGTTCGTCTGGCACGCGGCCAACAACCGGTTCGGCTGGACCTCGCTGCTCGGTCACGCGCCGGGCATCGACGGCGTGTCGCCCTACGCGGCCGCCGCGCGCGCCACGCGGCTCGACGGCCTGCCGCCCGCGTTCCTGTCGGTCGGCTCGCTCGACCTGTTCCTCGACGAAAACCTCGACTATGCGCGGCGCCTGCTCCGCGCGGGCGTGCCGACCGAACTGCACGTGCTGCCCGGCGGCGTGCACGGTTTCGACATCGTGCCCGGCGCGCGCATCGCCGAAACGGCGCGCCGCCTGAGCCACGACGCGCTGCGCCGCTTCCTGCACGGCTGACGAAAACGACGCGGGCGGCCGAAGCCGCCCGCATCCGCGCCGATGCCGGCGACGATCAGAACGCGTCGCCCGGCACCCGCACCCAGCCTTCCATCAGCACGCGCGCGCTGCGGCTCATGATCGCCTTGGTGACGGTCCACTCGCCGTTCTCCTGCTGCTGCGCTTCCGCGCCGACGCGCAGCGTGCCCGACGGATGCCCGAAGCGCACCGCGTTGCGTTCGCCGCCGCCCGCCGCCAGGTTGACGAGCGTGCCGGGGATCGCCGCGGCCGTGCCGATCGCGACCGCCGCCGTGCCCATCATCGCGTGGTGCAGCTTGCCCATCGACATCGCGCGCACCAGCAGGTCGACATCGCCCGCGTTCACGCGCTTGCCGCTCGACGCGACGTAATCGGCCGGCTTCGCGACGAACGCGATCTTCGGCGTGTGCTGCCGCGTCGCGATTTCATCGAGCGTGTCGATCAGGCCCATGCGCAGCGCGCCGTGCGCGCGGATCGTCTCGAACTTCTCGAGCGCCTTCGCATCGCCGTTGATCGCGTCCTGCAGCTCGGTGCCCGTATAGCCGATCGCTTCCGCCTCGACGAAGATCGTCGGGATGCCCGCGTTGATCATCGTCGCCTTCAGCGTGCCGACGCCCGGCACCGCGAGATCGTCGACGAGGTTGCCGGTCGGGAACATCGACCCGCCCGCGCCTTCCTCCTCGGCGGCCGGGTCCATGAATTCGAGCTGCACTTCGGCGGCCGGGAACGTGACGCCGTCCAGTTCGAAGTCGCCCGTCTCCTGCACCGCGCCGTTCACGATCGGCACGTGCGCCACGATCGTCTTGCCGATGTTCGCCTGCCAGATCCGCACGGTCGCGATGCCGTCGCGCGGCACGCGCGACGGATCGACGAGCCCGCCGCCGATCGCGAACGGGCCGACGGCCGCCGACAGGTTGCCGCAGTTGCCGGTCCAGTCGACGAACGCGCGGTCGATCGCGACCTGCCCGAACAGGTAGTCGACGTCGTGGCCGGGCCGCGTGCTCTTCGACACGATCACCGTCTTGCTGGTGGACGACGTCGCGCCGCCCATCCCGTCGATCTGCTTGCCGTACGGATCGGGGCTGCCGATCACGCGCAGCAGCAGCGCGTCGCGCGCGGCGCCCGGCGCCTGCGCGGCGTCCGGCAGGTCCTGCAGCCGGAAGAACACACCCTTGCTGGTGCCGCCGCGGATATAGGTCGCGGGAACCCTGATTTGAGGAATGTGAGCCATGTCCGTGTTCTCTCCGTAGGCCCGTCAGGCCGCCTGCGACGATTCGAGGAAGTCCTGCGCGAAACGCTGCAGCACGCCGCCCGCTTCGTAGATCGACACTTCCTCCGCCGTATCGAGCCGGCACGTCATCGGCACCTCGACGCGCTCGCCGTTCTTGCGGTGAATCACGAGCGTCAGGTCGGCGCGCGGCGTGCGCTCGCCGATCACGTCGAAGGTTTCGGTGCCGTCGATGCCGAGCGTCGTCCGGTTCGTGCCGGGCTTGAACTCGAGCGGCAGCACGCCCATCCCGATCAGGTTCGTGCGGTGGATCCGCTCGAAGCCTTCGGCGGCGATCGCCTCGACGCCCGCGAGCCGCACGCCCTTCGCGGCCCAGTCGCGCGACGAGCCCTGGCCGTAGTCGGCGCCGGCCACGACGATCAGCGGCTGCTTGCGATTCATGTACGTCTCGATCGCTTCCCACATCCGCATGACCTTGCCTTCCGGCTCGACGCGCGCGAGCGAGCCCTTCTTCACCGCGCCGTCGACCACCGCCATCTCGTTGATCAGCGTCGGGTTCGCGAAGGTCGCGCGCTGCGCGGTCAGGTGGTCTCCCCGGTGCGTCGCGTACGAGTTGAAGTCTTCTTCCGGCAGGCCCATCTTCGCGAGGTATTCGCCGGCCGCGCTGTCCAGCAGGATCGCGTTCGACGGCGACAGGTGGTCGGTCGTGATGTTGTCGCCTAGCACCGCGAGCGGGCGCATGCCCTGCAGCGTGCGTTCGCCGGCCAGCGCGCCTTCCCAGTACGGCGGGCGGCGGATGTACGTGCTCTGCGGGCGCCAGTCGTACAGCGGCGCCGCGCGCTCGCCCGCATCGGCGCTGCGCGCGAACATCGGCTCGTAGACCTTGCGGAACTGCTCGGGCTTCACGCTCGACGCGACGATCGCATCGATCTCCTCGTCGGTCGGCCAGATGTCCTTCAGCGTGACGGGCTTGCCGTCCGGGTCGTGGCCGAGCGCGTCCTTCTCGATGTCGAAGCGGATCGTGCCGGCGATCGCATACGCGACGACGAGCGGCGGCGACGCGAGGAACGCCTGCTTCGCATACGGGTGGATGCGGCCGTCGAAGTTGCGGTTGCCGGACAGCACGGCCGTCGCGTACAGGTCGCGATCGACGATCTCCTGCTGGATCTTCGGGTCGAGCGCGCCCGACATCCCGTTGCAGGTCGTGCACGCGAACGCGACGATGCCGAAGCCGAGCTTCTCGAGTTCGGGCAGCAGGTTCGCTTCCTCCAGGTACAGCTCGACCGCCTTCGAGCCGGGCGCGAGCGAGCTCTTCACCCACGGCTTGCGCGTGAGGCCCTTCGCGTTCGCGTTGCGCGCGAGCAGGGCCGCGGCGATCACGTTGCGCGGGTTGCTGGTGTTCGTGCAGCTCGTGATCGCGGCGATGATCACCGCGCCGTCGGGCATCTCGCCCGCCTTCTCTTCCCACTGGCCGGCGATCCCGCGCGCGGCGAGGTCGGACGTCGGCAGCCGCTTGTGCGGGTTCGACGGGCCGGCCATGTTGCGCACCACGCTCGACAGGTCGAACGTCAGCGTGCGCTCGTACTGCGCATCGTTCAGCGTATCGGCCCACAGGCCCGCCGCCTTCGCGTAGGTCTCGACGAGCTTCACCTGCTCGTCGCTGCGGCCGGTGAGGCGCAGGTAGTCGGTCGTCTGGCCGTCGATGAAGAACATCGCGGCCGTCGCGCCGTATTCGGGCGCCATGTTCGAGATCGTCGCGCGATCGCCGAGCGTGAGGCTCGCCGCGCCTTCGCCACGGAATTCCAGATACGCGCCGACCACCTTTTCCTTGCGCAGGAACTCGGTCAGCGCGAGCACGATGTCGGTCGCGGTGATGCCGGGCTGGCGCTTGCCGGTCAGCTCGACGCCGACGATGTCCGGCAGGCGCATCCACGATGCGCGGCCCAGCATCACGTTCTCCGCTTCGAGCCCGCCGACGCCGATCGCGATCACGCCGAGCGCGTCGACGTGCGGCGTGTGGCTGTCGGTGCCGACGCAGGTGTCCGGGTACGCGACGCCGTCCTGCGCCTGGATCACCGGCGACATCTTCTCGAGGTTGATCTGGTGCATGATGCCGTTGCCCGGCGGGATCACGTCGACGTTCTCGAACGCCTTCTTCGTCCACTCGATGAAGTGGAAGCGATCCTCGTTGCGGCGATCCTCGATCGCGCGGTTCTTCGCGAACGCGTCCGGATCGAAGCCGCCGCACTCGACGGCGAGCGAGTGGTCGACGATCAGCTGCACGGGCACGACCGGGTTCACCTTCGCCGGGTCGCCGCCGCCATCGGCAATCGCGTCGCGCAGGCCCGCGAGATCGACGAGCGCCGTCTGCCCGAGGATGTCGTGGCACACGACCCGCGCCGGGAACCACGGGAAGTCGCGTTCGCGCTTGCGCTCGATGATCTGCTTCAGCGAATCGGCGAGGATCGCCGGATCGCAGCGGCGCACGAGGTTTTCGGCGAGCACGCGCGACGTGTACGGCAGCGTGTCGTAGGCGCCGGGCGCGATCGCGTCGACCGCGGCGCGCGCGTCGAAATAGTCCAGCGACGTGCCGGGCAGGGGTTTGCGGTTGGCGGTATTCATGATGTGGGGCGGAATTCGGGGTAAGACGTTCCGCGCGCGCCGGCGGCCCGCATCACGGGCGCCGGCGCGCGCGGCGGGCGTTTCAGCGCTTCTCGATCGGCACGAACTGCAGGTCTTCCGGACCGGTGTAGTTCGCGCTCGGGCGGATGATCTTGTTGTCGATGCGCTGCTCGATGATGTGCGCGCTCCAGCCCGACGTGCGCGAGATCACGAACAGCGGCGTGAACATCGCGGTCGGCACGCCCATCATGTGATACGACACCGCGCTGAACCAGTCGAGGTTCGGGAACATCTTCTTCGCTTCCCACATCACCGATTCGAGGCGCTCGGCGATGTTGTACAGCTTCAGGTCGCCCGCTTCCTTCGACAGCTTGTGCGCGACGCCCTTGATCACCTTGTTGCGCGGATCGGAGATCGTGTAGACCGGGTGGCCGAAGCCGATCACGACTTCCTTGTTCTCGACGCGGCGGCGGATATCGGCCTCGGCGTCGTCCGGCGAGCTGTAGCGGCTCTGGATTTCATACGCGACTTCGTTCGCGCCGCCGTGCTTCGGCCCGCGCAGCGCGCCGATCGCGCCGGTGATCGCCGAGTAGATGTCCGAACCCGTGCCCGCGATCACGCGGCCGGTGAACGTCGACGCGTTGAATTCGTGCTCCGCGTACAGGATCAGCGACGTGTGCATCGCCTCGACCCACGACTTCGACGGCGTCTTGCCGTGCAGCAGGTGCAGGAAGTGGCCGCCGATCGAGTCGTCGTCGGTTTCCGTCTCGATGCGCTTGCCGTTGTGCGAGAAGTGATACCAGTACAGCAGCATCGAACCGAGCGATGCCATCAGGCGGTCGGCGATGTCGCGCGCGCCCGGCAGGTTGTGGTCGTCCTTCTCCGGCAGCACGGTGCCGAGCACCGACACGCCCGTGCGCATCACGTCCATCGGGTGCGCGGATGCCGGGATCTGCTCGAGCGCGGCCTTCAGCGCGTTCGGCAGGCCGCGCAGCGCGCGCAGCTTCGCCTTGTACGCGGCCAGTTCGGTCAGGTTCGGCAGCGTGCCGTGAACGAGCAGGTGCGCGATTTCCTCGAATTCGCACGATTCGGCGACGTCGAGAATGTCGTAGCCGCGGTAGTGCAGGTCGTTGCCGGTCTTGCCGACCGTGCACAGCGCCGTGTTGCCGGCCGTCACGCCCGACAGCGCCACCGATTTCTTCGGCTTGAATGCGCCTGCGGCGGCCGGTGCTGCTGCGTCTTTCGTCTCGCTCATCTTTCCGTTCTCCAATATGTATCGTGGGTGTCATGTCCGCCGGGCGCGGCACGGGTGCGCGCGGCCCGGTTTCATGCAAGGCATGCCGGGAATCGTGCCCGGCGCGCGGGCCGCGTTACTTCTTGCCCTGCGCGAACAGCTCGTCGAGCTTGCGCTCGTATTCGTGATAGCCGAGGAAGTCGTACAGCTCGGCGCGCGTCTGCATCGTCGGCACGGCCGCCTTCTGCGTGCCGTCGCGGCGCAGCGTCTCGTAGAAGTTCAGCGCGGCCTTGTTCATCGCGCGATACGCGCCGCAGCAGTACAGCGCGATGTCGACGTTCGCCTCGCGCAGCTCGTCGAGCGTGAACAGCGGCGTCGAGCCGAACTCGGTCAGGTTCGCGAGGATCGGCACCTTCACGGCCGCCTTGAAGCGGCGGTAGTCGTCGAGCGTCTTCATCGCTTCCGGGAAGATCATGTCCGCGCCGGCCTCGACATAGGCCACCGCGCGCTCGATCGCCGAATCGATCCCTTCGGCGGCGGCGGCGTCGGTGCGCGCCATGATCACGAATTGATCGTCGGTGCGCGCGTCGACCGCGGCCTTGATGCGATCGACCATTTCGTCGGCCGGCACGACTTCCTTGCCCGGACGGTGGCCGCAGCGCTTCTGGCCGACCTGGTCTTCCAGGTGCACGGCCGCGACGCCGGCCTTGATGAACGAGCGCACCGTGCGCGCGATGTTGAACGCGCCGCCCCAGCCCGTATCGATGTCGACCAGCAGCGGCAGGTCGGTCGCGTTGGTAATCCGGTTCGCGTCGATCAGCACGTCTTCCATCGTGCTGATGCCGAGGTCGGGGATTCCGAGCGAGTTCGCGGCGACGCCGCCGCCCGACAGGTACACGGCCTTGAAGCCGACGGCCTGCGCCATCTTGGCCGCGTACGCGGTGATCGCGCCGACCACCTGCAGCGGCTGCTCGGCCGCGACTGCCGCGCGGAATTTCGCGCCGGCGCTCTGAAGATGCGTGTTGCTCATGAACGGCCTCCTGATGGAATGCCCGATAACAGCAAGGACCGGGCCAGCTCGCGGAATGTCGCTAACTCTCTGATTCTTAAGCAACCGGCACGGGCGATGCCGCACCCGGCGATTTCAATTCAGCAATTTCATGTTTCAAAAATGAAATCGCGCGCGCATAATCGACCGCCATGGACCTCTCCTCGACCAAGCCCGTCGGCCCGGCGGATCGCGCGGCGCGCCCGCGCATCTGGGCGATGGGCATCAGCCGCCTGCGCGAACTCTTTCGCGAGATCGCCGGCGAATTCGACGAACGCGCCGACGTGCGCATCGTGACGCGCGCCTATGAGGATGCGCTCAGCGCGATCGCCGAGGCCGGCACCGCGCGGCCCGACGTGATCGTCGCGGCCGGCTCGAACGGCGGCTTCCTGAAGACGCGTGCGCAGGTGCCGGTGGTGGTCGTGTCGCCGACCGGCTTCGACGTGATGCAGGCGCTCGCGCGCGCCCGGCGCGACGCGTCGCGGATCGCGCTCGTCAGCGCCGGCGAAACGCCGCCCGAAGTGCGCCGCTTCGTCGCCGCATACGGCCTCGACGTGCAGTTTGCGTCATATCAGTCCGCGCAGGAAGCGGAAGCCTGCGTGCACGAGCTGCGCGACCGCGGCATCGAGACGATCGTCGGCCCCGGCCTCGTCACCGATCTCGCCGCCAGCGCCGGCATGGGCGCGGTGTTCCTGTATTCGCACGCGTCGGTGCGCAAGGCCGTCGATACGGCGCTCGAAGTCGCGTACGCGACGCATGCCGAGGCGTTCCGCCGCCAGCGGCTCGACAACCTGCTCCAGCACCTGCGCGACGGCGTGGTCGCGCTCGACGCGCGCGGCCGCGTGGAGGCGATCAACGAGCGGCTCGCGTCGGCGCTCGGGGTCGAACCCGCGGCGGCCGTCGGCCGCGCGCTCGTCGACCTGCGGCCCGAGCTGCGCACGCTGCGCGGCGAGGACGGCGACGCGCTCGCGACCGTGCGCGGCGTGCGCTACGTCGTGCATCGCGGGCCGCTGGTCGATCGCGGCGTCACGTCGGGCAGCGTGCTGACGTTCCAGGAATCGCGCGCGGTCGAACGGCTCGACCGCGCACTGCGTTCGCAGCCCACCACGCAGCAGTTCGCGGCGCGCTACGCGCTCGACGACGTGGTCGGCGCATCGGCGCCGATGGCGCGCGTGCGCGATCTCGTGCGCCGCTACGCGAAATCCGACGCGACCGTGCTCGTGCTCGGCGAAAGCGGCACCGGCAAGGAAATGATCGCGCAGAGCCTGCACGCGCTGTCCGCGCGGCGCAGCTACCCGTTCGTCGCGGTCAATTGCGGCGCGTTTCCGGAAGCCCTGCTCGAAAGCGAGCTGTTCGGCTATGAGGAAGGCGCGTTCACCGGTGCGCGGCGCGGCGGCAAGACCGGCCTGTTCGAAGCCGCACACCGCGGCACGCTGTTTCTCGACGAGATCGGCGAGATGCCGCCGTCGCTGCAGAGCCGGCTGCTGCGCGTGCTGCAGGAGCGCGAGGTGATCCGCCTCGGCTCGACCGAGCCGATCCGCATCGACGTGCGCGTGATCGCCGCGACGCACCGTCCGCTGCTCGCCGCCGTCGAGGCCGGCACGTTCCGCGCGGATCTCTATTACCGGCTCAACATCCTGAACGTCGGCCTGCCGCCGCTGCGCGAGCGCGCAGCCGACATCCCGGCGCTCGCGGCCACGCTGCTCGTGCAGGCCGCACGACGCGAACCGCGGCTCGCCGAGCGCCTGCGCGACGCCGACGACGCCGCGCGCGTGCTCGGCGCGACGCAGACCGGGTTCACGCGCTACCGGTGGCCCGGCAACGTGCGCGAACTGCAGAACGTGATCGAGCGGATCGCGGTGGAGCTGGCCGAGGAAGCCGACGAAAACGATCCGGCCGCCGCCTGCGGCACGCTCGATCCCGACGCGCTGCAGGCGATCGCGCCCGAGCTGTTCGCGGCGCCCCCCGACGCGGCCGACGCCGACGATGCGCAGACGCTGCACGCACGCCGCCGTCGCGCGGAAACCGACGAGATCCGCGCGGTACTCGACGCGTGCGGCGGCGACCGCGATCGCGCATGCGCGATGCTCGGCATCAGCAAGACGACGCTGTGGCGGAAGTTGTCGGTGAAATAGGCAGGCCGGATGCGGTGCGCCGGCGCGCGCCTGCGTAACGAGGAACGTCAGTCGACCTTGTGATAGTGGCGGTACGCCTTCGCGCGATTGCCGCACGACGACATCGAACACCAGCGGCGGCTGCCGTTCTTGCTGTCGTCGATGAACAGCCACTGGCAGGCGTCGTTCGCGCAACGCTTGACCTTCGCGAGCCGCGCACCGCCAAGCAGGTCGATCGCCGACCACAGTACCGGGCTCAGCAGCGCCGCGAGCGTGGCGCCTGCGCCGATCCGCCACGCATAGGCGCCGTCGATGCGCGCCAGCGCGACGCGCGGCGCCGCTTCCGCCAGGAAGCCGCCGAGCAGCGCCAGATCGTCGGCATGCGGCTCGCGCTGCTCGGCCTGCGCATGAAACAGCCGATACAGCGCCTCGCGCAGTGCGAGCGCGCGCGCGAGCATCGCCGGCTCGTCATCCTTGTCCCGCACTCGACACGCGTCGGCCAGGCCGGCCGGTACGCACGCCTGCTCGCGGCACCACGTCAACAGGTCGTCCAGCGTCCCGAAGGTCTCCGTCGGCGTGTCGGCGCCGCGCCAGTACAGCGTGTTCGCGAAATCGATGCTCAGCGTTTCCGGCGGCGCCGGAATCAGGCAGTCCGTCGTGACGGAAGGTTGCGTTTTGCTCATGACGCGATCGTATCTAACCAGCATGCCGGTTGACAAGCATCCGGGCGCTTTCTAACATAACCGGCATGGTGGTTAAAAACGGTTGACTGCACTGCGCCCTTTCAGCTCAAGGAGACACAGATGATCGATCGCCTTTTTTCAGCGTTATCCACAACGACCGCAGCCGGGTGTTCGACGACAGCACACTCGGTGCGCTCCGCTACAAGCGGCTGGTATGGTGCTTGTAGGCAGCTTTGCCGTCCTGACGTCCCCTCTTCAGTTCAAGGAGCCCACAGATGATCGATCACCTTTCCTTCGGCGTTGCCCACATCGACCGC
Source organism: Burkholderia sp. 572 (assembly GCF_040545135.1). NCBI lineage: Bacteria > Pseudomonadati > Pseudomonadota > Betaproteobacteria > Burkholderiales > Burkholderiaceae > Burkholderia > Burkholderia sp. 572. Next base: position 552,222 of record NZ_JBEPLH010000001.1, on the reverse strand, counting down.
AGCCGCACGTTCTACGACAGCACGCTCGGCGCGCTCGGCTACAAGCGGCTGTATAGCGACGACGGCTCGATCGGGTACGGCGAGACCGAGCCGGTGCTGTGGCTGCAGCATGCGGCTCGCCCCATCGCCGCCGATCCCGATTCCGGGCTGCACCTGTCGTTCAAGGCCGCGTCGCCCGTCGAGGTCGACGCGTTCTACCGCGCCGCGCTCGAGCACGGCGGCCAGGACAACGGCGGGCCCGGCAAGCGCGAGCACTACGGCCCCGGCTATTACGCGGCGTTCGTCGTCGATCCCGACGGATATCGGCTCGAAGCCCATTGCGAGCTGGACAACGTCGTCTGATCCGGTTCGTACCGACGCGGGTGAACGACAAGGGCCCGATTCCGCATCGCGCGGAATCGGGCCCTTGTCGTTGTTTTTGCTGCATCGAGGTTCGGTCGCGACGCTCGCCGTGGGCAAGCACGCCGATGCCGGGCGGCGCGGCCGGCTCGCGGCCGATTGCCCCGCGATCCGCCCGCGTCGGGCACGCGCTTACTGCGCGTTGCGCGTGCTCTGCAACTGCTCGCCGAGCCCGTCGATCCCGAGGCGCACCGTCTGGCCGGCCTTCAGGAACACCGGCGACGGCTTGATGCCCATCCCGACGCCCGGCGGCGTGCCCGTCGTGATCACGTCGCCCGGCTGCAGCGTCATGCAGCTCGACAGATAGGCGATCAGCTGCGCGACGGTGAACACCATCGTGCGCGTGTTGCCGTTCTGATAGCGGTGGCCGTCGACCTCGAGCCACAGGTCGAGAAGCTGCGGATCGGGCACCTCGTCACGCGTGACGAGCCACGGGCCGATCGGGCCGAACGTGTCGAAACCTTTGCCCTTGTCCCACTGGCCGCCGCGCTCGATCTGCCATTCGCGCTCCGACACGTCGTTGACGACGCAGTAGCCCGCGACGTAATCGAGCGCGCGCGCTTCGTCGACGTCCTTGCAGGTCGCGCCGATCACGACGCCCAGCTCGACTTCCCAGTCCGTCTTGACCGAACCCTTCGGGATGTCGATGCCGTCGTTCGGGCCGCAGATCGAGCTCGTCCACTTGCCGAACACGACGGGCTCCTTCGGCACCGGCATGCCGGCTTCGGCCGCGTGATCGGCGTAGTTCAGGCCGATGCCGATGAACTTGCCGACATGGCCGACGCACGCGCCGATGCGCGGCTCGCCCGACACGAGCGGCAGCGTGGCCGGATCGATTGCACGCAGACGCGCGAGACCCGCGTCGGACAGCACATCGCCGGACAGATCCGGCACATGCGCCGACAGGTCGCGAATCCGGCCGTCCGCGTCGAGAATACCGGGCTTTTCCTGGCCGGACGGGCCATAACGAAGCAGTTTCATCGTGCTCAACCTCTGTTGTCGAATGGGACAGGATACCGGCCGACGCCGCTCTTCGCGGCCGCGTGCCGGACTGATTGTCGATCGTCGATTGCGCGCGTCGGCGCCGCATCCGGCATGCCGTTCGACGCGCGAGGGTCGCGCGGGCGCAGCGATCGTGGCGCCACACGGAAGTATGGCGCGCATCGAACGGGCGGCCGCCGGTCTGCGCATCGGCGACGACGGCCCGGCACCCGCGACATGGCCCGGCCCGTACCGGCCGGCGTCACGCGCGGCCGCACCGTCGCTGGCCCGCCAGTCTTTGTACCATCGGCCGCGCACGATGAAATGACGCGCGACGGATACCGACTATTGGTGCGCCCGCGGGCGCTGCGGCGCAGCATCGCGGGCGGCGGCGCAGCCCGATTTCCTTTCGAATACCTTGAACCGGTGCCACCTGTCATGAATACCGGGTATTCGGAGCTTCCCTGTCATCCTGAAAACAAATTGATCCGTTCTTGTTAGGTAACGATCGGTAAAAAGACGCTGCATTGCACACTAAATGTTTGTTGTTAAGCTCGGACGGATGGCGTGCGTCGCCACACGCGAGCCCGACACAGGCGAAGTGCAGAATCGGTCAGCGTGCGTCGCCAATCGATCGACAGTAATCCCCCAACCTCACATCGACAATGCAAACAACCAACGACCTGCTTCCCGGCTGCGACGCACGGGAATCGATGGGCACAATCGACCGTTATCGCGCACCCGCGCTCGACAAGGGTCTCGACATCCTCGAACTCCTGTCGGAGCAGAAAGAAGGCCTCACCCGCACCGAAATCACGAAGGAACTCGGCCGCAACGCGAGCGAGATCTACCGGATGCTCGAACGCCTCGTCGCGCGCCGCTACGTGATGCGCTCGACCGGCGGCGACCGCTATACGCTCAGCCTCAAGCTGTTCTCGCTCGCGCACCGGCATCCGCCGATGAGCCGGCTGATCGCCGAGGCGCTGCCGCCGATGCAGCGCTTCGCCGATTCCTCGGAACAATCGTGCCACCTGTCCGTCTACGATCGCGGCAACCTGCTCGTGATCGCGCAAGTCGACGGGCCCGGCCCGTGGGGTGTGTCGGTCCGGCTCGGCTCGCGCATCGGGCTCGCCGATACGGCATCGGGGCGGGTGATGCTGTCGTTCCAGGGCGCCGAGCAGCGCGCGCACATGCTCGCGGAGCACCGCAAGGTCAAGGGCGAAGCGCCGCTGAACGAGCAGGAACTCGCGTACGCGTGCCAGTCCATCCGGCAGGCCGGCTACCTGCGCCAGGACAGCCGCCAGGCGTACGGCGTGACCGACCTGACCGCGCCGATCCTCGGGCCGTCCGGCCATGCGATCGCGGTGCTGACCTGCCCGTACATGCGCCGGATCGATGCGCACATGGCGCCGTCGGTCGACGCGGTCGTCGATGGGTTGCGCGAAACGGCCGCCCATCTGTCGATGTGCCGCACCGAAACCTGCTGACACAGCTGACCCTGCCGACACGCAGGCTCGTCGGAACGCACCGGGTACGGCGCGATTGCGCCGATCCCGGTCGCCCGCGATCACGCCGGTGCGAGGCGCGACGCACGGTGCCATATCGTGCGTCCACGGCGCTACGCTAAAATAGCGGCCCTCTCAAAAACTACGGCGGCCGGTTGTCGCGGCCGTCGTGTCCGATGGATGTCATGGCCAAACTTCTGAACGATCAAGAATTCCAGCGTTTCTCCGAACTTCAGCAGAAGCAGGCAAGCTTCACGATCACGCCCGAGGAGGCGGACGAACTGCGCGATATCGTCGCGCGCGCGCAGAAGAAGCGCGACGATCGTGCCGCCGCGATGCAGGCGATCGAGAACTACATCGAGCAGTTCGACATCACGCCCGACGAACTCTTCTCGCCCGAGCAGATCGGCGACGCGGCCCGCACCTACGGGCTCATCACGGCGACCAAGAAGGAACGCACGCTGCCGCCGTCGATCACGTTCAACGGCAAGCCGTACCAGTGGACCAAGACGCTTCCGGACGACGTGCGCGGCGCGCTGTTCGAAGCATTCACGTCCGGCGAATCGGTCAAGCGCTTCATCGCGATGCCGAAGGACATCGCGCGCTGCGCGCTGACGATCGCCCGCCTCGAGCGCGAAACCGGCGCCGTCTATGCCGATTCGCACCTCGAGGAACTCGCGATTTCGCGCGACCAGGTGAACGACGCGGCGGCGAAACTCGCTGCCTGAATGTAAGCGCGGGCACGGTTCATGCGTGCCCGCCCCCTGCTCAACGCCGACCTTGGCCGGCGTTGCGCTTGCACAAACCGTGCGTCCGGACACTCCCGAAAAGTCTCACCCTGGCGTCCCGCAAGCGCTCACCCACACCTCCCGAAAAAGCTCACCAAGGCTCCCGGAAACCCTCACCGAAGCCTCCCGGATGTGCTCACCGACACGTCCCGCAGCCCCTCACCGATGCGCCCCGGAAAGGCTCACCGACGCCTCCCGCAGGTACTCACCGGCCACTCCCGGGAAGGCTCACCGAATGCTCCCGTATCGGCTCACCTCGACCATCCTGGAGAAGCTCACCGGCGGCTCCTGAAAAATCTCACCTTTTGGGCAGGCTCGAATATTCGAGGCGGAAATACGGCGGCAAATACGTGTGGACACCGCGCGGAAAACTGCGCCGCGGGACCGATATCGCGGCAAACGAAACGCGTCTCGCGATGCCTGCCGTATGCGCGTCGTTGTTTCCATCGCGAACAGGCAGCGACACGTTCGCCGTTGTTTCGCTCGCGAGACCGGTTCGAATGCCCGGCATTCGTGACCGGAAACATCCTCAACGTGCCGGGAAGCCGGGGACATCGACGGCATACGGCGTCCGTGCGCGCCGAGCCGCCGACGGACGCTACGGCTGCAGCTTCATCCTGAAGCCGACGACACCGGGCTCCTCCGTCGTCGACACGGCGAAACCGCACGACTTCGCAAGCGCGATCATCGCCGAGTTCTCGCGCAGCGCCTCGCCGATCATCCATGCGGTTCCGCGCGAACGCGCGTAGTCGATGATCCGGTTCATCATCAGCCGGCCAAGCCCCTTGCCCTTCTGGTCGGGTCGTACCGCGATCGCGAACTCCGCCGTCTCGTTGTCGGGATCGGCCACCGCGCGCGCCACCGCGAGCGTGTGGTCGCGCCCGGACACATCGGTGAACGACACGATGAAGGCCATCTCACGGTCGTAATCGATCTGCGTCATGCGCGCCACCTGTGAATGATCGAAGCTGCGCACCGCACCGAAGAATCGCATCCGCAGATCGTCCGGTGTCATCGCGCCGAGCAGCTCGTTGTGCGCGGCCTCGTCTTCCGGACGGATCGGGCGGATCGTCACCGTCTCGCCGCGCCACTCGAGCGTCTGTTCGAGGTGGCGCGGATACGGCATGATCGCGAGCCGGCTGCGGCCCGTGGCCAGCGTGATACGCGGTGCGATCACTTGCGCACGGTCGGACAGCACGCGCAGCGTGACCGACATCGCAACGACTTCACGCACGTCGCAGACGACCTGCGACAGCGCCGTCAATGCGTCGAGCGTCGGCTCGACGGGTGTGCGGCGTGCATACGGCGAGCGTTCCATCACCGCGCGGGCGAGCACGGTGTTCAGCGGCGGCAGGCCATAGACGACGAACGGCGCCGATACGCCGTCCGCGGGCGGCACGGCATAGCGAAACACCGGGCCGAAGTTCGCATCGTCATACATGTCGACCGTGACATCGACGACTTTCGTGCCGGCCGGCTCGGCGGCCTGCTCGCCCTGCAGGCCGAAACGGGACAGCCAGCCCAGCGCGGCTTCGCCGGTCAGCTCATGCTCGCCGGCTTCGACCATCCGGCGCGCGTCGGCCTGCGCGGATGCAACGCACTCGGCCGGCTGCAGCGGCGTGCCCTCGGGCGTTTGCATCAGCAGTTGCCGCCCGAGGTTGTAGTCGACGAGACGCGCATACGCGCGTGCGAGCCGCTGCGGCGTGGTGTGCACGGGAATGCCGTTCGCATGCAATGCATCGCGCGTCGCCGCGTCGACCGCGCCGAAGAAACACGCGAGGATGCCGCGATGCGCGTACTGCCGCGCTTCGATCAGCGTGTGCGCGACCGCATCGGCCGGCGCGCTATGGGAAGTCGAATGGACGACGAACAGCGTGCCCGTTTGCGGGAACGGCGCGAGCGCCTTGACCGCCGCGGCAAAATGCTCGGGCCGCGCATCGTCGCCCAGCGTCAGCGGATTGCCGGGCGACGCGAGATGCGGCAGCGCGGCCGAGACGGCCGACGTGGCGGCGGGCGGCCAGTCGGCCAGTACGTCGCGCACGTCGGACACCGCGTCGACCGCGAGTTTCGCGACCCCCGCATCGCTCGTCACGAGCGTGGCCGCGCCGCGTGCCGTGACGCGGCCGACGCCGAGCGTCTCGATCTCGTCGAGCAGGTCGTCGAGCGCATCGACCCGCACCATCCCCGCGCGCTGGAACGCAGCCGTATAGAGCGCGTCGCCGGGATCGGCGCGCCCGGTGCGCAAGGCGAGCACCGGCTTGTTGCGCGCGGCCGCGCGGGCGGCGGACATGAACTTGCGCGCCGCGCGCACGGTATCGAGTTCGAGCAGGATCGCGCGCGTGCCGGGGTCGCTCGCGAGATAGTCGAGCACGTCGCCCGCATCGACGTCGGACTCGCTGCCGAGCGCGACGACATGCGAAAAACCGAGGCCCCGTGCGTCGGCCCAGCCGAGCACCGCGTTCGTCAGCGCATTCGATTGCGACACCCACGCGACACCGCCCGATCGCGCCGTATAGGCCGGCGCGCCGAAATGGGCATGCCGTCCGGGCGACAGCACGCCGAGGCTGCCCGGCCCGACGATACGGAGCACGAACGGCTTCGCCGCCTTCAGTGTGCGATCGAGCGCGGCGCGATCGGCATCCGTGCGCGCCTCGCCGACGATCACCGCCACGCGCGTGCCGAGCTCGCCGAGCTTGCGCACGATGCCGGCCCAGGTCGCGGGCGGCGTGCAGATCACGGCAACCGACGGCGGTGCGGGCAACCGGTCGACATCGGCAACGACCGCATGCCCGTGCAGGTCACGATACTTCGGATTGACGGGCCACACGGGCCCCTGGAACGCGCCGTCGAGCACGCGCGACCATACCATCGCGCCGATACTGCCCGCGCGCGACGACGCGCCGACGACCGCAACGGACTTGGGCTGGAACAACGCATCGAGATGGCGAACGGTCACATCGGCTCCCTGCGGTAACGAAAGACGACCCGATCGGCATGCGGCACGGACACAGGCCATACACCGATCGACGCGAACCCCAAGCATAGGCGAAGCGCATGCGGCTGCCTATATGCCGGACGGCCGACTATTCGACAGACGTCAACGCACGCACCATGGGCCTGTGACACGAGCACGAAAAAGCCGTCGCCGCGCGCCGGGCGTCCACATTCGCTCGACGCAGCCGGCGTTCGCATTCGGCGCGGCGCCGTGTCCGCTTCGTCAAAGGTGAGGATTTACAGGAGCTATGGTGAGTAAATTCGGGAATTGCACGGCGCGACGCGCAAACACGCGAAAGGTGATCGGAATTCGCGACGCGCGTGCACCGCGAGAATGGCGCGAGCCAATGCAGATGTGCCGTGAAATTGCGGCGCTGTTTACCGAAAATCGCCGCGATATGCAGCCGAATCGCAGCGAATTCGCAAAACGGGATCCTTTAATTGCGCGGCATCGCAGTTCAATACGCCGTCGGGAATCGCGCCGGGAATGCACAAAAACAAAACGGTGCGACGGCCGCATGGCCGTTCGCACCGTCGGTCGGCACGCGAAAGGTGAGAATTTTCGGGAGTCAGTCCTTGATCAGGAAACGCGTGCGATTCTTGCCGAGCCACGTCGGCGACCGTCCACGGCCACTCCACGTTTCACCCGTCTTCGGGTTCAGGTACTTCGGCGGCGACGTACGCTTCGGCTTCGCGGCGGCAGCCGCCGTCCCTGCGGCCCGGAACCCGAGCTCTTCCGGCGTAATGTCGTATTCCTCGATTTTCGCGCGAATATCGGCAATCGCATCGGCAATCGCCTTTTCGCGTTCCTTGTCGATCTTTTGCTGAAGCCGTTCGAGCTGCGCGGTCAGTTGCCTGTAGGTCGCCATATGGATGGGACTCCGTGAGTGTTATTCGTGAAAAATAGGTGACTCTCAGCAAACAGAAAAGCGCTTCGCCCGATCGTGATCTCCCCAGCCGGTTATCTCGAGGTCAATAACCGCTCTTCTTCTTGCACGCGAAGAGAAGATTTCGCGTGGCGTCATCGCTCGATTGCTGAAGCACTTCGAAATCCCCGTTGCAGATCGCCCGGGCATTGTCCGTGCAATTGCTCCAGTCGCTGCCGGTGCATTGCACCTGGGTAGTCGGACGCCCGTCCGAAGTGAACAGCGGCGCGCTGCCGCCACACCCGCCGAGCCCGGCAACCAGACCCAGCACAACGGCCGCCCGAGGCCACCGACAGACCGACGCAAGCATGTGTTTCATTGTTCTTCCCGTCAACCTTTTTTTGAATGTCGCGAGTATGCCATGCGCGGCCCTTTCTCCGTCAGTCCGGCGTGCGGCCGGGTTGCCCGCGCGCCTTGTACGGCAAGCGCTTGCGCGGATCGTCGGTGATGCGAACGAACACCTGCTCGACGTCCGGAATCGCCTCGAGTTCACGCTGCAATGCCTGCCGGTCGAACGCCGTATCGGCACATCCTTCGACGTAAATGAAACGCCGCTGCACCGTGATCCACAGGCTCGTGCCGTGCAGTCGATCGGAGCCGGCGAAGTGTGCCTTCACGGCGTCGGCGATCGGTGCGTCATACATGTAGGAGTTCGGCTTCGTGCAACGGTGCGCGAGCCAGCACGTGGTGCCGCGTTCGGCACGGTAATGCGCGTCGTCCGTCATCTCGGCCCGGGTCATCCACGGGCCGAGCGGCAACGGGCATTCGGCCACGTCCCGCGACAGCGCGATGAACGGATCGTTGTACCAGTTGCGCCGCGCCTCGGGCGCGTCGGCGTCGCCGGACTGCGCGAGCGCGGCGCTCGCCAGCAACAGCGTCAGCCATCCTGCGATGCCGATCCGTTTCATCGTGCTCTCCTGTTCGATGCCGCACGTCCGGCCGCATCGGCGTTGCCGGTCGGCCTACCGGTCGATGCCCAGCGCCGCCAGCTTCTTGTACAGCGTCGCGCGGCCGATCCCGATGCGCGCGGCCGCTTCCACCACCTTGCCGTCGCAAGCCGCGAGCGCATCGGTCAGGAACTGGCGCTCCCACGCCGCCAATGCATCGGCATACGACGCGGCCGGTGCAGCCCGCATTTCGCCCGTGCGCCGCTCGACCGTCGACACGGCCGCCGGCTGCGCCGGTACTGCACCGTCCGTCGATACGCGCACCGGCCCAAGGAACGGCGCGAGCGCACGCGCATCGATCACCGACCGGTCCGACAGCATCAGCGCGCGCTCGAGCGTATTGCGCAACTCGCGCACGTTGCCCGGCCACGGATACGCACACAGCATCCGCAGCGCATCGTCGGTCAGTTCGCAATGGGCCGCGCGCCCGTGTTGCGCGGCCAGTTCCTCGAGGGTTGCGTAGACGAGCGCCGCAATGTCGGAAGCGCGCTCGCGCAGCGGCGGCGCGTGGATCGTCAGCACGTTCAGACGGTAATAGAGATCCGCGCGAAAACGCCCGGCTGCGACCAGCGCCGGCAGGTCGGCGCTCGTGGCCGCGATGATCCGGACGTCCGCGCGCACGATCCGGTTCGAGCCGACCGGCTCGAACTCCTTGTCCTGCAGCACGCGCAGCAGCTTGCCCTGCAGCGGCAGCGGCATGTCGCCGATCTCGTCGAGAAACAGCGTCCCGCGATCGGCCAGCTCGAACTTGCCGACGCGCCCCTTGCGGTCGGCGCCCGTGTACGCACCGGGCGCCGCGCCGAAGAATTCGGTTTCGAGCAGCGTGTCGGGAATCGCGGCAACGTTGACCGTCACGAGCGGCTGGAGTGCACGCGCCGACGCCGCGTGGATCGCATGCGCGAGCAGTTCCTTGCCGGTGCCCGTCTCGCCGAGCAGCAGCACCGGCGAGTCGACCTGCGCGGCGCGGCGCGCCTGGCGCTTGGTTTCGAGACTCGCCGCACTCGTGCCGACGAAACTCGCGAACGTGTATTTCGCGCGGCGCGCCTGCGCGAGCGAACGCTGTGTCGCGATCAGTTGCTGCTGAAGCTGGGCGTAGCGGGAAAAGATCGGCGTGAGCGTCTTCAACTGGTCGAACAGCGCGAAGCCGATCGCGCCGACCGTCTCGCCGGCCTCGTTCTTCAGCGGCAGGCGCGTGACGACGAGCGGCTCGCGGCCCGTCTCCATGATGTCGAGCAGGATCGGCTGCCCGGTCGACACGACCTCGCGCATCAGGCTGTTCGGGATCACGGCCTCGCAGTCGAGGCCGACAGCCTGTTGCGGATCGGCGAAACCGAAGCGCGCCGCATACCGCTCGTTCATCCACACGACGCGTGCATCGCGATCGACGACCACCGTGCCCGCGCTCGAATCCTCGAAGGTCCTGAACAGCGACTCGGCGGCGCGCCGCAGCACGTCGCCGTAGTTGACGGGCAGGCGGGCCCAGTCGTTCATCATCGTGTCTTCGTCTCCGTGTATTGTCGACCGGCTGTCTCCGGAACGAGACGGATTATCTCACTCTGGAGACACGCCGCAACACGTTGCCCGGGAACGCCCCGCGCGCTTCCACGGGCTGGCCGGACGGCCATTTCGTCTCCAGATGGAGACGTTTTATGTAGAATCGTCAGACAACGACCGGCGCGGGCCCGCCGGTCCCCGGCGGATCCATGTCCGGCGGCGCTATCCGGCCGATGGCACGAAACCTGCACGAACCCGAGCCGGTCCGCGGCGCATCGCGCGATCGAACAACAACCAAAGCCATTAGGAGACTCCCTTGTCTTTCGTGATCGTCCTCGCCGCGCTGGCGTTCCTGATGTTCGCCGCGTATCGCGGCTACAGCGTGATCCTGTTCGCGCCGATCGCCGCGCTCGGCGCGGTGCTCCTGACCGAACCCGCCGCCGTCGCACCGGTCTTCTCCGGCATCTTCATGGAGAAGATGGTCGGATTCGTCAAACTGTATTTCCCGGTGTTCATGCTCGGCGCGGTATTCGGCAAGGTGATCGAACTTTCCGGGTTCTCCGAGTCGATCGTCCACGCGGCGATCCGCTACATCGGCCGCTCACGCGCGAATGCGGTGATCGTCGCGGTGTGCGCGCTGCTCACCTATGGCGGTGTGTCGCTGTTCGTCGTGGTGTTCGCGGTCTATCCGTTCGCGGCCGAACTCTATCGCCAGAGCAACATCCCGAAACGGCTGATGCCCGGCGCGATCGCGCTCGGCGCGTTCTCGTTCACGATGGATTCGCTGCCCGGCACGCCGCAGATCCAGAACATCATCCCGACCACGTTCTTCAAGACGACCGCCTGGGCCGCGCCCGCGCTCGGCACGATCGGCTCGCTGTTCATCATCGTCGTCGGCCTCACGTATCTCGAATGGCGCCGCCGTTCGGCGATGGCAAAGGGTGAAGGCTACGGCACGTCGCTCGTCAACGAACCGGAGCGCGTCGAGGCGAAGTCGCTGCCGAATCCCGCGCTCGCGATCCTGCCGCTGATCCTCGTCGGCGTGTCGAACTTCGCATTCACGAAGCTGATTCCGCAGTGGTACGGCGCCGCGTCGTACACGGTCGCGCCGGAAGTGCTGCCCGGCGTGCACGCGCCGGTCACGACGTCGATCAAGACCGTCGTCGCGATCTGGTCGGTCGAGGCTGCGCTGCTGCTCGGCATCGTCCTGGTCGTGCTGACCGCGTTCAAACGCGTCAGCGGGCGCTTCGCAGACGGCTCGAAGGCCGCCGTCGCCGGTGCGCTGCTCGCCGCGATGAACACCGCGTCGGAGTACGGCTTCGGCGGCGTGATCGCGGCGCTGCCGGGCTTCCTCGTCGTCAGCGATGCCCTGAAGAGCATCCCGAACCCGCTCGTCAACGCGGCCGTGTCGGTCAGCTCGCTCGCCGGCATCACGGGCTCGGCGTCGGGCGGCATGAGCATCGCGCTCGCCGCGATGTCGGACCTGTTCATCAAGGGCGCGCAGGCCGCCAATATCCCGCTGGACGTGCTGCACCGGGTCGTCGCGATGGCGAGCGGCGGCATGGACACGCTGCCGCACAACGGCGCGGTGATCACACTGCTCGCGGTCACGGGCCTCACGCACCGCGAGTCGTATCGCGACATCTTCGCGGTCACGATCATCAAGACGCTCGCGGTGTTCTTCGTGATCGCCGTGTACTACATGACGGGGCTCGTGTAATACCCCTCGCGCGGCGGCCCGTCTCCGGGTCGCTGCCCGCCGGCCGCCGGCCACGTCGCTGCGGCCGGCTTCTCCCCCGCTCCTCCCCTTTTTGCCGGGCACCGTCCAGGTGCGCGCGCCGGCCGTTCATTGTTGTCTTCCGGAGAACACTACGTTGGGCGCAGCGGCATTTTTCGCGCGTCAGGCGAGGCCTACACTGCTTTCGACGGTCACCGAACGTGATCGGCGCCGTCGAAAACCTGGAGGTATCCGCTCATGAACCCGCTGCTCCGCACACTCGCCCTCGCGGCCGCATTCGCCGCTCCCGTCGCCGCGCAGGCGCAAGCCACCTCGCCGCTCACGCGCGCCGAAGTTCATTCCGAAGTGGTTGCACTGAGAAAAGCCGGCTTCCAGCCGAGCGACTGGTTCTACCCTGCCAGCATCCAGGCCGCCGAAGCGAAGATCGCCCGGCAGCAAGGTGCGTCGCGGGCCGCGGGCGCCGGCTACGGCAATCGCGGCGTGTCCGCCACGGGCCAATAGTCCGGGTCCAACCCAGCGGGCTGCGCTCGCGTCAGCGCCACCTTCCCGGCGCGCGCAGCGCTCACCGCGCTGCACGGTCAGCGCGGCTCGATGACCGCTTTCGCGTAGGACTCGCGCTCCAGTTCCAGTATTTCCGCGGACAGTTGCAGGTGCATGCCGGGCGGCGCGACGACGTGCCGCTTCAGTTCCGCCAGCACCCGCTCCGAGAATTCCCGCTTGACGTCAGTCGGGCGGCCGCTCAGCACCGCGAGCTTCGCGTGGACGAACGCGCGCGGCGCCGGCGACGTGCCGACCGCGAATGTATCGAGCCGCAGCGCGCGGCTCTTGATATCGCGCTCGTCGAAATGGCCGGACGCGGCAAGCGCGGCATTGAGCGCGCGCAGTGTCGCGCCGGCGTCGAACCCGTCGAGGTTCGCAGAATATTCGAGCGTCAGGTGGGGCATGGGGTCGGTGGCCTCGTCGGTATCGGGAAACACGCCGGCCGGCATCCCGAAAGCCCACGCAGTGCCACCGGATCTATGCCTTGACCGGCTGGATCAGGCGCTCGCAGGCGCTTGCCTGCGGATCGCCGGCGGGCAGTTTCCCACAGATGCCGTCGAACTGCTTCGCGATCGACCTGACCGATGCGTCGTGCGCGCCGCTGCCGCGCCAGCGGTTCAACTGCGTGACGACCTTGGTCAACGCGCGCAGGTTAGCGCCGTAGAACGCGTCCCGCGTCTTGTCGGCCTGCGCGAGCACACTTGAGGCGATCCCTTCGATGCGCGCCGAATCGTCCGGCGCCAGTTCGACCGCATTCGCGAAATAGGTCGCACCCCAGCGCAGCTTCGTCGCCGGCCCGCTCGCCGCATCGTATGCCTTGCGGTACCAGTCGAGCGCCGCGGCCTTGTCGCCGCGCGCCTTCGCATTCGCGGCCAGCCCGGACATGAAGTAGTACGGCGTGGACGAGCGCGGCAACTCGGCCTTCAGCAATGCATCCGACTCGTCGTACAGCCCCGCGTCGGTCAGCGTGTCCGCGCCTTCGCTGACGAGTGCCTGCCGCTCGTATGCGTTCGCGGCGCCCTGCACCGACGCCAGGATCTGTTTGCGCGCCGTATCGGCCAGCGCCGGCACGGCGAGCGGTGCGCCCTTGCGTGCATCGCCGCGCGCGAGCAGCACGCGGCCGTGCAGCGCCATCAGCCGGTCGATCGACGACAGCGTGGTGTCGGTCGACAGGCGCGCGAGCGCCGTGTCGTACGCGCCGCGCAATTTCGCGCGCTGCGCGTCGCCGCCACCGAGATACGCGACCACGCGCGCGGGCGCGGCGACCAGCACGTCCGAATCGACCCGCGACAAGGCGGGGTCCTGCAGCACCGTGCGCAGCGAATCGGCCAGCGCCGTCTTGTCCAGCGCGCCGGCCTGCGCCGGATCGTCGGACGCGGCGACCACGGCCGACTTCAGCGCGAAGCGCGCCGATTCGGCCTTCGCGCCGGCCGCCCGTGCGCGTTGCGCGAGCGACTGCAGCGTCTCGGCCACGCGATCGGCCGACACCGGCAGCGCGCCGTCGGTATCCCATGAATAATCGGCCAGCAGGCGCCATTCGTCCGGCGTCAGCGACGCACCGTTTTTCAGCGCGGTCGCGAGCGTCTGCCGCACCGGATGCGCGGCCGTCATCCCGAGCGACAGCGCCTGCATGTAGCGGTCGAGATCGGCTTCGCCCGGCAGCCGCGTCACTTCGGTGCCGTCCGGACGGAACAGGATCATCGTCGGGTAGCCGTGCACCTTGAAGCGCTCGCCGAGCTTCTGCGCGCTTTCGGTATCGCCGTCGAGATACACGGGCACGAAGAACGACGAGCGGGTCTTGAATGCCTGCTGGCTGAAGATCGTCGATTTCACCTGGTTGCACGACGGGCACCACACCGCGCCCCAGTAGAGCAGCAGCGGCTTGCCGGTGCGCTTCGCCAACGCGAAAGCGGCGTCGACGTCGCCGTGCTGCCACGCGATGCCGGGCGGCAGGTGCGCGCCGTCGGGCGATGCGCTCGCGACCGGGGTGCCCGTGGGCGCGGCGGCGGCAAACGCCGCACCCGCGGCGGCTGCGAGCAGGCAGGCGGCAGTCAGATTCCGGAGAGCGGTTTTCATCGAAGCGGGTCCGTTGAAAGAGAAGGTTGCGGGAAGGAGTGGCGCGCCAGGCGACGACGGGAAGCGACGACCTGAAGCGAGATTCATGAAGCGATGAAGCGCACCGGCGTGCGGCGTGGCGTAAGCCGGCGTGCGTCGATGCACGCCGCACGCATCGATGCGGAGACCGTCAACGCCGCCCGAAGCGGCCGGCGCAAATCCGTCAACGATACGATCCGCGCAGCCGGCGGGAAACGAACGAATTCTTGAATGAATATGACGCGCGGCATCGTCGCCGCGCGTTCACTCTCGGCCCTTGATCCGCGCCATGTGATACACGGACATGTGCACGCCGTCGCGCAATGCATAACCCGGCGATTCGCCCTCGATCCGGAAGCCGTGCTTCTCGTAGAGCGCGATCGCCGCGCGGTTGTCGGTGAACACGGTCAGCTCGAGGCGCGTGAGGTTCAGCCAGTTTTCCGCGAGATCGATCGCGGCCGCGAGCAACCGGCCGCCGATGCCGCGCCCGTGCCGGGTCGCGTCGACCATCATGCCGAGCCCTGCCGCATGGCGCCGACGCGGATTCGGTTCGAACTCGAGGCCGAGATGGCCGACCACCTCGCCGTCGATTTCGGCGACGAGGCTTGCGCCGCGCTCGTGCGCGTTGGCGAGCCGTTTCTGCCATTTTTCGAACGATGGAAACGGATACTGCAGCGTATTCATGTACACCGCGGGGTGCGCGGCGATCTGCCGGATCGCGTCGACGTCGTGCGTCTCGCTGTGCCGGATCTTGATGTCGGTCATGGGTGGGCCGGTTCCGAAAAGTCGCGCCCGCGGCGCGGGCTGCGCACATGCGCAGCAACGGATCGAGCTTATCCGATTTCACGCATTTGAAACATCGGCGTCATGCGGTGCCGTTGCACCCGCAACGACCAGCGCTCAAGCCACGCCTCCACGCGCAGGGAAAATCTGACCGGCCCGGCGGCCGGAAACCGGTAATTCCTTACCCGCTTCCGTCACGCATCGCTTCCCGATGCCTCCCGATCGATCGTTGCGCACGCAACGTCACGCGCGCGACATGCGATGTCATGCCTTCATCACGTCGGCGTCACGTCGACTCCCTAGACTGGGCGCCGCCCAATCCGGCACGTACCCGGCCGGTGTGTGCCGACGTCCTGGCCCGCGCATCACGAGCGCGCGTCGCGCAGGATCGCGGCAACGGCCCAGGCATCCGCGCGACACCACGGATTGCGCGCGACGCGCGCACTTCCGCCACGCGCGGCCGCCGCACTCGACCGCCCATACCGCGTGCATCGCCCCGGCGGGCGACGCACGGGCACCGCCAGACGAAGTCACGAACGCTCCCATCATCACAGGACCCGAACGCCATGACGTCACGCCGCAGATTCCTCCAGCAGACCGCCACTTCCGGCCTCGCCGCCGCCGCACTCGCCGCGTTTCCGCCGAGCATCCGCCGCGCGCTCGCGATTCCCGCGTTTCACGAAACGGGGACCATCCAGGACGTCAAGCACGTCGTGCTGCTGATGATGGAGAACCGCGCATTCGACAGCTACTTCGGCACGTTCAAGGGCGTGCGCGGCTACGGCGACCGCTTTGCGGTGCCGTCGCCGAACGGCCGCAACGTGTTCTACCAGACGTACACGAAGCCGATGCCCGCCGCCACCGTCACGCCGTATCACCTCGACGCGAGCCAGGGCAACGCACAGCGCGCGGGCGGCACGCCGCACACGTGGGCCGATGCGCAGGCCGCCTGGGACCATGGCCGGATGAACCGCTGGCCCGACGCGAAGACGCCGCTGTCGATGGGCTACTACGACGCGGCGGAAGTCCCGTTCCAGCGCGCGCTCGCCGATGCGTTCACGCTGTGCGACCACTATCACTGCGGGATGCACACGGGCACGATCGCGAACCGCCTGTTCTACTGGAGCGGCACCAACGGCCCGAACGGCATCAGCCCGGCCGACGGCAGCCGCGTGAAGATCGCCGCGCTGAACAACCAGTTCAACGGCGGCAACGACATCGGCCCGTCGAGCCAGGGCTGGACCTGGACCACCTACGCCGACCGGCTGCAGCAGGCCGGCGTGAACTGGAAGGTCTACCAGAGCCTGATCGACAACTTCGGCTGCAACGAGATGATGAGCTTCCGCCACTGGCGCGCGGCGATCGAGCAGATGCCGCCCGCGCGCCGGCCCGCCTACGTCGCGTCGACGGACATCACGCAGCCCGTGACGGCGGCCGGCGCGTTCTACGATCCGGCGATCGACGATCCGCTGAGCCCGCTCGCGAAGGGATTCGGCAACACGATGCCGTACGGCTTCCTCGAATCGTTCCGCGACGACATCCGCAACGGCAAGCTGCCCGAGGTGTCGTGGATCATCCCGCCGTCCGTGTACAGCGAACACCCGGGGCCGTCGAGCCCCGCGCAGGGCGGCTGGTACGTGCAGGCGGTGCTCGATGCGCTGACGGCGAACCCGGAGGTATGGAGCAAGACGGTGCTGCTGGTCAACTACGACGAGAACGACGGCTTCTTCGACCACATGCCGTCGCCGGCCGTGCCGTCGCGCAACGCCGACGGCACGCTCGCCGGCGGCCATACGCTGCGGGACGCCGACGTCGCCGTCGAATACCACGACTTCACGCCGGCCACGTCGAGCCAGCCGGCGATCGACGGCCGCCCGTACGGCCCGGGCCCGCGCGTGCCGATGTGGGTCGTGTCGCCGTGGAGCCGCGGCGGCTGGGTCAACTCGCAGGTGTTCGACCATACGTCGACTTTGCTCTTCCTCGAAAAGCGCTTCGGCGTCGCCGAGCCGCAGATCAGCGCGTACCGCCGCGCGGTATGCGGCGACCTGACGAGCGCGTTCAACTTCCGCTCGCCGAACAACGAACCGCTGCCGACGCTCGCGGGCCGTACGACGAAAAGCCAGGTCGACGCGCTGAGCGCCGCGCAGCAGGCCGCGCCGAAGATCGTGCCGCCGGCCGCGCCGTCGCTGCCGGCGCAGGCCACCGGCGTGCGCCCGTCGCGCGCGCTGCCTTACGAGCTGCATGCGAGCGCGCGTGCCGATGCCGGCAACGGCACGCTCACGCTGAAGTTCGCGAATACGGGCCGCGCCGCCGCCGTGTTCCACGTCTATGACAAGCTGCACCTCGACCGCCTGCCGCGGCGCTACGTCGTCGAACCGGGCAAGACGCTGCACGGCGACTGGGCGGCGCGCGCCGACGACGGCGGCAAATACGACCTGTGGGTGCTGGGCCCGAACGGCTATCACCGCCGCTTCACCGGCGACCTGAGCCGCCTGGCCGGTACACGCGCGCCCCATCCGGAAGTCCGCGTCGGCTATGCGGGCGCGAGCGGCAACCTCCACCTGCGGCTGCGCAACCACGGCGGCGGCACGGTGCGCTTCACCGTGAAGTCGAACCAGGTCTACGGGCCGCTCCCGGGCCGCGGCGCACACGACGGTCGCGGTCACGGCCATGACCATGGCATCGAGGACGGCAACGGCCAGGGTCGCGGTACCGGTACCACGTGGACGGTCACGGTGCGCGCCGGCGACCAGGCCGAACTGGACTGGAAGCTCGACTCGACCGGCCACTGGTACGACTTCATCGTCACCGCGGACAGCGACCCGGGTTTCTCGCGCCGGGTCGCCGGCCGCGTGGAAACCGGCCGCCACTCGGTCAGCGACCCGGCGATGGGGCTCGCCGACCACTTCTGATGCCGCCGCGGCGACACGCGTTGCGCCACGTTGTACGCGTGTCGCCGCCCGCGCCGGCCCGGCCGCGAACGACGCCCGGGCGCCGGCCGCGGCCGGCCCCGATCCGGCGCAAACGCCCGCCCCGCGCGGCTCAAACATCAGAAGGATCGATGGTTCAGCCCTCATTTCAGCTTGCGAAAATGCTCCGACTTGCGGCCCGTTCGCGTTAAACTGCGTCGAGCTGTATTCAACAAAGACATCTTCGCCACTACGGCATCCACGATACGAGGATAGGTTCGATGCGCACTACCGGCTCATCCGGGGCAATGACCCTGCTCACCGAACACGACCCGGCCGACGGCCGCGAACTGCGCTCGCTCCGGCTCGAGGCAACCGGCGACGGCAAAAGCGTGCTGCTGATCGAGATCGACGAACGCAAGCCCGGCATCCATCGCGAAGTCCGCTACGAGATCACGCCGGCCGAACTGATCGCGGCGATCCGCTCGCACGGCGCCGAGCTGCCCGGCGAAAACCACGGCGCCGCGTCGCTCGCCCGCACCTCCTCCTGATTTCGAACGGTGAGCCGCTCGCAGCGCGCCGGCTCACCGCGCCCCTGCCGCCGTCAGGCGCTTTCCGTCATTCCCGCCGTTGTCTTGAAAAAGGCCGATAATCGGCCCATCTGCGTTTCCTGCCCACGCATGTCCTTTTCGGCCAGCCGTCATGCTCCGTGACCTCGTCGCCCAATACGGGCCGCTTCTCGTCTTCGCCAACGTGCTCGCGGCGGCCATCGGCCTGCCGGTGCCCGCGATGCCGACGCTCGTGCTGTTCGGCGCGATGTCCGCGATGCATCCCGAGATGATCGGCTCGCAACTGGTGACGGTGGTGGCGCTGTCGGTGCTCGGCGCATTGATCGGCGACACCGTGTGGTACGTCGCCGGGCGCCGTTACGGCGGCACGACGCTGAAGACGATCTGCCGGCTGTC
This sequence comes from Burkholderia sp. 572, assembly GCF_040545135.1. Classification (NCBI taxonomy): domain Bacteria; kingdom Pseudomonadati; phylum Pseudomonadota; class Betaproteobacteria; order Burkholderiales; family Burkholderiaceae; genus Burkholderia; species Burkholderia sp. 572. Next base: position 533,159 of record NZ_JBEPLH010000001.1, on the reverse strand, counting down.
GCTGTCGCGCGATACCTGCGTGAGAAAGACCGAACGCTTCTTCGGCCGCTACGGCGTGCGCGTGCTCGCGGTCGCGCGCTTCATTCCCGGGTTGTCGCTGGTATCGGTGCCGATGGCCGGTGCGCTCGGCACGCGCTACCGCACGTTCGCCGGCTACGATGCCCTCGGCGCCGCACTGTGGACGATCGTCGGCCTGGTGGCCGGGCTGGTGTTCTACCGGCAGATCGACTGGCTGTTCGCCGGCGCGAGCCGCCTCGGCCGCGCGGTGCTGCTGGTGATCGTCGCGCTGCTCGCCGTGTATGCGGCCATCCGCTGGATGCGCCGCCGCGCGCTGATCCGCCAGCTGGCCAATGCGCGGATCAGCGTCGACGAACTCGACCAGCTGCTGCGCGACGCCACCGCGCCGGTCGTGCTCGACGTGCGCTCGCCCGAGCACCGCAAGCTCGACCCGTTCACGATTCCCGGCGCGCAATTCGCCGACGATCGCCAGATCGGCGACATCGTCGCGCGCTATCCGCTCTCGCAGAAGTTCGTCGTGTACTGCTCGTGCCCGAACGAAGTGACGGCGGCCCTGATGGCGAAGCGCCTGCTCGACGCAGGCTTCACCGATGCGCTCGCGCTGCGCGGCGGCCTCGACGCCTGGCGCGATACGGGCCGCCAGCTCACGTCGCTCGTGGAAGACATGCCGGCCGCGAACGATCCGGTCGCGGGGCTGCACAAGCCGGCCTGATCGTTTCGATCGAAAGCCGGCCGTGCGAAGCGGGGGCGCATGCCCCCTTCGATCAGAACGCGTGCAGCGGCAGGTTCACGACCAGGCGGTACTCGGTGTTCGTCGCGTCCGAGTAGTGCGCCGAACCGGCGTGCCACATCGCGATGAACGTGACCTTCGTGTCCTTCAGCTTGCCGCTCTGGAACGTGTACGACGGGATGAAGCCGAACTCGTGGTGACGGCCCTGCACCGGCGCGCCGTTGCTCCAGTAGATGCTCGACTTGCTCGGATCGAGCGCGGCGCTCGCGCTGCCGTCCGCGCCCCAGCCCGTCACGCCCCAGACCATCGCCTTGAAGCCCGGCAGGCCCGCTTCCTTGCCGTAGAACGTGTAACGCAGCTGCAGCGACTTTTCGTGCGGCGCGTTGTAGTCGACGTCCATCGAGTTGGTCAGGAAGATGCCGTTCGTTTCGTTCAGGTAGTCGAAGAACTGGTCGCCGAGCACCTGCTGGAAGCCGAGCAGCAGCTCGTGCGGGCCGTGCTGCGCGGCCAGCGACAGGCTGTATGCGTTGTTGTTGATCTTGCCTTGCAGCGCATCGCCCGTGTCGTGCGTCGAGTAGACGTTGCCGAAGCCCGTCCACTTGATCGTCTGCGGGCTGCCGATGCTGTGCTTCACCGACGCGTAGTACTGGTGCCACACGTCGTCGGCCTGGTTCGCGTACAGCGCGATTTCGCCGTTCGGCGAGTAATCCCACGTGCCGCCGACGTACGACAGGCGATTGATGCGCGTGCCGCCGTATTGCGTCGTCAGGTTGGTGAGCGTCGTGTGACCGCGCGCGTCGGTCTTCGTGAAGCTGCCGGCCTCGAGCATCACGTTCTTGAATTCATTGCTGACGAGTGTCGCGCCGAGGAACGTCGGCGGCAGCGCACGGTTGTCGTGCTGCTCCATGAACGGGTTGTCGACGGCCTGCAGACCGTACTTGACCACCGTGTTCGAGATGCGCGCCTTCACGTCGTAGATGCCGGGGTAGGCCCATGCGAGCTGGTTGCCGCCACCGCCGCCCTTCGCGATGTGCACCATGCTGCCGGCGCCCTGGCCGCCGTCGAGCTTCAGCGCCGCATACAGCGACGCATCGAAGCCGATACCGATCAGGCCCGTCGTATAGCCCGACTCGAAGTTCGCCATCGCGCCCTGGACCCACGCGTGGCGATGCGGGCCGCCCTTGGCGTCGAGCACGTCCGCATAGTTGCGGAACAGGAAATTGAGGTGGCTGTCGGCAATGAAACCCTTCGACTGCGACTGGGCCGACGGCTCGTCGGGCGGCGTGACGGCCTGGGTCGCTTCGGCGTTGACAATGGCGTTCGGGGTCGTTGCCTGCGCAACGGTCGTGCCCGGTGCGGCCTGGGCGACCGTCAGCGGTGCGGGGGCCGCGTCGTCGGCGTGCGCGACGCCCGTCAGCGAGACACCGGCGAGTGCCGGCAGCCCCCATGCGAGCAGCATTTTCGATGCCGTCCCGATCGTCTTCTGTTTCTTCATCGTAATTCTCGTCTTGTGTTGATATCGTCCACGCCGGCTGCGATCCGCTCCCGGCCCCCCGGCGCGCCCGGTTAAGGACGCGCCTGTACCCGCGGCGCGAAGATCGTTCGCGCCGCACCTACCCCTGTTGACCTGCCTTGGTTATGTTTGCTGCGTCACTTCAGCTCACGCCACACCCGCGCGGATGCATGCGACACGCGCTGCCGACCCCTGCCGAACCTCCGGCAGCGGCACGTCCTGCGCGCACGCATCGATCGCGACCGGGCAGCGCGTGCGGAACGCACAGCCGGACGGCGGGTTGAGCGGCGAGGGCATCTCGCCCGCCAGCAGCATCGGGCGGCGAGCACGCTCGCGCGCCGGCTCCGGCGTCGGCGCCGCATCGAGCAGCGCCTTCGTGTACGGGTGTTGAGGGACGCCGTACACGTCATGCCGCGTGCCGAACTCCATCACGCGGCCGAGATACATCACGAGCACACGCTGGCTGATCGCCTTCACCACGGCGAGATCGTGTGCAACGAACAGATAGGACAACGACAGTTCGCGTTGAAGATCGCGCAGCAGGTTCACGATCTGCGCCTGGATCGACACGTCCAGCGCCGATACGGGTTCGTCGCAGATCACGAGCTTCGGCTCGCTGATCAGCGCGCGCGCGATGCCGACGCGCTGGCACTGCCCGCCGGAAAATTCATGCGGATAACGCAGCAGGTGATGCGCGTTCAGGCCGACGCGTTCGAGCATCGTGACCACGCGGCGGCGCACCTCGGTGCGGCCGAGGCCGGCCTGGTGCGTGACGAGCGGCTCCGCGACGACCTGTTCGATCGTCATGCGCGGATCGAGCGACGCGAGCGGGTCCTGGAAGATCATCTGCACTTCGCGCCGCATCGCGGTGCCGCGCAGGTGATCGGGCGCCACGGCTTCGCCGCGCCATTTCACGGCGCCGGCCGTCATCGGCACGAGCCCGATCAGCGCACGCGCGAGCGTCGACTTCCCGCAGCCCGATTCGCCGACGAGCCCGACGGTCTCGCCGCGCTTCACGTCGAACGACACGCCGTCGACGGCGCGCAGCGTGCCCTTCGGCGACCACGGATAGCCGCCGAGCGGCACGCGGAAATGCACTTTCAGCCCATCGACGGACAGCAGCGTGTCGTCCGTCGCGCCGGTATTGCGGCGTTCATCGACGCTCATCGCAGACCTCCCGTCATATCGGCCACGGGCCGGTGGCATGCGCGCACCGCGCCCACGGCGCCATAGGTTTCGAGCGCGGGGCGCGCCGCGCCGCAACGTTCTTCCGCGTACGTGCAGCGCTTCGCGAACGCGCAGCCGGCCGGCGCCGTGCCGGGCATCGGCGGATTGCCGGGAATCGCGACGAGCGGCGCATCGTCCGCGTCGGTCAGGCGCGGCAGCGCGTTGAGCAGGCCGATCGTGTACGGATGCGACGGCGCCGCGAAAATCGATTCGGCCGGCGCGTATTCGACGGTGCGGCCCGCATACATGACCATCACGTCGTCCGCGAGGCCCGCGACCACGCCCATGTCGTGCGTGATCAGCACGATCGCCGTGCCGCGCTCGCGGTTCAGCTCGCGCAGCAGGTCGATGATCTGCGCCTGCACGGTCACGTCGAGCGCGGTGGTCGGCTCGTCGGCGATCAGGATCTCCGGCTCGGACAGCAGCGCCATCGCGATCATCACGCGCTGGCGCATCCCGCCCGAGAACTCGTGCGGATACATGCGGATGCGGCGCGCCGCGTCCGGGATACGCACCGATTCGAGCGCCTCGATCGCGCGCTTCGTGGCTTCCCTGCGCGACAGCTTGCGATGCAGCTGCAGCGTCTCGGTCATCTGCCGCTCGATCGTCAGGAACGGATTGAGCGACGTCATCGGGTCCTGGAAAATCATCGCGATCCGGTCGCCGCGCACCTTGTTCAGCGCGCGCGCATCCATCTCGAGCAGGTTGTCGCCGCGATAGCGCGCGGCGCCCGTCGTCGTGCCGTTGCCGGCCAGCAGGCCGAGCAGCGCCATCACGGTCTGGCTCTTGCCCGAGCCCGATTCGCCGACGATGCCGAGCGTCTTGCCGGCTTCGAGCGAGAACGACACGCCGCTCACGGCGTCGACCGGCGGCGCGTCCTTGCGCGTGAAGCGCACGCCGAGGTTGTCTACTTCCAGCAGTGCACCCATTTCAGCGATCCTTCGGGTCGAGCGCGTCACGCAGGCCATCGCCGACGAAGTTCACGCAGTAGAGCGTCACGCACAGCATGACGGCCGGGGCCAGCAGCAGCCACGGCATCGATTCCAGTTTCTGCGCGCCGTCCTGGATCAGCACGCCCCAGCTCGTCATCGGTTCCTGCACGCCGAGGCCGAGGAACGACAGCACCGATTCGGTCAGCACGATGCCCGGCACCGAGACCGTCGCGTACACGACGACCACGCCGAGCAGGTTCGGCACCACGTGGCGCCGCACGATCGTGGCCGGCGACACGCCGATCGCGCGCGCCGCGTCGACGAACTCGCGGCTGCGCAGCGACAGCGTCTGGCCGCGCACGACACGCGCCATGTCGATCCACGAGAACGCGCTGATGGTCAGCACGACCAGCATGAACGAGCGGCCGAACAGGGTCATCATCAGGATCGCGATCAGCAGGTACGGGATCGCGTACATCATGTCGACGACGCGCATCATCACGGCATCGGTGCGGCCGCCCGCGAAGCCCGCGGTCGCGCCCCACGCGACGCCGAACAGGCCCGACACGAGCGTGCCGAGCAAGCCGACCTCGATCGACACGCGTCCGCCGATCAGCGTGCGCACGAGCAGGTCGCGGCCGAGCTCGTCGGTACCGAACCAGTGCTGGTTGGCCCAGGTCGGCGGCAGGCTGATCGCGCCCCAGTCGCTCGCGGCCGGGTCGGCGGTCAGCAGCCACGGGCCGACGAAACACGCGATCGTGATCAGCGCGAGCAGCACGAGGCTGAACACGGCCGCACGGTTGTGAAGGAAGCGCGCCATGGCAAGCGCGAGCGGCGAGCGCGAACGCGGCGGCGTGTCGGTCTGCACGGGCAGGCCGACGACGGGAGTAGTCGGAGTCATCGCAGTGCCTCGCTCAATAACGGATGCGCGGATCGAGCCACGCGTACGCGAGGTCGACCAGCAGGTTGAACAGCACGGCGCAGACGGTGGTCAGCACGACGAGGCCGAGCACGAGCGTGTAGTCGCGGTTGATCGCACCGTTCACGACGAGCTGGCCGAGGCCCGGCAGCGCGAACACCGATTCGGTGACGACGGCCGCGGTGATCGACGAGATGCAGACCGTGCCGACCAGCGACACGACCGGCATCAGCGCGGGCTTCAGCGCGTGGCGCAGCACGATAGTCGAGCCCGGCAGGCCCTTCGCGCGCGCGGTGCGGATGTAGTTGCTCGACAGCGTCTCGATCATCGAGCCGCGCATCACGCGCGCGAGCAGCGACATGTTGATGAAGGTCAGCAGCACGATCGGCAGCAGCCGGTACTGCCAGCCGCCGTCGCCCCACCCGCCCGCCGGCAGCCAGCCGTTACCGGCCGACGTCTTCAGCAGGATCGCGAAGATCCACACGAGCACGGGGCCGAGCACGAACGGCGGCACGACGTTGCCGACGTTGCCGATCAGCATCACGATGCGGTCGATGAAGCTGTCGCGGCGCACGGCCGCGACGGTGCCGAGCAGCACGCCGAGCCCGATCGAGATCGGGATCGACAGGCCGCCCACGCCGAGGCTCACCGGCAGCGCCTTGCGCACCAGGTCGTTCACGGACCAGTCGACGTAACGGAACGACGGACCGAGATCGCCGTGCAGCAGCGCGTTCAGGTACATCAGGTACTGCTTCCACAGCGGCTGGTCGAGGTGATACTTCGCGTTCAGGTTCGCGAGCGTCGCCGCGGACAGCTGCTTTTCCGTATCGAACGGGCCACCGGGCGTCAGGTGCAGCAGCAGGTAGCAGACGGTGACGACCGCGAGGATCGTCGGCACCGCCCACAACGTACGCCTCAATGCGTAGGCCAGCATGATCGCTCCGCTCAGTGCTTGATCACGTACATGTCCTGCGACGCACGCATGTCGATCACGTTCTTCAGCGAGTAGCCACCGACGTACGGCTTCACGAGACGGTCGGCCGAGTACTGGAACAGCGGCACCATCGGCGTGTCGTTCAGTGCGAGATCGTGTGCCTGCGTGAGCAGCGTGGCACGCGCCTTGTCGTCGAGCTTCTGGTTGCCTTCGTCGACGAGTGCGTCCACCTGCTTGTTGCAGTAGCCGACGGTGTTCTGCGCGCTGCCGCAACGCAGCAGGTCGAAGAACGTCATCGCGTCGTTGTAGTCGGCGAACCAGCCGTCGCGCGCGATCTGCACCTTGCCGTCATGGCGCTGCTTCATCAGCACCTTGAACTCGACGTTCTCGAGCTTCGTGTTGATGCCGAGCTTGGTACGCCATTCGGACGCCGCGAACAGCGCGACCTTCTTGTGCAGGTCGTTGGTGTTGTAGGTCAGCGTGAACGACAGCGGCTTCGCGTCCGAATAGCCGGCCTGCTTCAGCAGGTCCTTCGCGGTCGAGACGCGCTTGGCCATCGGCCACGACGCCCAGTCCGGCGTGAACGGCTGCACGCCCTTCGTGCCGTTCGGCATCAGGCCGTACATCGGCTTCTCGCCGGCCTGCGTGAGCTTCTGGGTCAGCACGTCGCGATCGAGCACCATCGATAGCGCCTGGCGCACGCGCTTGTCCTTCAGTGCCGGATCGCTGTTGTTCAGGTAGTAGTAGTACGTCGCGAGCTGCAGGCCCTGGCGCAGTTCGCCGCCGAACTGCTTGCTGACCTGCTGGAAGATCCCCGACGGGATCGAGTAGCTGTAGTCGATCTGGCCGGCCTGGTACATGCGCATCGCCGTCTCGTCGCTCTCGATCGGCAGGTACGTGACCTTGTTGATCACGACCTTCGGCGCATTCCAGTATTTCGCATCCTTCGAGATCACGATACGGTTGTTCGGCTGCCAGTCGACGAGCTGGTAGGCGCCGTTGCTGACGATGTTGCCCGGGCGCGTCCATGCGTCGCCGAGCTTCGTCACCGTGTCCTTGTTCACCGGTGCGAGCGGCACCATCGCGGTGAGCTCGGGGAAGAACGCGACCGGCACGTCGGTCGTCACTTCCAGCGTGTACGGGTCGACGGCGCGCACGCCAAGCGTCGACGGCGCGGCCTTGCCCGCGATGATGTCCTTCGAGTTCTTCACGAACTCGACGAGGATCGTGTACTTCGAGCCCGTCTTCGGATCGACGAGGCGCTGCCATGCATAGACGAAATCGGCGGCCGTCACCGGCTGGCCGTTGCTCCACTTCGCGTCGCGGCGAAGCTTGAAGATCCACGTCGTCGGCGTCTTGCGTTCCCACGACAGCGCGACACCCGGCACGACCTGGCCGGCTGCGTCGATGCGCGCCAGCCCTTCGAACAGGTCGAGGCCGATCGTGTTGCCGGTCCACGATTCGATGTGCGCCGGGTCGAGCGACTCGACTTCGGCAGGCACCTGGCGCGTCAGGTCCTGTTGAGGAGCGAGCGCGACGTTCGACGGAACGGAAACGGCGTGGGCGACAGGCGTCAGGGCGAGCGCGGCCAGCACGGCCGACATGGCATGCAAGGATTTCATCGTGGCAGTCTTGAGAAGGGTTGTTCGGTGAGCGTCGCGCGGCGGATGCCGCGGCTTACGCGTGAGACGCTGACGGGCGCAGCGATTGAGGAGGCCCGTGATTCTCGTATTGCATTTTAGTATTCCTTACGTTTCTTTCGACAGGTATTCCGTCTTCGAAACGAAGGAATACCTGTGCGTTAGAACAGCCTCGGCGTACCGACCCAGACCACCACCGACTCGATCTTCGCGGTGTTGACCCAGCTGTGCGGGACCGTCGACTGATAGTGCGAACTGTCACCGGCCTGCAGGACGAACGTCTTGCCTTCCAGCGTCAGCGACACTTCCCCTTCAATCACATACAGGAACTCCTCCCCTGCATGTGTCGTCACCTCAGACCGCTTCTGCCCCGGCGGCATCCTCACGAGGATCGCCTCCAGCTGGCGCCCTTCGGACACGTTCGTCAGCCTCGCGAACAGGTTCGCCGAATCGGCAAACCCGAAGAAGCGCAGCTGCTCGCCTCGGCAGACCGAGCGTTCCTCGCTCGGCGTATCCACGAAGTACTGCACCGTCACACCGAGCGCGTGCGCGATACCGGCCAACGATGTCAGCGACGGCGACGCGAGCCCGCGTTCGACTTGAGACAGAAACGGCTTCGAAATCCCCGCGGCGGTAGCGGTGTCGTCGAGCGTGCGCTTGAGTCGTTGGCGCAACGCGCGAATCTTGCTGCCCAGAGCGGCGGCAGCGTCTGCGGACCGCGAGTTTTCAGTGGGGGGAACCATAGCAGGCCGAAAAGTGATCGTCAAAAAATGTTTGATGGAAAATAACTAAGTTAGAACGATATAGCTTAGTCTTCGGGTTCGCACCCGTCTTCGGTGTTGAGCCCGGTGCACTAAACGGGACACGAAGCGAGCGAAACGACGCGCTATCTTGCCAGACTCGCCGGCTTCACAGGCAAGCTGCAAGCGGCTCTCCGGGAATATTCGGAGAGCCGGCATGAAAGCTTACAAGTAAATGATGAGACGAATGTTCCTGAAAGCTACTGCCACATTAGGAGTTTCCCTAAGTGGCGGATACCAGACGCACCGGACCGGCTGCCGTTACCATGCGCGCGCCGGTCGGGGCCCCTCCCCGCCACACCCGGCGGAGTCAGGCCCCGGCCCGGGCTAACCGCCCGACTGTTCCATCGCCAGCGCAAAGCTTACCCGGCCCATTGTGCATCGGCGCCAGTTCGACCCCAAGACGACGCGCGATCCGTGCCGTCCGTTTCAAACGAGATTGATGATGCAACCACCTGTTTCACAAACCCGATCGTTCACGACGGTCTTCCTCATCGAAATGTGGGAGCGTTTCGGCTACTACGGCATGGCCGCGCTTCTGGTCCTCTTCATGGTCGACCGGCTCGGTTTCACCGACAGCCATGCGAACCTGACCTGGGGTGCGTTTACTGCACTCGTCTATGCCGCGCCGTCGATCGGCGGCTGGATCGGCGACAAGGTGCTCGGCGCCCGCCGCACGATGATCATCGGCGCGTCCGTGCTCTGCGCCGGCTACCTGATGCTGTCGGTACCGAACGACCAGCTGACGTACATGTACGCGTCGCTCGGCGTGATCGTCGTCGGCAACGGCCTGTTCAAGGCCAACGCGGCGAACCTCGTGCGCCGCATCTATGAAGGCGACGACGCGCGCATCGACAGCGCGTTCACGATCTACTACATGGCGGTCAACATCGGCTCGACGGTGTCGATGCTCGCGACGCCGTGGATCAAGGATCACTGGGGCTGGCACACCGCGTTCGCGGTCTGCTGCGGCGGCATGCTGCTCGCGATCCTCAACTTCATGCTGATGCATCGCACGCTCGCACACGTCGGCTCGCTGCCCGACGACCAGCCGATCCGCTGGAAGCGCCTCGGCGCGGTCGCCCTGGGCGGTGTCGGGCTCGCGCTGGTCACGCTGTACGTGCTGCAGCACAAGCAGCTCGCCGTCGCCAGCGTGTGGACGGCCGCGTTCGCGATCCTCGCGATCTTCGCGTACATGATCGCGAAATCGGAGCGCTCGGAGCGCGCCGGCCTGATCGCGGCGCTCGTGCTGATCGGCCAGGTGATCCTGTTCTTCATCTTCTACGTGCAGATGTCGACGTCGCTGACGCTGTTCGCGCTGCGCAACGTCGATCCGCGCTTCATGCTGTTCGGCACGACGCTGTTCACGTGGAGCGCCGCGCAGTTCCAGGCGCTGAACCCGATCTGGATCATGCTGCTCAGCCCGGTGCTCGTATGGGTCTACAACGCCGTCGCGAAGGGCGGCCGTGACCTGCCGGTCGCCGCGAAGTACGCGCTCGGCTTCGGCGCAGTGGCCGCGGGCTACCTGGTGTTCACGATCAGCGGCCGCTTTGCGGTGGACGGCCGCGTGTCGTCGTGGTTCATGGTGTGGGGCTACGGCCTCTACTCGCTCGGCGAACTGCTGGTGAGCGGCCTCGGCCTCGCGATGATCGCCCGCTACGTGCCGGCGCGCATGAGCGGCTTCATGATGGGTGCGTACTTCGTCGCGACGGGCGTGTCGCAGTATCTGGGCAGCGTCGTCGCGAACTTCGCGCAGATGCCGTCGCACGAACTGCCGGCCACCGAATCGCTGCCGCTCTACCTGTCGCTGTTCGAGAAGCTCGGCTGGCTCGCCGCGATCGGCATGCTGCTCGCGCTGCTGCTGCTGCCGCTGATGAACCGCCTGTCGCGCCAGCACCAACGTTGTGCGGAAGAGCGCCGCGAGGAATCGCTGCAGGCGCAGGGTGCCGCCACGGCCCAGTAAGGACTATCCCTCGGCGCGCGGCCTGCACGCCACATTCTCCCGCCGGTTGCGCGATTGCGTCCTACACTGGTTGCAAAGCAGTGCATCCGCCGCGATGCGCGCTGGCGGGAGAAGACCATGAAAAGCAAGACCACGAGGCTCCTCCGGATCCTCTCGGACATCCGGTACGCGCAGCGATGCACTGCGCTGCGCGCCGCCCGGGCAGCAGCCGAAGCCGACGCGGTACTCGCGGAACGCGACGATCCGGCGCCCGACGAGCGCGACGACGCCGAATCCGACGACCCCACCGCCGTTCCCCGCTCCCGTATCGGCTCACCTCACTGACGCCGCGCCGCGCCGCTCACGCGGCCGCACCGCGCCACCGCGCGATCCACGTTCCCGAACCGGCCACGGCCATCATCAGCCCGAGCGCGCACGCGTCGGCCACGAGGCCCACGCCGACGTGCCGCAGGTCGGCACTGCCCACGACCGGATGCAGGAGCGAATCGATGACGAGCGAGATCGCCGCGCCCGCGACGAAGCAGATCAGCCCGCGCTGGCCCACGGCCACGACCGGCCGCACGCCTTGAGCGATCCGCGCGATCCAGCCGAAGCGCACGCAATCGGCCATCAGCCACGCGATGGCCGCGAAGCTCACGACGCGCGGCAGCGCGAGATCGCGCTTGAACACGCCTTCCGGCAGCGGCAGCCCCGAGAACAGCTTGTAGCTCGCGCAGCCGAGCACGACCGCGCAGGCCAGCCCGGTCGCCGCGGCCCCCCAGCGGCCGAGCGCGATGCGCCGGTAGAACGGCTGGCAGCGCGCGAGCACGCCGGCGACGAACATCAGTTGCCACGCGAACGGATTGAAACTCCAGCGGAATCCGTCGGTGTCCAGCAGCTCGGGGCCGAGCCAGCCCGCCGCGATCCACGACGCGACGCCGAGCGCGACGAGCAGCCACGGATGCCGGCGCGCGAACGGCACGAGCACCGGCGACGCGAGCGCGAACAGCACGTACATCGGCAGCACCGACGCGAGATAGGGCTGGCGCTGGAACGTCAGCAGTTCGGCCAGGCCCGTGAGCGGCGAGGCGAGCATCACGCTGACGTCGTCGAGCGCGAGGTTCGGCGCATCGATCCCGTAATGGTCGAGCACGGCCGACACGACGAGCATCAGCGTCGAGGTCGCGAGAAACGCGCGGTAGATCTGCATCGCACGGCGCACGAACCGCCGTTGCGCGGCGCGCGCGCCGTGCCGTTCGGCGATCGCGCCATAGGCGCTCGCGGTCGCGAAACCGCCGAGAAAGACGAAGACCTCGGCCGCGTCGCACAGCGCGAACGCGTGCAGCGTGACGCGCGACAACACGCTCGCGCCGATGTGATCGACGACGATCATCAACAGCACGATGCCGCGGAAGAAATCCACTTCGATCAGGCGGCCGCCGCGCGGCGGCCGAGCGGTGGCGGGCGGCACGCTCAACGACATGAGCGCACCCGCACGACGGCGGTGCGGCATGCACCGGAGAATGGATCGGGAAGAAGAAGGCGCGCGGGATCAGCCGCGATACGCGTATGCCCGCATCGCGCCAACCCGGCCGGCCAGGCACGGAGAGGACCGTTCATTGAAAGGCTGCATACGAAGGGAAGTCGGTGAGGCCAGTCTAGTAGCCGATCAGGAGAGACCCTAAGTAACAAAGTGCAACCGAATCTTCTGTTCGATTACACGCGCGAGCCTTGTGGTACGAAGCAGGCGGTGTCGCCAGATTCGCGCCAGCGCGACGCCAGTTTGCGGTCAGCATCGACGGGTTCGATCGTCGGGCGATGGCGATGCCGATGCTGATGCTGGTGCGATCTGCGCCACGTTCCGCGCCGCCGCCGCGTCGCGATCGACGCCTATCCGTGCGCCTATCCGTGCGCGGGCAGGCGCCGCATCAGCATGGCGCTGTGCCACGCGGTCAGCGCAACGGCGACCCAGATCGGCCCGTACGTCGCGAGCTTCGCGACGCTCAGCGTTTCGCCGAGCAGCAACAGCGACACCGCGACGAGCAGCACGGGCTCGACGTAGCCGAGAATTCCGAACAGGGCCATCGGCAGCATCCGGCTGGCCTTCAGGTAGCTCGCGAGCGCGAGCGTGCTCAGCACGCCGAGCCCCGGCAGCAGCGCGGCCCACAGCACGGGATGGCCGGCCACGCGCGTCGCGCTCGTCGCGACCATCGCGAACGCGACCGGGCACAGCAGCGCGATCTCGACCGCGAACGCGGCGAGCGAATCGGCGTTGATCCGCCGGCGCAGCACGAAATACGGCGGATAACCGAGCGCGACGACGAGCGTCGGCCACGCGAACGCGCGCGTCGCCCACACTTCGTGCGCGACGCCGAGCGCGGCGCACGCGACCGCCGTCCATTGCAGCGGATCGAGCCGTTCGTGATAGTAGAAGCGGCCGACGAGCACCATCGTCAGCGGCAACAGGAAATAGCCGAGCGACACTTCGAGCATGCGCCCGTGCAGCGGCGCCCACAGGAACAGCCACAACTGCAATCCGAGCAGCGCGGCGCTCACGGGCACCGCGATCAGCAGGCGCCAGTCGCGCACGCTGCGCCGAAGGAGGTCGACGAGCGCCGGCCAGCGGCCGCGCAGCGCGATCAGCGCGAGCGCGCCCGGTGCGGTCCACAACACGCGCCACGCGAAGATGTCGAGCCCCGTGAGCGGCGCGAGCAGTTTCGCGTAGGCGGACATCAGCGCGAACAGCGTCGATGCCATCACCGACAGCATGAGGCCGCGCCCGGCCTCCGGATACCCCGTCATGATCGTTCCGTGCCGCTTACTGCTGCTGGAAGCGCTCGAAGCGCTTCTCGGTCCGGCGTTCCTCGAACGTCACCTCGGTCACGCGCGCGGCCGGCGGCCCGTGACGCAGCCATGCGAGCATCCGGTCGATCTGCGCGCCGGGGCCCTGGATCATCGCTTCGACGGTGCCGTCCTCGAGATTCGCGACCCAGCCGCGCAGCTTCAGCGCATGCGCCTCGCGCACCGTCGCATGCCGGAAGCCGACGCCCTGCACGACGCCGCGCACCCGTACGTAGTAGGTCTCGATCCGTTCGTCCAGTTCATTGCGGCTCATCGCGTCGTCCTCCCGTTGCGTTCAAGCCCGGCATTGTAGTCGCGTCGGCCGCTTCGTACATGCCCGCACCCGTCGCGGCCTTGCGTCGCCGCGCGCGCCGACCACGTACAATCTCGCCGACGCTCAACCGCCGCGCCGCCCGCGCGCGGCCCTGAAGGAAACGCATGACTGATACCTCCCGCGATCTCGTTCTCGTCACCGGCGCGTCCGGTTTCGTCGGCTCGGCCGTCGCGCGCATCGCGCAGCAGAAAGGCTATGCGGTGCGCGTGCTCGTGCGCCCGACCAGCCCGCGCACGAACGTGGCGGATCTCGACGCCGAGATCGTCACCGGCGACATGCGCGACGAGGCGTCGATGCGCGCCGCGCTGCGCGGCGTGCGCTACCTGCTGCATGTCGCGGCCGACTACCGGCTGTGGGCACCCGATCCCGACGAGATCGAGCGCGCGAACCTCGAGGGGGCGGTCGCGACGATGCGCGCGGCACGCGCGGAAGGCGTCGAGCGGATCGTCTACACGAGCAGCGTCGCGACGCTGAAGGTGACGAGTGCCGGCGATCCGTCCGACGAAAACCGGCCGCTCACGGCGGAGCAGGCGATCGGCGTCTACAAGCGCAGCAAGGTGCTCGCGGAACGCGCGGTCGAACGGATGATCGCCGACGAAGGGCTGCCGGCCGTGATCGTCAATCCGTCGACGCCGATCGGCCCGCGCGACGTGAAGCCCACGCCGACCGGCCGCATCATCGTCGAGGCCGCGCTCGGCAAGATTCCGGCGTTTGTCGACACGGGGCTGAACCTCGTGCACGTCGACGACGTCGCGCACGGCCACTTCCTCGCGCTCGAGCGCGGCCGGATCGGCGAGCGCTACATCCTCGGCGGCGAGAACCTGCCGCTGCAGCAGATGCTCGCCGACATCGCGCAGATGACGGGCCGCAAGGCGCCGACGATCGCGCTGCCGCGCTGGCCGCTCTATCCGCTCGCAGTCGGCGCGGAAGCGGTCGCGAAGTTCACGAAGAAGGAGCCGTTCGTCACCGTGGACGGGCTGCGGATGTCGAAGAACAAGATGTATTTCACGTCCGCGAAGGCCGAGCGCGAGCTCGGCTACCGTGCGCGCCCGTACCGCGAAGGGCTGCGCGATGCGCTCGACTGGTTCGGCTCCGCGGGCTACCTGAAGTAACACAAAGCGGCGTACTTCACGCCGCTTTGCGCACTTTGTTACACGTCGCGCACGGCCCGGCACCGGCGCAGCGGTTAAAATCGCGGGTCTTACGCAGAGAAGACACGCATGAACCTGAACGATCAGATCGCTTCGCTCACCGTGGGCGTCGATCAGCTCCTCCACGATCACCACGCCGCGCAGCAGGCGGCCCGCAGCGCGGAAGCCTTCGCGCGCGCCGCAGCAGCGGAAGCCCGGGCCGCGGCAGAGCGTCACGCCGCCGCGGAAACCGAAGCGCAGGCCGCCGCGCAACGCCACACGGCCGCCGCCGCCGAAGCCGAGGCCGCGCAGCAGCGCCACGCGAGCGCGACCGCCGCCGCCGAAGCCGCCGCCCAGCGTCATACCGATGCCACCGCGCAAGCCGAAGCCGCCGTGCAACGCCATGCGGAAGCCACCGCGCTGACCGAAGCACTCGCGCAGCGTCACGCGGATGCCGAAGCGGCGTCGCAGCGCCACGCGGCCGCGATCGCCGAAGCCGAGGCCGCCGCGCAGCGTCATCACGCCGCAGCCACCGAAGCCGAAGCGGCCGCCCAGCGCCATGCGGCCGCGACCGTCGAAGCCGAGGCCGCCGCGAAGCGTCACGCGGAAGCGACCGCCGAAGCCGAAGCGGCCACGCAGCGCCACGCGGCCGCCATCGCGGAAGCCGAAGCCGCCGCCCAGCGCCACACGGCCGCGATCGCCGAAGCCGAAGCGCTCGCGCAGCAGCACGCGCAGGCGATCGCGGAAGCGCAGGCCGCCGCGCAGCGTCACGCCGACGCCACCGCCGAGGCCGAAGCCGTCACGCAACGCCATACCGAAGCGATCGCGCAGGCCGAGGCGGCCGCGCAACGCCACGCCGATGCCGCTGCGCAGGCCGAGGCCGTCACGCAACGCCATACCGAAGCGATCGCACAAGCCGAAGCGGCTGCGCAGCACCACGCGAAGGCCATCGCCGACGCCGAGGCGCTGGTCGAGGCCGTCGTCAAGGAAGCCGCGACGAGCGCGGTGGCCGCCACGGCCGTTGCGGCGGAAGTCGTCGAACCCGCGCCGGCCGACACGCCGGCGGCGGAACCGGCCGTGAACGCGCCCGCGCCGGCCGTGGCCGAAGCGGTGGAGGCAACGGCCGACACCGGGACGGCAATCGTCGCGACGGCGCAAGCCGACACGCCGGTTGAAGGTGAAGTCGAAGCCGAAGCCGAAGCCGCCAACACGCCGGCGCCGTCCGACAAATCGACGCTGCACGTATCGCGTCCGACGCAGAACGAACTCACGCTGACCATCAACGGCGAATCGATCACGCTGCATCCGGAACAACTGGGCCAGTTGATCGAGGAACTCGCGCATGCGCGCGCGTCGATGCAGCCGGAGCCGCCGCCCGGCATCCCGGCCGGCTGGCGCTTCGTGACGACGAAGAACCCGATGATGGCCGTGCAGAAGCAGTCGAACGGCGACCGCCTGCTGGTCGCCCGTCACACGGGCTACGGCTGGGTGCCGTTCACGTTCTCGCCGGACGTCGTGATCCAGATGTACATGATGCTGACCCAGCGCTAGGCACCGGCAGGCAGCCCCCGCCGAAAACGAAACAGCCCGATCGTTTCCACGATCGGGCTGTTTGCTTTCCGGCTGCCGGGAGGCACGCCTCCCGGGATCCGCTCAGCGCTCCACCGGCGCCTGCACGCGCGCCTTCCACTGGCCGCCCTTGCCGCGCCAGTAGCGCCACGCGGACGCGAACGTCGCGCCGACGTAGAACAGCGCGACGAGCGGCAGCGCGGGCGCCCACAGCGGCGAGCGCCGGTAGTAGCGCAGCATCGGCGCATACGCGGCGCACATCGACGCCCACGCGAGCCACGCCGGCCACGCGCGCGCGCCGTACGCGAGCGCCGCGGCGGGCGGCACGAGATAGATGATCGTCATCCCGAGCAGCGTGCCGGCCAGCAGCAGCGGCGAATAGTGCAGCTGCGTGAACGCCGTGCGCGCGATCATGTTCCAGATGTCGTGCCAGCTGTCGTACGGACGCAGCGACACGCTGCGGTCGGCCAGGTCGAGCCGGATCGGGTGGCGGCCGCTGCCGCGGTGCTTGATCTGCGCGGCCAGGCTGCAGTCGTCGATCAGCGCGCCGCGGATCGACTCGATGCCGCCCGCTTCCTCGAGCGCCGTGCGCTTCACCAGCATGCAGCCGCCGGCGGCACCGGCCGTCCGGTTGCGCGGGTTGTTGATCCACGAGAACGGGTAGAGCTTCGCGAAGAAGAACACGAACGCCGGGATCAGCGCCTTTTCCCAGAACGAATCGCAGCGCAGCCGCACCATCAGCGACACGAGATCGCGGTTCTCGGCCTGCGCGCGCGTGACGAGCTGCGCGACGGCGTCCGGCGGATGGCCGATGTCGGCGTCCGTCAGCAGCAGGTAGTCGGCCGGCAGGCCGAGCGCCTGCACCGCGGCGATCCCCTGCGACTGTGCCCACACCTTGCCCGACCAGCCGGCCGGCAGCGGCTTCGCGGCCAGCACCGTCAGCCGGTCGGCGCGGTTGATCGCGAGCGCGGCCGCGCGGGCCGCGTCGGCGGTACCGTCGTCGCTGTGGTCGTCGACAATGATCAGATGAAATTCGCCCGGGTAATCCTGCTCGAGCAGCGAAGTCGCCGCCCGGGCGATCACGTCGGCCTCGTTGCGCGCCGGCACGACCGCGACGACGGCCGGCCAGCCGGCCTCGGCCGCGGCGCCGCGCGCCTCGGGCGGCAGCGACCGCGCGGGCACCGCGCGCCAGAAACCGCCGCGCGCGACGAGCAGCACGATCCAGATGATCAGCGACAGCCCGGACACCAGGAAAGCGAGAACCAGCATCATCGGCGCGCCTCCTGCCGGGCGCCGGGTTCGGCAAAATCAATGGGGGTCAGGAACAAAGCACCCGAAACGGCACGGGCGGCCGGGTAATACGCGTAAGAATCGACGGTCATCGAATGGCCTTGAAATGAGCGCGACGCCGGGCAGCCGGAGCGGCTGCCCGCGAAACCGCATAGTTTACTGGGTTCCGCACGCGCCAGCGCCGACGCGGCTCTCCCGCAAATGCAACACGGCAGACACAGCACCAAAGCAAGGACGGCCCGATAGAGTTAAAATGCGCGATTAATTCGGGGTTCCGGGGCCTGGCCGGCCGGTTCGTTCCTGCCTTCATAACATCAAGCCGGGGCGAGCGAGCGAGTGCCAGCTCCTCGAACCCCGGCGTCTGTCGTCGGAGTTCGCTCACTTATGCGAGTCATCCTTGCCCAGCCCCGCGGCTTTTGTGCGGGAGTTGTCCGTGCGATCGAGATCGTCGATCGCGCGCTGCAACAGCACGGTGCGCCGGTCTATGTGCGTCATGAGATCGTGCATAACCGGCATGTCGTCGAAAACCTGCGTAATAAAGGGGCGCGATTCGTTGAGGAGCTCGACGAGGTGCCCCACGGCGCTGTCGCGATCTTCAGCGCGCACGGTGTCGCCCAGACGGTCGAGCGCGATGCGGAAACGCGCGGGCTCGACGTGCTCGACGCCACCTGCCCGCTCGTCACGAAAGTGCACGTGCAAGGCCGCCAGTACGTCGCGGCGGGCCGCCGGCTGATCCTGATCGGCCATGCGGGCCACCCGGAAGTCGAGGGTACGATCGGCCAGATTCCGGCCGAGGTGATCCTCGTGCAAAGCGAAGCGGAAGTCGATACGCTGACGCTGCCCGTCGACACGCCGGTCGCGTACATCACGCAGACCACGCTGTCGGTCGACGATACGCGCGGCATCATCGAAGCGCTGCAGCGCCGGTTCACCGACATCGTCGGCCCGGACACGCGCGACATCTGCTATGCCACGCAGAATCGCCAGGCTGCCGTGCGCGAACTGAGCGAACAGGTCGACGTACTGCTCGTGGTCGGTGCGACGAACAGCTCGAACTCGAACCGCCTGCGCGAGATCGGCACCGAAAGCGGTGTGCCGAGCTATCTCGTCGCCGACGGTTCGGAAGTCAAGGCCGAATGGTTCGCGAATGCGACGACCGTCGGCCTGACCGCCGGGGCGTCCGCGCCCGAGGAAATGGTCGAAGATGTAATCGGCGCGTTGCGCGCGCTGGGCCCCGTCGACGTCACGACGATGGCGGGCCGTGAAGAAAAAGTCGAATTCAAGTTGCCGGCGAAGCTCACGCAAGCTGTCGCCCGCGAAGTTTAAGGAGGACATCTCTTGTCTATTCCGCTGCTCCAGCAAGTCCGCGTCGGCGCGTACATCACGCGCCAACACCTGTCCGGCAACAAACGCTATCCGCTCGCGCTGATGCTCGAGCCGCTGTTCCGCTGCAACCTCGCTTGCAACGGCTGCGGCAAGATCGATTACCCGGATCCCATCCTGAACCAGCGCCTGTCCGTCCAGGAATGCCTGGAAGCGGTCGACGAGTGCGGCGCACCCATCGTGTCGATCGCCGGCGGCGAGCCGCTGCTGCACAAGGAAATGCCGGAAATCGTCCGCGGCATCATGAAGCGCAAGAAGTTCGTCTACCTCTGCACGAACGCGCTGCTGATGGAAAAGAAGATGGACGACTACCAGCCGAGCCCGTACTTCGTCTGGTCGGTCCACCTCGACGGCGACGCGCAGATGCACGACCACTCGGTGTCGCAGGAAGGCGTGTACGACAAGGCGGTCGCGGCGATCAAGGAAGCGAAGCGCCGCGGCTTCCGCGTGAACATCAACTGCACGCTGTTCAACGATGCGATCCCCGAGCGCGTCGCGAAGTTCTTCGATACGCTCAAGCCGATCGGCGTCGACGGCATCACCGTGTCGCCGGGCTACGCGTATGAGCGCGCACCGGATCAGCAGCACTTCCTGAACCGCGACAAGACGAAGAACCTGTTCCGCGAGATCCTGAAGCGCGGCGAAGGCGGCAAGCGCTGGTCGTTCAGCCAGTCGTCGCTGTTCCTCGACTTCCTGGCCGGCAACCAGACGTACAAGTGCACGCCGTGGGGCAACCCGGCGCGTACGGTGTTCGGCTGGCAGAAGCCGTGCTACCTGGTCGGCGAAGGTTACGTGAAGACCTTCAAGGAACTGATGGAAGACACGAACTGGGACAACTACGGCGTCGGCAACTACGAGAAGTGCGCGGACTGCATGGTCCACTGCGGCTTCGAGGCGACCGCCGTGATGGACACGATGGCGCATCCGCTGAAGGCGTTCGCCGTGAGCCGCAAGGGCATCAAGACCGACGGCCCGTTCGCACCGGACATTCCGATCGACAAGCAGCGTCCGGCCGAGTACGTGTTCTCGCGCCACGTCGAGATCAAGCTCGAGGAAATCCAGCGCGCCGGCAAGGGCAAGCTGCAGAAGCCGGCGAAACCGGCAGCCGCCGCCTAAGCGCGTTTCGCCACGCGGGGGGCTTGCCTCCGCGCCGGCGGGAAAAAAGAAGCGCCACGGAGCCTGCTCCGTGGCGCTTTTGTTTTGGGCCGATGTGTCGAGTCGCGTTCCGCCGTCACCGTATGGCCACGACTGGCCACGACAGGCCGCGACAGCCGTGCAATCGCTGCTTCGGCGATTGACGGCGGCCGTGCCGGTGCGGCCGGCCCTGTCTCCTCCAGACTCCCGGCAAAACCGGTGCGACGCTACGCGGCCAGCGATTCGGCCGCGTGCATGCGCATCTTCTCCGCCGCGCCCGCGACGAGCGCCGGCTGGCCGCTCGACGCGAACGCGCAGACGTGCTCCCACAGCTCGGCCAGCCGACGCCGCGTGAGCGTCGTGACGCAGGTGTCGTTCGCCGCGAGCACATGCTCGAGCACCGTGCATTCGTCGTCGTGCAGCGTCCATGCGCCGCCTTGCGCCGCGCGTGCCACGCCCGCGTCGAGCGCACGCTCGGCGTCGACGCACAGGTCGATGTCGGCATCCGCGCACACCGCATCGTCGAGCGCCAGGAACACCAGGTAGACGCTCGTGCGCAACCGCATCAGCAGCGCCTCGTTGCCATGCCCGCCGCGCAGCGCGACGAGCGCCATGTGGCATTTCAGCGAGATGTCGCGTGCATGCACCGGCGGCAGCGGCAGCAACCACTCGCGGGTCAGCGGCACGTGGCGGCGGTGCTTCCGGGAGCCCTTCATGACGGGCTCCCGCTTGCGGGCGCATCGCTCGCCGCGACGGCCGGCCATGCGGTACGGCACGCAACGGCATCACGGTGCGCAAGGCGGCGGGGTTTCGCACGACGTCGCGCGCCGCGCGCATCGTCCCGCCGCTGCGACGCTCGCGCGGCCGGCAGCCGGCGCAGCGCCGGCGCGCGCACGACGCAGGCAAATCGGATCGGGCAAGCCATGCTCGTCTCCTGCATCAGAACGTGTTCTCGCCCTTCAGGTAGTACGCGGTCTTCACGAAAAAGGCCTTGACCGGATGGCCGCCCTGCGCGTCGCGTGCGGCGCGCGCCTCCATCTCGGCCCGCTCTTCGCGCGACCGGTCCGGCACCGGATTGCGGACACGTTCGAGCGCACGCTGCATCGCGAGCGGATAGTTCTGGTTGCCGGCCGACGTCGCGCGATAGCCTGCGCGCGTCATCTGCATCAGTTGCGCGTTGGTTTCGGCACGCGCCGCCGACCAGCTCGACAACGAGGCATTCGATGCCCCATCGGAAACGGCCGACTGCGCAAAGCTGACGGCGGGCAGCGCAACGAGTGCGCAGGAAAGTACAGCAACGGGAACGAGGGATCGCATAGTGGCCTCCAGATGGTTGTCCCCGCATCGATCGTGTTCGACGATGCGTTGAAAGCATCGTATGTCGCGCTGCATGCCGCTTGAATAGCCGATTCCGCAATTGATATTTTCGGCTTCGGAATTCGGTGCGCGAACCACGTCATGCGCGAATCCCTCTCAATCGGAATTTCTTTATTTCATTCAATGCCCTGATCGCATTTGTTCAGACGATCCGAAGCCGTGCACACAGCGCTTTTTCAATTTCCGAAATGACGTGTTGCCGATGCGATCGCAGCGGGCGCACCTTCCGGCAAGGCTTCCGGCGTGATATCGCGCGTGCGGATACCCGCGGATATCTCGAACCGCGGCCTTGCCGGATCGAACGGTTCTCGTGATTCAGGACAAGCATCGCATCCGGATTGCCGGATAGCGACACGACGTGCGCGGCAAGGACGCGCGATAATCACGCATCGGCCGTTTCGCACGGCACCTCATGCATTCCCATTTTTAACGAGTCCTTCCATGGCTGCCCTCGACACCACCGCCATCCACAGTTGGCATGCGCACGTCTATTTCGATGCGGCCAGCCGCGACGCCGCGTGGGCGTTTCGCCAGGTCGTCGACGAACGGTTCGGCGCGGTCATCGAACTCGGCCGCTTTCACGAACGCCTCGTCGGCCCGCACCCGGCGTGGTCGTACCAGATCGCGTTCGACACCACGCGCTTCGACGAAATCGTGCCGTGGCTCGTGCTGAACCACGGCGCGCTGGATATCTTCCTGCATCCGAATACGGGCGACGAACTGCGCGACCATCGCGATTGCGCAGTGTGGATCGGGAAGTCGTACGTGCTGAATCTCGACGCGCTGGCCGGATAACGGCCGAAAAACGGCAGGAAAGCGCCGCCTTCGCCGCGGCGGCATCCACGTTTCGGGTCGACGTGAAACGTCCCGCGACGGCGCGCTCATACAGTGGGTTCCGTTATCGACACTTCCGGAACCCGCCATGACACACCCCGATGCCGATGCCCGGCACATTTACGAAGGCTGGCACGCGGCCGTCGTCGCACGCGACGTCGATGCGCTGATGGCGCTGTATACCGACGACGCGGTGCTCGAAACGCCGCTGATCGTCGTCACGCTGCCCGATCACGGCTCAGGCGTGCTGCACGGCAAGGCCGCGATCGGCGCGTTCTTCGCGGCCGGCCTGCGCAATCCGGGCAACCGGCTCGGGCGCTGGTACCGCACCGGGTCGTTCTTCTCGAACGGCCGCCAGCTCACGTGGGAATATCCGCGCGCGACGCCGGAAGGCGACCAGGTGGATCTCGTCGAAGTGATGGACCTGCGCGACGGGCTGATCGCGCATCATCGCGTGTACTGGGGATGGGTCGGCTTTCTCGCGCTGCGGGCTGCCGCGCCGGCACCCGACCACGCATGACGGCCACCGCGCCGAACCGGGCCGCGGCCCGCCGCGTGCTCGCCGCGACCTGCGTGAGCTACACGCTCGTGCTGCTCGACGCGTCCATCGTCAACGTCGCGCTCACCGATATCGCCCACACGTTCGGCAGCCGCATAGCCGGCCTGCAGTGGATCGTGAATGCGTACACGCTCGCGTTCGCGAGCCTGCTGATGACGGGCGGCACGCTCGGCGACCGGCTGGGCGATCGCACCGTCTATGTCGCGGGGCTCGCGATCTTCGTCGCCGCATCCGCGCTATGCGGCATCGCGCCGAGCCTCCCGGCGCTCGCGATCGCCCGGGCGCTGCAAGGCGTCGGCAGCGCGATGCTGGTGCCCTGCTCGCTCGCGCTGCTCAACCGCGCGTTCCCCGAGCCGGCCGCGCGCGCATCGGCAATCAGCCTGTGGATGGGCTGCGGCGGCATCGCGATGGCGTCGGGCCCGCTGATCGGCGGCCTGCTGATCCACCTGTCCGGGTGGCGCAGCCTCTTCTTCGTGAACCTGCCGCTCGGGCTTGCCGGCATCTGGCTCGCCCGCACGGTCACGCGCGCCGCCGGCGACGCGTCGCGACATTTCGACTGGGGCGGCCAGGCCGCGGCCATCGTCGCGATCGCCACGCTGATCGGCACGTTGATCGAAGGCCCGTCGCTCGGCTGGCGCTCGGCGCCGATCGTCGGCGGCGCGGCGACGAGCGCCGTCGCGTGGATCGCGTTCATCGCGATCGAAGCGCGGCGCCGCGAACCGATGCTGCCGCTCGCGTTCTTCCGCAACCGGCTGTTCGCCGGATCGACGTTCGTGTCGATGGCATCGGCGTTCGTGTTCTACGGCTTGCTGTTCGTCCTCAGCCTGTTCTATCGGCAGATCCGCGGCGCGAGCCCGCTCGACACCGGGCTCGCATTCCTGCCGATGACGGCGATGGTGGCGCTCGGCGGACTGTGCTCGGGCAGGCTCGTTGCACGCTTCGGTGCGCGTGGTTCGATGTGTGCAGCGTTCGCGCTCTACGCGGCCGGCGCGCTCGGCATGACGGGCATCGGTGCGGCGACACCGGCATGGCTCGCCGTCGCACCGATGCTCGCGATCGGCTTTGCATCGGGATTCATCTCGCCGGCCGCGACGTCGCCGGCGCTCGGGGCGGTCGACCGCCGCCGCGCGGGCGTGGCGGCGGCCGCGCTGAACGCGGCGCGGCAGAGCGGGTCGGCGCTCGGTGTCGCGATCTTCGGCGCGTGCATCGCGACCGTGCAGCCGTTTTCGGTGGCGATGCGGGTGGCGTTGCTGGCGGCTGTGGCGATATCCGGGTCTGCGATGGCGACGTGGTGGATCGCAACAAGGGAAGTGCTGAAAGTGGGCGCTCACACGGTCGGGATTCGTGTGGTCGAAGGCGAATAGATCATTCGCCCGAAGCGAAAGCGTGTCACGACGAACAGCGCCACGCACGAGCGGATCTTCCTGCACACGCCCCCTGGTTCATCGCATTACGTCCGCATACGCGTTGCGAACACAACGATCTCGCGTACTGGTGCGCCGACATGCGTTCCGTCACAATATCCGCCGCCACAGCACATCAGCGCGGGGAAACAACAATGCCAAAAATCAGCGTCACGACACGCCAGCTCCCTGTCGGTCAGGGTGGAATGATGATTTCGCTCGTCAAGAACTCGGTCGATGCATCATCGGCACCTTTCACCTTCATGTTCGACTGCGGATCGCTCAATCGCCTGCATCTGAACACCGGGTTCGAACGACTCGACGAGAAAAGGGTCGACATTCTGTTCATTTCCCATCTGGATGGGGATCATGTCAACGGTGTCGACATGCTGACGCACCACCTCGAGTCGATCGACACTGTCGTGCTGCCGTGCCTCGATTCCACGACCATCGCCGCCTACGTTCTCGCCGAAGCGAGCAAGACAGAGATGACAACCGAATTCTGCAATTTGCTGAGCGATCCGGCAAAGTGGTTCGGTGAGCGCAATGTGCGACGGGTCATTTT
Source organism: Burkholderia sp. 572 (assembly GCF_040545135.1). Classification (NCBI taxonomy): domain Bacteria; kingdom Pseudomonadati; phylum Pseudomonadota; class Betaproteobacteria; order Burkholderiales; family Burkholderiaceae; genus Burkholderia; species Burkholderia sp. 572. Next base: position 508,085 of record NZ_JBEPLH010000001.1, on the reverse strand, counting down.
CCTGCGGCGCCCGACTGACGACGAGATGCAGGCGCGGCCCGGCACCGGAAGGCGCGCCTCGATCAGGCTGAGCAATCCAAATTTCCGGAATGGTCTGGCTGTAACGCTGCAATCACGCAACTTGTCGACGATATCGGCACATGCCGCAAGGACCGCGGAGTTGATCGAAGCCGATGCCGATACCGTTATCGATATCGCATCGTCGAAAGATACATCGACGGCCCTCTGGACACTGATTCCTTACAACCATCCATTCGACGACAAGCTCGTCAATGCATTCCATGCAGCAGCGGGAACCGTGATCAAGGGCATGCGCAAACCCGGCGCGGCTGCCGATCCATCCGTCGCGCCAGCCATACTGCGAGCGATCGAGAACAAGCCCGAACGGGACGTCCTCAAGGCCTGCTACCGGATTCTCGACAACGACGGGAATGTGCCGTCATTAAGCCTGTATAGCGGCCCGCCGGCCGTTGCCCCCAAGCTGGAGGTGCGGACACCCGACTTCCCCACTCCTCAGGCCGGATGGCTGACCACCGGCGACGCGAAACTGAAAGCCGCCTGGATCCGGAAGCCATGGATGGAGCGCTACGACGCCGTGTTCGACAAGGTTGGCCTGTTCGTACTCCCGCATCACGGAAGTGACTACAGCATCGACCAGAGCGTCCTGACGCGCCTTTCTCACGCATCGATGCTCGCCTGCGCGGATTCAAAAAGCACGAAGCATCCTCACAAGAAAGTGGTGGAAAAGATGAAAGCGCTGAAGATCGCCCACCACATCGTTTCCGAGAAGCCGGGGAGCGAATACCAGACGATCGTCAACGTGGAGATATGAGCCCGCGGGCCAACCCGATGCCGGTGCGCTCGTCGACCAACGACTGGTCAGCGCGGGGCTTCCGACGATTAGCACCGCCTTCCGCTCACGCAACGTACATCGCGACACTGACGAACTGGCACAGGCTGCCGGCCAGCACGAACAGATGCCAGATGCCGTGTCCGTGGCGGATGCGTTCGTCGTTGATGAAGAAGTAGATGCCCGCGCTGTAGATGAGGCCGCCGGCCACGAGCCACGCGGTGCCGACCGGCGGCAGCGCGTGGATCAGCGGACGCACCGCGACGAGCGCGAGCCAGCCCATCGCCACGTACAGGATCATCGACAGCATGCGCGTGCGCCGCCCGAGCGTCAGTTCCTGCACGATGCCGAACACGGCCAGCCCCCAGCTCACGCCGAACAGCGACCAGCCCCACGGGCCGCGCAGCGTGACCAGCGTGAACGGCGTATAGCTGCCGGCAATCAGCAGGTAGATCGCCGAGTGGTCGCACTTCTGCAGGATGGCTTTCAGGCGCGGGCTACGCACGCTGTGGTACAGCGTCGAGATCGCGTAGAGCACGCAGAGCATCGCGCCGTACACGCTGAAGCTCACCACCTTGTAGGCGTCGCCTTCGAGCGCGCCCATCGTCACCAGTGTTACCAGCCCTGCCACCGATAGCACCGCGCCGACGAGATGGGTAATGCTGTTGAAACGCTCACCGGCATGCACGACGGGCTCCTCCTGTGCGGGTTCATCGGGGTGAATGGTTCACATGATACCGGCCGGGAAACGAAGCCGGGTTGCAGGCAGATCAAACCCGGCACACGGACGGCGCCGCGGCGCTGCGCGCCCGGTGCGTCACGCTCGCCGCCGCTTGGCGAACCGGCGCGCCCCGCCGGGCGGCTCATCCACCATCCACCCTCACCAGCCGTCAACCGTCGCTGTCTGCCGGCGGCGCCCACTCGGCCACGAGCTTCAGCAGGCCGGGAAAGCGCAGATCGAGATCTTCCGTGCGCACGCGGCTGCGCCGCTCGAGCCCGTATTGACGCTGGCGCAGCACGCCCGCGTCGCGCAACGCCTTGAAGTGATGGGTGAGCGACGATTTCGGGCGATCGAAGCCGAACCAGCCGCAAGGATGGTCGTAAGCCTCGGATTCCAGCATCAGTTTCCGCACGATCGTCAGTCGCAACGGATCGGCCAGCGCGCCAAGAATGGTTTCGAGCCGCAGCTCGGCGACGTCCGGCTCCGGCAGCGGATCGGGCAAATCCGCAGGTGCCGGCGCGAGGCCGGCCGCCCGTTCAGGGTGGGTGCGTTTCATGTCGGCAAGCATATCACCCTGTACGAGTTTTTTCGAACTAAGCTATAGTTCGAAAAAACTCGTACAAGGAGTGCGTTCATGTCCGACACCGCCGCCCCCCAATCGCGACCCGCGGGCTCGCGTTCCGCGCCCCGCATGGCACACGCCGCCTGGATGGTCACCGCCGTGTTCATGCTGTCCAACTCGCCGACGCCGCTGTACGTGTCCTGGCAGCACGCACTCGGTTTCTCGTCCGGCACGCTGACCGTCATCTTCGCGCTCTACATCGCCGGCCTGCTGGGTACGCTGCTCGTCGCCGGCCAGCTTTCGGACCGTTACGGGCGCAAGCCGGTCCTGCTGCCCGGCCTCGCCGCGGCGCTGATCGCGTGCGCGTTGTTCGCGACCGCGTCGTCCGTCGCCATGCTCGCGGTCGCCCGCATGCTGACGGGCATCGCGGTCGGCGTGATCGTGTCGGCGGGCATGGCGTCGGTGATCGATCTCGCGGGCACCGAGCGGCGCAAGGCCGCGCTGCTCGCGTCGGTCGCCATGGTGCTCGGCGCGGGGCTCGGGCCGTTGCTCGCCGGGATTGCCGCGCAAACCGCCGCGCATCCGGTCGCCCTCGTCTTCGGCGTCGAGTTCGTGATCCTGCTGAGCGCGTCGGCCGTCGCCCTGCGGCTGCCGCGCAACCGGCCCGCGCAGGCGCCAGGCGACGCGCCGCCGCTACGTCTGCCGTCCGTGCCGGTTCACAACCGGCGCCATGTCGCCAGCGGTGTCGCCGTGTTCGGGCCGGGCATCACCGCGACCTCCTTCGTGCTTGCGTTGGGCCCGTCGTTGCTGGCACGCCTGCTTCACGTGCGCAGCCCGCTGCTCGCGGGCGGAATGGCCTGCGCGATGTTCATCGCCGCTACCGGCGTCCAGTTCGTCGCACGGCGCGGATCGATCCGTACGACGTTCGTTGCCGGCACGGTCGCCACCATGCTGTCGATGGTGATGCTGTGCATCGCCGTGCATGCGTCGTCGGCCGCCGTCCTCGTCGCGGCGGCGCTCTTCGCGGGCGCGGGACAAGGCCTCGGGCAGCTCGGCGGCCTGACGCTGATCGGCCTGCACGTACCGGACGCGCGGCGCGCCGAGGCGAACGCCGTCATGAACATCGGCGGCTACCTCCCGGCGGGACTGATGCCCGTGATGACCGGGTATGCGATCGACCGCGTCGGCTTCACGGCAGGCGCGACCGGTTTCGCCGTCGCCTTGACGCTGATCGCGCTCGCCGCGGGAGCAGCCGCGGTGCTTGCGCTCCGTCACGACGACTGACGGCCGCACGCGACGGCATGCGCTGCACGAGCCGGTCGCCTTGCGTCGGCATGAAAAAAGGCGTCATGGCTCTCACGCCATGACGCCTTTTCGTTCTTTCCCGCCGTTTCAACCGCTCAACAGCACTTTCCCGCCCCCGACCCGTACCGCGCATTCTGACGCTCGCGGAAGAATTCCTCGTACGTCATCGGCTCGCGGTCCGGATGGGTCTCGCGCATGTGCGCGACGTAGGTGTCGTAGTCGGGCAGGCCGACCATCAGCCGCAACGCCTGCCCGAGGTAACGCCCCGCGCTGCGCAGGTCGCTGCCAAGATCGCTGAACATCGCGGCCTCCCCTTAACGTCCGCTGCCGAGCGCCTGCGCGGCCGGCATCGCTTCATACGGCGTCTCGCGCACGGTCGGCTTCGACTCGCGGCGCGCGCGCAGCACGGCGAGCACGCCGTACACCGCGATCGCCACGACGACGAAGATGAACAGCCCGGCCAGCGCCGCGTCGATGTAGTCGTTGAAGATGATCCGCTTCATCTGCGCGATCGACTTCGCCGGCGCGAGCACCTTGCCTTCGTCCACCGCGGCCTGCAGCTTCGCGGCGTGCGCGAGGAAGCTGACCTTCGGGTTCGCGTCGAAAATCTTCTGCCAGCCGGCGGTCAGCGTGCAGATCAGCAGCCACGCGGTCGGCACGATCGTCACCCACGCATAGCGCTCGCGCTTCATCTTGAACAGCACGACGGTGCCGAGCACCAGCGCGATCGCGGCCAGCATCTGGTTCGAGATGCCGAACAGCGGCCACAGCGTGTTGATGCCGCCGAGCGGATCGACCACGCCCTGGTACAGGAAGTAGCCCCACGCGGCCACGCACAGCGCGGTGGCGACCAGGTTCGCGGGCAGCGACTCGGTGCGCTTGAGCGCCGGGTGGAACGTGCCGAGCAGGTCCTGCAGCATGAAGCGGCCCGCGCGCGTGCCGGCGTCGACGGCCGTCAGGATGAACAGCGCCTCGAACAGGATCGCGAAGTGATACCAGAACGCCATCATCGCTTCGCCGCCGATCACCTGGTGCAGGATGTGCGCCATGCCGACGGCCAGCGTCGGCGCGCCGCCCGCGCGCGCGATGATCGTCGTTTCGCCGACGGCCTTCGCGGTCTGCGTCAGCATGTCCGGCGTCAGCACGAAGCCCCACTGCGTGACCGTGCTGGCCACCGCTTCCGGCGTCGAGCCGAGCACGGCCGCCGGTGCGTTCATCGCGAAGTAGATGCCCGGCTCGATCACGCACGCGGCAACCAGCGCCATGATCGCGACGAACGATTCCATCAGCATCGCGCCGTAACCGATGAAGCGCGCGTTGGTTTCGTTGTCGATCAGCTTCGGCGTCGTGCCCGACGAGATCAGCGCATGGAAGCCCGACACGGCGCCGCACGCGATCGTGATGAACAGGAACGGGAACAGGTTGCCCGACCACACCGGGCCCGTGCCGTCGACGAACTTCGTCAGCGCGGGCATCTTCAGTTCCGGCGCGACGACGAGGATGCCGATCGCGAGGCCGAGGATCGTGCCGATCTTCAGGAACGTCGACAGGTAGTCGCGCGGCGCGAGCAGCAGCCACACCGGCAGCACCGATGCGACGAAGCCGTAGCCGATCAGGATCCAGGTGAGCTGCGTGCCGGTGAACGTGAACCACGCGGCGAGCGTCGGCGAATCGTGCACGTGCTGGCCGAACGCGATCGACGCCATCAGCAGCACGAAGCCGATGATCGACACTTCGCCGATGCGGCCCGGACGGATGTAGCGCGTGTAGACGCCCATGAACAGCGCGATCGGAATCGTCGCGGCGACGGTGAACGTGCCCCACGGCGAATTGGTCAGCGCCTTCACGACGATCAGCGCGAGCACCGCGAGGATGATCACCATGATCAGGAACGCGCCGAACAGCGCGATCACGCCGGGCACCGTGCCGAGCTCCATCTTGACGAGATCGCCGAGCGAACGGCCGTCGCGGCGCGTCGAGATGAACAGCACGATGAAGTCCTGCACCGCGCCGGCGAACACCACGCCGGCCAGGATCCACAGCATGCCGGGCGTGTAGCCCATCTGCGCGGCGAGCACGGGCCCGACGAGCGGGCCGGCGCCGGCGATCGCGGCGAAGTGATGGCCGAACAGCACGTACTTGTTGGTCGGCACGTAGTCGAGGCCGTCGTTGTACTTGACGGCCGGCGTCATCCGCAGCCCGTCGAGCTGCATGACCTTGCTGGCGATGAAACGGCTGTAGAAGCGATACGCGATCAGATACACGCAGACTGCGGCGATCACGATCCAGAGGGCACTGACGCGCTCGCCGTGTGCGAGCGCGATCGTGCCGAACGCGAACGCGCCGAGCAGCGCGACCGCAATCCAGAGCAGGGTACTGGAAGCCCGATTCATGGCGTCTCCTGGTCTCCAATGTGTTTTTGAGTGGATGCGGCGAGGCGCCGAACCCGCGTGACGTCGATGCGTCGTGCCGCGGTCTCGCAAAGGCCGCGGCGATGGGCCGTAGTATTCCGTGTGACCGGGGAGGCTTACAAGCGGTTAACTACGTACGCGGAGCTACGTAGAATTACGTAGATGTCGGCTGCGTAGATATCGTCCGGCGCGCGATTGATCGTGAACGGCGGGCCACGTACAGTGTTCACCTGTCTCTCTGCCGGAACCGCCATGCCGATCGGATTTCAGAAGATGAACGCAAACGGCGACGACTTCGTCATCGTCGACCTGCGCGGTCAGGATCAGGAACACGTGCCGCGTATCGACCGCGACCTCGTGCGACGCATGGGCGACCGGCACCGCGGCATCGGCTTCAACCAGCTTGCCGTCGTGTCGGACTGCGACGACGCGGCGGCCCGCGTCGCGTTCTGGAACGCCGACGGCTCGCCGCTCGACACCTGCGGCAGCGCGACGCGCGGCGTCGCGCGGCAACTGATGCGGGAAACCGGCATGGCGTCGCTCGTGCTGCGGACCCGCCGCGGTTATCTCGTGTGTTCGCGGGAGACGAACGGCCTGATCACCGTCGAGATGGGCACGCCGCTCACCGGCTGGCGGGACGTGCCGGTCGCCGACGCGCTCGACACCCTCGCGCTGCCGCTGCCCGGCGCGCCGGCCGCCTGCAACATGGGCAACCCGCATTGCACGTTCTTCGTCGACGATCTCCACACGATCGACGTCGCGGCGCTCGGCCCCGCCATCGAAACGCATCCGCTGTTTCCGCAGAAAACCAACGTGCATTTCGTTCAGGTCATCGATCGCACGCATATTCGCCTGCGCATCTGGGAGCGCGGCGGCGGCGTGCCGCTCGGTTCGGGATCGTGTTCGTGCGGTGCGGTCGTCAACGGCATCCGGCGCGGGCTGCTCGACGATACGGTGCGGGTGACCTGCGACGGCGGCGACGTCACCGTTCGATGGGACGGCGCCGGCAGCGTGCTCCTGAGCGGGCCGGTTTCGTTCGGGTTCGACGGGGTGTGGGTGGACGAAGAGAAGCCGGTGATCTGATCGCCGGCATGTGCGGCATTCACGGCGTGTGGCGGCGCACCGCGCCGGTTCGCGCGCGATGCGCAGCCGCATCGTCATCGATCGTCGGGGCAATTCGCCCGGAGCCATGATGCGACGCCGAGCCCCCGCCGACTTGCGCCGACTCGCATGGCCACCGACGAACGGCGGTCGCCGGACCCGGCGCGGTGCGCGCCGGGCTGCGATACATCGAATCGACGATCAGTGCTTTTCGTCGACCTTCTTCGGCTTCGGCGGCGACGGCACCTTCGCGTACTGGAACGCCGGCGTCGCCTTCAGCGCTTCCTTCGTCGCGCCCGGCAGGTAGATGTTGCCCTTGCGCACGTCGAGCGACGCGATCGGCACCGCGACGTCGTGCGCGGCCACGCCGAGGAAGCCGCCGGCCGACACGATCGCCGCGGACACCGAGCCGTCCGGCGCGACGATCAGGTCGCGCACGGTGCCGACCTTCTGGTTGTCGTCGTTGTAGACGGCCTTGCCGAGCACGCTCTTCTTCACGCTCCAGCCTTCGAGCAGCGCCTGCGATTGCTCGACGGTGACGCTGATCGGCTGCGCACCCGCGATCTGCGCGTGCGCGCTGACGCTCGAGGCGAGGACGGTTGCTGCGATGAGGGTTTTGTAGAAAGCCATGCTGTTGTGCACTCCGGTGAATTGTTGTCGGTCGCGGCGGTCGGCCGAGCCGCCGCCGTGCATGCGCCGTGCATGCGCCGCGCGAAGCCCGGTGGCCCGCGCACGACACATCGCACCGGCCCATGTTAGCGCCACTCGCGCAACGCTGCATCGGACGCGATGACGCAGCACCCGTCATCTGCCCCGCGCGACGGCGACATTACGGACACCGCAGCGAATCGCGAACGCGGTCGAACTCCGGCAGATAACGCGCGTAGTTCTCCTCGCGCGCCGTGTAGATCAGCGCGCAGGTCTTCGTGTCGCCGGCAGTCGCCACGACCGCCTGGTGGACGATTGCATCGCCGAGCGCCTCCTTGTGCTCGCAAGTCAGTGCGGGCCTGCCGGCTATCGTTTCGTTTGCCGCGTGCGACGATTCGATCGCGCTGCCGCCTTCCCCGCCCCCCTCGTCCCACCCGTCGCAGAGGCTCGACAGGGCATCGTCGCTCTTGTCGCCGATGACGAACTCGATCCCGGCCGAGATCAGCCCGAACCTGAAACGCCGGATCCGGTAGGTCGCGTCGCCGCGATCCTCCGGCTGGTTCGCGACCCGCCATCCCGCAGGCAGACGCAGCTCCGCGGGCGCCGGATAGTCGCGCACGAGCCGCAGGTCGTTGTCGAAGTTCAGCACGCCCGCAACACCCAGCACGACGATCGCCGTCGCAATCGACAGCCAGACGCCGAGCAGCGTCAGCAGGCCGATGCCCGCCGCACGCCAGTTCGATTGCAGCGCACCGCCGGCCGCCCGATGAGCGTCGACGGCCTCGCGCTGCGCGTGCCGTGCATAGACGATCGTCCCGGCGAGACCGGCAATGACGACCGCATGCACGAGCGCGTGGGGCACCGCCGAGGTTTCCGGAACGTCCGCCGCCGCGTAAAGCACGATCGACGCGAGCGTGACGAGTGCCGTGACGAGAATCTGCCGCTGCGCGAGCGCGCGGTGGCCGAGACGCCGCGCGTTCGCCGCGAGCAAGATGCCGCCGGCGAGCGGCGAGCCGAGAAACGCCGCCCAGCCTATGCCCGCCATCGTGAACAGCTTGCCGGGCGGCGCCGTCGCCGCCCCGCCGGAAGCAGCGGGTTCGCCCGGGACAGCCGGTGCGTCGGACGGGAAATCGGTCATGCCGGTATCGTCCGCGTCACGCATTGCGCGAATACACCCTTCGATGTCGCACCGCCTCCGCCAGCACGTCGAGCACCGGCTCCGTCTGCGTCCAGCTCAGGCATGCATCCGTGATCGATACGCCGTACTTCAGCGGCACGCCCGGCTTCAGGTCCTGCCGCCCTGCCTCGAGATGGCTCTCGACCATCACGCCGACGATCCGGTGCTCGCCCTGCGACAGTTGCCGCGCGAGATCCTGCGCGACGTCGATCTGGCGGTCGTGCGACTTGTTCGAGTTCGCGTGCGAGCAGTCGACCATCACCTGTTCGCGCAACCCGGCCTTGCGCAGCACCGCACAGCATGCGTCGACATGCGCGGCGTCGTAGTTCGGGCCGTTCTTGCCGCCGCGCAGGATCACGTGCGCGTCGTCGTTGCCGCGCGTCTCGAAGATCGCGGCCATCCCCATCTTCGTCATCCCCATGAACGCATGGCTCGCGGCCGCCGCGACGATCGCGTCGGACGCGACCTGCACGCCGCCGTCGGTACCGTTCTTGAACCCGATCGGGCAGCTCAGGCCCGACGCGAGCTGGCGGTGGCTCTGGCTCTCGGTCGTGCGCGCGCCGATCGCGCCCCATGCGATCAGGTCGGCGATGTACTGCGGGCTCAGCAGGTCGAGGAATTCGGTCGACGCCGGCAGGCCCAGCGCGTTGATGTCGAGCAGCAATTGCCGCGCGGCGCGCAGCCCTTCGTTGATGCGGAAGCTGCCGTCGAGGCGCGGGTCGTTGATGTAGCCCTTCCAGCCGACCGTCGTGCGCGGCTTCTCGAAGTAGACGCGCATCGTGATCAGCAGGTCGTCCTTCAGCGCATCGGCGGCGGCCTTCAGCCGGCGTGCGTAGTCGAGCGCCTGGTCGTGATCGTGGATCGAACACGGGCCGACGACGAGCAGCAGCCGGTCGTCGCGGCCGTGCAGGATGTCGCCGATCACACGGCGCGTATCCTCGACGAGCGTCTGCGTGGCGGCCGGCACCGGCAGCTCGTCCAGCAGCAGCGCGGGCGAAATCAGCGGGCGCACGGCGCCGATGCGGACGTCGTCGATGCGCGTGGTGTCCTGCGTCGCGTCGGCGCTGCCTACCTCGCGATCGTGGGAAGGATTGTCGAGGTTCTGCATGGTGATTCTCCGGGGGACGTCTGTAATGATGAGCAGGCTCGATTATGGCACCCGGGCGGGGCGGCGAAGGGTTCCGGCGGGAGGGCGAGCGCGGCAAAGGCCGCGTTGACGCGACCAGGGTCAATTCCGGAATGAAAAAAGGCGACCCGTGAAGGGTCGCCCGGCCATGCGCCGCGTCGCGCGGTGCAGTGCGGTGCGACTAATGCAGCGTTTCGGGCGCCAGCGAATTGCTCGGCAGCAGCGACGTCAGCCAGCAATTGCTCGGCGCGGCTTTCCCGTTGAAACGGTCGTAGAGCCACGGCAGCATGCCGGCCACCCACGGCACGATCGCGCCCGCATGCTCGAGCGGATACTCGTTGTATATGACCGGCGTGCCGCTGGCGCAGAACTTCTGCGCGAGGGCGCGCACGTCGTACGCGAGCATCACGCCGTCGCCCACCTGGCTGCTGAAGGTGCCGTCCAGCGCGCCCGCGGTGCCCTGGCCGATGAACATCGGGATCGTCGGCGATGCGGCCAGCCCGGCATTCACCTTGTTGGCATACGTCACGTACGCGGGAATGCTGTTGATGTCGTTCGCGTATTGCGGCTTGAACAGCGTGCCCCAATGCAGCCCCGTGTATTTCGGCAGGATGTACGCGAGCGACTGGCTCTGGATGTCGTTGAACACGGCGACGCCGGTATCGCTGAGATAGGGCGTCAGGTCGAAGCCGTAGCCGCGCGACAGCCCGGCCAGCGCGGCCGCGGCCACGCCGCCCCACACGATGCTGCCGTCGACATAGCGCAGGTTGTGCGCGGGGTCGACCAGCACACCGCCTTCCGCCGCGCCGACGAGCTGCCGGTTGATCTCGGGCGCATAGCTCGGCGCGAGCTGCGCGGCCCAGTTCGTCGCGATCGCGCCGCCGGAATAGCCGATCATCGCGACCTTGCTCGACGGACTCAGGCCGGTCGACGGCGTATTGAGCGCCGCGCGGATCGAATCGAGCGTCGTCATCCCGTATTCGGGGCCGGCGGCGAAGTCGGCCGTCTGGCCTTCCGTATCGGGCACGATGACGTTGTAGCCGAGCAGCAGCAGCGTCGACAGCGGAATCGATTCCGCGCTGTAGAGCAGCGTGCCGACGTTGATGATCTTCGTGACGTCGCGATCGCCGGCGATCACCTGCGACGGCTCGTCGTACGGGTTCAGCGAATCGTAAGCCGACTGGTAGGAGATGGCCCGGCCGTTGCTGACCTGGCTCCGGATCACCGACGTCACGTTCACGACCGGCTGGTTCAGCGCGTTATTGGTGCGATACAGCAACTGCTGCGCGGTCAGCGCGGTCGGGATGCCGGCCACGTGATAGGTGACGTTGCGCGTCTTGAGCACCGTGCCCGGTGGAATCGATGCCAGCGGCGTGGTGCCGGTGTAGGTATAGAACGGATCGGACACGGCCGGTGCGCCGGCGCTGGCCGGCGATGCGGCGACCGCCAGCGCGGCGGATACGGCTGCCGCGGCCAGCATGAAACGTCTGGAGGACATGGTTTGGGCCCCTGGGATAACCTGCTTTCATCGAAGGAAGTTCGGCGGTGTTGCAGACCATCGTGTGCGCCGCGTCAGAACCGTTTCCGTGCCATCGACTGTCTCCTGTGAAAGAATGATCCGGCCTGTTCCGAGTTCGTAGTTTTAGTAGGAGTGCAAACCGGATTCATTGAAGCACATCGAGAACGCGCTCGACGGGCGTTTTCCATTGTTTGAAGGTAAACGTCTAAACCCGCCGCCGCACGATGCGGAGCGCGCCGGCCATTCGGCCGACTGTCCGCGTTTCGCGGAAGTACCGTACGATCACGGCTGTCGGGTACCGAAGCGGCCGCGTCGTGCGATGCCGGCCGCACGGCGCACCGCCTGCCTGTGACCGATCGTTTCCTGCCCAGCCGACACGCCACGATGACCGTCTCCGAACTGCTCCGCGCCATTCGCCAACCGTATGCCGACCTGCTCGCGAAAGCGGCCGCACAACCGGCCGTGATCGCCGAACCGGCCTACCGGCGTGCCGACGGCACGCTCGCCACCGAAGGGCCGCTCGCGCTGCCGTGCCGGGCCGACATCATCGCGACCGAAGGCGAATCGGCCGGCCAGCCGGCGATGGTCGATTCCGCCACGCAGCTGGATTTCGAGCCGCTCGCGTTCGATCTCGACACGGCGGCCGTGTCGATCCGCCCGTTCGTGTGGGACTGGGCCGCGATCGAGGCCGACGGTCTCGACGAAAGCGCGGCGGCTGACGCGTTCAAGGCATGGTTCTTCGCGTGGTTCGATGCCGACGACGAGAACACGCCGGCCGAAGACGGCCTGCACGGGATCGTTCACTACCTGTCGGAGCCGGTTCGCGCGGAACAGGGGTGGCGCGTCCATGCGGATCTCGGCTCCGCGCCCGAAACGGCCGTGGAGGATCTGCTGTTCCGGCTCGTCGATGCGGGCGCTTCGCGGATCAGCATCGGTTGACTGGCCGCTCCGTTTCCCTTACGCCATCATGAAAAAAATCTTCGCAACCGTGCTGCTTTGCGTGTCGCTTCCGGCACTCGCCAAGGTATCCACCGACGTGTTCTGCTTCAGGTCGGACGGCGACAAACCCGTGCGCTTCGAGATGCGCACCTACTATGACGATGCGGTCAAATGGTCGGGCGGCATGGTCCGGTACGCGCAATCGAAAACGGCCCTGCCGCTGGTGATCGAACATGAGGAGGATGAAGTGCTCGACGAAAGCCGTCCGCATCAGTACACGACGACCTGGGTCGAAATGGTCGGCGGCAAGGTCAACGGGCGCTACGAAATGATGACCCAGGGCGCGATGGTCTATTCGATGACCTACACCAACGCACGCACCGGCAAGCAGACCGCGTTCGGCCGCGCGCTGGATGTCGACGCGTCCGAACAGACCGGGTGCCGCTGGTGATGCGCCCGCTGATCCGGATCGCGTGGGTGCTGGTCGCGCTGCACGCAGGCTTCGCGCATGCCGCGCCGCGCACGGTCTACGAGGGCACGCTGCAAGGCGCCGGCACCGTCGTGATGGAACTCGACGATCGCCCGGCTGCGGACGGCTCGATCTCCGGCCGCTACTTCTATGCGCAGCACGGCGTCGATATTCCGCTGCACGGCACGCCCGCGCAGCTGGTCGAACCGCTCGTGCGAACGCAGTTGCCCGACGATGCGCGCGACGCGTCGGGATTCCGCGAGCAAGCCGATTTCGATCATGCCGCGGCCACCTGGCAAGGCACGCGGGACAAGGCCGGCTATCGCGGCCGCTGGACCGATGCGCGCTCCAGCAAGACGCGCAGCTTCACGCTGCGGCGCGTCGCTGAATACGATCCCGATGCGGTTGCGCCCGGGTCGGTCGAAGCCGTCACCAACAGCATCGCCGGCGGCGTCGGCAGCGGTATCGCAAGCGGCGTGGCCATCGACATGCGGCAGGCGCCTTATGCCGCGCTGAAGCTTGCCGGGCACGCGCAGCCGGCCGGCCCCGAGATCGGAGACGGCACCGTCGCGTACCGAATGTGGCGCGACCCGCGCACGAAGCTCATGTATCCGCGTCTGAGCCGCCATCCCGATCCAGCGGTCATGGCACGGGTCAACCGCCTGCTCGAACAGCAGCACTGGCAGATGAATCTCGCCGCGCTCGAATGTGCGTCGACCCGCTATTCCGACGACGGGCCGTCCGCCGGTTCGCTCGGCGGCTACGACGACGAACAGGTGACGGTCACGTGGCTGTCACCTGCGGCACTCGGCATCGTGGAATCGGGCAGTACGTACTGCGGCGGCGCTCATCCGAACAATCACTACGATCCGGTCACGTTCGACCTGCTGCGCGGTACGTACCTCGACTGGAATCGCGTGATCGACGCGGCTAAAGCAGGCAAGGACGGCGCCCCGGCAACGAGCCCCGCGCTGGTGAGTTTCATTACGCAGTTGCGCGACAAGGCAACACACGGTCTGCAAGTGACAGACGGCAAAGACGTCTCGCTGTCGTGCGCGGATGTGTTCCCCGAGTATCTGGCGTTCGAACTCGACGCACCCGGCAAGCTCTCGTTCGTCGTATCCGGGATCGGGCACGCGATGGGCGCCTGTCTCGGGCCGCAGCTCGATGCGCCGTTCGCGGCGCTCGCGCCGATCCTGAGGCCGGGCGGCGCGCGTTATCTCGTACCGGGCGTCAAGCTGAAGTAACGCGGCGGCGCGGGCGTTATCCGCGTCGCACCCCGGCCCCACCGCGTGGCGACGGGGCCGGGCGACGCGCATGCACCGCCGTCATTTACGTCAGGACGCGTCGCCTTGCGCGTCGACGTCGATGCCCAGCTCGCCGGCCATCCGCAGAACCAGCGCATTCAGCCGCGCCACTTCATCCGCGAGGCGCTTCTGTTCGGCCTTCAGCGCTTCGAATTCCGAAGGCGGCACGGAATCCGCCCCGCCGGCATCCGCACCCGCGAAGTCGGCCACGTTCACTTCGCCGCACATCAGGTGCATCCAGCGGTTCTCGCGCGCGCCCGGCGCACGCGGCAACCGGACGACGAGCGGCTGCGCGCGCGCCGCGAGTTCGTCGAGGAACGCCTCGACCGACGAGATATCCGCGAAACCGTGCAGGCGCGCGCTGTTCAGGCGCAACTCTGCGGCCGTCTGCGGGCCACGCAGCAGCAGAATCGTCAGCAGCGCGATCGCCTGGCTCGGGATGCCGAGCACGCGGTTCACGTTGTGCTCGAAACGCGGCACGCGGCTGCTGCTGCCTTCCATCACGAGGCTCAGGTGCTTCAGCCCGTCGAGCGCGGTCGTGACTTCGTCCTCGCTGACGTTCATCACCGGCGAGCGCGCGGTTTTCTGGTTGCAGCCCGCGGTCAGCGCATTCAGCGACAGCGGATAGGTGTCCGGCACCGTGTGCTGTTTCTCGACGAGCACACCGAGAATGCGGGCCTCGAGGGGCGTGAGTTCGCGAAGGGCGCGTGGCGTGGGCGTATCCGGCGTGGTGGTCATGAGTGGCGTCGCAGCGTGCAGCAGGTGAAGGGAAACAGTCGCGGCCCGTCCGGCATCGCGCACGGGCGAGCCATATGATAGCTCGCGTCGCTCGGCCCGGCGCCACTCGCCAGCCGCCGCGCGCACTTGCCGCAGCCGGCTTTCGTCCGGCCTGCCTGCCGGCCGGTGCCGCGCGGCGACGGATGCGCGCCGTGCCGGCGATTCCGCCGCCTCGCACGCGGCGGCGTTTGCGCGACACGCATGCCGGCGCTACGATATGCGTCACCCCGACGTCCGCGGCGCGGCGCGAGCGCTCTCGCACGCATCACCACGCATCGCCCGTCCCGCACGCCATGCCGCCACGCATGCGCGTCGCCCGTCGACGCCGCTCATCCGCTCATCCGCTCATCCATTCACCCCTTCGACCCGCTCACCGCCATGACCGCATCCTCTTCCGCACCTCACGTGCGCGCCATCGTCACCGGACACACACGCGGCCTCGGCGCGTCGCTCGCCGAACAGCTGCTGCTGGAAGGCATCGCCGTGCTGGGCGTGTCGCGCAGCCGTCATCCGACGCTCGCGTCGCAAGCCGGCGACCGATTCTCCGAAATCGAACTCGACCTGTCGGACACGCCGGCCGTCGCGACCTGGCTGGCCGGCGACACGCTGCGCCGCTTCGTCGACGGCGCGTCGATCGTGCTGCTGTTCAACAACGCGGGCATCGTCGATCCGATCGGCCCGCTCGCCGCGCAGGATCCGGCGATCGTCGCACGCGCGGTCGGCGTGAACGTCGCGGCGCCGCTGATGCTGTCGGCCGCGCTCGCGCAAGCGGCATCGGCCACGACCGAATGCCGGATCCTGCACGTGTCGAGCGGCGCGGCGCGCAACGCATACGCGGGCTGGAGCGTCTACTGCGCGACCAAGGCCGCGCTCGATCACCATGCGCGCGCGGTCGCGCTCGACGCGAACCGCGCGTTGCGGGTCTGCAGCGTCGCGCCGGGCGTCGTCGACACGGGCATGCAGGCAACGATCCGCTCGACCAGCGAAGACAACTTCCCGATGCGCGAGAAATTCGACCAGTTGAAGTCGAGCGGCGCGCTCGCGACGCCCGAGGCGGCCGCGCGGCAGTTGATCGGCTATGCGCTGAGCGATGCGTTCGGCTCGGTACCGACCGCCGACGTGCGGGAACTGCCGAGCCACTGAGCCACGCCGGACGTCAACGTCCTTCGAGCCGCTTCGTCCAGTCCTCGACCTGCCGCTCCGCCCGGCGCTTGTCGAGCATCCTGCGCCAGCCGGCCGGCAGTATCGGGACCTCGCACAGCGCCTCGAGCGCGGCCATGTCGAGCGTGCGCCGGTACAGCACGTCGAGCACCGTCGACAACGTCCATTGCGGATAGGCGCGCCGCTGCAGCGCCAGCACGTCGCCCGGCGCCACCCAGCCCGCCTGCAGCACGCGGTAATACCAGCCGGTCCGGCCGCTTTGCTGCACGAGCGCGGCCATCCGCGGATGATCGAAGCGCGCGTTGAGCTTCCAGCACGGCTGCCGCGACTGCGACACCTGAAGCACGGCGCCGCCGAGCGTGAACTCGTCGCCGAGACACACGTCGTGCTCGGTCACGCCGTGCGTCGACAGGTTCTCGCCGAACGCACCCGGTTGCGCGAGCACGTCGCGTGCGCCGATCTGCGCGGCCCACCATGCGTAGTGATCGTGCGCATAGTGGTGCACCGCCTTGTCGGGGCCGCCGTGATGCCGCGCATCGGCCTGCTCGTCGCCGGCAAAGCCGAGCGCGCCCAGCCACAAGCGCGATCCGACCGGCTGCTTGTCGATCGCGCTGGCGTGCGGCGTGCCGGCCAGCGGCCGGCTCGTGCCGATCCGCACCGCGCCGATAGAGGCCGAGATCGCCGGCCATGCCACGTCGCTCATGTCGTCACACCGTCAGGCAATGCCGCGAGCAGGCGTTCGAGTTCGCGCGTGCGCGCGTCGCCGAGCGGCATCAGCGGCTTCCTCGGTTCGCCGGCATCGAAGCCGCACAGGCGCAGCCCGGCCTTCACGGTCACCGGCAAGCCGCCGTTGACGATGAACTGCAGCAGCGGCAGCTGCGCCTGAAAGACCGCCCGTGCGCGCGCCAGGTCGCCCGCGCGCATCGCGTCGAACAGCGCCAGCGGCAACACCGCATTCAGGTTCGGCGCGGCCGTGCACCATCCGGCCGCGCCGGCCGCGAGGGCGGCGAGCGCCATCGGGTTGCTGCCGTTGTAGAACGGAATCGCGCCGTCGCTCAGTTGCGCGAGACGGTGCATCCGCCCGATGTCGCCCGTGCTCTCCTTCACCATCGTCACGTTGTCGACGGTCCGGCAGATCGTCGCGATCAGGTCGGGCGACATGTCGACGCCGCTCGTCGCGGGGTTGTTGTACAGCATGATCGGGATGCCGATGGCGGCGCCGATCGCGCGATAGTGCGCGACGATCTCATCGTGACCGAGCTTCCAGTACGACACCGGCAGCACCATCACCGCATCGGCGCCGGCCTGCTCGGCGAAGCGCGCGCGGCGCACCGCGCCCGCCGTGGTGAGATCGGAAATGCCGACGACGGTCGGCACGCGCCGGCGCACCGCGCGGATCGACGCGGTGGCGACCGCCTCCCATTCCGCGTCGGACAGGTATGCGCTCTCGCCGGTACTGCCCAGCGGCGCGATCGCGTGGACGCCGTCGGCAATCAGGCGCTCGATCAGCGCGTCGAGCGCCGTGAGGTCGACGCCGCCGTCGGCGGAGAACGGTGTAACCGGGTAGGCAATGATGCCTTTCAGCAGGATGGACACGATAGGTAATCCTCAGTGATGGTCGGACACGGCAGCGGCGAATCGCCCGCTCACGCGACGCAGTCCGGATGTGTGCGCAATGCCCTGCGCGCGTAGTAGTCGAAAGTCACCGCATCGCGCTTCGGCTTCGAAATCCAGTCGTGCGCTTCGCGCGCCAGCGCCGGCGGCACCGGCCTGATCTCGCCGGCCGCCATCGCGAGCAGTTGCAGCTTCGCGGCCCGCTCGATCAGCAGCGCGAGGATGCACGCTTCCTCGATCGTCTTGCCGACCACGAGCTGGCCGTGATGCGACAGCAGGATCGCGCGCTTGCTGCCGAGCGCCTTCGAGATGATCTCGCCCTCCTCGTTGCCGACCGGCACGCCGGGCCAGTCCTTCAGGAACGCGCAATCGTCGTACAGCGGGCAGGTATCCATGTGCGACACGACGAGCGGCTGCTCGAGCATCGACAGCGCCGCGACATGCGCCGGATGCGTATGGATGATGCAGTTCACGTCCGGGCGCTCGCGATAGATCCATGTATGGAACCGGTTGGCCGGATTCGGGATGCCTTCGCCGTCGACGACGTCGAGATCCTCGTTCACGCGCAGCAGGTTCGCGGCCGAGATCTCGTCGAAACCGAGCCCGAGCCGCTGCGTGTAGTACGTGCCGGCGTCGCCCGCGCGGCAGGTGATCTGCCCGGCCAGGCCGGAATCGTGGCCGGCGTCGAACAGGATCCGGCACGTGAGCGCGAGCTTCTGCCGCGCGGCCCAGCCGCTGTCGCCCACCTCGTTGTCGAGACGCCGCTCCGCCAGTGCGACCAGCGCCTCCTTCGTCAGATTCAGCGTTTCCGCCATGTTCACCTCCTGAATGGACCGGGTCGGTCACGCCGTTCGCGCCGCTTTCCCGGGAATACGTGACACACGATACACCACAGGACACGTTGTGTCATGCGTTACAATCCGTTTTTCGAAGGACACCTGGCGCCCCATGACGATTCGCCTGAAGCTGCTCAGAAAACAGAAGGGCTGGACGCTCGACGTGCTGGCCGACGAGACGGGCCTCACCAAGAGCTACCTGTCGAAAGTCGAGCGCGGCCTGAGCGTGCCGTCGATCGCGGTCGCGCTGAAGCTGTCGAAGGCACTGAATGTCGATGTCGAACAGTTGTTCTCGGAAAGCCGCAACCGCGAGCTGATCACGGTCACGCGCGCCGGCGAGCGCACGGCGATGGGCGCGGCGGCCGACAGCCACGCACACCGCTTCGAGAGCATCGCGGCCGGCGTCGCACCGAAGAAGATGCTGCCGTTCGTCGTGCATCCGCCGCACGAGTTCGTCGCATCGACGTTCCGCGAGCACGAAGGCGAGGAATTCCTGTTCGTGCACAAGGGGCGCGTCGAAATCGAATTCCCGAACGAGACGGTGCAACTCAAGACCGGCGATTCAGTCTATTTCAACGCACTCATCCCGCACCGCACGCGCAGCCTCGGCGCCGCGCAGGCGGAGATCCTGGTCATCGTCAGTCACGACGACTAGCCTCGCCACCTCTTCGCGCAAGGATCCCCGATGGTCACGAAGGCCACCGCACCGTTCCAGCAGATCAAGACGCTCGTTCGCCAGAACGTCGACTCGGGCGACTGGCGCCCCGGCGACCGCATTCCGTCCGAGCTCGATCTCGCCGCGCAGTTCGGCGTTGCACGCATGACGGTCAACCGCGCGTTGCGCGAGCTGACCGAGGAAGGCGTGCTGAAGCGCATCGCGGGCGTCGGCACGTTCGTCGCCGAGGCGAAGCCGCAGTCGAACCTGCTGATGATCGCGCACATCCGCGACGAAATCCGCGCACGCGGGCACGAATACCGCTGCCGCGTGCTGAGCCAGTCGAGCGAGCCCGCGTCGTTCGACGTCGCGGCCGCGTTCGGCCTGCCAGTCAATACGCCGGTTTTTCACGTGGTGTGCGTGCACGAGGAAAACGGCCGCCCGATCCAGCTCGAGGATCGCTACGTGAACCCGGCCGCCGCGCCCGGTTTCATCGACCAGGATTTCCAGGTCGAGCCGCCGTCCGAGTATCTGTACAACAACGTGTCGCACTACGAACTGGAAATCGAGCACGTGGTCGATGCGTCGCTGCCGACCGGCGAACAGGCGCGGCTGCTCGACATGCGCGCCGACGAGCCGTGCCTCACGCTCACGCGCCGCACCTGGACGAACGGGCTGCCCGTCACGTTCGTGCACTTCCTGCATCCGGGCAACCGCTACCGGCTCGGCTCGCGCTTCAAGCCGGGCGCCGGGCGCCACCCGACCTGATCCTTCGTCACACACCGGCACGCACAAATGCGCGCGGCGGCCGTTTCGTCGAGAAACGGCCGCCGCGTCCTTCACGCGCGCCCGCCGGCGTCAGAGCACGCCGGCCTGCCCCGCACCACGCGACCACACGACCGGAAACAGCGGATGGTCGAGCGGCGCGCCGTCGGGCAGTTGCTCCGCGAGCCCGGGAAAATCGGGCGACGTCTTCCAGCGGCGCGGCGCGTGACGGATATCGTCGCCGACGAAGCGGATCGAGAACGCGCGCCGACGGTTCTGCGTACCGCCCGACGCGTGCAGCGTGAGCATCCGGAAGCACACCATGTCGCCGGGCTCGAGCGCCCAATGGCGGATCGGGAAGGCCGCACGGTCGCCTTCGATGTCGGGCAGGTCCGCGAGGCTGCCTTCCGGAAACCACTTCGCTTCCTTGTCCATGAACGTGCGCGGCATCAGCCACGGCCCGCGATGCGAGCCCGCGACGAACTCCAGCGTCGATTCGAGCGGCACCGGATCGACCGGAATCCACATGCTGACGTTGTCGTCGCCCTCGATGTTGTAGTACGGCTGGTCCTGATGCCACGGCGTGCGCTGCCGCGTGCCGGGCTCCTTCACGAGCAGGTGGTCGTGATGAAGCCGCACGTTCTCCGTGCCCATCAGCGCGGCAGCCACCGACGGCGCCGGCGAGCGCACGATGAAGTCGCGATACGCGTCGTTGTGCTGCCAGTTGCAGAAATCCTCGAAGAACCAGCCCGGATCGTCGGGCCGGCTCGCGACTTTCGCGCGCGGGCTCGGCTGCGCGAGATTCGCGTCGATGCCGGCGCGCAGCGCGGCGACTTCATCGGGCGAGAAGATGCCCTTGATGCAGACCGCGCCTTCCTCGCGGAACGCGGCAATCAGTTCGGGCGTCACGGCTTGCGCGACGCGATCCTCGATACTCGTCATGGTGTGCCTGTCGATTGAATGAATCACGGAATCACCGAATCACGGTGCCGAAGTCAGCTGCTGCTTCGCACCGTAGATGTCGAAGTCGAAATATTTCGCGGCGATCTTCTGGTACGTACCGTTCGCGCGGATCGCGACGATCGCGTCGTTCAGCCGCTTCTTCATCGCGTCGTCGCCCTTGCGCACGCCCATCGCGACGCCGTAGCCGGTGATCCGCACGTCGGTCACGTCGGGGCCCGCGAACGCATAGCCCTTGCCGCGCGGCGTCTTCAGGAACGAGTAGCCGGCCTGCGTCTTGTCCTGGAAGGTCGCGTCGAGGCGGCCGTTGACGAGATCCTGGTACACCTGGTCCTGGTTCTGGTACGAGACGATCGTCACGCCCCTGGTCGCCCATTCGGCCTTCGCGTACGCCTCCTGCGTCGTGCCCTGGTCGATCCCGACGCGCTTGCCCGCGAGCGACGCGGCGGTCGGCAGCAGCTTCGAGCCGACCGGCGCGACGAGCGCGCCCGGCGACGCATACAGCTTGTTCGAGAAGTCGATCTGCTTGAGCCGCTCGTCGGTGGCCGTCATCGCGGACATGATCACGTCGAACTTGCGTGCGCGCAGCGCCGGAATCATCCCGTCGAAGCCCTGCTCGACCCAGACGCACTTTGCACGCAGTTGCTCGCAGATCGCATTGCGCAGGTCGATGTCGAAGCCGGCGAGCGAGCCGTCGGGCTGCTTCGCCTCGAACGGCGGATACGTGGGATCGATGCCCCAGCGGATCGTCGACGTGTCCTGCGCGAACGACACGAGCGGCGCGAATGCCAGCGCGGTAACGAGAAGCCTTGCAGTGCGGTTCATGGCGTGTCCTTGATGGTCTCGACGCGGCGCGCAAGCGCCGGCGTCCGGTGGGTGGCGTTGCGCCGGAACGCCCGGCGCGGTGCGCGAAAGACTGGGACTTCGATGGAACTGCGATGCAGTCTAGACCGCTCAAATTTCGAGCGCAAGCGGGGGGAAGGCAGAATGCGCGGATTAAGGTCGGGAGACTGTGAGAGGCCGGAAATGACGCCCTGAACACACGCGCATAGCGTGGATTTACGAGATTTTCGGGTGTTTACCCTACGAGACGCGCGCCCGCCACAGGGCGCGTTTTTCCGGATTTCCGTGAAATAACGATGTCTATACAGGCACCCGCTCGATCGCCGCATACCCGCGCCGCCGCGCATGCCGCAGCGGCGTCTCGCCGTTCGAATCCGCGAGATCGACGTTCGCGTGCCCGTCGACGAGCAGTTGCACGATCCGCACATAACGCGCGCTGCCGTCGCCGAGCATGATCGCCTCCAGCAGTGCGGTCCAGCCGAGCCGGTTCACGTGGTCGACGTTCACGCCCGCGTCGATCAGCGTGTGCACCGTCTCCACATGGCCGCGCGCCGCTGCCGGAATCAGCGCGGTGCCGCGATACCGGTTCGTGCCGCTCAGGTCGGCGCCGTGCGCGAGCGTCATCCGCAGGATGTCGAGATGGCCGCGCGCACCGGCGTACAAATACGGGCTGTCCTGGATCGCATCCTTCGCGTTGACGTCCGCACCCGCGTCGATCAGCACGCGCGCCGCCTCGACGTGATTGCCGTGCGTCGCGAGCAACAGCGCCGTGCGGCCCTGCCCGTCGCGCGAATCGATCGGCGCGCCGCGTTCGAGCAACGTGCGCACTTCGCCCGCGTCGCCACGGTCGGCCGCGCTGCGCAACCGGCCCTCGAGCGCGCCGCCGTCGGCGGCGGCCACGGCCGACGTGAGCGTGGTCAACGCAAACGAGCCGATGATCGCGATCCGTTTGAAAAACATCCGGTGTCCTCCTTGCGTGCGGCGCACGCCGATGCCCGGTCGATGTGTTCCGTCAGGCGCCCCCGCGACGCCACCCGACGCCGCGCCGGGTCCGGCGAAACCGCGATTGCCCACGGCATCCGGCCATGTTAAAAGTCGTCGCATGCATTTGAAAACGAAATGTTCGAATCCACAGAAGTGCAGAAATGAATAGACCCCTGTTCGACATCGACCTGCTGCGCGCGCTCGTGATGGTCGCCGACTGCGGCAGCTTCACGACGGCGTCCGCGCGCCTGCACTCGACGCAGTCGACGGTCAGCCAGAAGGTGCGCCGGCTCGAGGAAATCGCCGGGCATCGCCTGCTCGACCGCGGCACGCGCGACGTGCGGCCGACCGACGCGGGCGTGACGGTGCTCAGTTATGCGCGGCGCATGCTCGCGTTGAACGACGAGATGCTGGAAGCGCTGTCGGGTGCGACGGTCGCGCTGACGATCCGGCTCGGCGTGCCCGACGATTTCGCGGCGGGCCGCACGACGCATGCGCTCGCCGCGTTCAAGCGCGAGCATCCGCAGGTGAAGCTCGAGGTGATGTGCGGGTTGAGCCGCGACATCAGCGCCGCATACGACCGCGGCGAACTCGACCTCGTACTGATCAAGCAACGCCGCGACAGCCGCGAGGCCGTCGTGCGCTGGCCCGAGAAGCTGCGCTGGATCGACAGCGCCGCGCATCCGTCGATCGATCTCGACCCGGTGCCGATCGTCGTGTTTCCGCCGCGCGGGCTCTATCGCGACGACATGATCAAGGCGATCGAGGAGCGCGGCCGCCGCTGGCGGATCAGCTTCACGACGTCGAGCCTGAGCGGCATCCAGGCCGCCGTCGCCGACGGGCTCGGCATCAGCGTGCTGCCCGCGCGCGTGGTGACGGACGAGCACGTCGTGCTGACCGCGAAGCAGGGTTTCGCGCCGATCGAACACATGGACATCGCGATCCTGCATCGGCCGACGGCCGACCCGATGGTCAGCGAACTGACGAAGGCGCTCGCGGCCATGCTGGAGCACGAGGAGCAGTAGGAAAGAAAACGCCGGATGCGGCAAGCAAGCGAACGAACGCCGCGACGCCGCCGGCACGGCCGATGCGACGCGATCGCGCGCCCGATCCCCGTCAGAACATCGTGTTCCCGTTCGCGGCCTGCTCGGGCACGGGTTGATTGACGTCCCAGTGCTCGACGATCTTGCCGTTCTCGAGCCGGAAGATGTCCATGATCGCGCTGCCGCGCGTGCCGGGTTCGCGCACCGCGTGCACGTGCAGGATCACGTAGTCGCCGTCGACGAACGAGCGCTTGATCTCGCTGTGCGACCGCGGATACTTGTCGCGCAGGAACGCGACGAATTGGCGGAAGCCGTCGCGGCCGTCGGCCGCGTTCGGGTTGTGCTGCACGTAACGATCGCCGACATACGCGAGTGCGGCGTCGGCATCCTTCTCGTTCAGGCCTTTTTCATAGAACGCGAGCACCGTGCGCCGGTTCGCTTCCTGCTGCGCGTCCGTCGGCCCGGCCGCCACCGCATGCGCGGCGCTCACGGCGAACAGGGCCGCCGCCATCCATCGTGCGGCCCGTGCCGCGATCGTGCGTCGCATCGCCTTCTCCCGGGAAATCCGGCTGAAAACCGGATCATACCGGGGCGATGCTTCACCCGGGTTTTGCTCAGACCAGCACGCCGTTACGCGCCACGATCTTCCCCGACGACACGACGAGCCGCCGCACCGGCCGTGCGACGACGGCCTCGGCGAACGTCAGCGCGTCGACCAGCACGACGTCCGCGCGGCTGCCCGGCTGCAGCCCGTAACCGTCAAAGCCGCAACCGCGCGCCGCGCCGTGCGTCACGCAGTCGAGCGCGACCTCGAGCGCATCGTCGCGGCGGAAATCGTTGCGCATGCCGATCAGCATCGCGCGTTCGAGCATGTCGGGCGACCCGTACGGCGTCCACGTATCGCGCACGCCGTCGTTGCCGCCGATGACCGTCACGCCCGCCGCACGGCACGCGGCCACCGGCGGCACGGGCACCGCCGCCGGCGCGGTCGTGACGAGCCCGACGCCGAGTTCCGCCATCCGGGCAAGCAGCGCATCGCGCTCGCGTTCGGCGATATCGCCCAGACAGAACCCGTGGCTGATCGTCACCTTGCCCTGCATGCCGCGCGCCGCCGTGCGCTGCAGGATCAGGTCGAGCGAATACGCGCCCATCGAGCCGCGCTCGTGCAGGTGGAGGTCGAGCCCGCGGCCATGGCGTTCGGCGATCGCGAACAGCACGTCCACCGCCTCGACCGGATCGCCTTCGATCGCGCACGGGTCGAGCCCGCCGAGCAGATCGGCGCCGGCGGCGAGCGCGTCGGACAGCAGTGCGTCGGTGCCCGGCCGCTTGAGCACGCCCGATTGAGGAAACGCGACGATCTGGATTTCAACCTGCCCGCGCAGCGTCTCGCGCGTCGCGAGCACGCCGTGCAGATGCCGCAGCCCGGCTTCGGTATCGATGTCGACGTGCGTGCGGATACGCGTCGTGCCGGCCGCGAGGAATGCGCGCGCCAGCGCGAGCGACGCGACGCCGGCGTCGTGGCCGCTCGTCGCGCGATAGTGGCGCTCGTTCTCGATCCGGTCGACGAGGCGCGGGCCGACCTGGTTGCGATACCACGGCATCCCCCAGTGCGTCTTGTCGAGGTGCGTATGGCCTTCGACGAGGCCGGGCAGCGCGAGCGCCCCCGCGCCGTCCTCGATCGCGCAGCCGGCGGGTGCGTCGAGCGACGGGCCGATGCGCGCGATGCGATCGCCTTCGATCAGGATGTCGAGCGCGGCGTCGGCGCTCGGGCGGACGTTGCGGATCAGCAGGTTCGTCATGTCGGTTCCGGTGTGGTCAGTCAGTGCGGTCGGTACAGTCCGTGCAACGGAGCACGGCGCGTGCCGTGCCGCCGGCCGGGTCGGTCAGCGCGTGAAGCGCAGCAGCGCAGGGGCGAACGGCGCGCCCGTGTCGCTTTCGCCGCGGCGGAATACCCAGCGCTCGGCCGGCACGCCCGCGACGGCCGCCGCCGCATTCGGCGCGCGCACCGCGACGAACGTCGCGTCGCAGCCGACTGCGATTCCATAGTTCTCCTTGCCGATCACGCGCGCGCCGGCATGCGTCGCCATGTCCAGCGCGATGCCGAGCGCCTCGTCGGTGTAGAAGCCCGACCGATAGCCGACCATCATCGCGCGCTGCAGCATGTCGCCGTTGCCGTACGGCCACCATGCGTCGCGGATGTTGTCGTTGCCCGCGAACACGCGCACGCCCGCGTCGCGCAGCGGCTGTACCGGCGGAAACGCGCAGTCGCCCGGCGCATTCGTCAGGATCGACACGCCGGCTTCGGCCAGTGCCGCCGCGGTGCGCCGCACGTCGTCGTCGCTCACCTGGCCGAGCGCGTATGCATGGCTCACGTTCACGCGCCCGCCGAGCCCCGCCGCGCGCGTGCGCGCCGCGATCCGCAGCAGTTGCGCGATGCCCGTCTCGCCCGGCTCGTGCAGGTGGATGTCGATCTTCGCGCCGCGCTTCTCGGCGATGCCGAACACGATGTCGAGCTGGCCGTCCGCGTCGCCGTCGAGTGTCGTCGGGTCGATCCCGCCGACCACGTCCGCGCCTTCGCGCACCGCTGTGTCGAGGATCTCCGCGGTGCCGGGGCACGTGACGACGCCGGCCTGCGGGAACGCGACGAGTTCGATATCGACGATGCCGCGCCATTGCTCGCGCGCGGCCATCACGGCCTGCAGGTTCGACAGGCCCGTCGTCGCATCGACGTCGACGTGGCTGCGCATCGCGACCGTGCCGAACGCGGCGGCCTGCGCGATCAGCGCATTCGCGCGCTCGACGATCGGCGGCGCGGCCGCGAGCTGGCGCTTCTCGACCGCGAGCCGCTCGCGCAGCGTGCCGACCGTTTCGTGCGGCACCCAGCGATCGCCGACGAAGCTCTTGTCGAGGTGAATATGGCCATCGACGAAACCGGGCAGCACGACGCGGCCGTCGAGGTCGATCGTTTCCGCGCCGGGCGCGGCCGCACGATCGGCGCCGATCGCGGTAAAGCGGCCGTCACGGACGACGAGGTTGATGGGCTGGCCGCCGGCGTCGACGGCGTTGA
The DNA here is from genome assembly GCF_040545135.1 of Burkholderia sp. 572. Taxonomy (NCBI): domain Bacteria; kingdom Pseudomonadati; phylum Pseudomonadota; class Betaproteobacteria; order Burkholderiales; family Burkholderiaceae; genus Burkholderia; species Burkholderia sp. 572. The sequence goes on along the minus strand of NZ_JBEPLH010000001.1, from coordinate 481,245 downwards.
TGAAGATACGATCGGTCATGGCTCGGAATGTGGGGCGGTCGCGGCACGTCACCGGCGCGGACAGGGGAAGGAACCGCAGCCGACACGGCGCAACCGTTGGCAGGGAGTCCGGCCACGATATCGGACGGCGCCGGCCGAGGCCAATTAAATGTCGCGATGCCGCGCATTCGATTTCGCGATGTGCGGCGCAAACGCCGTGCCAGCCACGTGCGGCTACGGGGTCCGATCTCGTCGGCGACGGCCCGCATGCCGATGGCCCGTCGGGTGACGTCGCCGAAGCCGAAGTTTCGCGCGCCGGCATCGAGAGGCCGACTGCCTCGCAGGATAAGCCGCCGGACCGCTGTCGATCCGCGTCATCGCAGTTGCCGAATGGGCGCCGCCGCCCTCGCCGGGCATTGCGCGATTGCCCTGCCCGGGCGGCGATTTACGCGGCAACAGACTTTACACGTTGTTACCCGGCCGCACCGGACGCGCCACCTGCCATTCCTTATACTCACGCCGAGTTCGCCACCCGTCCTGGAATTCGTCGGCGAACCCGTTGCCGATGCAGGAATCATCATGATGCGCATGCCTTCCACGAAGACCGTTCTGTTCGCCTCGCTCGTCGCCGTCGCGGCGCTTCCGCTGACCGCCTGCGTCGCGCCGGGTTACTACGGCGCGCAGCCGGGGTATCCGCAGCAACAGCAATACGCGACGCCCGGCTACGCGCAGCCCGCGTATTCGCAACCGGGCTACGTGCAGCAGCAACAGCCGTATCCGAACCAGGCGCCGCAACCGTACGATCAGTACGGCAACCAGCAGCAATACGGGTCGCAGCCGTATGACCAGTACGGCAATCAGCAGCAATACGGCAACGGCTACGGCACGCAGTACGGCACGGTCTCGAACATCCAGCCGGTCAACGGTTCGGTCGGCCCGTCGGGCGTGGCCGGCACCGTCGTCGGTGCGCTGGTCGGCGGCCTGGTGGGCAACCAGTTCGGCCGCGGCCACGGCCGCGATGCGGCGACCGTGATCGGTGCGCTCGGCGGCGCGGTGGCCGGCAACCAGATCGGCCAGCAGATGGGCGCCGCGCAAGGCCCGAGCAGCTACCGGATCGACGTGCAGGTCAGCGACGGCACGATGCGCTCGTTCGACGTGCAGTCGCCGGGCAACCTCCGGCCGGGCGATCGCGTGCAGATCAACGGCAACCAGCTGGCGCGGTATTGATTCGGACGCGGTGCGCCTGACCTGATCGGGCGCATCTTCGCGCGTTTGACGTCGGGGCCGGTTCGGCGCGACGGCGTACCTGCTTCACCCCATCCTCATCCTTCGTGCCGGTGCGGCGCACATGATGCGCCGCCGACATTGCCGCGACACCGTCGCCCTCAACGCCCCCGTCGCGCGATCGCTCACCCGCATCAACGCCCGCGCTCCCGCGCCTGGCCGTCACACCCGCTCGATGCCGAGCCCGACGCGCGTCGACCGCGCGGCTGCGCGACGCGCGCAAGTCACGCGGCCTGACGCTCGCGCAACTGTCCGAGCGTTCCGGTATCGCGGTGTCGACGATTTCGAAGGCCGAGCGCGGCGACATTGCGCTCACCTACGACAAGTTCGCGGTGCTCACGCATGCGCTCGCGCTTGACTTCGACACGATGTTCGGCCGGCCCGCGCCCGCCGGCGCGATGACGCCGTCGTTCACGCCGGCCGGCCAGCAGATGGTCTACGACACGCCGAACTATGCGTACGGGATGCTCGCGAACGACCTGACCGGCAAGCGGATGGTGCCCGTGCGCGGGCGGATCCATGCGCGCAAGCTGTCGGACTTCGCCGACTACATCCGGCACAGCAGCGAGGAGTTCGTGTTCGTGCTGAGCGGCGAACTGGAGCTGCGCTTCGAGAACGGCCACGCGTACCGGCTCGGCGCCGGCGACAGCCTGTACTTCGACAGCGCTGTCGGGCACGTGTACCTGAGCCTCGGCGACACCGATGCCGAGGTGCTCGCGTGCTGCGTCGACGGCGACGCGCGGCGGCCGCGCGACGCGATCTGAACGCAACGGCGCGGCCACGGCGAGCGATGCGCCGAACGCCGACGCGCGCGATCCGGATTCCCGTTAGGATCAGTACGATGCATCCCGCGGTCGTATCGGTCGTATCGGTCGTATCGGTCGTATCGGTCGTATCGGTCGTATCGGTCGTATCGGTCATAGCGGTCGTATCGGTCATAGCGGCCATATCGGCCATATCGGCCCGCGCCGGCATGCACGACCCTCAACCGGAATCCCCTCGATGACGATCACGACTCGCCTGCTCGACGCGGCCGACGCCGCCCGTTTCCAGACCGTTCGCCTGCGTGCGGTCGACACCGCGCCCACTTCTTTCCTGCCGACGCCCGACGAAGAATCGCAGGTGCCGGTCGACGAATTCGCGATACGCATCACGCCGACCCACGAACGTGCCGTGTTCGGCGCATTCGACGGCGATACGCTCGTCGGCATCACCGGCGTGCGCCGCGATGCGCGCGCGAAGATCGCGCACAAGGCGACGATCTGGGGCGTGTTCGTCGATCCCGCCTATCGCGGGCAGGGCATCGCGCAGACGCTGCTCGAAAGCGCGACCGCGCATGCGGCGCAGGCGTGGGGCTGCAAGCAACTGATGCTGTGCGTGAACGAGGTCAACGCCAACGCGGAGCGGTTGTACGCCTCGCAAGGGTTCGTCCGGTTCGGCACGGAACCGCGCTCGCTGTTCGTCGACGGGCGGTTCTACGACGAACACCACATGATCAAGACGCTGGCTTGACGCGTCCGGTCTGGCGATCGCGTTTGCCGGCCGCGCCCGGACGCAAACGCTCGCCCCCTCTCGCCCATGCGCATGCCGGCATGCCTGCCCGGCAATCGCCTCGTTCGTCGGCGCCGACTACTGGCGGCGCCTCCCCGACGAGATGTTGTGAATATTTATGCGCAAAAACTTTTATTGAAAAACGCGCGCCAAGCGATGCCCACCGGGTCGATTGCTCACTCACCCGTCGCCGCGATCGTTCCCGTCGCCGGCTCGCGCCCTGCGGAGGCGGCCGGCTCGAAGATCAGCACCATGTCGCCACGGTAACGTCCATTGGCTGGCGCCGCGTCGCCGGCAGCCCGCGCTTGCGCGCTGACCTTCACCTGACGGGTTTCGTCATAACCGTCGAAGCCGTCGTGCCCACGCTTTCCCAGCGTGAGCACGCGAGCGGCGTCGACAGTAATTTCGGCGTCGGCCGCGCTGCCCGCCAGCACGACCTTCGCGTTGGTCAGGTCGTCGCGGCCATTCGACAGCCTTAGCGGCTGCAGCAATGTGACGTTGATGTCTGGATTCGTCGTCCGTACGCGGATCGGCAGCGTTGCGCCGAGGGCCCGCTGGTCGCGATCCGTCGCGGTCAGTTCGACCACGTCGTATGCGGCGTTGTCCGGCCTCGAAACGAACAGGCTGTCACCAATGTGCGCGGTCAACGTGATCCGCTTGACGACGGCTTGCGGCGACGTCGGGCCGGCGTGGGCAATGCCGGCCAATACGCCGCATGCGACGAGTGCGGTGAGATGTGTTCCGATCTTCATTGGAGTGCTCCGTTTTCCGGATGGTTGTCGTTCGGGCACCTGATTCCGTCATCGCAGGAAAATCCGGGATTCATTTATCCCAAAATTAGCCGGCAATATCCCCGTGGAATTCGATATACCCAGCCGCATACGCGAACGCGCCGAGTCGGCGGATGCCGTCTCGTACGCCGCCAGGATACGATCGCCAGCCTTTACCGGCAGGCTCCGACGCGCTCCTCTCGTCACGGCATGCAATAACGATAGGTCACGGAACGTCCACTAAAAATCCATGGAAACCTGCACGGTTCTTTCAGGATTCCATTCACCAATGCCATCTCGGAATCAAATAGGACACGGGAGTCGATCGCACCAATTTCCGCCCGCCCCCAACCCGCCTCGGTAATTCCGCCTCTGTTCAGCCCCCTGCCGGCCGCGCTATCGTTTCTCCTTCTTCACAGCCCAGGAGCTGCCTTTGCCTTCCCGCCACGGAGTCGACCTCATCCGCGCCCGCGCGCTGTTCGAGCGCGAGCGCCAAGCGTTCACCGAAGCCATGCCGGTCTCCCGCGCCCTGTCCGCGGAAGCGTCCGAGCACTTGCTGTTCGGCGTGCCGTTGCACTGGATGCAGGACTGGTCGACGCCGTTCTCGCTGTATGTGAAGGAGGCGCGCGGCGCGACGTTCACCGACGTCGACGGCCATCGCTATGTCGATTTCTGCCTCGGCGATACGGGCGCGATGTTCGGCCACGCGCCCGAACCGGTCGCGCGCGCGCTCGTCGAACAGGCCACGCGCGGTTATACGACGATGCTGCCGAGCGAAGACGCCGCATGGGTGTCGCGCGAACTCGCGCGCCGCTTCAAGCTGCCGGTCTGGCAATTTGCGCTGAGCGCCAGCGACGCGAACCGCTTCGTGCTGCGCTGGGCGCGCGCGGCCACCGGCCGCAACACGATCGTCGTGTTCAACGGCTGCTATCACGGCACGGTCGACGACGTATTCGTCGATCTCGTCGACGGCCGCCCGGTGCAGCGCGACAGCCTGCTCGGGCAATCCTACGACCTGCTCGCGAACACGCGCGTCGTCGAATTCAACGACCTGGGCGCGCTCGAAGCCGCGCTGAAGGATGGCGACGTGGCATGCGTGCTGGCCGAGCCCGCGATGACGAACATCGGGATGGTGCTGCCTGACCCGGGCTTCTGGGCGGCCGCGCGCGAGCTGACGCGCCGCTACGGCACGCTGCTCGTGATCGACGAGACGCACACGATCAGCAGCGGCCCGGGCGGCTACGCGGTCGCGCACGATCTCGACGCGGACATGCTGGTGGTCGGCAAGCCGATCGCGGGCGGCGTGCCGTGCGCGGTGTACGGGTTCAGCGCCGAATTCGCGGAACGCGCGAAGCAGGCGAAGCTGAACGCGCCGCCCGGCCATTCGGGCATCGGCACGACGCTCACCGCGAACATGCTCGCGATGCATGCGATGCGTGCGACGCTCGCCGAAGTCGCGACCGACGCAGCATATGCGCACATGTTCGAACTCGCCGCGCGGCTGGCGACGGGGCTCGAACAGGCGATCGCGAAACACGGGCTGCCGTGGTGCGTGACGCGTATCGGCGCGCGCACCGAGTTCCAGTTCGCACCCGTGCCGCCGCGCAACGGCACGATCGCGGGCGCGCAACTCGACAGCGAACTCGAGCACATCGTGCACCTGTACCTGCTGAATCGCGGCGTGCTGATCACGCCGTTCCACAACATGATGCTCGTGTGTCCGCAGACTACCGCCGAGGACGTCGATCGGCTGGTCGCGCAGTTCGATGCGTGCCTGGGGGAACTGGTGTGACGCGGTGACGTTCGCGGCGGATGCGCATCGTGCGGGCACGGCGCTGTCGGTGTGCTCGCGATGCGCTGCCGCGTTGCGGAGCCGCTCGTGTCGCTCGTGTCGCTCGTGTCGCTCGTGTCGCTCGTGTCGCTCGTGTCGCCGAACGGCAAAGCGGCCCGCCATCAAGCGAGCCGCTTCCCCTGATACGTCAATCGCGCGACGACACGTTACGCCGCCTGCAACGCCCGCCGCGCCACTTCCGCGAAATACCGCGCGCCCACCGGCAGGATCGCGTCGTTGAAGTCGTACGTCGCGTTATGCAGCGGCACGCCGCCGAGGCCACCCGCTTCACCGTTGCCGATGAACACGAAATTGCCGGGCACCGCCTGCAGGAACGCGCCGAAATCCTCGGAGATCATCATCGGCTGCACGTCGGCATTCACCGCCTCCGCGCCCGTGACCTGCGCCGCGGCCCGCACCGCCGTGTCGACCCACTCCGGCGAATTCACCGTCGGCGCGAACTCGTGCGTGTACTCGAACGTGCACGCCGCGCCGTGCGTGCGGCAGATCCCTTCGCTGATCTCGCGCATCCGCGTTTCCAGCAGCGCCTGCACGTCGCGCGAATAGCTGCGCGTGTCGCCCTTGATCGTCACCGTCGACGGCAGCACGTTGCGCAGCCCGTCGGTGATGAATTCCGTGCACGAGATCACCGCCTGCTGACCCGGATCGAGATTGCGCGACACGATCGTCTGCAGCGCGAGCACGACCTGCGCGCCGATCACGATCGGATCGATGCCCATGTGCGGCCGCGCCGCATGCGTGCCGCGCCCGTCGATCCGGATCACGAAGTTGTCCTCGCTCGCCATGATGCCGCCCGCGCGCGTCGAGAAGGTGCCCGCGCGCATGCCCGGCATGTTGTGCGCGCCGAAGATCGCGTCGACCGGGAAGCGCTCGAACAGCCCGTCGGCCATCATCGCCTTCGCGCCGCGGCCATGCTCCTCGGCCGGCTGGAAAATGAAACGCACGGTCCCGTCGAAATCCTTGCGCTCGGCCAGCAGTCGTGCCGCACCGAGCACCATCGACATGTGGCCGTCGTGCCCGCACGCGTGCATCTTGCCCGGCGTGCGCGACGCATGTTCGCGGCCCGGCGCGTGCTCGGCGATGTTCAGCGCGTCCATGTCCGCGCGGATGCCGATCGCGCGCTTGCCGGTACCGGCCGTCAGGTTCGCGACGAGCCCCGTGCCGCCGATCCCGCGATGCACGTCGAGCCCGAGTGTCGTCAGGATGCGCGCGACGTAGTCCGACGTGTTCACCTCTTCGAAACCCGTCTCCGGATGCTGGTGCAGGTGGCGGCGCCAGGTCTTCAGTTGCCCCTGCAGCGTGCTTTCGTCGATTGTGTCGATTGCGTCCATTGCGTTTGCCTCGTCGGTCATAGTCGGTCGTCGTCGGTCGTGATGTCGTTCAGGCCGCCACCGTCGCGCGGTCCAGCCAGTCGCGCTGCCGCGCGAGCACGGCGTCGGCCGACTCGCCGACGCAGCTCCGGTACACGGACGGCGCCGTCGCGCCTTCCGTATTGATCGCCAGCACACGCGAATGCGCGTCGAGCCCCACCTGCCGCGCGCGTGCCGGGTCGCGCATCAGCACGTCCAGCCCCGCGACGCCGGCCGCGCCCGATTCGCCGGCCACGACCGGCACGTCGCGTTCGCTGCCGGCCGCGAGGCCGCGCATCGCCTGCACCGCGTCTTCGTCGTCGATCAGCATGAAATGGTCGATGCACATCTCGAGGAAATCCCACGCCAGCGGCGACGCCTCGCCGCACGCGAGCCCGGCCATCACCGAATCGACGCTGCCGCTCGCCTTGGTGGCGCGCCCGGCCAGTGCACTCTGGTACAGGCAGTCGGCCTGGCGCGGCTCGACGACGATGAAATGCGGCCGCTCCACGCCGTCGCGCTCCCACAGATAACTCGCGACGCCCGCGGCGAGGCCGCCCACGCCGCCCTGCAGCAGCACATGCGTGAACGGCCGCCCGCCGTCCGGCGCCGCCTGCGCGGCGGCCTCGGCGGCGATCACGCCGTAGCCCTGCATCACGTCGCGCGGAATCGCTTCGTAGCCGTCGTACGACGTATCCGATACGACATACCAGCCGTTCGCTTGCGCGAGCTGTGCCGCGCAGACCACCGATTCGTCGTAGTTCCCCGCGATGCGCACGATCCGCGCGCCGTACGCGGAGATCGCGCGCTCACGCTCCGCATCGACGTTCGCGTGCAGCACGATCACGCACCCGCAGCCGATCGCGCGCGCGGCGGCGGCGAGCGCGCGGCCGTGATTGCCGTCGGTCGCGCTGATCACCGTCAGGTCGGCCAGTTCGGACGCATAGCGTCCGGTGACGAGCCCTTGCGGATCGAGATCCTGCTGGCGGCGCAGCCGCTTCACGAGCCGCACCAGCGCGATCGGCGCGCCGAGCGCCTTGAAGCTGCCGAGCGGCGAGCGGCACGACTCGTCCTTCACGCTGACGCTCGCAACGCCGAGCCGCGCGGCAAGATCCGGCAGCACGCGAAGCGGCGTGCGCGCGTGGCCGACGAGCGGCCAGTGCGACAGCCACGCGCCGCTTTCGTCGGCCGACGCAATGTTCATCACGCGGCGCAGCGCGTGGGGATAGGCGGCGCGCGATGCGCGGGGGTTGGCGATCAGCATGGCGAAAGGCTCAGGAACAGGGCCGCGCCGGCGGCCCGTCGGGTGGATCGGATCGGGCAAGCGCGGGTTGCGTTCGCCGTCGGTCCGAAAAATAATATTGCGCATCCCGGTCAATAAAATCGCCGAATCGACCGTCCATACGCAAAAATTTCTCATTCTTTCGAGGTTTCACGCACCATCATGACCACCCCACTCGATGCGTTCGATCGCAAGCTGCTGATGGAAATCCAGCGCGACGCGCAGACGCCGCAGAGCGAACTCGGCGCGCGCGTCAACCTGTCGACCGCGGCCGTGAACCGGCGCCTGAAACGTCTCGCGGACGACGGCGTGATCGAGCGCTACACCGCCGTCGTCGCACCGGACAAGGTCGATCATCCGCTGACGATCGTCGTCAACGTCGAGGTCGAAAGCGAGCAGATCGACCAGCTCGACGCGATGAAACGTGCGTTCGAGCGCTGCCCGCAGATCCAGCAGTGCTACTACGTGACGGGGGAATGGGATTTCGTGCTGATCGTCGCGGTACGCAACATGGATCAGTACAACGCGCTCACGCGCGAGCTGTTCTTCGCGAACAACAACGTGAAGCGGTTCAAGACGCTGGTGAGCATGAGCCGCGTGAAGGTCGGGCTCGAGGTGCCGGTCGATCCGGGCGAATGAGTGAGTGAACGAGTGAGCGATTGCACACATGAAGCGGCCGGCACGCGATCGCGCGCGCACCGGCCGTTTCCCATCGACGGCTACGTCAGCGGCAACTGAAGCTCGCCGCCGAATTCACGTCGCCTGAACCGTTGTAGCGCGCCACCTGCGGATACGGGCACAGCGGGCGCGTACGACCCGCGCCCCATGACGCCGGCACATCCGCACTCGGCACCGCGTTCGTCGCGTCGCGCGCGGCGGCCACCACCGTAGCGGGCGCCTGCCCCTGCTCGACCCACGCGACGAGCGGCGTCAGCAGGTCGAACTGGTCGGCCGCCGGCCCGCCCGAACAGTGGTTCATCCCCGGCACCGGATAAAGGCGCGCGAAATCCGACGCATCGCCGCCGTTCGCCTGTGCGAGCCGCGCATACCAGTCACGCGTGTCGTCGAACGAGAACACCGGGTCGCCCGTGCCGTGATAGACGAGCAGCTTCGCGCCGCGCGCCTTCAGCGCGGACAGGTTCGTCTCGTCGGGCGGCGTCATGAACGTCCACGCGGATTGCGTGTACGCACCGTTCGTCGCGAAGATCGCCGGTGCGTCGTTGTCCATGTCGAAGCCGAGCGCGAAACCGGGCAGGTTCGCGAGCGTCGCGGCGCTTTTCGGCGGCGTCGTGAACGTGAACGCCATCGCGGCCGGATCGAGCGTGATCGAATTCGACTGCTTCCACGCGGCCCAGCCGCCACCGGCAATGCCCGGGTCGTACGGAAAGCCCGCGTAGAGCGCCGTGCCCGCGCTGTTGCGTGCGCCCGCGAACACGTTCTCGAGCGCGGTCTTCTGTGCGGGCGTCAGGCAGGCGCCCGTGCGCGTGCCGTTCGCGCAAGTGGGGACGTCCGACTCGACGCTGAAGTGCGCCTGGCACGCGGCGACGTCCTGCACCATCCCGTCGGCCGTGCCGTCCAGCGCATCGCATTTCTCGAGGATCTTCGCGCCGACGAACTGCCGCTCCGCATCGGTGAAGCCGCTGCGGATGTCCGGCAGCCCGTTCGTCCCGGTCGCCGAGGCGATCTTCGCGAACTGTTGCGCGCCGTACATCTCGCCGATCGCCGCCTTCGGCAGATGAAAACCCGGATCGCCCGCGATGATGCCGTCGTAGTCGGCCGGGTTGCGCACGGCGGTAACCATCGCGTGACGGCCGCCGTTCGAGCAGCCGCCGAAATAGCTGCGGTCGGGCGCCTTGCCGTATGCGAGCCGGATCACCTGCTTCGCCATCGGCGTGAGCGCGTCGACCGCGCCGTAGCCGTAGTCGATGCGCGCCTGCGGATCGAGGCCGAACAGCGGATTCTGCGCGGCACTGTGCCCGGAATCCGAACTGATCACGGCGAACCCCATGTTCAGCGCATCGTTCAACGGCCCGCCGCCGCCGATCTCGCCGGTCGCGGTCACGACATTGCCGTCGAGCCCGCCGTTCGCCTGGTAGAAGAAGCGGCCGTTCCACGCCTTCGGCAAGCGCATCTCGAAGCCGATTGCGTAGGTCTTGCCGTCCACCGCGCTCACGCGCTCGTTCATCTTCCCTTCGATCACACAGTGCTCGGCGACCGGCTTGCCGGCCACCTTCAGCGCGCCCGCGGCCGCGGTCGTCACCGACGTGAACGACGTGTTCGCATACGCGAGCTTCGCGGCGAGCGCGTCACAGGTCTGCGCCATCGCGGCCGGCGTCGCGGCGCTCATATGTGTCGGCGTGGCGTTGACCGAATCGTCGCCGCCGCACCCGGCGAGCATCGCCGCCGCGGACAGCGGCGCAATGCAAAGGAATGCAGATTTTCTGTTCAAGATATCCCTCGTTCGTCAGGCTGCCGAATCAGAACATGTGCCGCACGCCGACCATCGCGCCGAGCTGCCCCATCCCTTCGCCGGGCGTCGTGCCGGGCCCGCCGCCGCTGACCGCGTAGCGTGCATGCGCGCTGTTCCACAGATACGACGACTGCGCGTAGACGGCCGTGCGCTTGGTCAGCAGATAGGTCGCGCGCAGCGTGGCCATCGTCGCGCGCGTGTCGTGCGCGCTGTTGACGATCCGGTAGCCTTCGCCGTCGACGACGAAATCCGGCTTGACCGCATACGACGCGCCGACGAAGAACAGGTCGGAATGCGCGCCCGGCGCGGCCGGCGAACCGGTCGACACGCGCCGCCCGATCCAGCCCGCGCCGATCCGCGCGCCGGCCGCCTGCGCATACGCGCTCACGTGCGTGCGCGCGTCCTTGCCGCCGCTGCTCGTGAAAGGAACGGGCGCCACGCCATCGAAGAAGTTGGCGGCCGCGCCGGTGCCGCCGCGCTGCTCCTCGTACGACGCCGCCGCGCCGAAATACGCGCTGTCGTACTTGAGCATCACCGACCAGTTGCGGCACTGCGTGGCGTCGCCCGGCACCTGGCCCGCGCACGTGCCCTGCCCCGGCGAGTTGCCGGTGCCCGCGCCGTCCCGGCCGAACGAGTACGCGGCGCCGAGCGTCACGCCGCGATACGTGCCGACGTAGGTCACCGCGTTGTCGGAGCGGCCGTTCGGCACGTACGCGTCGAACGAGCCGAGGCCGTAGATGTCGGGGCCGATGATGTCCGCGCCCTGCAGCGCGAGATAGGTCATCGTGTACTGGCGGCCGAACGCGAGCGTGCCGAAGCCGCCCTTCAGCCCGACGAACGCCTGCCGCCCGAACAGCCGGCCGCCCTGCCCGAGATCGCCGCCGCGCACGTTGAAGCCGCTTTCGAGCGTGAACACCGCCTGGTAGCCGCCGCCGAGATCCTCGGTGCCGCGCAGGCCCCAGCGCGACGGCAGCTCGCCCGTCACGCCCGGCATGCGTACCACGTGGTCGCCGGCCGCGTTCGCGTGCGACACGAACTCGACGCCCGTGTCGATGATCCCGTACAGCGTCACGCTCGACTGTGCATGCGCGCCGGTCGCGGCCAGCGCGCATGCGCCGGCCGCCAGCAAGGCTTTGGTGTGCTTCATGGTGTTCGTCTCCAGACCTGTGTCGTAATCGCGCTCTACCGGCGCTCGTGGTTGAAATGGGAAGAAATCAGTCGTGCGCCTGCGGGCGCCGGATCAGCATCAGCGCAGCGACGGCGGCGACGAGCGTGACGGGAATGCTCGCGCCGATCACGACCGACGCGCTGCGGCCCATGGCGAGCAGTTCGGCGGCGGCGAGCGGCCCGACCACCGAGCCGAGGCGGCCGACGGCAACGGCGGAGCCGACGCCGGTGCCGCGCATCGCGGTCGGGTAATAGATCGCGGCCAGCGCATACAGCACCGACTGGCCGCCGACGACGAACATCCCGGCCGCGAACGCGGCGGCGGACAGCCACAGGAGTCCGGGCGCGATCGCCAGCGCGGCAAGCGAGAGCACGATCCCCGCGTACATGCCGCCGACCACGCGCGACGGACGCAAGCGGTCCATCGACATGCCGATGCCGAGCACGCCGAGGCCGCTGCCGATGTTGAAGAAGATCTGCACGATCCCGGCCTGGCTGCGCGCGAGCCCCTTCGCGGCCATCAGCGACGGCAGCCAGTTCAGCAGGAAATACAGCACGATCAGCGTGCAGAAGTAGCTGAGCCACAACGCCAGTGTCGTGCCGGTGCGCGAGCCGCCGAACAGCGTCTGTCCGACGCTGGGACGCGCCGCGCCCGATGCGCTGACGTCGAGGAACGCACGCGATTCGGGCAGCAGTGCGAGCAGCAGCGGCGCGAGCAGCAGCGGGCCGACGCCCCCGACATAGAAAATGTGCCGCCATTCGGTGTCGCCTGCGAGCAGCACGCCGATCAGCGACGCGATCACGCCGCCGAACGGAATCCCGCAGTACATCACGGCCACCGCGCTGCTGCGCGAGCGTGCGTCGACCGCTTCCGACGACAAGGCAATGAGGTTCGGCATCGCGCCGCCGAGGCCGAGGCCGGTCAGCGCACGAACGGCGACCAGCATCGCGAAGCTCGACACCTGCGCGGTCGCGATCGACAGCAGCCCGAACAGGCAGACCGACGCGATCAGCACGTGCTTGCGGCCGACCCGGTCGGCCAGCCAGCCGCCGAGCATCGCGCCCGGCAGCAGGCCGAACGTGCCCGCGCTGAAAGCGAGCCCCATCTGTGAAACCGAGAGCCCGAATTCGTGGGCCATGCGCGGTGCCGCGACGCCGACCGACTGCAGGTCGAGCCCCTCGAGCAATGCGATCGCGAAACACAGGCCGAGCGTCGTCGCGACGGCCGGCCTTGCGGCAACGGAAGTGTCCATGTCGTCTCCTAACCGTGACTCGCGCGGCATACGCCGAACGCATGCGCGGTGTCCTTGCTTTATCGTGATCGGGTCTCGTCTATTTATCAGGTAACCTGATTAAGAACCCGAAAGAAAATCCCGTCGAGGGACGGGATGATTTAATAACAGGTAACCTGATATTTCAAGTGTCGCGAGCGCGGTGTTAACCCGCAACCCGTTCGCGACCCGCGCCATGCCGCGGCATGGCCCGGAACGGCCGGAGAAACCGGAACGAAAGACGCGGCGGCGTGCTCAGTCGCGCAGGTTGCGCACGAACAGCTCGAGCGTGCGGTGAACCTGCGCGACGTCGTCGGCGCTCACGTCGTCGCCGAGCATCCGGCGTTCGAGCGGCCGCAGCACCTGCTCGCATTCGCGCAGGATTGCCGAGCCCTCGTCGGTCAGGCGCAGCAGGATCACGCGGCCATGGCTGGGATCGGCCTCGCGCGTCACGAAACCGCGAGCGGCCATCGCAACCATCACTTCGTTCGCGGATTGCGGCGTGATGAACGAACGCACCGCGAGTTGCGCATTGGACAGCGCGCCGCGCGCCTCGAGCACCGACAGCGCCGTGTACTGCGCGAGCGTCACACCGAGCGGCGCGAGCGCATCGCTCATCTGGCGGCGCAGCAGCCGGTCGAGATTGCCGATCAGGTAGGTAAGCCGCTGCTGCGAACGCATGCGCGGCCTGGCTTCGCTGGCGCGGGCCGTGCGTTTCGTGCCGGCCGGTTTGACGGGTGTCGAACTCATGAACGTGTCGGAAGGAGGATCGCGGGCCATCTTACCTCACGCGGTCCGTATATCAGGTCGTAATCAGCCCGTATATCGGCCCGTAATCGGCCCGCACGGCGGCTCGTGCCGGCCGGCGAGCCGCCCCGGGCCGTCCACACCCGGCTCGGACGAACCTTATGCCGCGGCAACCGGCAACGCCGCGCGGCAGCCCGCGTCCACCAGCGCGAGCCGGTGTGCGAATGCCGCGAGCGGATAGTCGAAGAAGTAGGTGCCGACCGCGCGCTTGCCCGCACGGAACGAATCGTCTCCCGGCGCATCGCCGACGATGCGCAGCGTGCGCGCCCACGCGAACGCGAGCAGCAGCCAGCCGACCAGCGCGAGATAGTCGTCCGCGACCCGGTAGGGCAGATCCGGATCATGCTCGCTCGCGCGGATCACGCCGGCCGTCACGCGCTCGAGGTCCGCGCACAGCGTGGCGACGCGCGCCCCGGCGTCCCTCGCCCGCTCGTCCGCTGCCGCCTGGACGCTCTGCGCGGCTTCCGCGCGAACCAGCTCGAGCAGCGCATGCAGCGCCTCGCCGCGATCCCCCAGCACCTTGCGCACCAGCAGATCGATCGCCTGGATCTCGTTGGTCCCTTCGTACAGCATCGACACGCGGCAATCGCGCACCGTCTGTTCGATCCCGTATTCGTGAACGTAGCCGTAGCCGCCGAATACCTGCAGCGCGTTCGACGCGGCCGCGAAGCCGTTCGCGGTGAAGAACGCCTTGGCGACCGGCGTGAGCAACGATGCCAGCCGCGACGCCGCGAGCCGTGCCGGCGGCTGCGGATCGTGCGCGGCGACGTCGAGCCAGTGCGCGATCCAGTAGCCGATCGCGCGCTCGCCTTCGACGATCGCCTGCGCATCGAGCAGGATGCGGCGGATCGCGGCGTGTTGCGCGATCGGCGCCGCCCTGCCCTGCACGCGCTCACGCGCATAGGCCGACGCGGCCTGCCATGCGCTCTGCGCATGCCCGACACCCTGCATGGCGACCTGCAGGCGCGCCGCGTTCATCATCACGAACATCGATGCGAGCCCGCGATGCGGCTCGCCGACGAGCCAGCCCGCGGCCGCGTCGAAACGCATCGTGCAGGTCGGGCTCGCCTTCAGCCCCATCTTCTTCTCGATGCCGTCGCACCAGACGCCGTTGCGCACGCGGCCGCCCGGCGCGTCGAGCCACTTCGGCACGACGAACAGCGACAGCCCCTTCGTTCCCGCCGGCGCATCGGGCAGCCGCGCGAGCACGAGATGCACGATGTTGTCGGTCAGGTCGTGCTCGCCGCCGGTGATGAACAGCTTGCTGCCGCTGATCCGGTAGCCGTCGGCGGCCGGGTCCGGCACTGCCTGCGTGCGCAGCAGGCCGAGATCGCTGCCCGCCTGCGGCTCGGTGATGCACATCGTCGTCAGCCACTCGCCGCTCGCGATCTTCGGCAGCACGTCGCGCTTCAGGCGCTCGCCGCCGTGCGCGCGCAGGCACGCCACCGCGCCGTGCGTGAGCCCCGGCGACATCAGCCACGCATGGTTCGCCCCCGCGAGCATCTCCTGCAGCGCGACGTCGAGCAGATGCGGCAGCCCCTGGCCGCCGCAATCGGCGTCGAGCGCCAGCGTCGGCCAGCCGGCGTCGACGTAGTCGCGATACGCATCGCGAAAGCCCGCCGGCATCGTCACGCCGGTACCGTCGAACCGGCAGCCCTCGAGATCGCCGGTCGAATCGAGCGGCGCGATGCGTTCGACCACGAAGCGGGCGGCTTCGTCGAGCACCTGCCCGGCGGTCGACAGGTCGAGCTCCGCCCAGTCGGGCACGCGGCGCCACAGCGCCGGCGCATCGAGCCATTCGCCGATCACGAACAGCATGTCGCGCAACGGCGCGCAATACGCGTTGCTCATCGCGCGCGCCTCATGCCCGGCGCGCCGCGCCGGCGACGATCACGCCGGCGTCGGCCGCGCCCGGTTCGTACATCGCGTCGACCACCGCCGCACGGTGCATGAGCACTGCACGCTGGTTGATCGAGCCCTTGTCGGTGACTTCGCCGAGATCGAGCGAAGGCGGCGTATCGAGCACGCACAGCCGCGTGACGAACGTCGCGCTGCCGGTCGCATCGCGGTTCAGGCGCTCGAGCAGGTCCGCGAAGAACGCCCGCACCGCGGGCGCCCGCAGGACGGTGCGCACGTCGGCATCCGGTGCCGCGCCGGCCAGGCGACGGCAATCGTCGACGCGCGGGAAGATCATCACGCCGACGTCGTCGCGGTTCATCCCCGTGACGACCGCGTCCTGCACGTACGGCGCGCCGTTCGACACGATCCGCGCGCGCATGGGCCCGACGCTCACGAAGGTGCCTGACGACAGCTTGAAATCCTCCGCGATGCGCCCGTCGAACATCAGGCCGATCTCCGGCCGCGCGGGATCGACGAAACGCACCGCATCGCCGCTGCGGTAGTAGCCCTCCTCGTCGAATACCTCGCGCGCGTCGTCGCCGCTCGCGCGCCAATAACCGGCCATCACGTTCGGCCCGCGAAAGCGCGCCTCGAGCTTGCCGTCGACCGGCACCAGCTTCGCGTCGCAGCCGGGCGCGGGCAGGCCGATGTAGCCGGCTCCCGACATCGGCCCGGTGGTGAACATGCACGATGGCGCGGCCTCGGTCATCCCGAGGCCCGCCATGATCCGGATGCGCTCGCCGCAGTGCGCGAGCGTCACGCGCTCGAGCCGGTCCCACGCGGCCTGCGACAGTCCGGCGCCCGCGAAGAAATACATCTTCACGCGCGAGAAGAAGGTTTCGCGCAGCGCGGCATCCGTTTCGAGCGCCGCGGTCAGCTCTTCCCAGCCCTTCGGCACGTTGAAATACACGGTGGGCGCGATCTCGCGCAGGTTGCGCAGCGTCTCGCCGAACTTGCCGGCGACCGGCTTGCCGTCGTCGATGTACAGCGTGCCGCCGTTGTACAGCGCGATGCCGACGTTATGGCTGCCGCCGAACGTGTGATTCCACGGCAGCCAGTCGACCAGCACCGGCGGCTCCAGACCGAACTGCGGAAACGTCTCGAGCAGCATCTGCTGGTTGCTGCACAGCATCCGGTGCGTGGTCGGCACCGCCTTGGGCAGCCGTGTCGACCCAGACGTGAACAGGAATTTCGCGATCGTGTCGCCGGTGATCGCATCGTGCGCGGCATCGACGCTGCCCGGTGTCGTGTCGAGCAGCGACGAGAAACGCGTGACGCCATCCATCCCGTCGGGTGCCGACACGACCACGCGCTCGACATCAGGCGGCACCGACGCGTCGAGCGCGGCACGAAACGCCGCGCCGTCCGACGCGAAGACCAGCCCCGGCGTGAGCACGGCGAGCGCGTGGCGCAGCTTGCCGTAATCGCTCGACACGAGCGAATACGCGGGCGACAGCGGCGCATGCGGAATGCCGGCCCACATCGCGCCGAACGCGAGTTGCAGATGTTCGAGGTCGTTGCCCGACAGGATCGCGACGGGCCGCTCGGCCGACAGCCCGCGATCGAGCAGCGCCTGGCCGATCGCGCGGGCGCGCTCGAGCATCTGCGCATACGTGATGCCGATCCACGTACCGTCGGGCCCGCGCCGCGCGACCAGCCAGCGGTCCGGATGCGCGCGCGCGCCGCTCGCGAGCCGGTCGGTCAGCCGATGTGGGTACGCGCCGAGCGGGGTCGTCGCGCGCAAGGTCCAGCAGCCGTCGCGTTGCACGATCTCCGGCGGTGCCGTGCCGATCGCCACGGGGCGATAGCCGGCGGGAACGCGCTGTGCGGCAGCCGCGTCGCGCAGTTGGGTCGGATCCGCATCCAAGTTCTGTCTCCGGTCGGTTCCGCCCCGCGCGCGTGCGCGCGCCGGGCGGGGACTTCATTGTGTCGTTGTCTCAACTGGGGCGCCGCGGCGCCCGGGACTGCTCAGATCGGGTAGTGACGCGGCGTGGTCTGGACCGTGATCCAGCGCAGGTCGGTAAACTCGGCGATCGACGCCTTGCTGCCGAACCGGCCGTAGCCGCTTGCCTTCACGCCGCCGAACGGCATCTGCGCCTCGTCGTGCACCGTCGGCCCGTTGATGTGGCAGATGCCCGATTCGATCTGCTTCGCGACCTGCATCGCGCGCGCGATATCGCGGCTGAACACCGCCGCCGACAGCCCGTACTCGCTGTCGTTCGCGGCCGCGAGCGCGGCGGCGTCGCCGTCGACGCGCTGCACGGTCACCACCGGCCCGAACGATTCGTCCGCATACAGCTGCATGTCGCGCGTGACACCGTCGACGATCGTCGGCTGCATCACCGCGCCGTCGACTTCACAGCCGAGCGGCAGCGCGGCGCCGTGCGCGCGCGCGTCGTCCACCATCGCCGCGATCCGCTGCGCGGCGGCCGCGCTTTCGAGCGTGCCCAGCACGACGCCCGGCGCGGCCGGGTTGCCGGCCTTCAGCGTGCGGGCCTTCGCGACGAGCCGTTCGACGAACGCATCGGCGACCTTGCGATCGACGATCACGCGCTCGGTCGACATGCAGATCTGCCCCTGGTTGAAGAACGCGCCGAATGCGACCGCCTCGACCGCCGCGTCGAGATCGGCGTCGTCGAGCACGAGCACCGGCGCCTTGCCGCCGAGTTCAAGCAGCGCCGGCTTCAGGTGCTGCGCGGCGAGCGTCGCGACGATGCGGCCGACGCGTGTCGAACCGGTGAAGTTCACGCGGCGCACCGCCGGGTTCGCGATCAGCCGCTCGACGATCGCCGGCGCGTCCTGCGGCGCATGCGTGATCACGTTGACCACGCCGTCGCCGAGCCCTGCGTCGTGCAGCACGCTGCCGATCAGCCGGTGCACGCCCGGACAACCCTCGGACGCCTTCAGCACCACCGTGTTGCCGCATGCGAGCGGCATCGCGAGCGCACGGGTCGCGAGAATCACCGGCGCATTCCACGGCGCGATCCCGAGCACGACACCGCACGGCTGGCGCACGGCCATCGCGAGGCTGCCGGGCACGTCCGACGGGATCACCGCGCCGTCGATCTGCGTGGTCATCGCGGCCGCCTCGCGCAGCATGTTCGCCGCGAGCATCACGTTGAAGCCGTACCAGTTCGCCATCGCGCCGGTTTCCGCGCGGCCGGTTTCGATGAATTCGCCCGCGCGCGCGTCCATCCGGTCGGCCGCCGCGAGCAGCCGCCGACGGCGCTCGGTCGGCGCGAGCGCGGCCCACGCGGGGAATGCGCGCGCCGCTGCCGCGACCGCGGCGTCCGCGTCGGCAAGCGTCGCCGCGGCGGCGCGCGACGCCACCCGTCCCGTCGCCGGATCGATCCGGTCGAAGGTCCCGCCGTCCGACGCGCCGCGCGACACGCCGTCGATCAACAAACTCACTTCGTGCATTTCCGTGTCTCCACTCGGATCCGGTTGCGTGCGGCGGCGCGCGTCAGCGCTTGTACGCCTGCAGGCCCGGCTTGATGCTCTTGTCGTCGAGGAACTGCTTGAGGCCCTGCTCGCGCCCGCCTTCCGGATCGCGGTAGTTCGCCTGGTCGAGCTTCGCGTACAGGTAGTCCTCGTTCTGCTCCCAGGTCAGCTCGCGGCAACGCTTGAAGCCGTGCTTCGCGTTACGGATCACGACCGGGTTCTTGTCGAGCAGCTTCGCGGCCAGCGCGCGCACCTCGTCGCGCAGCTGCGCGCGCGGCACGCTCTTGTTGACGAGCCCCATTTGCGCGGCCTGCGGGCCGGTGAAGGTGTCGCCGGTCATGATGTAGTAGAGCGCCTGGCGATGGCCCACGGTGTCGGCCATCGCCTTGCTGACGAGGTTGCCCGGCGGGATGCCCCAGTTGATTTCCGACAGGCCGAACACCGCTTCGTCGGCCGCGATCGCGAGGTCGCACGCGACGAGCGGCGAGAAGCCGCCGCCGAAGCACCAGCCGTTGACCATCGCGATCGTCGGCTTCGCATACATGCGCAGCAATTGCCACTGCCAGCGGCTCGCGTCGCGGCGAATCTTTTCCTGCAGGATTTCCGGGCCCGCGTCGACTTCGCGGAAATATTCCTTCAGGTCCATCCCGGCCGTCCAGGCGTCGCCCTCGCCGGTCAGCACGAGCACCTGCGCCTCGGCATCGAGTTCGATCGCCTCCAGCACGTCGATCATCTCCGCGTTCAGCGTCGGGCTCATTGCGTTGCGCTTGTCCGGACGGTTCAGCGTCACCCATGCGATTCCGCCCTCGACCTCGACCTTCACCGTTTTCCAGCGCCCTTCGTAACCCATTTTCGTTCTCCAATGACGATGCCGCCCTGTGCGACTCGCGACCAATTTACTATCAGGTAACCTGATATGTAAAGTAGAATGGAAGCGGCTCCGGACAAACCCCTAAACGGGCCCGGACAGCCGATTTCGCGCCGTGCCGGCCGACGCATCACGACATGAGGAGACACGCTTGGACATCGAGAACCTGATCGCCATCGACACGCACGTGCACGCCGAAGTGTCGTGCTGCCAGCCGCCGGACCTGTTCGCGAAGGCATTCGACGACGCGGCCGACAAGTACTTCGGCACCGTGCTGAAGCAGGGCCGTCGGCCGACCATTCCGGAGACGATCGCGCATTACCGCGAGCGCCGGATCGGCTTCGTGATGTTCACCGTCGACTGCGAGACGAACATCGGCCGGCGACGCATTCCGAACGAGGAAATCGCGCAATTCGCGCAGGACAACGCCGACGTGATGATCGCGTTCGCGAGCATCGACCCGCACAAGGGCCGCTTCGGCGCGCGCGAGGCGCGCCGCCTGATCGACGAGCACGGCGTGAAGGGCTTCAAGTTCCATCCGACGATGCAGGGATGCTTCCCGAACGACAGGCTCGCCTATCCGATCTACGAGGTGATCGCGGAATACGGGTTGCCGGCCGTCTTCCACAGCGGGCATTCGGGGATGGGATCGGGGATGCGCGGCGGCGGCGGGCTGCGTCTGAAGTATTCCGAACCGATTCACCTCGACGACGTCGCGGCCGACTTCCCGGACATGAAGATCGTGATCGCGCACCCTTCATGGCCGTGGCAGGAGCAGGCGCTGTCGATCGCGCTGCACAAGCCGAACGTCTACATCGACCTGTCGGGATGGTCGCCGAAGTACTTCTCGCCCGAGCTCGTGAAATACGCGAACACGCTGCTCAGGCACAAGGTGCTGTTCGCGTCCGATTTTCCGCTGATCCGGCCGGACCGCTGGCTCGAGGATTTTCAGGGCGCCGGGTTCCGGCCCGACGTGCATTCGCTGATTCTGAAAGACAACGCGGTCGCGTTGCTGGGGCTGCAGGCCGCGCGGCAGTCGTGACCCGTCCGGCCATGACGGCGCAGGCAGCGCGCCGCCGCACGCACCGGCGCGCTCAGTTCGCGGGTTTGCCCGCGAAGCGCGCGGTCGGCAGCCCCGCGTAGCGCGTGCGGGCGACGAACACGCCGCCGGCGTCGGCATCGCTCGCCAGCGCGTCGTCGCTCAGCCCGACGCGCGCGCTCGTCACGTACAACCGGCCTTCGCCGTCGAGCGCCACGCAGCTCGGCTGCGCGGTCGGCACTTCGACGCGCTCCGTTTCAACGCCGTCAGGCCCGTAGCGCACCACCCGCCGGCCGCCCCACTGCGCATTCCACAGGCCGCCGTCGCGATCGACCGTCGAGCCGTCCGGATCGCCGTCCGCATCGGTCAGCCGCGCGAACGGCCGCACATTCGCGACATCGCCGCCCGCGCGGTAATCGCACACGAAAATCTCGCGCACCAGCGAATCGCAGAAATACATCTTCGACCCATCCGGCGAGAACGCGATGCTGTTCGCGATCGCGGCCGGCGGCAACGCGAGCCGCTCGAGCGTGAGATCCGGATTGAGCCGATGGAACCCGCCGACCGCTTGCGGCGGTTCGCTGCCTTCGTCCTTCATCCCGAACACGAATGCGCCGGCCCCATCGCAACGCCCGTCGTTCAGCCGCGTCGGCAGATCGGGTTCGACGTCGACGATCCGCGTGAACGCACCGCTGCGCAGATCGAAGAACGCGAGATGCGTCGCGAGCCCGACGAGCAGCACGTCCGGATCATGCGTCAGCGCGAAGCATGCGAGCCGTTCCGGCATCGGCCACCGCGCGAGGCCCGAGCCGTCCGCGCGGCAGCGCCACAGCCGCGCCCCTTCGATGTCCGTCCAGTACAGCGCGTGCGCCGCGTCGCACCACGTCGCGCCTTCGCCGAGCGTGTTGCGGCTGTCCACGAGCAGCGCCGCCGCGCCCGGATGAATCTGTTGCATGCCGTCTCCCGATGTCTGTCGCCTTCGCAGGCGGCCGCGCGTTCGTCAGGGTCAGATCTTCATCGCGCGCCGCTGGTTGCGACGATACTGGTCGAACAGCACCGCGAGCAACAGAATTCCGCCGCGTATCAGATATTGGTAAAACGTCGGCACGTTCAAGAGGCTCATCGCGTCCTGCACGGAACCCATGATCAGCACGCCGACCAGCACGCCGGAGATCGTCGCGACGCCGCCCGTCAGCGACACGCCGCCGAGCACGCACGCGGAGATCACGCCGAGCTCGAGGCCGACCGACGTCTTCGGATCGCCGAGGCTCATCCGCGATGCGAGCATCACGCCGGCGAAGCCGGTCACGAGCCCCTGCAGCACGAACACGGTGATCTTGATGCGCATCACCGGCAGCCCCGCGAGCAGCGCCGCCTCGCCGTTGCCGCCGACGGCCAGCACGTTCTTGCCGAATACCGTCCGGCGCAGCAGGAAGCCGAACACGACGAAGCCGACGATGTTGCTCCAGATCGGATACGAGATGCCGAGGAACGACCCGCCGCCGAGATCGAAGAAGCGTTCCTCGGAGATCATCACCGCGTCGCCGTTCGACGTGATGAACGCGAGCCCGCGCACGACTTCCATCATCGCGAGCGTGACGATCAGCGAGTTGATCCGCCAGCGCGCGATCAGCACGCCGTTGACGAGCCCGACCGCGCCGCCCGCGAGCACGCCGCCGGCGATGCCGAGCACGACGCTGTGCGTCGCGGTGATCAGCGTCGACGCGACGACGCCCGAGAACGCGACGATCGACGCGACCGACAGGTCGACCTCGCCGAGCGCGAGCACGAACATCATCGTCACCGCGATCGAGCCGATCAGCGTGACCGACAGCAGCAGGCCCTGGATGTTGCGCGGCGTGAGGAAGTCCGGCACCGTCAGCGACAGCGTCGCGAACAGCACGAGAAACACCATCACGATGCCGGAGCGGTTGATCAGTTGCCACACGCCGCCGCGCGCTCGCGCGGGCGTGGCCGCGGCATCGGGGGACGGGGAAGTGCGTTGGGGTTGCATTGCCTGGCTCATATCAGTTGCTTTCCGGTTGACTGCAGGCCGCTAGCGCGGCAGCGCGAGCTTGATCAGCGCGTCGGGCGTCGCCTGCGCCTTCGCGACCTCGCCCGCGATCCGTCCTTCCTTCATCACGATGATCCGGTCCGACACGCCGATCACCTCGGCGAGGTCGCTCGACACGAGGATCACCGTGCGGCCCGCTTCCGCGAGTTCGTAGAACAGGTTGTAGATTTCCGCGCGCGCGCCGACGTCGATGCCGCGCGTCGGCTCGTCCATCAGGAACACGTCGATGCGCTCGGCCAGCCAGCGCGCGAGCACGACCTTCTGCTGGTTGCCGCCCGACAGCGCGCCGATCGGCGTGTCGCCGTCGCGGGTCTTGATCGCGAGCCGCTCGATATAGCGCTGCGCGAGTTCACGCTCGCGCCGCCCGTCGAGCAGCACGCGCGCCGGGCTGAAATGCCGGCGCGCGCTGATGTTCAGGTTGTCGGCCACCGACGCGATCGCGACGATGCCTTCCTGCTTGCGGTCTTCCGGGCACAGCGCGAGGCCCGCGCGCACCGCGTCGCGCGGGCTCCCGAACGCGGCCCGCCGCCCGTTCAGCTCGACGTGCCCCGCGCTCGGGCGCGCGGCGCCGTACAGCAGCTTCATCAGCTCCGAGCGGCCCGCGCCGACCAGCCCGAAGAAGCCGACGATCTCGCCGCGCCGCGCGGTGAACGACACGGGCTCGGCGAGCCCGGGCCCCGCCAGCCCCTTCGCCTCGATCAGCACGTCGCCGGGCGCGCGCGGCCGGTAGCCGTACACGTCCTCGATCGAGCGGCCGACCATGCAGCCGATCAGCCGGTCGCGATCGAGATCGGCCACGGATTCGAACGTCTCGATGCGACGGCCGTCGCGGAACACGGTCACGCGGTCGCACAGTTCATACACTTCCTCCATCCGGTGCGTGACGTAGATGATCGCGCGGCCTTCCGCGCGCAGTGCACGGATGATCCGGAACAGTTGCGCGGTCTCGCGCGCGGACAGCGAGCTCGTCGGTTCGTCGAACGCGATCACGCGCGCGTCGCGCATCAGCGCCTTGCCGATCTCGATCATCTGGCGCTGGCCGATCGACAGATACTTCACCGGAATGCCCGGATCGATGTGCTCGCCGAGCCGCTCCAGCGCATCGAGCGCACGCACGGCAAGCGCGCGTTCGTCGACCACGCCGAGCCGGCTCGGCAGCTGCCCGAGCATCAGGTTTTCCGCGACCGTCAGCTCGGGCACGAGATGCAGTTCCTGGTAGATGATCGCGATGCCGGCCTCCAGCGCCGCGCGCGTCGACGCGAACTGCTGCACCGCGCCGTTCAGCGTCAGCGTGCCGGCCTGCGGCTGGTTCACGCCGGACAGCACCTTCAGCAGCGTCGACTTCCCCGCGCCGTTCTCGCCCATCAGCCCGTGCACTTCGCCCGCGCGCACCGACAGCGACACGGCGTCGAGCGCGCGCACGCCCGGGAACGTCACCGTGATGCCGTCGAGCGCGAGCAGCGCCGCGTCCGGCCTCGCCACGCCGGCTGCGCCGGCGGCCGTGCTGCCGGCGGATTCGGTCGTCATCGTCTGCGTCGTCATCGCTTGCTCGCCCCGCACGCTCAGATGCCGAGTTCGGCGCGCACGGCCTGCCAGTTCGCGCGCGTCATCAGCTTGCCGCTCGTCTGCGTGTCGGCCGGCGGCGTCTTGCCGTTGCGAATCCAGTCGACGAGGTTCTGCGTGCTGTCCTTGCCGTGGTTCGTCGAGCTGACGGCGATCGTCCCGTAGAAGCCGGTCGGCTCCTTCTTCTGGAATTCGGCGAACGCCTCGCCGGCACCGTTGATGCCGACGCCGATCACGTCGGCGGCCGGAATATGCAGCTGTTCGGTCGCGCGCACCGCGCCGAGCACGGTTTCCTCGTTCAGCGCGTAGACCACCCACTTCTTGATGTTCGGATGCCGCGCGAGCACCGGCGCGGCCGCGCTGAAGCCGCCTTCGTCGTCGGTCGTCTTCTGCGGTGCATCGAAGATGTTCTCCTGGCGGAAGCCGTTCGCGAGCAGCGCCTGCGTCGCGCCGTCGGTGCGCAGCTTCGCGGTCGGCAGCTCGTAGTTCGTGATCCGCAGCGCGCCGACTTCCTCGGGCTTCCAGCCGCGTCGCTTCATCTCGTCGGAAATCGCCTGGCCGACCTGGTTGCCGATCTTGGTCGCCGACATCCCGAGGTGCGGCACGTTCGACAGCGGCTTGCCGGTCGAATCGACGAGCTGGTCGTCGACGGTCACGAACTTCATGTTGTAGCGCTTCGCACGCGCGGCGATCGCCGGCCCGAGGCGCACGTCGGGCGCGCAGATCACGAAGCCCTGCGCGCCTTGCGAACCGAGGTTGTCGATCGCGGCCAGCACCTTCTCGCCGTCGGGCGTGCCGATCTTCACGACCGAGAAATTCTCCTTCTGGCCGAGCGCGGACGCCGCGTTCTGCTCGTTGATGAACCATGCCTGCTCGGGCATCTTCACCAGGAAGCCGATCTTCAGCGGCGCGTCGGCGTGCGCGGCGCCCTGCATGCCGAGCGGCGCGATGCACAGCGCGGCGAGCAGCGCGCGCAGGGTGTGTCGGCGAATGGTTTGGGTCGTGCGGTTCATGCGGTGTCTCCTTGATGTCGGCTTGTGCCGTAATGATTCGTCGTGCGCGATCGCGCCGCGGCGCGCCCGCGTAGTCAGCGTCCGAACGCGTCGGTCTGCACGCGCCGGCCGAACAGGAACGCATCGGCGACGAGCCGCAGCGGCCGCACGTCGACGTCGCTTTCACCCCGCGCGATCAGCGCATGGAAGTGCGCATACAGCGCCGGATACTCGCGTTCGGGCCCGATCTCGACCGGCTCGCCCGCGATCGACAGTTGCGCGCCGCCGCGGCTGATCGCGAGCACGCCGTCGGCCGTGTCGACCGCGATTTCCCATTGCTCGACCGGGCCGTGCCGCCAGTCGAATTCCGCGCGCACGGGCACGCCATCGGTATCCGTGCAATCGAGTTCGGCGGCGATCGGCGTCTGCACGTCGCTCGGCACGATGAGCGTCGCCTCGCGCAGCACGAGCTCGCGCGGCAGGATCCGCGTGACGATCGACAGCGCGTTGATGCCCGGATCGAACACGCCGAGGCCGCCCGGTTCCCAGATCCATTGCTGCCCCGGGTGCCAGCGCCGCACGTCCTCCTTCCAGCGCACCTGCACCGCGCGGATCGTGCGGGTCGCGAGCCACGCGCGCGCGGGCTCCACCGCGCTCGCGCAGCGCGAATGCCACGTGGCGAACAACGTGAGCCCGCGCTCGCGCGCGAGCGCGTCCAGCACGGCCACTTCGCCGAGCGTCGCGCCCGGCGGCTTCTCGAGCATCACGTGCTTGCCGGCCTCGAGCGCGGCGCGCGCCTGCGCGTAGCGCACCTGCGGCGGCGCGCACAGCGACACGGCGTCGAGCTCGCGCTCGGTGGCCAGCAGCGCGCGCAGGTCGCGATAGTTGCGCACGCCGGCGACTTCCGCATGGCGGCTCGCGCATGCGGTCAGCTTGAAGCCCGGTTCGGCGTCGATCGCCGGCAGATGCTGGTCGCGCGCGATCTTGCCGACGCCGACGATACCCAGCGAAACCTGATCACTCATCGTGCATGCCTCCTTGGCGAATCGTTCGGTGGTCGTTCAGTGCGCCCAGCGCAGCACAAGCGGATCGAGCCGGCGCGCGATCGCGAGCAGTTCCGCGCGCGTGTCCGGATGCAGTTCCGGCATCGGATGCCGTGGCCGCTCGCTCGCGATCACGCCGCCTTCGCGCATCAGCGCTTTCGCGGTGAGGATCCCGGACTGGCGGTTCTCGTGATTGATCAGCGGCAGCCACGCCTGATAGCGCTCGAAAGCGTCGTCGTGGCGCCCTTCGCGCCAGGCTTCGAGAATCGGCCGGATGCCGTCCGGAAACCCGCCGCCCGTCATCGCGCCGGTCGCGCCGGCATGGAGGTCGGCGAGCAGCGTGATCGCCTCCTCGCCGTCCCACGGCCCCTCGATCGCGTCGCCGCCGAGCCGGATCAGTTCGCGCAGCTTGTTCGCCGCCCCGGGCGTCTCGATCTTGAAGTACGCGACCTGCTCAATCTCGCGCGCCATCCGTGCGAGGAACGGCGCGGACAGCGGCGTGCCGCTCGCGGGCGCATCCTGGATCATGATCGGGATGTCGATCGCGTCCGAAACGCGTGCATAGAAGTCGAAGATCTGCGCTTCCGGCACGCGGAACGTCGCGCCGTGATAAGGCGGCATCGCCATCACCATCGCCGCGCCGAGCTGCTGCGCGCGCAGGCTGCGCGCCGCGCACACCTGCGTGCCGTAGTGCGACGTCGTGACGATCACCGGCACGCGGCCCGCGACGTGTTCGAGGATCGTGCGCGTGAGCACGTCGCGTTCGTCGTCGGTGATCGCGAACTGCTCGGAGAAATTCGCGAGGAGGCACAGCCCGTCGGAACCCGCGTCGATCATGAAATCGACCGCGCGTTTCTGGCTCGCGAGGTCGAGCTCGCCGGTGTCGGTGAAGGTCGTCGGGACGACGGGGAAGATGCCGCGATAGCGCGGCGTGCTGCTCGATGTCATGGTTCGCGTCCTGCTTCGGCGTCGGTGGCGACCGCCGTCATGCGTTCACGGTTTCACGAAGCGGGCCCGGGCGGGCCCGCAACCGGCTGCGGCGCGCGTTTGTGGCACTTCTCGCGCCGCCTGCCGCTCAGTGCGAATGGCTCGGCACGTCCGCGCCGCGCGTACCGACCAGGAAGTCGAGGTCGCACCCCTCGTCGGCCTGCAGCACGTGATCGATGTACAGCCGTGCGTAGCCGCCCTTGCCGAGCTGCCCGGCCACGCCCGGCGCCGCGGTCGGATCGACGTCCGACAGGCGGCGCTGCAGTTCGTCATCCGGAATGTCGAGATGCAGCGTGCCGGCCTCGCAGTCGAGCTCGATCCAGTCGCCGTTGCGCACGGCCGCGAGCGGCCCGCCGGCGGCGGCCTCCGGCGCCACGTGCAGCACGACCGTGCCGTACGCGGTGCCGCTCATCCGCGCGTCGGAAATCCGCACCATGTCCTTCACGCCCTGGCGCAGCAGCTTCGGCGGCAGGCCCATGTTGCCGACCTCGGCCATCCCCGGATAACCGCGCGGCCCGCAGTTCTTCAGCACGAGCACCGAGCTGGCGTCGACGTCGAGCGCCTCGTCGTTGATCGTCGCCTTGTAGTGGTCGAGGTTCTCGAACACGACCGCGCGGCCGCGATGCTTCAGCAGCTCGGGGCTCGCCGCCGACGGCTTCAGCACCGCGCCGCGCGGCGCGAGATTGCCGCGCAGGATGCAGATGCCGCCGTCCGCGATCAGCGGCCGGTCGAGCGGGCGGATCACTTCGTCGTCGTAGTTCGGCGCTTCGCGCACGTTGTCCCACAGCGACTTGCCGTTCACCGTCAGCGCGTCCGGGTGCGGCAGCAACCCGCCTTCGCCGAGCCGGCGCAGCACGGCCGGCAGCCCGCCCGCGTAATAGAACTCTTCCATCAGGAAGCGCCCCGACGGCATCAGGTCGACGATCGTCGGCGTGTCGCGGCCGATGCGCATCCAGTCCTCCAGTTCGAGCGGCACGCCGATGCGTCCGGCGATCGCCTTCAGGTGGATCACCGCATTCGTCGAGCCGCCGATCGCCGCATTCGCGCGGATCGCGTTCTCGAACGCCGCGCGCGTGAGGACCTTCGACAGCACCAGCCCTTCGAGCGCCATCTCGACGATGCGGATGCCGGACATGTGCGCGAGCACGTAGCGGCGCGAATCGACGGCCGGGATCGCCGCGTTGTGCGGTAGCGCGACGCCGAGCGCCTCGGCCATGCACGCCATCGTCGACGCGGTGCCCATCGTGTTGCAGGTGCCGGCCGAGCGCGACATCCCGGCTTCGGCCGACAGGAAGTGATGCAGGTCGATCTCGCCGGCCTTCAGTGATTCATGCAGCTGCCACACGGCCGTGCCGGAGCCGATGTTCCTGCCTTCGAGCTTGCCGTTCAGCATCGGCCCGCCCGACACGACGATCGCCGGCACGTCGCAGCTCGCCGCGCCCATCAGCAGCGCGGGCGTCGTCTTGTCGCAGCCGGCGAGCAGCACGACCGCGTCGATCGGGTTGCCGCGGATCGCTTCCTCGACGTCCATCGACGCAAGGTTGCGCGTGAGCATCGCCGACGGGCGCAGGTTCGATTCGCCGTTCGAGAACACCGGGAACTCGACCGGGAAGCCGCCCGCTTCGAAGATCCCGCGCTTCACGTGCTCGGCGAGCTTGCGGAAGTGCGCGTTGCATGGCGTCAGTTCGGACCACGTGTTGCAGATGCCGATGATCGGACGGCCATCGAACTCGTGATCGGGAATGCCCTGATTCTTCATCCAGCTCCGGTACATGAAGCCGTTCTTGTCGTTCGTGCCGAACCATTGGGCGGAGCGCAGCCTGGGTTTTGTTGCCGACATCGTCAGTCCTGTGGTGACGGGATACCGGCGCAGTCTAGGCAGAATTTTGATAACTGGCTAATGACGTTTTTGGTGATTACGATATCGATTCCGATATCGATATAAACCCGTACGATGCCCGAAGCCAGCCCGTGGGGAAACCGCGGCCGCCTGAAGACGCGCCAGCTTCTGCTGGTCGTCGCGCTTGCCGACGAAGGCAGCATTCACCGCGCGGCGGCCGCGCTGAACATGACGCAGCCGGCCGCGTCGAAGCTGCTGCGCGAACTCGAGGAATCGATCGGCGCGGTGCTGTTCGAACGCCTGCCGCGCGGGATGCGGCCGACGCTGTACGGCGACGCGCTGATCCGTCACGCGCGCGCGGCGCTCGGCAGCCTCGACCAGGCGCACGAGGAACTGGCCGCGCTGAAGGCCGGCCATCTCGGCCACGTGGCGGTGGGGGCGATCACGTCGCCGGGCTTGCGGCTCGTGCCGCCGGCGGTGGCCGCGGTGAAGGGCACGCATGCGGGCCTGCACGTATCGGTCGAGATCGACACCAGCAACGTGCTGCTCGAACATCTCGCGCAGGACAAGATCGACATCGTGGTCGGCCGGCTTTCCGCCGAACACGACAAGCTGCGGCTGCGCTACGAGCCGCTGACCGGCGAGTCGGTGGCGGCCGTCGTGCGGACCGGCCATCCGCTGCTCGCGCAGGCGCCGCTGGCGCTCGCGGACGTGCAGCGCGCCGCGTGGGTCGTGCCGCCGGCCGGCAGCGTGCTGCGCCATCGCTTCGAGCTCGTGTTCCAGCGCGCGAGCCTCGCGCCGCCGGCGAACCTCGTCGAGACGTCCGCGCTGCTGTTCATCACGCAACTGCTCGAACAGAGCGACATGATCGCGGTGCTGGCAGAGGACGTCGCGCGCTACTACGCGCGGCACGGGATCGTCACGGTGCTGCCGCTGGAGATGGATTGCCGGATGGACGATTTCGGAATCATCACGCGCACCGACCGGCTGCATTCGCCGGCCGTCGCGGTGATGGTGGATGCGATTCGGGTGGCGGCGCGGGGGGTTTATGGCGTCGTGCCGTGAGATAGCGGTAGGGTAGGGTTCCGCCGCCGGACGTGGAGAGCAAGGTCGCCGTTCGGGGCTTTCCGACAACAATACCCCGCTCTATACGGTCGAAGTCGTCAGCTCTCGAGCCTCGCCACCACCCTCTCCGACGACGGCGGGCCGGGTGCCGCATTGCGCTCGCTTCATTAGAACTGTGCCGTGACCTGAAAACCCACCGTCACGCGTGCCGTTTGGAATCCGGATGGTTTGTAGATCGGTGTGCCGGCAAACAGGTCGTAACCGTAGGCGCCCAATCGAGTCGCGACGCTACCCTTTACGCCGATCACGGCGCCTGCCAGTTGCGTGCCGACCAGCGCGACCGGCTGCGGGCCCCACACTCGACCGTAGTCGAGGCCCGCGTAGACCGCCATACCCGTCTGCCCGATCGGCGCCTGCAATTCGTTGCGCCAGTAGAAGCCGCGAGAAGCCGCCAGCATCGTCTCTCCGTCAAAGCCGCGTACCGTATAGCGGCTGCCGATCGTCAGGTCGTCGATGTAGTACAGCGTGTTGCCCGTGTACTGGCCGTGGAACGTCGTCACGTAACGTAACGGCTGCTGCGCGATCACAAACGGCACCGACAGGTTCGCGTCGAGCACCGCCATCTTGTAGCGGTACGTCGGACCGCCGTCGGCAGCCAAGCTGTCGTCCTGCGCGCCGAATGCGCCGATGCCCTGCCGGTACGCGAGCGTGCCGTCGAACTGCGCGTTGCCGAAGTAATGGCGATCGGTCAGGCCAAACTCGACGAACGTGTTGTTGCGGCGCTGCTGCGGGATCTCGGTGTCTTCGATGAAGCTTTGCCCGAAGCGGCGCGACAGCCGGAACTGCGCGCCGAACACGTCGTTCTGGCTGCGCGACAGCACGCGGTTCAGCTTGAGGTCGACCGTCTTCGAATTGCCGCTCGCGATGAACGTCTGGTTCACGCCGGCGATCTGCTGGTAGTACGTGCTTGTGTATGCGGAGAGCGTTGCGGTCCAGTAGCCCCACGGGATCGAATAAAAGCCGTTCCAGCCGTGCGAGCCGAGCCGCTTGTCGCCGAACTCGAGATCCTGGCTCACGCCGATGTTGAAGATGTCGTTCAGGCCGAGCGGATTGTCGATGCCGAGCGACAGGTTGCCCTGCAGGCGGCCGGTCGCCCGCGTGCCCGAGTTGTCGATCGAGGCGACGACGGTCCACGGCTTGCCGCGCTTCACGTCGAGCACGACGTCGCTCTCGCCGGGCACGTCGGCCGGGACAATCTGCATCGACACGTCCTGGCTCGACACGCGTTTCATCTGCTCGAGGCCCTGCTCGAGGTCGCGCAGGTTCAGCAGTTCGCCGTCGCCGGTCGGGAAGGCTGTTTTCCAGGTGCCGCGGAGCTTTTCGTCGGCGAAACGCACGTGACGGATTACGCCGGGGATCAGCGAAAACTTGAGGGTGCCGGTCGACAGATCCTGTTCGGGAAGCAGCACGCGCGTCGTGACGTATCCGCGCGCAAGGATCGCTTGCGACAGGCCCTTGACGAGCACGTCGAGCCCCTGTTTGCCAACGCACTGGCCGGTGTAGTGCTCGAGCCATTCACGCGCGAAGGCGAAGCGATCCATCGGCAACGTCGATGCGCCTTGCAACTTCAGGGAAGCGGGCAGCGCATCGGGAACGTCGAGGGCGAAACGGTCAATGCGAAAGCAGGGCGTTTCGGACGGCAGGGCTGGATACCCTGCGCTGGCCGTCAGGTTCGATCGCACTCCAGGCGCGGAGACGGTCCGCTCGCGCTCGCGCGCCTCTTCCTGTTGTCGGATTTGCTGGTCGTTACCCGAACTGATCAGGCGGGGAGCTTCTTGCGCCGACGCGGCCATTGGAATCAGCCATGCGGCCGACAGCAGCATGACCGGGGTACGGATTGTCATAGAAGTGGCGTTGTTCGATCGATTTTATGGTTTGGGTGCTAAATGTCCCGGAATCCAAACCCATTCGGTACCGCTCCATTTCCAGAAGCCCATGACCCAGATCGTGCTCGACCACGACGGCAACACGGGCTCCATTTCCGGCTTCGGTGGAGGACGCGGAGGTGCATCAGGTGGCACGGTCTCGCATGCAGCGAGAAGCGTCGACATGACAAACGCTAGGGCTACGGGCCATTTGCATTTCTTCATCGTTGCCTCAAAGCGAGTGCGATGTGCGCCGATCACGTCTTAAACCACCGGGAAACGCGGCCAATCAGTCCCTGCGGAGGCGGCACCCACCCCGGCTTCAGAAAGTCGTAGACGTCATCGTAGTGATCGAGTGGCTTGACGGGCATCAGCTCCATTGGCACCAGCGGATGGTCAATTTCAATTTGGATGCCACGTCGCCAGCAAATTTTTGTCTCAAGCGTCCCAAGGTATGAGATGAAGTTCTCCAAATCCGGCCAAACGCATTTGACGTTTGCGTGCCGCTTTTCGATCAACGCCCTTAACCCTGCGGCATCGCGAGCTAGAAGCAATGAGAAAAAATACTCACCATTTGAAATGGCCTGTCGATCAGCTTTGGTTCCCTTTTTTCTCACCTCCTCGATACACGCCTCCAACTCCTGATCCTTACCCATGATCGCGAGCTGGAATCTGTATTGAAACGCCGCCGCCGATTTTGGATCATTTCTTCCATTCAACAGCGCTGACGTTTCCATCCGTGCCACTGCCTCAATAACACTTTCATTATCAGACAAGATCGCACAGAGCATCTCAAGTCCTGTGGTGAAACTAGCACCTCCATCCAAATCGCAACTCGCTATGGAAAATTTTGACGATAGATAAAAATTTTGCTTGCTAGCAGCGATATTTCTATCGGAAAAATAATCAAAAACTGCCTGTGCTCGCGCACGACTTGCCAATGCATTGTAAACAATGCCAAGGCGAACTTTATTTCGTCGATATATCACATCATGAACAAGCTCGGGAATTCCATCTCTCTCATTTTTAACAAAATTCGCCAATTTATCCAATGCTGTTCGATTTGTCATGGTTAATTCCGGGGAATCTTTACAATAACCATTCCATTGGAGTCAACTCCGGAAACCAACTTCACTAGCTTTCCTTTTTTCATGGCTTGTTCTATAACAGTTGCCGTGTTAACGAATTGCGGGTCCTCGGTGTCTTTCAGACGTTTAATGGCGTATTCCACCCAAGTATCCGTTTGCTGAGTCGGAAGTCCGGTCGCCGGGTTTTCAGGATTTAAGTCAATCGAGCCAGATTTGTTCAACGGCTTTACTTCATTGACGTAGACAGTGTCGCCCTTGATGTAGACGCCGTCAAAGCAATTGGCCCCACACTTCCCATCAAGCGGCGTAAAGCCATTCCGTACGAAGTAGTTGTTCGCCACATATTCACGGGCCTGTCCCTGCAAATCCTTGGACGGCAGCTGGTCGAGTTGTGACAGCACGCCTTGTTCTGCGGTATTCAATTTCACCGGCATGCTCTCCATCGTCATCTTGCCGGTGCTGATGAACCCTTTGCCCGTCGGATTCACCGGCCCCGCCAACCAAACATCAATCGACTCGCCCACGCGCGCGGCCGTCGACGCGATTTTGTTGGTAAGGATACCGCCGATGACTGTTTCCTCGATCGTGTAATCGGGTTTCACGGAGCCGTTTTGCGTCGCGAAGGAATCCACTCGATTCTGATCACGTTGGCTCGCACCCGGCACGATTGAGCCAGGCAGCGAGCCCAAAATGGCATTGAGGCTTTGATTGGAACGTTGCTCCGGTGTCGCACTGAAATACGTCTGAGCCGAACCGGCGGAGATGATCGGCGTGCCGCGGACCAGAATCGGCTTGCCCATATACTGCGACAACATATCTTGCGCGGTCTGAAGGTTCGCCAGGTAGGAGCTCAGCCCGCCCATTGCGCCTTCGCTGGTCGGATTGTTCGCCGTCTGGATCAGCGTCTGAAGGTACGCCATGTTTTCCTTGTTGGCGGTGTCGTCGACCACTCCCTTCGCCGCGCGCTCAAGCATGTCGGTCCAGTAGGTCGTTGCCTTCGCAACGCAACTCGCGTCGCCACGGCATACCGCTTGCGCCTTTTCCTTCGCGAGCTGCTCGACGACCTTCACCTCTTCTACGTGAAGCTGTCGATTGTAAAGCTCGTTGTTGATGGCTGATCCTGCACCGGCCAGCGCGCCGGATGACCCGCCACCCGCGACAGCGCCAGCCGCCGCTCCGCCTGCCGTCGCCACGATCTCGTTCAGCGCG
The DNA here is from genome assembly GCF_040545135.1 of Burkholderia sp. 572. Taxonomy (NCBI): domain Bacteria; kingdom Pseudomonadati; phylum Pseudomonadota; class Betaproteobacteria; order Burkholderiales; family Burkholderiaceae; genus Burkholderia; species Burkholderia sp. 572. The sequence continues at coordinate 446,430 of NZ_JBEPLH010000001.1, read as the reverse complement.
TTCCGCGCCGCCGATTGCGCGCTCAGCGGCAGCTGGCTCACCGTCTGATCGATGATCGGCTGCGCCAGAGACTGCAACACGTCTCCGGCCAAAGAACCCGCGACGGCACCACCAACGTTCCCGCCCGACAGCGCCGCCCCGATCGCCGCCACTGCGGCGTGCAGCGCGTCACGACCTGCCCCGCCTTCGCCGAACAGCGCCTTCATCTGCGGGCTGCTGTTTTCCAGCTGCGTCGCCGCTTCCGCTACCGCGAAAGTCGCGACCTTGCCGAACGCCTGGGCGAAGGCCATATTGTTCTGGACCTTCTGCAGGTTAAACGTGTTCTCCACCGTCTGGTTCGCGTTCGCCGTGTCACGCGACAGGCCGGACGTGCTGTCCGTGCCGTTCTGCTCATCCGATTTCACGACAATCTTCGCCGGGCTCACCGCAGCATGCGTGACACCACTCGCGCTGTCACCCGTCTGCGCAAAGTTCGGCCCACCCGACGTCGAAAAACCTTCCGACGAGCCCGAATACGACATCTTGTTCTGGATGTCGGTAAATCCGAGGCTGCTGGTCGTCAGCGTATTGTTGTCGGCCGGCGCCGCGCTCGCGATCTGCGCGCCGTTGAGCTGCGTATGGCCCGTCACGTTGACTTCGAACCCTCCATTGCCTGCCACGATGCCGGTTTGCTGGTTCGCCGACGCATAGTTCGCGTCGATACTGGTATGGCCGATCGACGCGTCGACGCCACCACCATAGCCGAACGTAAAGCTGCCACTGACGCCCGTGTTGTGCTGGTTGCTGCTGTAGTTCGACGTATCCTGAAGGCTCGTCATCGTCAAGTCTCCGCCGACATCTACCTTGACCTTGTCGCCAGACACCTTGGCGCCCGACAGCGTCGCGTCGCCGCCCGACTTCATCGTCAGCGAGTTGCCGGCCGCCACCGTCGTGTTGGTTTGCGTGACGCTGTCGCCGTTGCCCTGGCCGTGCGAGTTCGAGCCATTCGCAAAGACGCTGATGCCCGTGTTCTTGCCCACGCCGATCGCGACGCCCGCATTCCAGCCGGTCGAACTGTTCGAGCTCGTGCTCTGATCGGTGCTCTGCGCGCTTTGCAGCGTGACCGCGTTGTTGGCGTCGAGAGCAACATTCTTGCCGAGTACCGACGCTCCGGTCATCGCGATGTTGCCGGTACCTGCCTGAACATTTCCGTTCGCGTCCGGCGTGCCGGTCGCGGTAATGGAGACGTTGCCGTTGCCGATGATCGACGAACCTTTCGCGCTCGAGATCGATGTCGTCGCATTGCTGCTGCTATGGCTCGATCCGATGCTGAGCTGTACCTGAACACCCTTGGCAGCCTCGCTTACGTTGCCGTTCGACAGTGCATTGGCCGCGTCCTTGATCCCGCCGCGGTTCTGGTAAGCCTGCTCGGCCGCCGCCACCGCCTGCACTGCCACGAGACGCGAGTCACCCGACTGCTGGCCTTGGCGGACCGCGCCTGCCATCGACTGTCCGAGTCCGACCAGGCCGCCACCCAATCCGACGCTCAAACCCGATTGGCTGAACTTCTGAGACTGCGCGTCCTTGTAGGTATCGTATGCGGCATTTACGGTCACGTTCTGTGCCGTGATGCCGACATCCTGGCCCGCAACAACCGTACTGCCCGTAATCGACGCATCCTTCCCTGCCTGGATCGTCACATTGCCCTGCGATGACCCGATCACACTCCCTTTGTTCGTCACGGAACTGCTTTGGTCTTGCCGCGCGGCCGAGCGTGAGCCCACCGTCACAGACAAACCACCGTTCGTGAGCAGACCCGACTCCTTCTTGTCGAAGTAGCTGGACGATTGAGTCGTGTCTTGTGAGGTCGTGACGTTGACGTCGCGCTTCGCCTGCAAGGTGACGTCGTTCGTACCAACGACGTTGCTGCCCGTCACGTTGATGTCGCGGTTGCTGACGATGTTGACGCCGTCGGCCGACACCGTGCTGCCTTGGCTATAGGTCGCCGTCTGGTCGATCCCGCTCGCGATCTTTGCTCCGCTGACAACATTGCTATGGCTGTGCGTTTCGTGCGAATTCAGCTCGTGCGTTTCGGTTGCGGCGCCGATATTCACATCGCCGGCCGCCATCAGGTTCGCATTACCCTTATCCAGGCTGATCGTGCTACCGCTGATTGTAAGATCCTTGCCTGACGCCAACGTAACGGTATCGCCGCCCTTGAGCGTCGTCCCGGACAGTGCCTGATCGGACGTGTGCAGCGTTTCCGCGTAGCTGCCGTGACTATCACTGCCTGAACTGTTGCTGTTGACCGTCGACGTCGCGCTCGCCGCGCCGAGCGTCACATCGCCCTTGGCGGCGATCGTGCCGCCCTGGCCGAGGTCGATCTGCGCGCCCTTGGCCGTCAAATCACCGCCCACGCCGATGCTCGACTGCCCACCAACCGTCACCGAACTGCCGGTGACCTTGTTGATGTCGGTGTTCGACACACCGTTCGCCCGCTGCACGATCTTGTGCTCGCCCGTCTGCACCGCGCCGAGATCCCAGTTGCCGCCGACGTTCATCCCGAGGTTGCCGCCGACCGACAGGTTGCCCGCGTTCTGCTGGAAGTTGCCGCCGGTGACGATCGACGCGTTGCCCGCGACATCCAGTTTGGCAATGGGCCCGAGCGTCGTCACCACGCTCGTCGCGCCGTCCCGACTCACGCGCGCATTCGTCTTCGTCGCCGTGTCGAGAATCAAGTCCTTGCCGGCATCAAGCTGAAGGCTGCCCGCCTTCACGTTCGCCGACGTCAGATCGATGTTGTTCTCTGTCTTCAGAGACATCAGCCCACCGCTTTGCAGCGCGCCGAATGCGTTGTCGATCTGCTTGCCCTGGATTGCCAGCGTGTTGTCCGCCTTGATCGTGCCACTGTTCGTGAACGACTGCGCGTTCTGGAAATCGATGTTCGTTGCGCTGATCAGCGGGCCGTCGATGTTCTGCTGGCTGGCCTTCGCGAGATACACGACGGGCACCAACACCGACTGACCGTCGACCACACGCGTTTCCATCATGATTACGTTGCTGGTCAGCTTCGATACCTGATCGGCAGACAGGCTCGCGCCGATCGGAAGATCGAGCGACTTCGACAGGCTCGCACCGGCCGCCATCAACGACTGGTACATCGTCTCCAGGTCGGCGTACGGCCCGAGTACCGCCTTGCCGGTCAACGACGTGACTTCGTTGCGCACGAGCTGCTGCTCGTAGAAGCCGTCACCGAGTCGCTTCGGAATATGCGTGAGATCGACGCCGAGCTGGCCGAAGAAGTAGTCGCTCGAAATGAAATTCTTCTGGTTCGTGAACGCAGGGTTCGTCTCGATCACATAGCTCGCGTTCGGCGCGGTAGTCGGCTTGAACAATCCGCCCTGCGGAATGGCGAGATTGTTCAGCACGTTCAGCGCCGTCGCGCTGGCGATGATCGGGTCGACCGGCGCGGGCGCACCGCCGTGCACGGACGACGCCCCCGATTTCGCACCGCTCGCGTTCCCACTCAGATTGGTAGGCGTGAGACCCGGCACCGACTGTCCCGGCAGCAGGCCGAGCGACGGGATCGATGCGTTGCCCGCCGAGTTGTTGACACTCACTCCAGTACCGGAAATCGTGCCGTTCGAATTCAACGTCGCATCGTAACGCGGCAGCTTGTAGTCTTTGATCGATGCTGGCGCCGCCTGCGTGTAGCCACCCGGCCGAGAGCCGACAAACGGCGCATTGCCGAACGGAAGCTTCCAGTCATATTCGGAATTATCGTAATTGTTGTAGTGATATTGCCCCGAGTAGGAAACCGACACGCCCGGCAGTTTCTGACCGGACGCCGCCCAGCCGTCGGCATCGTAGCGGGCTGGCATCTTGATGTCGCCGACCGCCGCGATGTTGCTCCAGTAGTTTTGCAGCGTACCGACCGAAGAGGCGTCGATCTTGCCGCCCGACACGATCTGGGCAGCCGGGCTGATGTCCGTTACAGCCGTCGCCGTCGCGCTGTCCGCATAGTAGGTCGTGAACTGATACGTGCTGTTCCACTGACCGCCGTGAGGCGGCTCGGTGTAGACGCCGCCGATGCTGTACGGATCCTTCACGCCGACCTGGCCAGTACGGCCGCTGATCGGAATACCGAACTGGCCGAGCAGCGATGGATCGATCGAACTCGTCGAGGTCTTCATCACGCGGCGCGTGCTCGTCAATTTGTCCGCATGCAATTCCATATCGCCTTCGGACTGAATCAGCGCGGACACGTTGTTGACCAGCGCGGCGTTCGTGTAATTGCCGTTTGCGTCCTTGCCTCCTGCCAGCACGACCTTGCCCATGCCGAAGATGGCCGTCGTCGCCATCGAGTCGGTGGCCGTCGTGTCGTCGCGGTTTTCGATGTCATGCGCGAGGATTTCGAGCATACCGTTGCTGTCCGATCCGCCGATCAACGCGGTCGGTCCAAGGTTCGAGATCGTATTCGTCGCGTTGAGCGATACGCTGGCGCCGACCAGCGCCCCCGTGTTGGTCAGATCGGTCGACTGCGTACGCAGCAAGCCGCCGGCCGTCAGGGCGCCCGCGTTGACGATGTTGCCCGCATTGACGCTCAGGTTGTTGACCGACTGCAGGCTCGCGTTGTTCGTAAAGGTGCCGGGCAGCGTGAAGGCGAGATCGTGACCGACGTTGAACTGCGTGTCGGATGCCGCCGTGTAGTCGCCCTGCAGGTTCACGTTGGCGTCGTGCGCCGCGCTGTATGTGCCGCCACCTTGCAACGTGGCCGCTGCGACCGACAGGTCGTGCGTCGAGCCGATCTGGCCGTTCGTGTTCGTGACCGCGCCGGTCGTCGTGACGTTCACGTTGCCGTTCGAATTCGTGACGTTACCGATGATGCCGCCACTGTTGTCGAGCGAGTTCCCCTGGACATGCAGCGATGCACCACTGAGCTGACCGCCCTGCGTATTGCTGATCGATGCCGCGCTGACCGTCACGTCGCCGTTACCGGTAATCGCACCCATGCCCGACACACCGCCGGCATGACTGTTCGCGATCTGGTTGTCGCCTTGCACCGTCATCTTGCCAGCACCGAGGTCGACAATGGCGCCGTCCGCGTTGTCGATCGAAGCCGATTGAATGTCGAGTGTGCTGGTGTCATCAGCAGTAGATTGTCCGGCCTGGACGTGGCCACCTTGGTTCGACAAGGCACCGCCGCTCTTCAACGACAGCGACGCGTCCGATCGCAGCAGGCCCTGCGCGTTGTTCACATCGCCTGCGATGGTCGCATTGATGCCGCGTTGCGCGGCGAGGATACCGCTCGCATTGTTCCAGGCGGCCGCGTTGACGATGGCTTGTCCCTTCGTCACGATGGTGCCCGACGCGTTGTTCAGCGCGCTCGAGCCATTGCCCGGTGCGATCGTCAGCGTGCCCGTGCCGGCATGTGTGATGTTGCCACCTGCGTTGTTCAGCTCGGCGGGCTTGAGCGTCAGATCCGTGCTGTTGGTCTGGATCACGCCAGCGGCCGAGTTGTCGAGCGTGCCGCTGACATTCATGCCCATCGTTGACGACCCATACTGCGTAATCGTGCCGCCGTGGTTGACGAGGTTTTCTGCCGTGAGCGCAATCTGATTGGCCTCGAGCTTGCCGCCGCTGTTGTCGAGCGTCGAGTCGGCCGCGATCGACAGGTTCGGCGCGACGATCGAACCGTTCTGGTTCGTCATCGAGCCTGAGTGGATTGCCGCGTTCGTGCCCGCACCGATCTGGCCGCCATCGTTCGTCAGCATGCCACTGGTGACGCTCAAATCCGTATTCGACAACAGCTTGCCGCTTGCATTGTTCAGCGTGCCGGCAACGGTTGCCGTCAGCCCGCTCTGCGCGTTGATCGAGCCCGCCGCGTTGTTTAGCGCGCCGGTTTGGGCGGCGACGCGTCCGTTGCTCGCGATCGAACCGCCTACGTTCGATATCGAGCCCGAGCCGCCTCCGAGCGTCAGTGTGCCGTTGCCGGCATGCGTGATCGTGCCGCCGTCATTCACGAGTGCGGTGGGGGTGAGCGCCAGGTCGGTGCTGTTGGTTTGCAGCGTGCCGGCATTCGAGTTGTCGAGCGTGCCCGACACGTTCACGTTCATCGCGCTGGCGCCGGTCTGCGTGATCGTACCGCCATGGTTCACGAGGTCGGTCGCGTTCAACGACACCTGGTTGGCCTGTACGGCACCCGCGCTATTGTCGAGGGTCGTGCCCGTCAGCGCGGCCGTCAGACCGACGATCGAGCCGCCGTTGTTGACCAGGCGCACGCCTGCGTCGACAACCACCTTTTGCGCGGCCTGCAGCGTGCCGCTGCCGTTGTCGACCGACTGGCCCGATACCCGCAGATTCGTATTGGAGGTGATCACGCCGCGATTGACAACGTTTGCGCCTTGGACCGACACATCGCCGTTGCCGCCGATAACGCCGCCGTGCGCGCCGTTCGCGGTCGTGCCCGCCGCATTGGTCAGTTGACCGGTGGTCATCACCGACAGGCCGTCGCCGTTAAGCGACGTGATCCGGCCGGCCGTGTTGTCCAGCGACGCGCCGGCCACCGTCATCCCGGCCGCGCTTTGAACGGTGCCCTGGTTGTTTGCGATGGCGCCACCACGCACCTCCGCCGTACTTTCGGACACCATCTCGCCAGACCGGTTGGCGATCTGGCCGGCCACGTTGACCGACAGCGGGCCTTGCGACGAGACCTTGCCGCCTTGGTTCGACAGGTTGCCGCCGGTCAGCGTCGTGCTGCCGCCACTCGACAAGCTGCCGTGATCGTTGATCACCGTGCCGGAAGCATTCGCCTGAATGGCGCCTTGTGCGCTCGTCGTCGCATTTGCGAGATTCACGTCGCCGGCCGTCGCGTTCAGCGACAGATTGCCGTTTGCGGCCGTCTGGCTGCCGGCGAGATTCACGCTGCCGCCCGTCAGCGACGCGTTACCGCCCGCCACATTCTGGCCGGTCGCGGTGAGCTGGCCCGACGCCGTCAGATTCAGGTCGCCGCTGTGCGCGACGGAACCGTCGTTGTTCACACCCGCGCCGAGCGTGCCGGTCGAATTGACGCTGCCGACGTTCACGGTCGTGTTCTGCTGCGCAGCGAACGTGCCGCTATTCGTGAGGTCGGCGCTTGTGCTGGCCGATAGCGATTGCTGCGCGTACGTCGTGCCGTTGTTCTGAATGCCGCCGGCCGCCGACAGCGCGAGGTTGCCACTCGCGGTCGTCTTGCCCGTCAGCACAAGTCGGCCGTTCGACTGCAATGTGAGATCACCCGCCTGCGCAGCGATCGTACCGGCGTTGGCCACCCCCACGCCGAATTCATTCGATGCGAGGAAGATCCTATTGCTATACATTCCGCCCAACTGGCTCACGTCGATCGCGACCGCCGGAGCGGGGCCGTCGCCGGCGATCGGCGTCGCGGCAAGCGTGTCGTGGTTGACTTGGGCCGCCCCGGCGATCACGTTCAGGTTCTTCGCATAGACCGCTGCATTCACCTGTACGGCACGGGCGATAAGGTCAACCTGATCGGTACCGGTTGCGTTCAGGCCGGCGCCTGACACGGTTACGAGCCCGCGGTTAACGTTATAACCGGCGAGTGAACCGTCGGCGCCGTAGTACGGCACGCCGGTCGTCAAGGTTGCGCGGCTGGTATTCAGGAAGGTTCCACCGTCCACGAAAATCCCGGACGGGTTAGCGATGACCAGCTCGGCGCGAGCGCCTGCGATCTCCAAAGCGCCCCGAATTTGAGAGGGGTTCGGGCTGTTGACTTGGTTGACGATGATCCGCGCGGCCTGGCCTGCGCCGTAATTCGGGTTGCCGTTGATCCAGCCCGCCTGCTGGGTCTGAACCATCGTGGCCGAGTTGTTCAGGATCGCGCCGGCCTTCTGTACGTCGAACTGGTTGTAGGTGTTGACCGATACGCCCGCGCTCGAGGGACGCGCCACGTTGACTTGCGGCAAGCCGTTCGGCGTCTGGATCACCTGCGTGCTGGTGCCGGGCGTCGGGACGATCTGCGCACCGGAGAGGGTGGGCAGCATGCCGAGCGCGGCGACGCCCGCCACCAGGACGCGAGCGCCGGACGTCGACGACCGCCGCCGCGCGCGAGCTTCGCCTGTTGCGGATTTCCCTTCAGCTGTCGCTGTCTCCGCGACGGCCACCACCATACCCCGAAGCCTGGAAAACACCAGGCGGTGCGCATTCTTATTCATTCTGGTCGACGCGGCCCGCGTCCGTTCGTTTGGTTATTGAACGCGAGCTTACTGAAACATCGAAGAATGACTGTCAAATATTGCCAAGTTGTTGACGGAGAAACACAAATTTCGAATTTCAGTCTCGTCTGATTGACGTGGAATCGGACATCCCCAATCGGTTTCTCAAGGAATCCGTCGGCCAGACCAGACCGATTTCAAGCGGACCTTTCGTATATCCACCTGTACGCACTCCGGAACAACGGCGAATCGAATTTCATCGCGAGCTGGATCGCCGGGCGCACGAGTCGCTGCGGTAACTACTGAGCCCGTTCCGGCGTGCAGAGGTCGGGCGCAAGACGCTGCTCCGGATGCGTATCGGCGAGAGGCAGGCAGATCGCGGAGGTTTCATACAGCACCAGGTCGCCGTCGATCAGTACCGGAATGAGCCCGTTCGGATTGAGCGCGAGGTAGTCCGGCGACTTGTGTCGATCGTGCGTGCGGTCGACGTATTCAAGCTCGAACGGCTGGCCGATTTCCTCGAGCACGAAGTGCGGCGCCATGCTGGCGTTGCCGGGGTAGTAGAAAAGCTTCATCGTCGATTTCGTCCGGCGGGTGTCGGCGTCACGCTGCGGCAAATTCGATCGTGGGCTCGCAGCGGATCGGAAAATTGACCGAGTTCGCGATATAGCACTTCGCGTGCGCATCATGATGCAGATGTTCCGCCCGCTCGCGATCGTCGCCGGCCTGGATCGTCACGTGCGGGCGCAGCACGATTTCCGTGAAGCGGCCCGGCTCGTCACGGTCGACCATCGTGCCTTCCGCGTCGTCGACATAAGCGAGCACGCGAATGCCCGCTTCGGAGCACAGGTGCAGGTACCAGAGCTTGTGACACGCCGATGCCGACGCCAGCAACAGGTCCTCGGGGTTCCAGCGCGACGCGTCGCCCCGAAACGCCGGGTCCGACGAACCGGGAATATCCGGCTTGGAACCGGCCCGGATCACGTGATCGCGGCCGTACTCGCGATACCCCGACGTGCCGGTGCCGCGATTGCCCGTCCACGCGACCGCGACGCGATACTTGTGTTCACCAGATGCCATCTCGCTCTCCATTGATGTGGGTTGCTTCGACCGGGCCGGATTTCGTCGTACGGAGCCCGCCTGCGTTCGCCATTTTGGCACCGGATTTTCGTTTGGTATACCATTATTCCAAATTGACGGAACACACAGGCATGGAAGCCAAACTCGATTCCACGGCGGACGCGGTCGCCACCTCGTTGCGCGACATGATCATCAACGGCGAGTTCGAAGCGGGCGAACGGCTCGTCGAGCGCGACCTCGCCGACCGGTTCGGCATCAGCCGGATTCCGATGCGCGAGGCGATCCAGCGCCTGGAGCGCGAAGGGTTGCTGGACATCTTCAGGAATCGCGGCGCCGTCGTGCGCATGCTGGGCGCATCGGACGTGCAGGAAATCTACGACCTGCGCGTGCTGCTCGAAGGCGACGCGATCTACCGAAGCGTGAAGCGGCTCGACGACGAGACGCTCGCGCGTGCCGAACTCGTCCATCGCCTGCTCGGCGATACGGCCGTGCCGCGCCGGCAGGGCGAACTGAACCGCGAATTCCATGCGTTGCTGTATTCGTGCTGCGGCAACGCACGGCAATTGAAGACGATCGCGGAGCTGCGCAGCCAGGTCGAACGGTACGAGCGCCTGCAGGCCACGCTGCTCGCCGATACGCCGTCGTTCCAGGTCGAGCACGAGGAGATCCTGCAGGCGTGCCGCGAACGCAATGCGCGTGCCGCTCGGTCGATGACGGTCGCGCATCTCGAATCGGCCAGGCGCATCGTGATGGGGCTCGTCGAAGGCGGCTGAAGCCGGCGCTGCGCGTGCCGCCTGCTGCGCCGCGCGCGGGCCGGGCCGGTCTTGTCTGGCCTTGTCGGGTCGCGCCGATCGCGGCGGCAACCTCCGTCGCGACGTTCAACACATCGATACGTCAAATCGACCGCGTCGCGCTTCCGCCGGGCGCGCGGCCGGTCGTCCCGCGCACCACCAGTTTCGGCAGCGACGCGATCCGCACGCGCGACGCAGCGCTGCTGCGCTCGCCCGCGTCGCGTAGCGCATTGAGCAATTCGACCGCGAGCCCGGCGGCCTCGGCGGTCGGGATCGCAACGGTCGTCAGCGTGGGGCGCGTGTCGCTGGCCAGGTGAATGTCGGTGATCCCGACGATCGACAGATCGTCCGGCACACGCCGGCCGCGATCGGCCGCCGCATGCATCGCCCCGATCGCCGGCAGGTCGTTGGTCGCGACCAGCGCGGTCAGCCGCGGATGCGCGTCGAGCAGCCGCCCCGCCGCGCGCACGCCGCCTTCGATCGAATCGGGTTCAGCCGCGACGATCGACGCATCGAGCCCGGCTTCACGCATCACGTCGACGAAGCCGTCGTAGCGCGCCGCCTGCACGCCGCTCGCCGACCCGCCGACGATCACGCCGATCCGCTCGTGGCCCAGCTCGAGCAAGTGCCGCGTCGCGATCCGCCCCGCCTCCCGAAAATCGATCGCCACGCACGGCAATCCGTCGGGCGGCGCCTCCGGCCGCTCCCACAGGCACAGCACGACCGGCACACCGCGCGCCGCCACGTCGAGCAGATCGGGCAGATGCAGGTTCGCGTTGGTCACGAGAATCCCTTCGGAGATCGTGCCGGCAATCTGGTCGAGATACGCGCGCCCCTGCAGCGGGTCTTCATTCGTATTGCAGACGATCAGGAACTGCCCGTTGCGGCGCACCGCGCGCTCGACCGCCAGCGCGAACTCCGGGTAGAACGGGTTCGCGATGCTCGACACCATCAGCGCGACCGTCGGCGCGCGCCCTTCCGCCAGCGCACGCGCCGCGAGATGCGGCCGATACCCGAGCGCCTCCACGGCTTCCAGCACCCGCGCACGCGTCGCCTCGCCGACCCGGCCGCGCTCGCGCAGCACGTTCGACACGGTCGCGGCCGTCACGCCGGCGCGGCGTGCCACTTCATCCAGGGTTGCCATCGCTTGCTCACTATATGAGACGTCTATCCAGTATTTGCTTCGCTCACCGAAGCGGCGCACTATCGCCGCACACCCTGCCGCCCGACCGACGGGCGCGACTCGGCCGCGATCGCATCGCCTCTTTTTTTGATCGCGATGATTAAGCGCTTAATCAACGACGATGGCGCATTAAAACATGGAGCGGAGACAATGGCGAGCATCTCGATGCGGCGCGTGCAGAAAGCCTACGGCGATCACGCACCGGTCATTCGCGACGTCGATCTGGAGATCGGCGCGCACGAGTTCTGCGTGTTCCTCGGGCCGTCCGGATGCGGGAAGTCGACGTTGCTGCGGATGATCGCCGGGCTCGAGGACTTGAGCGCGGGCGAGCTGTCGATCGACGGCCGCCGCGTCGACGACGTGCCGGCCGCCGAGCGCGGCGTCGCGATGGTGTTCCAGAGCTACGCGCTGTTTCCGCACATGACGGTCTACGAGAACATGGCGTTCGGGCTGAAGCTCGCGCGCGTGCCGAAAGCCGAGATCGACCGGAAAGTGCGCGATGCCGCGCGCATCCTGCAGCTCGACACGCTGCTCGAGCGCAAGCCGAAGGCGCTGTCGGGCGGCCAGCGACAGCGCGTCGCGATCGGCCGCGCGATCGTGCGCGAGCCCGGCGTGTTCCTGTTCGACGAGCCGCTGTCGAATCTCGACGCCGCGCTGCGCGGCCAGACCCGCATCGAGATCGCGCGGCTGCACCGCCAGTTCGAACGCGCGAGCGTCGTCTACGTGACGCACGACCAGACCGAAGCGATGACGCTCGCCGACAAGATCGTGCTGCTGCACGCCGGCGCCGACACCGCGCAGCACGGCAGCATCGCGCAGGTCGGGGCGCCGCTCGACCTCTACCACCACCCGGCCAGCCGCTTCGTCGCGGGCTTCATCGGCTCGCCGCGGATGAACTTCCTGCCGGCCGTCGTCACGGCGTGCGATGCCCGTCGCACGACCGTCACGCTCACGCCGTCCGGCGAAACCTTCACGCTGCCGCGCGACGGCTCGGCGCTCGGCGCCGGCGCCGCCGTGACGCTCGGCATTCGCCCCGAACACCTGACGCTCGGCGCCGCGCAAGACGCCACGACACTCGCACGCGACGTCGCGCTCGTCGAACGCCTGGGCGAACAGACCTACGTGCACCTCGACCAGCCCGGCGGTCACTCGCTGATCGCGAAGGTGCCCGGCGACGCGCAGGTGCGCAGCGGCGAACGCGTGCTCGTGCATGCGCCGGCCGCGGCCTGCCATCTCTTCACCGAAGACGGCCGCGCGGTGCCCGCGTGCGCCGACGTCCACGTTCACCACTACGCATAAGGATCGGGCATGCGCCTCGGAGTCTGTTACTACCCGGAACACTGGCCGGAATCGATGTGGGCCGACGATGCCCGCAGGATGAAAGCGCTCGGCATCGAGCAGGTGCGGATCGCCGAATTCGCGTGGAGCCGTATCGAGCCGTCGCCGGGCGAATACGACTGGGGCTGGCTCGATCGCGCGGTCGACGTGCTCGGCGCGGCCGGTCTCGAGATCGTGATGTGCACGCCGACCGCGACGCCGCCGAAATGGCTGGTCGACCGCCATCCGGACATCCTCGCGATCGGCGCCGACGGCCGGCCGCGCGCGTTCGGCTCGCGCCGCCACTACGACTTCTCGTCGCCGACCTATCTCGAGGCGTCGCGCCAGATCTGCACGGCGGTCGCCGAGCGCTACGGCCGGCACCCGGCCGTGCGCTACTGGCAGACCGACAACGAGCTGGGCTGCCACCAGACCGTCGTCAGCTATTCGCCGGCCGCGCTCGTGCGATTCCGTGCGTGGCTGAAGGCGCGCTACGGCACGATCGACGCGCTGAACCACGCATGGGGAACCGTGTTCTGGAGCATGGAGTATCGCCATTTCGACGAGGTCGATGCGCCCGTCGGCACCGTGACCGAAGCGCATCCTTCGCATCGCCTCGACTACCGGCGCTTCGCGTCGGACGAAGTCGCGCGCTATCACCGGATGCAGGTCGACGTGATCCGCGCGCACTCGCCGGGCCGGCCCGTCGCACACAACTTCATGCAGCTGTTCACCGAGTTCGACCATTACGAAGTGGCGCGCGACCTCGACGTCGCGACCTGGGACAGCTATCCGCTCGGCGCGCTCGAGGAGCAATGGTTCGCGCCCGACGTGAAGGCGCGCTGGCTGCGCACCGGCCATCCCGATTTCGCGTCGTTCAATCACGACCTCTATCGCGGCATGTCGAAGCTGCCGTTCTGGGTGATGGAGCAGCAGCCGGGCCCCGTGAACTGGGCGCAGTGGAACCCCGCGCCGCTGCCGGGCATGGTGCGCCTGTGGAGCTGGGAGGCGTTCGCGCACGGCGCCGGTTGCGTGTCGTACTTCCGCTGGCGTCAGGCGCCGTTCGCGCAGGAGCAGATGCATGCGGGTCTCAATACGCCGGACAACCGGCTCGACGAAGGCGGCCGCGAGGCGCAGCGCGTCGCGCGCGAGATCGCGGCCATACGCGACGCAGGTGCCGATGCCGACCCGAACGGCGCGGTGCGTGCCCCCGTCGCGCTCGTGTTCGACTACGAAGCGAAGTGGCTGTTCGAAGTGCAGCCGCAAGGCGCCGATTTCCACTACCCGCGCTTCGCGTTCGAGTACTACGCGGCGCTGCGTTCGCTCGGCCTCGACGTCGACATCGTTTCCGCGCATGCGCCGCTCGACGGCTACCGGCTCGTCGTCGTGCCGCCGCTGCCGGTCGTCCCGGACGATTTCGCCGCGCGCGTCGCGGCCTCGGGCGCGCACGCCGTGTTCGGGCCGCGCACCGGCTCGAAGACCGTCGACCTGCAGATTCCGCCGACGCTGCCGCCCGGCCCGCTCGCATCGATCCTGCCGGTGCGCGTATGGCGCGTCGAATCGCTGCGGCCGAACGTGACCGAGCCGATCGACGGCACGCTGTACGACGGTACGCCGCTCGCGGGCCATGCGCGCCACTGGCGCGACTTCGTCGAGCTTCACGACGACACGCGCGGCGTCGTGCGCGCGCGCTTCGCCGACGGTCACCCGGCCTGCGTGTCGCACGGCACGCTGCACTACTGGGCCGCCCTGTTCGACGACGCGACCACCGCCCGGCTGTTCGCCGATGTCGCGGCCGAGGCCGGCCTCACGCCGACGCCGCTCGGCGACGGCGTGCGCGTGAGCCGGCGCGGCGGCCTGACCTACGTTTTCAACTATGGCGACACGCCGCACACGATCGACGCGGTACCGCCGTCGGCGTTCGTGCTCGGCAGTGCGCAAGTCGGGCCGCAAGACGTGGCCGCGTATCGAAGCCGTTCGTAGCACCCCGACACCGGCGCCGCGATGCGCCGGTCACGCACAAGACGACACACAGGAATGGAGACACGCATGACACATCGCCCCCTTCGCCTCGCCGCCCGGCTCGCCACGGCCGCCGCTGTCGCACTAGCATCGCTCGGCACGACGGCGCCCGCCGATGCCGGCACGCTGACGATCAACATCGCGTTCAAGGGCGCCAGCCAGCGCGCGGTCTGGCAGTCGACGCTCGACGCGTTCCACAAGGCGCATCCCGACATCGACGTGAAGGCCACCTTCGTCGACGAGGAAGCGTACAAGGTGCAGCTCCCCGCCTGACTCACGACCGTCGCGCCGGACGTCGTGAACTGGCACGCCGGCGAGCGGATGGCGTACTACGCGAAGCGCGGGCTGTTCGAGGACCTGAGCGGCGACTGGACGAAGAACGGCTGGGGCGCGATGTATGCATCGACGCGCGACGCATCGTCGTACAACGGCAAGCAGTACGCGGCACCGACCGTCTACTACTCGTGGGGGCTGTTCTACCGCAAGGACCTGTTCCGCAAGGTCGGCATCGCCGACGAGCCGAAGACGTGGGACCAGTTTCTCGACGCATGCAAGAAGCTGAAGGCGGCCGGCATCACGCCGGTCGCGATCGGCGGCCGCGACGCGTGGACGCTCGCCGGCTGGTTCGACTATCTCGACCTGCGCCTGAACGGCAACGCGTTCCACCAGCAGCTGATGGCGGGCGACGTGCCGTACACCGACCCGCGCGTGAAGAAGGTCTACACGATGTGGAAGTCGCTGATCGACGCCGGCTACTTCATCGACAACGCGCTGTCCTACGATCTCGACGGCGCCCAGCCGTTCCTGTTCCAGGGCAAGGCCGCGATGATGCTGATGGGCACCTTCATCGCGGCGGGTTTTCCGCCGAACGTGAAGCAGGAAATGGGCTACTACCGCTTCCCGATCATCGACCCGAAGGTGCCGACCGCCGAGGATGGCCCGGTCGAATCGCTGCATATCCCGACGAAGGCGAAGAACAAGGCCGACGCGCACACGTTCCTCGCGTTCGTCGAAACACCCGAGATGGGCGCGAAGCTCGCGGAAGGCCTCGGTTCGCTGTCGGCCAACAGCAAGTCGCCCGAGCCGGCCGACCCGGTCTCGCGCATCGGCTTCCGGATCCTTGCCGACACGAAGGGCGGTGTCGCGCAGTTCTACGATCGCGACATGACGAAGGAAATGGCCGACGAGGGGATGAAGGGCATGCAGCAATTCCTCGCGAATCCGGCGCAGCTCGATACGGTGCTCGCGCAGCTCGAACAGACCCGCAAGCGGATCTACAAGAAGTAACGCCGTGACCCGCGCGGCGGTGCTCCGCCGCTGCGGCTGTCCCATCGTTCGCTCGTTCAGGAGCCCTGCCGTGTCCAGTCCGATTTCGTCCCGACACCTCGAGCCGCCCGCCGCGCCGCCGGAACCGTCGAACCCTCGCGCGCCCGCCGCGGTTGCCGCGGTTGCATCACCCGCGCGCCGCCCGTCGCCCGCCGTGCGGCGGCAACGGCGCGCCGCGTGGCTGTTTCTCGCGCCGGCCTGCGCGATGGTTGCCGTCTATGTGATCTGGCCGATCCTGTCGACGCTGTGGCTGAGCCTGTACAACTGGGACGGGATGACCGAGCGCACGTTCGTCGGTCTCGCGAACTATGCGGAGCTGCTGCAAGCGCCGACGTTCTACACGGCGCTGCGCAACAACGTGATCTGGCTCGCGCTCTTCATGCTCGCGCCGCCGCTCGGCCTCGCGCTCGCGCTGTACCTGAACCAGGCGGTCGCCGGCATCCGGCTCGTGAAGTCGCTGTTCTTCGCGCCGTTCGTGCTGTCGGGTGTGGTCGTCGGCCTGATCTTCTCGTGGTTCTACGATCCGACGTTCGGGCTGCTCGCGCTGATCGCCGGACACGGCATCCCGGTGCTCGGCGACGCGCGCTACGCGACGTTCGGCATCGTGTTCGCCGCGCTGTGGCCGCAAACCGCGTACTGCATGATCCTGTACCTCACCGGCCTCACGTCGCTCAATCCGGAACAGATCGAAGCCGCACGCATGGAAGGCGCGCGCGGCTTCGCGCTGCTGTGGCACGTGGTGCTGCCGCAACTGCGGCCGACCACCTTCATGGCGATCGTCGTCACGGTGATCGGTGCGCTGCGCAGCTTCGACCTGATCTCGGTGATGACGAGCGGCGGCCCGTTCGAGAGCTCGACCGTGCTTGCGTATTACATGTACGACCAGGCAATCAAGTACTACCGGCTCGGCTATTCCGCGTCGATCGCGGTCGTGCTGTTCGCGATCATGCTCGTCTACATCGTGTTCCAGTTGCGCCGCCTGCTGCGCAACGAGCAGTGACCTGACCTTCCGGGGATGCCTTCATCATGTTTCCGACACCCGTTGCCCAATGGAAGCCGGTATCGCGCCGGCTGTACAAGCTGTCGCTGCCCGTCGCGCTCGTGATCTGGCTGCTGCCGATGATCGCGGTGTTCGTCACGTCGGTGCGCTCGACCGAGGAACTCGTCGAAGGCCACTACTGGGGCTGGCCGCGGCACTTCTCGATGATCGAGAACTATCGCGATGCGCTGACCACGTCGCCGATGCTGCATTACTTCTGGAACAGCGTGCAGATCACCGTGCCGTCCGTGCTTGGCTCGATCGCGCTCGCGGCGATGGCGGGCTTTGCGCTTGCGACCTACAAGTTTCGCGGGAGCACGGCGCTGTTCGGCACGTTCGTCGCGGGTAATTTCGTGCCGGTTCAGGTGCTGATGATTCCGGTGCGGGATTTGTCGCTGCGGCTCGGTGTGTTCAATACGGTCGAGGCGCTGATCCTGTTTCATGTCGCGTTCCAGACGGGGTTCTGCACGCTGTTCCTGCGCAACTTCATCAAGCAGTTGCCGTTCGAGCTGATCGAGGCGGCGCGGATCGAAGGGGCGGGGGAATGGACGGTGTTCTGGCGGATCGTGTTGCCGTTGATCCGGCCGGCGCTGGCTGCGCTGGCGATTCTTGTATTTACGTTCGTGTGGAATGACTACTTCTGGGCGCTGTGTCTCACGCAAGGGGATGAGGCTGCGCCGATCACGGCAGGGGTTGCCGCGTTGAAGGGGCAATGGACGACGTCGTGGAACCTCGTGTCGGCCGGGTCGATCCTGGCGGCGTTGCCGTCCGTCGCGATGTTCTTCGCGATGCAGAAGCATTTTGTGGCGGGGCTGACGTTCGGGGCGACCAAAGGCTGAACGCGCGCAGCCCTGCGTATTCGTATCTCCCCCCTCCGCATCGAGAGGTTGCCCGCTTCGGCGGGCTTTTTTGCACCTTTGGACTTCAGAGGAAAGCGATTGATGGACTAGATGTGGGCAGACCGACATTGATTCTGTACGCCCTGCTGGCGTGCCTCACGATACAGACTGCTTCCGGCGCCGGCCACGATTCTGCCGTAAATCTAACTCACTCAATCGCCCTTGCACGAAATAGTGAATTTCACATTTAAATCGATATGAGCTGAAAAATTGAGCCACTTCCTTATGCAACTCTTGAGCCCATGAGACGCGGCCTTTTTCCGAATCAAAAAAATCCCGCCTTATTCGAAAGTTCCGCTGAGGATGAAATGTATTATTTCTAAATTCCCTAAGAGCATCACGATGTTGCTTCTCCAATTTCACAACAACGTCATGTTGCCCAACGATCTCCTTGAATTCCTCCGGACGATCCTCTTGGAGCAGCCGACGGATTCCCAGCGTCGAAAACCCTTCACAAGCAACACGAAGGAAACCAAGCCAAGTCGACAAGTAAATTCCCGCATCTATTTTTTCATTTATACCTAGGTGATCGTATTTTTTTAGCTTATCCAGAATTTTTTCATAGTTTTTCTTCATCAGATCAGCCGCCTGAAACTGATGTGCGTGGAGCACAAGAATTGGATCTTTTGCTTTTAGAGGGAGACTATCCCCCGGCTTTCTTCCATCGACGTCGATAGCGTATACTGACTCCTCACCAGCAACAAAGCGCTGACCACTCAGGGACTGAATCAATATTCCAACAGACGTCAAAAAATTCACATACTCATCCAATTCATTCGCAGTATTAAACCCATAGCCCCTCAAATTCACCCCAGCAAATTTGGCTAACCGCCACGCATCAAATCCATCAATCTCGCCATTTTCGCCAAAATCAAAATCCACCGATTTTTCAGGAAGGCGCACATCACAACCCACACCATGCTTGTAATAATAACCCCCACCCTCCAATTCACCACCCATTGGGATTTCCATATAAACCCAATCGTACGATGAATCCGGCATTTCAATACCCGATCGCTGCATCACGACAAGAGCCTCTGAAATCGCTTTTTTATATTCAACAATCAACCGCTTAAAGCCATCAGACATGCAATTTCTATCATTGCGCGCAACAATCGAATTCAATATCCACCCCGATAATAGTAATATTATGGATTTTCATTATAGGTGAATCTCTGGTGACACAAGATCAACTGCCGAACGGAGGGTCGCGAAACGCAATCTCAGTTGGGCGGCCAAAGAACTTTCGTGCCTTCACAGCGTTCACTTGTGTGGACGAAATCTCCGCTCGCGCCGGCCCTGAAACTGACCGTTGGGGGAGTATGTACAAAGAGGTAGACTGCGCCCGCAAGCGAGATGGAATTTAAGAGAGCCGCTTCAAGCATCGAGTTTCGCAAGACGCTCACTGTGCGTCCGCCACTACACTACACACTACCCGCCCCTTTTTCCCTCAACCGCGCATCCACCGCCCCAATATTCTTCTCATGCGACACGAGCATCTGCGTGAGCGCATGATGCATATCCGGCTGCGCAAGCGTCGGCAACAACGCCTGCAGCTTCCGCACGACCCACCGCTGGCCACGATTCAGGAACGCGAGCCGCTCCGCCAGATCGTCGATCGCCATCGCCTTTTCATGGAGCGCCCCGGTGGCATGCGTCGGCGTCGCACCAAGCGAGCGAATCGCTTCGACCAGCACCGCACACCCGTGCGCCTCATCCTGCCGAATACCAGCCACGAGCCGATGAAGTTCGGGATCGTCGATTTCCGTCGCCGTCTCCGACGCCACCCGCGCGCCGGCACGCTCGGCCTCCAGCAATTCGTTCAGCAACGCGAGCAGCGCATCGCGCTGCGCATCGGCGGGATCGTCCGCCGCTTTGGCGGGGCGGGTGTCGTGCCCGTCATCGTGGGTCCGGTTCGACATGCGATGTGCTCCGTTTCGGAAAGCGTGGCGCACCGGTTCGTCCGGCGTGGTTCCGTCAGGCACGGCGCACGCGACAGCGTCACGCATCACGGCAAACGACAGGAGGCCACACGAAGAATGGCTCACAGTCTGACATAGCCATGTGACACGTGTTGCCAGACGACCCGCCGCGCGTGATGCGCGTCAAGACACGCCGCAACGCGCAGCCGGGATCACGTCCACCCTTCAAGCCGCAACGTCGACCGCACGAGCCGCTGCTCCTCCTGCTCGATCTCCCTCAGATATTCGACGCACTGGCGGATATGCTCGCTCGCCGCCTTGCGCGCCTGCTCGGGCAGCCGCCCGGTCACCGCGTTATAGAGCCGCGCATGCTGGCGATCGATCTGCTTCTTCAACGGCTCGCGGTGATAGAGGTTGTTCACCGACGCAAACACCGAGCTCAGCAGCAGATCCGTCAGCGACTGCAACGTATTCACGAGCACCGGGTTATGCGACGCCTCGCAAATCGCGAGATGAAACGCGTGATCGAGCTTCGCGCGCGCGGCCGGGTCGAGATCCTGCGCATCGGCCGCGGTCATCTCGTCGTAGCGACGCTTGATCAGGATGAAATCGGCAGACGTTCCGCGCAGCGCCGCCAGTCGCGCGGCCTCCGTCTCGAGCATCCCGCGCACTTCGAACAGGTCGTACAGCGTGCGCGGCTGCGAGCCGAGCAGGTGCATCATCGGCGAGACTTCGCGCTGCGGGGTCAGGCTCGCGACGAACGAGCCCTTGCCGTGCGTCGTCTCGATGATTCCGCGCGCACGCAGCAACTTCATCCCTTCGCGCACGGCCGTGCGCGACACGCCGAGCTTCTCGGTCAGCCGCCGTTCGGACGGCAACGCCTGCCCGGCCTTCAGCACGCCGTCGACGATCAATTGCTCGATCCGCTCGGCGACGACATCGGCGACATTGCGCGCCGGCGCTTGTCGATCCTGCATTTCCATACTGGTATGACCACTTTGGACGGATGTCGCCGATTTTCTCATAAACCCTTGTCATGATTGGCTTTTAAGTCAAGATCCACCCCGGCTTCACGGCACGCCTCGAAAAACTGGTATGACCACGTCTGCGACGTATGGACACGCACCGGCCGGCCGCCAAGAATGCCGTCCATCCGGCGCGTCGCGCATCCCGCGGCCGCCCGCACGGTGAAGAGAGTGGAGACGGAGACACACGATGAGTTTCACCTACGACGAACGGATCGACGGCCCGCTGGCGACCGTCGGCCGCGACACACTCGTCGCCGCACTGCACGCGGCGGCGCCCGGCCTCGACGTGCTGCACGAGCGCGAAGCGCTCAAGCCGTTCGAATGCGACGGCCTCGCCGCCTATCGCACGGTACCGCTCGCGGTCGTGCTGCCCGACACGGTCGAGCAGGTGCGCGCGGTGCTGCGCGTCGCCGCCGCGCTCGGCGTGCCGGTGGTCGCGCGCGGCGCGGGAACCGGGCTGTCGGGCGGCGCGATGCCGCTCGAAAAGGGCCTCCTGCTCGTGATGGCGAAGTTCAACCGGATTCTCGACATCGACCCCGATGCCGGCGTCGCGCGCGTGCAGCCCGGCGTGCGCAACCTCGCGATCTCGCAGGCAGCCGCACCGCACGGCCTCTACTACGCGCCCGATCCGTCGTCGCAGATCGCGTGCTCGATCGGCGGCAACGTCGCCGAAAACGCGGGCGGCGTGCACTGCCTGAAATACGGGCTCACGGTGCACAACATCCTGAAGGTCGAGATCCTGACGATCGACGGCGATACGCTCACGCTCGGCACCGACGCGCTCGACGCCCCCGGCTTCGACCTGCTCGCATTGTTCACCGGCTCGGAAGGGATGCTCGGCATCGTCACCGAAGTGACCGTGAAGCTGCTGCCGAAGCCGCCGAGCGTGAAGGTGCTGATGGCGAGCTTCGACGACGTCGCCGAAGCCGGTGCCGCCGTCGCGCGGATCATCGGCGCGGGCGTGATCCCCGGCGGCCTCGAGATGATGGACAACCTCGCGATCCGCGCGGCCGAGGATTTCATCCACGCGGGCTATCCGGTCGACGCACAGGCGATCCTGCTGTGCGAACTCGACGGCTCGCCCGCCGACGTCGACGAAGATGCCGAACGCGTCGCCACGCTGCTGCGCGATGCCGGCGCATCGGAGATCCGCGTCGCGCGCGACGAGGCGGAGCGCCAACGCTTCTGGGCCGGTCGCAAGAACGCGTTCCCCGCGGTCGGCCGCATGTCGCCCGACTACTACTGCATGGACGGCACGATCCCGCGCCGCGAGCTGCCGCGCGTTCTCGAAGGAATCGCCGCGCTGTCCGCCGAATACGGGCTGCCGGTCGCGAACGTGTTCCACGCGGGCGACGGCAACATGCACCCGCTGATCCTGTTCGACGCGAACCGCCCCGGCGAACTCGACCGCGCGGAAGCGCTGGGTGGAAAGATCCTCGAGCTGTGCGTCGCGGCGGGCGGCAGCATCACCGGCGAGCACGGCGTCGGGCGCGAGAAGATCAACCAGATGTGCGTGCAGTTCAACGCCGACGAAATCACGTTCTTCCACGCGGTGAAGGCCGCGTTCGATCCGCAGGGCCTGCTCAATCCCGGCAAGAACATCCCGACGCTGCACCGCTGCGCCGAATTCGGCGCGATGCACGTCCATCACGGCAAGCTGCCGTTTCCCGAACTGGAGCGTTTCTGATGCGACGCGAAATCGAATCGATCGACGACAGCGCGGCACTCGTCGCCCAGGTCGACGCGGCGATCCACGACCGCCAGCCGCTGCACATTCGCGGCGCCGGCACCAAGACGTTCCTCGGGCGCCCAGTCGAAGGCCGCACGCTCGACGTGCGCACGCATCGCGGCGTCGTGTCCTATGACCCGACCGAACTCGTCGTCACCGCGCGCGCGGGCACGCCGCTCGCCGACCTCGAAGCGATGCTCGATTCGGCCGGCCAGATGCTGCCGTGCGAGCCGCCGTCGTTCGGCGGCGCGGCCACGGTCGGCGGCATGGTCGCGGCGGCGCTGTCGGGCCCGCGCCGCCCGTGGGCCGGCGCGGTACGCGACTTCGTGCTCGGCTGCCGCGTGATCACCGGCCACGCGAAACACCTGCGCTTCGGCGGCGAGGTGATGAAGAACGTCGCGGGCTACGACGTGTCGCGGTTGCTCGCGGGCAGCTTCGGCTGTCTCGGCGTCGTGACCGAGGTGTCGCTGAAGGTGCTGCCGAAGCCCCGTGCGACGTGCGATCTCGCGTTGCCGCTCGCGGTGGACGAAGCCGTGCAGCGCGTCGCCGCATGGCGGCGCGCGGGGCTGCCGCTCGCGGGCGCCTGCCACGCGGACGGCGTGCTGCGCGTGCGGATCGAAGGCGGCGAGGGCTCGGTGAAGGCCGCGCGCGACACGATCGGCGGCGACTGCATGGACGACCATGACGATGCGTTCTGGGCACGGCTGCGCGACCTTGCGCTGCCGTTCTTCGACGACCCGCGCCCGCTGTGGCGCGTGTCGGTGCCGGCCGCCGCGCCGCTCGACGCCCTGCCCGGCGCGCTGCTGGCCGATTGGGGCGGCGCACAGCGCTGGCTGAAGAGCGACGCCGCACCGGCCGACGTGCAGCGCCTCGCCGCGCAATGGGGCGGGCACGCGACCTGCTTCACGCCGGGCACGACGCGCGAGCCGTTCCAGCCGCTGCCGCCCGCGCTGCTGCGCGTGCACCGCCAGCTCAAGGCACAGCTCGACCCGCACGCGATTTTCAACCCCGGCCGCCTGTACGCCGATTTCTGACGCAAACCCGATCCCGACCCGCCGATGCAAACCAATCTCAGCGAAGCAAGCAAGGCCCTCGCCCGGGCCGACGAAGCGGAAGCGATCCTGCGCGCGTGCGTGCACTGCGGCTTCTGCAATGCGACCTGCCCGACCTACCAGGTGCTCGGCAACGAGCTCGACGGGCCGCGCGGGCGCATCTACCTGATCAAGCAGCTGCTCGAAGGCGAGCCGTGCGGCGAACGCACGCAGCGGCATCTCGACCGCTGCCTGACGTGCCGCAACTGCGAGACGACCTGCCCGTCCGGCGTGCGCTATCACACGCTGCTCGACATCGGCCGCGCGGAAGCCGAAAAGCGTGCGCAGCGGCCCGCGCGCGAGCGCCTGCTGCGCGCGGGGCTGCGGCACGTCGTGCCGCGCCCGGCGACGTTCGCCGCGTTGCTGAAGGCCGGCCGCGCGCTGCGCCCGCTGCTGCCGGGCACGCTGCGGGACAAGATCCCGGCCGCCGTGCCCGCGGCCGCGCCGCGCCCGCCCGTGCGCCACGCGCGGCGCGTGCTGATGCTCGAGGGCTGCGTGCAGCCGTCGCTGTCGCCGAACACCAATGCGGCCGCCGCGCGCGTGCTCGACCGGCTCGGCATCAGCGTGAGCCCGGCGCGCGAGGCCGGCTGCTGCGGCGCGACCGAATATCACCTGAACGCGCAGGATGCCGGCCTCGCCCGCGCACGCCGCAACATTGACGCATGGTGGCCCGCGATCGAGGCGGGCGCGGAAGCGATCGTGCTGACGGCAAGCGGCTGCGGCGCGTTCGTGAAGGAATACGGCGACCTGCTGCGCTCCGACCCCGTCTACGCGGAGAAAGCGCGGCGCGTCAGCGCGCTCGCGCGCGACCTCGCGGAAGTGATCGCGGCCGAGCCGCTCGACGCGCTGGCCGAGTCGACGCCGCGCCGCGTCGCGGTTCACTGCCCGTGCACGCTGCAGCACGCGCAACGGCTCGGCGGCGCGGTGGAAAACATCCTGACGCGGCTCGGCTTCGATCTGACGAATGTCGCCGACGGCCATCTGTGCTGCGGCTCGGCCGGCACGTATTCGCTGACGCAGCCCGAACTCGCGACGACGCTGCGCGACAACAAGCTCGATGCGCTCGAAGCCGCGCGGCCGGACCTGATTGTCACGGCCAACGTCGGCTGCCAGACTCACCTGAACGGCGCGGGCCGCACGCCGGTGCGCCACTGGATCGAGCTCGTCGACAACCGACTCGTCAACTGACCTGATTCCGGAGGATCTCCATGCAGACGAAACCCGAACTCGAACTGGCCGATGCCGACCGCATGCTCGCCGCCGCCCGTGCGGAAGCGGAACGCCACGGCTGGGCCGTGTCGATCGCCGTCGTCGACGACGGCGGCCACCTGCTCGCGTTTGCACGCCTGGACGGCGCATCGCCGGCCAGCGCCTGTATCGCGCAGGACAAGGCGCGCGCGGCGGCGCTCGGCCGGCGCGAGACGAAGGCGTATGAGGATATGATCAACGGCGGCCGCACCGCGTTTCTCAGCGCGCCGCTGACGGGGTTGCTCGAAGGCGGCGTGCCGGTCACGGTCGGCGGCCGGATCGCGGGCGCGATCGGCGTGTCTGGCGTAAAGTCCGAACAGGACGCGCAGATTGCCCGCGCCGGCACACAAAGCGTCGCGGTATGACCAGCCAAGCCGCGCGCGATTTTTCCCCGGGAGGATTAACGATGATCGACCAAGCAGGACTGCAAGTCGCGCCAGCGCTTAGCCAGTTCATTGAAAACGAAGCGTTGCCGGGCACCGGCATCGACAAGGCCGCGTTCTGGAGCGGTTTCTCGGCCCTGGTGCACGACCTGGCGCCGCGCAACCGCGAGCTGCTCGCGGAACGCGACCGCCTGCAGCAGGAACTCGACACCTGGCACCGCGCGCACCCCGGCCCGGTGCGCGACCACGCCGCGTATCGCGCATTCCTCGAACAAATCGGCTACCTCGTGCCGGTCCCGTCGAACGTCGCGGCAGCCACCGCGAACGTCGACAGCGAGATCGCGACGCAGGCCGGCCCGCAGCTCGTCGTGCCGCTGTCGAACGCGCGTTATGCGCTGAACGCCGCGAACGCCCGCTGGGGCAGCCTGTACGACGCGCTGTACGGCACCGACGCACTGCCTGAAGACGGCGGCGCCGAACGCACCACGGCCTACAACCCGACGCGCGGCCAGCGCGTGATCGACTACGCGCGCAACGTGCTCGACAACGCGGCGCCGCTCGCGAGCGGCTCGCACCGCGACGCGCTGCGCTACCGCGTGCAGGACGGCCAGCTCGCCGTCGAAACCGCCAAGGGGATCGTGGGCCTCGCGCAGCCGGCGCAGTTCGTCGGCTACCAGGGCGCGGCCGACGCGCCGTCCGCGATCCTGCTGAAGCACAACGGCCTGCACCTCGAGATCCAGATCGACGCATCGACGCCGATCGGCCGCGCCGATCTCGCGAACGTGAAGGACGTCGTGCTCGAAGCCGCGGTCAGCACGATCATCGACTGCGAGGATTCGGTCGCGGCGGTGGACGCCGACGACAAGGTCCAGCTCTACCGCAACTGGCTCGGCCTGATGCAGGGCACGCTGGTCGAGGAAGTCGCGAAGGGCGGCAAGACCTTCACGCGCCGCCTGAACGCCGACCGCGAGTACACGACGCCCGACGGCGGCACGCTGTCGCTGCACGGCCGCTCGCTGCTGTTCGTGCGCAACGTCGGCCACCTGATGACCAACGGCGCGGTGCTCGACCGCGACGGCAACGAGATTCCGGAAGGGATCCTCGACGGCGTCGTCACGGTGCTGTGCTCGCTGCACGACCTGAAGGCGAAGCGCAACTCGCGCACCGGCTCGATCTACATCGTGAAGCCGAAGATGCACGGCCCGGTCGAAGTCGCATTCGCCGATACGCTGTTCGCACGCATCGAGGATCTGTACAACCTCCCGCGCAACACGCTGAAGATGGGCATCATGGACGAGGAGCGCCGCACCAGCGTGAACCTCGCCGCATGTATCGCCGCCGCCGCCGCGCGCGTCGCGTTCATCAACACCGGCTTCCTCGACCGCACCGGCGACGAGATGCACACCGCGATGGAAGCGGGCCCGATGATCCGCAAGGGCGACATGAAATCGTCGGCGTGGATCCAGTCGTACGAGCGGAACAACGTGCTCGCGGGCCTGTCGGCCGGCCTGCGCGGCCGCGCGCAGATCGGCAAGGGCATGTGGGCGATGCCCGACCTGATGCACGCGATGCTCGAGCAGAAGATCGCGCATCCGCGCGCCGGCGCGAACACCGCGTGGGTGCCGTCGCCGACCGCCGCGACGCTGCACGCGCTGCATTATCACCTCGTCGACGTGCAGGCCGTCCAGCAGGAACTCGAGAAGACGCCGTACGCGAGCGAACGCGACACGCTGCTCGAAGGGCTGCTGACCGTGCCGGTCGTCGAGCGCGCCGCGTGGAGCGAAGCCGAGATCCTGAGCGAAGTCGAGAACAACGCGCAGGGCATCCTCGGCTACGTCGTGCGCTGGGTCGAACAGGGCGTCGGCTGCTCGAAGGTGCCGGACATCCACGACGTCGGCCTGATGGAAGACCGCGCGACGCTGCGCATTTCGAGCCAGCACATCGCGAACTGGCTGCGCCACGGCGTGATCACCGAGGCATTCGTGCTCGACGTGTTCAAGCGGATGGCGCGCGTCGTCGACCAGCAGAACGCCGGCGACCCGAACTATCGCCCGATGGCGCCCGGCTACGACCAGTCGACCGCGTTCAAGGCCGCGTGCGCGCTCGCGCTGCAGGGCACGTCGCAGCCGAGCGGTTATACCGAGCCGCTGCTGCACCGGTTCCGGCTCGCGTTCAAGGCGCAACAGCACGGCGGATAAGCACGGCCGTGCCGCGGGTTTCCGGCGTGCCGGAAGCCCGTACGCCGGCAGCCCGTACGCCGGGCTTCACGAAACGGGCGGCCGCAACGGCCGCCCGTTTTCATTTTCGCGTTCGCCCGGCTGCTGAAACGAATAATCGGCGCATATCGACGCCTTCATTTTTTTTGCTCGCCTGCCGTTAACCCGATGGAATCGGCGGCCGCGCGCCGCGGTTTCGCCGCTCATGCCGTACAGCCTTGCGCTGGAACGCTTTGCCGGATATTCGCAAGCCCGGGAATTCACTGAAATTTGATCCGGATCAACGGCCCGCAACATTTTCCGCGCGCGCGAACGCGCGCGTTATACTCCGTTGAATTCGCACTGCCCGATTCCTCGGATCGTTGAATCGGCGTAGATGTCACCAGTAAATGCTCGATTTACCGGTATATCTGGCCGCGATTCCCGGTAATCAGTGTCCATTTTCTCGCCGGCCGGCAGGAAGGCGTCGAATGGACGCGTGGCGGATCGCCGCCGCCACGTCATACGAACAATCGCATCGGCCCGCCGCCCGGCGGCAATGCCCATCGATCCACGGACCATGGCAGAAACCGATTACGCAGTGCCCAGCGAATCCGGCCTGACGAGCCGTGTCGCCGCACATCTGCGCCGGTTCCTGCTGCCGCACCTGATCTTCTATACCGGGCTGCTGATCGCGCTGCTCCTGCTGTCCCTGTGCGGGATCGTGCTGTACGAAGGCCGCATCGACGCGCGCGACCGCTCGATCTCGATGCAGCAGAATCTCGCGCTGATGGCGTCGTGGGACATCGAGCGCAACATCGAGATCTATTCACTGTCGCTGCAGGCCGTCGTCGAAGGCGAGAACGACCCGGATGTCGTCAAGCTGCCGATGCCGCTGCGCCGCCAGGTGCTGTTCGACCGTGCGACGACGGCCAAGTACCTCGGCGGCATCTATGTGCTCGACGCGAAGGGCGACATCGCGGTCGACGGCAAGAGCGACGTGCCGCGCAAGGCCAACTTCGGCAACGAGCCGTACTTCACGATGCACCGCGACCACCCCGACGTCGGCCTGTACGTCAGCCCCCCGTATCATTCGCGCTTGCGCGGCGGCTCGCCGAGCATCGCGCTCAGCCGGCGGATCACGGGGCCCGACGGCTCGTTCGGCGGCGTCGCCGTGATGTCGATCCGGCTCGAATATTTCCAGAACCTGTTCTCGCGGCTGTCGCTCGGCGATCGCGGCTCGATCGCGCTGATCAACACCGACGGCAAGATGGTCGCGCGCGAGCCGTACGACCCGAAGATCGTCGGCCGCGACATCAGCCACGCCAGCACGTTCCGGCGGTTCATGACCGCCAACGAAGGCAGCTTCGCCGATACCGCGTCGATCGACGGCGTGCGCCGCCTGTACGTGTTCCGGCATCTCGAGCACCTGCCGCTCATCATCATGGTCGCGCGCTCGGAAGCGGATACCTACGCCGCGTGGTACGACCGTGCGATTCCGATCGGCTCGGCGATGGTTGCGCTCGCGATCGGCTTCGTCGGCCTGTCGCTGCTGCTCGACGTGCAGCTGCGCAAGCGCCACCGCGCGGAAACCGAACTGCAGGCGCTCGCGCGCACCGACGGCCTCACGGGCCTCGACAACCGCCGCATGCTCGACGTCACGCTCGCACGCGAATGGCGCCGGGCCGCGCGCTCGCAGCACGCGCTGTCGCTGCTGTTCATCGACGTCGACTACTTCAAGCGCTACAACGACACCCAAGGGCACCAGGCCGGCGACGACGCGCTCGCCGCGGTCGGCCACTGCATCGCCGGCTGCCTGCGCCGCCCGGCCGATTACGCGGCGCGCTACGGCGGCGAGGAGTTCGTCGTCGTGCTGCCCGACGTCGATACGGACGGCGCGGCGTCGATCGCCGAGACGATCCGCACCGGCATCCTCGATCTCGGCATCCGTCACGACGCCGGGGCAACCGGCCGCCTGACGGTGAGCATCGGCGTGACGACGAGCTATCCGGAACACGACGACGACATGCAGGCCGCGCTGAAGCTGGCCGACGACGCGCTGTATCGCGCGAAGGAAGGCGGGCGCAACCGCATCGTCGTGCACGCGGCCCCCTCCGGCGGCCTCGCGGCGCGGCGGGCCTGAACGGGCCGCCGCCGGGCGACGGCAGGGCGGCTGGCCGGCCACTGCCGCCGCCCGCGCGCAAAATCGCCGACAATGTCGCCTCGACACGCCGCCGCGCGGCTGCCTGGCCCGGCCGGCCCGCGCCGGTGCGCGGCCGCTTCGCACCACCATGAGACTCAAGGCAAAGATCTTCCTTCTGGCCATCGTGCCGTTCCTGCTCGCGATCGCCGGCATCGGTTTCGGCGTGCGCCAGCAGGCGACGTCCCTCGCGCGCACGCAGCACGCGACGATCCAGGCCGCGTACATGTCGAGCAAGGAGGTCGAGCTCAAGCACTACGTCGAGCTCGCGACGAGCGCGATCATGCCGCTCTACGACGCGAGCGGCCGCAACGCGCGCGACGACGCGCTGCTGCGTACGCAGGCGCTCGCGATGCTGCAGAAGATGGATTTCGGCCCGGACGGTTACTTCTTCGTGTACGACCTGCACGGCAATTCCCTGATGCATCCGCGCGAGCCCGAGCGTGTCGGCCACAACTACTGGTCGATGCGCGACCCGCAGGGCGCGCTGACGATCCAGAAGCTGATCGGCGCGGCGTCGAGCGGCGGCGGCTATGTGCGCTACGCGTGGCAGCGGCCGTCGACGGGCCGCGTCGCGCCGAAGCTGGGCTACGTCATCGCGCTCGAACGCTGGGGCTGGATGGTCGGCACCGGCATCTATCTCGACGATGTCGACACCGCGCTGCAGCGCATCGACGCGCGCGCGTCCGCGAACATCGAGCGCACGATGAGCTGGCTCACCGCGATCGCGCTCACGGGTGCCGCCGCGATCGCCGTGTGCGCGCTGGTGCTGAACGTCAGCGAGTCGCGCAGCGCCGACGCGAAGCTCAAGCTGCTTGCGCAGCGCGTCGTCGAATCGCAGGAGCAGGAGCGGGCGCGGCTGTCACGCGAGCTGCATGACGGGATCAGCCAGATGATGGTATCGGCGAAGCTGATGCTCGAATCCGCGCTCGCGCGCTTCGAACGCGGCACCGCGCGCATGCCCGAGGCCGAGCAGGCGCTGACATCGGGTGTCGTGCGGCTCGGCGACACGCTGCGTGAAGTGCGGCGCATCTCGCATGCGCTGCGCCCCGCGATGCTCGACGATCTCGGCCTCGCGGCGGCGCTCGAGCAGCTGGTGCGCGAGCTCGGCGCCGAAAGCGGCATCGACATCGGTTACACGCAGGTCGCGCACAGCGGCGCCCGGCCGCTGCCCGCGGCGGTCAACACCGCGCTGTTCCGGATCGCGCAGGAAGCGTTGAGCAACATCGTGCATCATGCGCGGGCGTCGCGCGCGGCCGTCACGCTCGACGTCGGCGCGCAATCCGTCACGCTGACCATCGCCGACAACGGCTGCGGCTTCGACGCCGAACGCTCGCAGGCCGACGTGCGCCACGGCATCGGCCTGCGCAACATGCGCGAGCGCCTCGACGCGCTCGGCGGCACGCTGACGATCACGTCGCAGGTCGGCCACACGATCGTCGCCGCGCGCGTGCCGCTGCCCGGCGCCGCGTCATGACGCGCCCCATCACAGGAGACCTTTCACGCATGAGCGCCCCCGACACCGCCCGGCCCGTCGCCCGACTGCTGCTCGTCGACGATCACCCGCTCGTGCGCGACGGCTTGCGGATGCGGCTCGAAGCGGCCGACCTGTCCGTGGTCGGCGAAGCCGGCAACGCCGACGAGGCGCTCGCGCTCGCCGCGTCGCTCGAACCCGATCTCGCGCTGATGGACATCGGCATGAACGGCATGAACGGCATCACGCTCGCGGGCGTGTTTCACGAACGCTTTCCGGGCATCCGCGTGCTGATGCTGTCGATGCACGACAACGTCGAATACGTGACGCAGGCCGTGCGTGCCGGCGCGAGCGGCTACCTGCTGAAGGATTCGCCCGCGAGCGAGATCGTGCGCGCGATCGGCACGGTGCTGGCGGGCCAGACGTTCTTCAGCGAAGGGCTCGCCGCGCGGATGATCCACGCGAGCACGACCGCGTCGCCGCTCGACCGGCTCACGCCGCGCGAACGCGACATCCTCGACGCGCTGGCTGAAGGGCTGTCGAGCAAGCAGATCGCGCAGCAGACAGGGCTGTCGGTGCGCACGGTCGAGACGCACCGGCTCAACCTGAAGCGCAAGCTGGAGATCGAGGGGCAGGCCGAGCTGATCAAGTTCGCGGTCGAGCATCGGCGAAGGTAGGTCGGCGCCGCGATCTGCTGCAAAAGGCTCGGCCGGCCGGCAAGGCATATCAATCCGACCGTGAAGACGTCATACACGCCGCCGTCGCGCCCCCCGATTGCTTCTTCGTTTCACGCCGCATCATCAGCATCACAGCAACGCCAACACTGAGGATTCCGGAACACAGGACCGCGATCGAAAACCCGTGCGCCATCGCATCCCGATACGCGCCAAGCAGCGCCGGCTGTCCCGCTGCAAACACATGCTCCATCACCGCCTGCCGCGCCAGCGTATCCGCTTGCGCGCTGCCGGCCGCTTGCATCGCGGCCGTCATCCGGTGCAGCGCACCGACGCTCATCATGCTGCCGAGCACCGCGATGCCCATGCTCATCCCCGTCTGGCGCAACGCGTTCATCGTCGCCGACGCCATGCCCGCGCGTTCGGCCGGCGCGAGTTCCATCACGGTCATGCCGGTCGCGGGCACCGCGAGCCCCATGCCGACCCCGAGCACCGCCAGCGCGATGCCGACGGGCACATACGGCGTTCCCGCACCGAAGCCCGCCATGACCGCGAGCATCGCGCCGACCAGACCGTACCCGGCCACCATCAGCGCGTGCAACGGAATGCGCGCCGCGATGCGCCCGAACAGCATCGACGTGACCGCCGTCATCACGAACTGCGGCATCAGTTGCCAGCCGGCGGCGGCGGGCGTGCGCCCCTGCGCCTGCTGCAGGAACAGCGACAGGAAGAACAGGCTGCTGTACCCCGAGAACCCGAGCACGAACGACGCGAGATTGGCGCGCACCAGCCGCCGGTCGCGAAACAGCCAGACCGGCAGCAGCGGCCGCTCGACGCGCGTTTCGACACGCACGAACACGACGAACGCCACCGCGGCGCCCGCGAGCGGCGCGAGCACCTTCACGTGCGACGCGCCGGCTTCGCCGATGCCGATCAGCCCGTACGTGAGCAACCCGAGCCAGACCACGCTCAGCGCCTGGCCGAGCGGATCAAACGCCGCGTGCTGCGGATGCCGGCGCTCCGGAATGCCCCACGCGCCGAGCAGCACGGTCACGATGCCGATCGGCACGTTGACGAGGAAGATGTCCTGCCATCCGCCATGCTCGACGAGCAGCCCCCCCACCAGCGGCCCGAGGATCAGCGCGAGTGCGCTGAACGCGGACCATCCGCCGATCGCGCGGGCGCGCTCGCGCGCATCGGGAAACGCATGCGTGAGGATCGGCATCGCGCCCGGTATCAGCAACGCGCCGGCGAACCCCTGGATCGCGCGCCCGATCAACAGCGGCTCGAGCCGGCTCGCGCATGCGCAGACCACCGACCCGGCCGTGAACAGAACCACGCTGGCGAGCCACACGCGCTTGTGTCCGTAGCGATCGCCGAGCGGGCCGGCCGACAGCATGAACGCCGACAACGCGAGCGCGTACGCGTTGACGACCCACTGAAGGCCACCCATGTCGGTATCGAGCGCCGTCTGCAGCGTCGGCAACGCGACGTTGACGATGCTGATGTCGAGCGTGGCGAGGAAGGTGCCGAGACAGGCGGCCAGGACGAGTGCGGCGCGACGGTAGCGAGGCATGGCGGTCGGCCCTTCACGGGCACGAAGATGAGAATGATTCGCATCATATATATCGACTGACCGTCGGTCAATGGATTGCGTTGGCCGTGAACGGGGCGCTGGCCTAAACTGCGGGCTTTGCACGAACGGGCGTCGAGCCGCGCGATGACGGACAGGACAAAGGCAGGAACCACGACAGGAAAGGACGACGCGCCGGCGGGCAAGCTGCCGCGCACGAAGCCGGCGGAAGTGCGCCTCGAGGAGCTGATGGCCGCGGCCGAGAGGCTGTTCCTCGCGCAGGGCGTGGAAGCGACGACCATCAGCGAGATCGTCGAGCACGCGCAGGTGGCAAAGGGCACGTTCTACCACTACTTCGAATCGAAATCCGACATGCTCGCCGCGCTCGCGCAGCGCTACACGGCGTCGTTCCTCGACCGTTTGCAGCACGCCGTGGACGCGTGCGACGCCGACGACTGGCTCGCGCGCCTGCGCGCGTGGATCCGCACCAACATCGAAACCTACGCGGCGACCTACCGCACGCACGACATCGTCTACGCGAATCACCATCACCACGATCGCGCGAATGCCGACAAGAACGCGATCCTCGAACAGCTCGGCGAGATCCTCGACGGCGGCGCACGGGCCGGCACCTGGCGGCTCGCGCACCCGCAGGTCACCGCGCTGCTGATCTATGCGGGCGTGCACGGCGCGACCGACCACATCATCGCGGCGCCGGAAACGGATCGCACCGCGTTCGTCGACGCGGTGGTCGACGATTGCCTGCGGATGCTCGGCGCCGGCACCTGACGCACGGCAACGAACCAGGCACCCGAAGGCGAATGCCGTTCAGTCACGCTGAACGGCATTTTTCATTGGTGCCATCGCAAAGTGACAATTGTTCATCTTACGAATTGTTGACGCCAGTAGGATTCGTTCTGTCCAAGTGTAACCAAGCCGAAAACATAATATTCGGCCGTGTGATGCCTTTTCGGGTCGCCGTTGGATGTCGCGTCGCGCTGTCAACGGATATCGCGTCGGCGTCGTATCACCATCCAGATCGATTCTTTCTGAAACCAAAAACATGCAAACCAAACTCATTACCGCCGTGTTGTTCGTGGCTGCAGCCACTGCGTCGCAAATCGCATCCGCCACCGACGGCATGATCACGTTCAACGGCAGCGTTACCGCGCAAACCTGCACGATCAACGGCAACGGCAGCAACTCGAACAACTTCAATGTGCCGCTGCAATCGGTGGCGACCAGCGCGCTGGCCGCCGCAGGCCAGTGGGCCAACCGCACGCCCTTCAACATCGCGCTGACGGCCTGCACGCCGGCGTCGGGCAACGTCCACACCTACTTCGAACCGGGCCCGACGGTCGACACCGCCACCGGCAACCTGATCCTGGCCGCCGGCGGCGCGACCAACGTCGAGATCCAGCTGCTGAACGGCGACGGCACCTATTCGCCTATCAGGATCGGCGCAGCTGACGCCTCGCAAAACTCGAAGTCAGTCGCAATCAGCTCGACCGGCACCGCCACGCTGAACTACTACGCGCAGTACTTCGCAACCGGCGCTGCAACGGCAGGCGCGGCGACGTCGAGCGTGATGTACTCGCTCGTTTATCAGTAACCAATCACTTAGTTATACATAGCAAGAGCGGGCGGAGCGGCACGACGTCGCTCCGCCCCTCGTGCTCGCTACCTGCATCGATCTCCATCATGAAGCTTCGAAACACCCTCCGGCGCGCGATCGCCACCGCATGCGCCGCATGGCTCGGCTACCTGGCAACGCCCGCCGATGCATCGGTGGTGATCGGTGGCACGCGCGTAATCTATGCCGCGAGCGAATCCGAGGTCACGCTCAAGCTGTCGAACGCCGGCCAGTCGCCCGCGCTCGTGCAGTCGTGGGTCGATACAGGTGACGTGCGCGGCGCGCCGTCCACGACCAAGGTGCCCTTCACCGTCACGCCGCCGATCTCGCGGATCGATCCGTCCAAATCGCAGACGCTGCGCATCGTCTACACCGGCGAGCCCATGCCGCACGATCACGAGTCGGTGTTCTGGCTCAACGTGCTCGAGGTGCCGCCCAAGCCGAGCGCGGCGGACGCGGACATGAACCGTATCCAGCTCGCATTCCGTTCGCGCATCAAGCTGTTCTATCGTCCGGAAAAACTCGCGGGTTCATCGGCCGATGCGCCGGCGCAGCTCACCTGGCGGCTCACACAGGCCGACGGCAAGCCGGCCATCGAGGCGCACAACCCGACGCCGTTCCATGTGTCGCTGACCACGATCAGCGTGCAGTCGGGCGGACGCAGCGCAATCTTCGACGATGGCGGCATGGTCGGGCCGGGCGAGACGCGCGCCTTCCCGCTGAAAGGCGATGTGCCCGGCTCGGCCGGCGCCAGCGTGCGTTACACGACGCTGAACGACTACGGCGGCTCGGTCATCGGCGAGACGCCGTTGCGGTCAGACACCGCTGCACCGTCGCGATGATGCGCGACTGACTCTCTTCCATTGCGCGAGGCGCGGGTAGCGCGCCACGTCCTTTCCACAGCAAGACCAAGCATGCCCGCCCGGGCAGGGCGGAGGCTTGCTCACGCTCGGGTGCCTATCGTGATCCAACGTCTTTCGAGTTTGCCGCCATTCGTGCGCTGGCGCCCGCGCCCGTGCTTCCTGCTCGCGCTGTCGGTGTTCGCGTCGACGGGCGCGATGGCGCAGACCACAAGCGCCACACAGGTGGCGGAAGTCCAGTTCGACGACCTGTTCCTGCAGCGCCCGGGCGGCACGCGGGTGGACGTCAGTCGCTTCGAAAAAGGCAATGCCGCGGCGCCGGGTTCGTATCGCGTCGACCTGTACGTCAACACGAACTGGATCGGTCGTACCGCGATCACGCTGCGCCAGGTGGGCGACAGCCGAAACAACGTCCAGCCCTGCTTCGATCGCGAGCTGCTGCAGCAGGTCGGGGTGGATCTCGCGAAGCTGTCGCCCGAAGCGACGCGCATGTTGACGGACTCGAACCATGCCTGCGCGACGATCGGCATGCTGGTGCCGGACGCCGTCGCCACCTTCGACAATGGCGAGCAGCGGCTCGACGTCAGCATCCCGCAGGCCTCGTTGAGCCGCGCGGCGCGCGGCTACGTGGATCCGCGCTACTGGGACGAGGGCGTGCCGGCTGCGCTGCTGTCGTACAACGGCAACATCTACCGCGCCGACAACCAGGGCGCCTCGTCGACCCAGGCCTACCTGGGCCTGACCGCCGGCCTGAACGTCGGGCCCTGGCGCTTCCGCCACAACGGCAACACCACCTACAACACGCACGGCGGCACGCACTACCAGAGCGTGCAGACCAGCCTGCAGCGCTCGATCGCGCGCCTGAAGGCGCAGCTCGTGATCGGCGACGCGTTCACCGACGGCACGATGTTCGACAGCGTGGGCTTTCGCGGCGTGCGAATCGCCAGCGACGAGCGCATGTATCCGGAATCGCAACGCGGCTATGCGCCGACCATCCACGGCATCGCCAACAGCAATGCGCTGGTGCAGGTGCGCCAGAACGGCAATATCGTCTACAGCGCCAACGTCGCGACCGGCCCGTTCGAGATCGACGATCTCTATGCGACCGGTTATGGCGGCGACCTCGACGTCATCGTGACCGAAGCCGACGGCAGCATCCACACCTTCAAGGTGCCGTATGCGTCGGCCGTCAGTTCGCTGCGGCCCGGCATCACGCGTTTCAGCGTGACGGCCGGCCAGTACCGCAGTCCGCTGCTGTCGAGCAAGCCCGCGCTGTTCCAGGCGACCGTACAGCACGGTTTCACCAACCTGATCACCGGCTACGGCGGCATGACGGCCGCGCCCGGCTACCTGGCAGGCCTGGCCGGCGTCGCGCTCAACACCGGGCTGGGCTCGTTCGCGCTGGACATCACGCAGGCCAACACCGATCTGCCCGGCATGGGCACGCGCCACGGCCAGAGCGTGAAGCTCTCGTACAGCAAGCTGATCAGTCCGACCAACACCAATATCGCGGTGGCCGCCTATCGTTATTCGAGCAGCGGCTACCTGGGCCTGCAAGACGCCATGCAGTTGCGCAGCCAGCAGACCGGCGGCGTGAACGGCCTGCTGTCGGGCGGCGTGCGTCGCGGTCAGTTCCAGGTCATGCTGAACCAGGGCCTGCCGGAAGGCTGGGGCTCGTTCTACCTGTCTGGCTCGACCGTCAATTACTGGAATCGCAGCGGCAACGACACGCAGTTCCAGGCCGGCTACAGCAACAATTTCCGGCGCATCAACTACGGCGTGTCGGTCGCGCGCCAATTCGACGCGACGCAAAAACGCTGGGACAACCGCTTCATGCTGAACGTGTCGATCCCGCTGAACCTCGGCTCGCGCACGTTGTATTCGTCGACCAGCCTGCAACACGACAGCCATGGCGCAACCCTGGTCCAGCAGTCGCTGACCGGCTCGCTCGGCATCGACAACGCGCTCAGCTATGGCGTGAACGTCGGTCATACCCGCGGCAGCGGCACCGGGGCGACCGCCAACGTCGGCGGCAACGTGTCCTACTTGTCGCCGTATGCGACCTTGTCGGGCAACGCCTCGAAGGGCACCGGCTTTACGCAGTACGGCGGCGGCATCTCGGGCGGTATGGTGGCCTATGCCGGCGGCGTGGCCTTTACGCCGACCATGGGCGAGACGATGGCGATCGTCGAGGCCAAGGACGCAAACGGCGCACGCGTGACGGCCGGCAGCGGCCTGCGCATCGATCGGTTCGGTCATGCCCTGGTGTCGACCCTGACGCCGTTCTCGACCAACGAGGTGGAAATCGATCCGAAGGGCGTGCCGATGAGCGTCGAGCTGAAATCCAGCGCGCAGCACGTCGCGCCGACCGCGGGTGCGGTGGTGCGGCTGAAGTACGAGACCGAGGGCGGCGGACGCGCGGTGATCATGCGCGCGCGCATGGCCGATGGTGAGCCGGTTCCCTTCGGCGCGGAGGTGAGCGATACGGCGGGGCAGAACGTCGGCACCGTCGCGCAGGATGGCCGCGTCGTGCTGCGCGGCGTGAAGACGGATACCGGCACGCTGAAGGTGAGGTGGGGCGATACGGCCGCCGAGGGTTGTTCGCTGTCCTACACGCTTGCGCCGGCGAGCAAGACGAGCCGGCAACGGTGGACCGATACGGAAGCGGTATGTACGAAATGAGCGCTGCTGATGAAATGAGCCTGGGAGAGGTCATGAAACGAAACGAAAATTCGACCGCGACGCGCCGGCAGGCGAAATCGGCACGCGGCTGGGGCCGCGTGGTGTTCTGGCTGCTCGCGCTGGTAGCGTTGATGCCTGGTCTGGGTTCGCGTGCCGCGTTCGCACAGAGCGCCAGTTGCACGGGCACGGCACAGACGGTGACGATCTCGATGCCGGCTTCGGTGACGATCCCGCGCGACGCCGCGATCGGTACGGTGCTGACTGCCTGGGCCAGTACTCCGGCCACCACCAACTTCTATAGTTGCACCGTGTCGGGTTCTGCATTCTCGGGTATGGCCTTCGAAGCGTTGTCGATGACCAAGGCCGGCATGACGGTGGCCGGGCCGAATGGTGTGGCCTATACGGTCTGGAATACCAATGTGCCAGGCGTCGGTGTCGCGATCGGCGTGCGTTCCTATGCGAACGGTTGCGGTTGGCAGCCATGGGACGATCTCGGCACGCCGAGGCCGCCGCTACCCAGCCCTTGGGCTGGGTGGGCCTGCAACCTGAACGGTACGAGCAGTTTGGTCAACAACGGCGGTCAGGTTCAGGTGGCGCTGGTCAAGACCGGCGCCATCACGGCGGGCACGGTGACGGGCGGCGTGCTGTTCGAGGGAGCGCCCTCGACGGGGGGAGCAAACATCAACGGCCCGTTTGCGGTCTCCGCTTCGAGCCACGTGTCGTATTCGCTGACCTCGACCATCGTCAACGTCGCGGCGTGCACCACGCCGAACGTGACGGTCAACATGGGCTCGCCCATGCAGTCGGAATTCACGGGCATCGGCTCGACCAACAAGCAGGCCGTCTCGTTCAACGTGGCGGTCAACGCCTGCCCGACAGGCCTGAACTCGATCCAGTACCAGTTCATCCCGGTCAATGCCGTCCTCGACAGCACCAACGGCGTGCTGGCGCTGTCGAGCGGTTCGACGGCCACCGGTATCGGCCTGCAACTGAAGGACGGCAACGGCAACGCGCTGAAATACAACACGCAGTACACGCTGACGAGCTACAGCAAATCGACCGGCGGCTCCTACACGATCCCGCTCACCGCCAGGTACTACCAGACGGCCGCGAAGGTAACAGCCGGCAGCGCAAACGCCGTGCTGACCTTCACCATGACGTATCAGTAGGCCGCGCACAGCGAGCCTCGATGTGTGCGAAGGCGGTGTGGACTTGCGCGTGCACGCCCCAGGGTAAATAAACAAGGGCGCCCGAGGGCGCCCTTCATGCATCCGGATTCCGAACCGCGCAGCAGCCGTCAGTTCGTCCGCGAATTGTGTTTCTGCAGATACGCGATCAGGCCGTCGATCCCGCCCGATGCGAGCTGGCTCTTGAACTGGCCCTGGTAGACCTGGATCAGCCACGCGCCCGACATGTCGATGTCGTAGATCTTCCAGTCGTTGCCGACCTTGCCGAGACGATAGCCGACCGACTGGCTGTCGCCCGGCGTCGTGACCGTCGACTGCACGAGCGCGTCGGCGCCCGACGCGCCGCCGGCCTTGAACGAGAACTTCGCGTCCTGGCTGCCGAGCTGCGCGAGCGACGCGGCGTAGGTGCGCGTCATCAGCAGCTTGAACTGCTTGTAAAGCTCCTGCTGCTGTTGCGGCGTGGCCTGCTTCCACGCGTCGCCGACCGCGATGCGGGTCGTGCGCTCGAAGTTGGTCGCGGGCAGGAAGCGCTGCTCGACAACCGCCGAGACCTTCGCCATGTCCCCGCCGCGCGCGGCCGGATCGGCCTTCATCGCGTTGACGGTACCTTCGACCGCATTGCGGACGATATCGACCGGCGCGCTCTGCGCAAAAGCGGAAACCGACACGGCGGCCGCCGCGACGAAAGCAAACAGATGACGTTTCATACGAATATCGCTCGATGAGAAAAAACGACCGGTTCATTGCACCGGCCGACGAAGCAAAGTATACCGGGCCCGACGCTTCGGTGCGCCGCCGTGACCGACTGTTACCTTTCAGGTTCCTTTGTCACAGGCGTGCGGCGGCGCGACGACGCAGCGCGGCGCCGATTATGTAAATATCCCCTTACAAACCGGCGAGCCATCGGTATCGATTCCGCTGTCGCGAACAAATCTCCTTCCCGCCCCGAAACCCCCAACGTCACGACCGCCGCCACGCCGCGCCGGTATACTTGGCTACTTTGCCCTTGCCAGCCGCTCCCCACCGCCACATGGTGACATCTCTCATCGTCCGACTCGTTGCATGGTCGGTGCGCCGCCCCGTCTGGGTCGTCGTCCTGTCGCTCGTCATCGCCGCGCTCAGCGGCGTCTATGTCGCGCAGCATTTCAAGATCAACACCGACATCAGCAAGCTCGTCGATGCCGAGCCGCAATGGGCCGCCCTCGGCCAGGCCGTCGACAAGGCGTTCCCGCAACGCAACGGCACGATCCTCGCGGTCGTCGAGGCGCCGGCGCCCGAATTCGCGAACGCCGCCGCGCATGCGCTGACCGAAGCGCTGCGCAAGGATGCCGACGCCGGCCGCATCGGCCAGGTCGCCGAGCCCGGCGGCGGGCCGTTCTTCGAGCACAACGGGCTGCTGTTCCTGTCGCCGCAGGAGGTCACGGATACCACCTCGCAGCTCGCGAGCGCGCGCCCGCTCGTCAACGAACTCGCGAAGAACCCGAGCCTGACCGGGCTCGCGACCACACTCTCCACCACGCTCGGCCAGCCGCTCCTGACCGGCCAGGTGAAACTGCCCGCGATGGCGAAGCTGCTCGCACGCAGCGCAGCGACGGTCGACGACGTGCTGGCCGGCAAGCCCGCCGCGTTCTCGTGGCGCGCGCTGGTCGACAACGATGCCGCGCGGCAGCCCGCGCGCGCGTTCGTCACCGTGCAGCCGGTGGTCAACTACGGCGCGCTGAAGGCCGGCGCGGAAACCAGCCAGGTGATCCGCGACGCGGCCCGTTCGCTCGACCTCGAGAAGCGCTACGGCGCCGCCGTGCGCCTGACCGGCGAGCAGCCGCTCGCCGACGACGAATTCGCGTCCGTCGAAGATGGCGCGGCGCTCAACGGCGCGCTCACGCTGCTCGCCGTGCTCGTCATCCTGTGGCTGGCGCTGCGCTCGAAGCGGATGATCGGCTCGGTGCTCGTCACGCTGTTCGTCGGCCTCGTCGTGACCGCCGCGCTCGGCCTCGCGATGGTCGGCTCGCTGAACATGATCTCGGTCGCGTTCATGGTGCTGTTCGTCGGCCTCGGCGTCGATTTCTCGATCCAGTACGGCGTGAAATACCGCGAGGAGCGCTTCCGCGATCCGCGCATCGATCACGCGCTGATCGGCGCCGCGCACTCGATGGGCATGCCGCTCGCGCTGGCCACCGCGGCCGTCGCGGCGAGCTTCTTCTCGTTCATTCCCACCGCCTATCGCGGCGTGTCCGAACTCGGCCTGATCGCGGGCGTCGGGATGTTCGTCGCGCTGCTGACCACGATCACGCTGCTGCCGGCGCTGCTGCGCCTGTTCGCGCCGCCGGGCGAATCGAAGACGCCGGGCTTCCCGTGGCTCGCGCCGGTCGACGACTACCTCGATCGCCATCGCAAGCCGATCCTGATCGGCACGCTCGTGGTCGTGATCGGCGCGCTGCCGCTGCTCGCGTTCCTCCACTTCGACTTCAACCCGCTGCACCTGAAGGATCCGCACAGCGAATCGATGGCGACACTGCTTGCGCTGAAGGATTCGCCGGAAGCCGCCGTCAACGACGTCACGCTGCTCGCGCCGTCGCTCGCCGATGCCGACGCGGCCGCGAAGCGCCTCGACGCACTGCCTGAAGTGGGCCGCACGACCACGCTGTCGACCTTCATCCCCGCCGACCAGCCGGCCAAGCGCGCGGCGATCGCCGCGGCCGCGAGCGACCTGCTGCCCGCGCTGACGCAGCCGGCCGCGCCGCCCGCGACCGACGCGCAGCGCGTCGCTGCGCTCAAGCGCGTGTCGGACCTGCTGAGCTACGCGGCCGATGATCATCCGGGCCCGGGCGCGGCCGCCGCGCAGCACCTGTCGGCCTCGCTCGCGAAACTCGCCGCCGCCGACGCCGCGACGCGCGACCGCGCCGAGCGTGCGTTCTCCGACACGCTGCGCATCGCGCTCAACCAGCTCGCCTCGCTGCTGCGGCCGCAGGACATCACGCGCGAATCGCTGCCGCCGCAGCTCGTGCGCGACTGGGTCGCACCGGACGGCCACGCACTCGTGCAGATTTCGCCTAAGGTGCCGAAGGGCGTCGACCCGAACGACGACACGATGCTGCGCCGCTTCGCGAAGACCGTGAAGGCCGCGGAGCCGGGCGCGACCGGCGGGCCGATCTCGATCCTGCATTCGGCCGACACGATCATCAACGCGTTCCTGCATGCGGCACTGTGGTCGATCATCTCGATCACGATCCTGCTGTGGGTCACGCTGCGCCGCTTCGGCGACGTGCTGCGCACGCTGGTGCCGCTGCTCGTGTCGGGCATCGTGACGCTCGAACTGTGCGTCGTGCTCGGCATGTCGCTCAACTTCGCGAACATCATCGCGCTGCCGCTGATGCTCGGCGTCGGCGTCGCGTTCAAGGTGTATTTCGTGATGGCGTGGCGCGGGGGGCAAACCGGGCTGCTGCACTCGAGCCTCACGCACGCCGTCCTGTTCAGCGCCGCGACGACGGCGACCGCATTCGGCAGCCTGTGGCTGTCGCACCACCCGGGCACGTCGAGCATGGGCAAGCTGCTCGCGCTGGCCCTGACCTGCACGCTGATCGGCGCCGTGGTGTTCCAGCCCGTCCTGATGGGCAAACCGCGCGTCAAACGCGCCAAGAACCAATCGCAAGGAATCAATGAATAAGGTGCGAATCATTGCGGCGACCGTTGCCGCCAGCGCAGTGCTGACCGGCTGCGCGACGGGACCGAACCGCAACCCCAACGACCCGCTCGAGCCGATGAACCGGGCGATGTACAAGTTCAACGACACCGTCGACACGAACATCGCCCAGCCGATCGCGAAGGGTTACCAGAAGGTCACGCCGACGCCCGTGCGCACCGCGATCAGCAACTTCTTCTCGAACCTCGGCGACCTCGGCAACATCGCGAACAACCTGCTGCAGTTGCGCATCACCGACGCGACGCAGGACTTGATGCGCGTCGCGATGAACTCGCTGTTCGGCGTCGCCGGCCTGATCGACATCGCGACGCCGGCCGGGCTGCCGAAGCATCACCAGGATTTCGGCCTGACGATGGCGCGCTGGGGCGTGCCGTCCGGCCCGTACCTCGTGCTGCCCGTGTTCGGGCCGAGCACGTTCCGCGACGGCGTCGGCCGCGCGGTGGACGTGCGCTTCAACCTGCTCAACTACATCGAGCCGGCCGCGCGCAACCCGATGTACATCGCGCAGTTCATCAGCGCGCGCTCTGACCTGCTCGGCGCGACCGACCTGCTGAAGCAGGCCGCGCTCGATCCGTATTCGTTCGTGCGCGACGCGTACCTGCAGCAGCGCAAGTCGCTGACGTATCGCAGCCAGTCGTCGTCGGCGACGCTGCCGACCTACAACGAACCGGGTGAATCGGGCGCCGTGCCGGCCGCGACGCCTGCCGTGCCGGGGTTGCCGAACTACGAGGATCCGGGCGAGTCGGGCGGTACACCGGGCGCTGCGCCGAACAATGC
The DNA here is from genome assembly GCF_040545135.1 of Burkholderia sp. 572. Lineage (NCBI taxonomy): Bacteria > Pseudomonadati > Pseudomonadota > Betaproteobacteria > Burkholderiales > Burkholderiaceae > Burkholderia > Burkholderia sp. 572. Next base: position 402,225 of record NZ_JBEPLH010000001.1, on the reverse strand, counting down.
ACCGGCCGCGCCGGGGCTGCCGCAGTACGACGATCCGGGTGCGGACGGTGCGATGCCGGCGAGCACGCCGGCTGCTGCGCCTGCCGCGGCATCGGCAACCGCGCCGGCAACGCCTGCGAGCAGTCCGGCCGCGCAGTAACGCTGCAACGGCTACCGCCGCAAGGAAAAAGAGCGCTGCAGTTCAAATCTGCAGCGCTCTTTTTTTGTCCGCGATTTGTCCGCGAGAACCGGAAGGAAAGCCGGGAAGGGAGGGGTGAGAAAAGCGGCGAACGCCGGTCAGACGATCCGCATCGCGCCCGCACGCTCGAATGCGTGCCGCGCCTGGATCAGCGTCGTGCGCGCCGCGCGCGCGTCGCTGGCCACCTGCAGCAGCGGGCCGAGCTGCGACGGCTGCTTCAGCAGTTCACGCAGGATCGGCAGGATCGCCGTGCTGCCGTCGTCGCGCAGGCCGGCCGTCGCCGCGCTGGGCAACGTGCGCCACGCCGGATCGACGATCGCGCGACACACCGCGAACGGCACACCGCGCGACGCCGCGAAGGCCGCCGCGATATGCGACTCCATGTCGACGGCGAGCGCGCCCTTCGCGCGATGCAGCGACGTCTTTTCCTGTTCGCTGACGACCGGTGCGCTCACCGCCGCGATCGTGCCGCGCGTGACGCGCGCCCACACCGGCGTGTCGTGCAGCGCGGCGACGAGCCGCGTGCTCCAGCGCGTATCGGTCTCGACGCGGCCGAACGGCCCGTCGATCGCGTTCGCGATCACGAGCGCGCCGGGCGCCAGGTCGGGCGCGAGCCCGCCCGCGGTGCCGAAGCTCACGATGCCCGCGCAACCGCGCGCGGTCGCCTCGGTCAGCGCGCGTTCGAGCCGGTCGGCGCGCGCGGCGAAGACCGCTTCGACGCCGTCGCCGCGCGCAATGCGCGCCTCGAACGCCATCCCCGTCACGGCGATGACGGGCAGCATGCCGGTGGATTGCGTCGCCACGCGTTACAGCCCGAACGTGACGCGCGTCGTGTTGTCGCGCTTCAGGTTGCGATAGCGCGCGAGCGCCCACAGCGGGAAGAACTTGCGATAGCCGTGGTAGCGCAGGTAGAACACGCGCGGGAAACCCGTCGCCGTGAAGCGCGCCTCGTCCCACAGGCCTTCTTCGTTCTGGTTGGCGATCAGGTAGTCGACACCGCGCGCCACCGCCGGGTTGTTCACCTCGCCGGCCGCCATCAGGCCGAGCAGCGCCCAGGCCGTCTGCGACGCCGTGCTCGGCGCCTGTTCGAAGCCGCGATAGTTCAGCTTGTAGCTGTCGCCGTCCTCGCCCCAGCCGCCGTCCTTGTTCTGGATCGACAGCAGCCACTGCGCGCCGCGCTTCATGCGCGGATCGTCCGGCGTCAGGCCGGCCGCGTTCAGCGAGCACAGTGCCGTCCACGTGCCGTACACGTAGTTCATCCCCCAGCGGCCGTACCAGCTGCCGTCCGGTTCCTGCTCCTTGAGCATGTAGTCGAGCGCGCGGCGCGCCGGCTCGCTGTTCAGCGGCGTCTCGCCGAGCTGCGCCAGCATCGACAGGCAGCGGCCCGACACGTCGGCCGTCGGCGGATCGAGCAGCGCGCCGTGATCCGAGAACGGGATGTTGTTCAGGTAGTACTGCGTGTTTTCCGGTTCGAACGCGCCCCAGCCGCCGTCGCTGCTCTGCATCCCGACGACCCACTCGCGCGCGCGTGCGATCGAATCCCGATACGCGTCGTTCTGCCGGAGTTTCTGCGCGCGATCCATCGCTACCGCGACCACCGCCGTATCGTCGACGTCCGGGTAGTGCGCGTTCGCGTACTGGAAAGCCCAGCCGCCGGGCCGCACGTGCGGGCGGCGCGAGATCCAGTCGCCGCGCACGTCGAGGATCTGCAGCGGGCGCAGCCATTCGAGGCCGCGCAGCACAGCTTCCTCGGCCCGCGCGTCGCCCGTCTCGAGCAGCGCATGTGCGGCGAGCGACGTGTCCCACACCGGCGACAGGCACGGCTGGCAATACGCTTCGTCGTCGTGCACGACGAGCAGCTTCTCGATCGACTTGCGTGCGATCGCGCGGTTCGGATGATCTTCCGCGTAGCCGAGCACGTCGTACATCATCACCGCGTTGGCCATCGCCGGATAGATCGCGCCGAGGCCGTCCTCGCCGTTCAGGCGCTCGTCGACGAACGAGACGGCCTGGCGGATCGCGCGTTCGCGCGTGTAGTTCGGGAACAGGCCGTCAGCCGCGCGCAGCGCATGGTCGACCACGCGGAAGAACGCGAACCAGCCGGGGCTCTGGTGACCCTGGCGCGGCAGCAGGCCGGCGTTGACGGGCGGATCGATGAACAGCTCGTCGATGCGCACGCCGCGCGGGTTCTTCGCGAGCGGGCGCTTCGCGTTCAGCACCAGCAGCGGCACGATCACGGTGCGCGCCCAGTACGACACCTTCGACAGGTGGAACGGGAACCACTGCGGCAGCAGCATGATCTCGACCGGCATCATCGGCACCGCGCGCCACGGAATCGCGCCGTACAGCGCGAGCTGGATGCGCGTGAACACGTTCGACATCTCGGCGCCGCCCATCGCGTGGATCGCGCGGCGCGCACGCTGCATGTGCTCGGCGTTCTCGTCGTCGCCGATCACCTTCAGCGCGAAATACGCCTTCACGCTCGCGCTGATGTTCGGCGCGCCGTCGGTGAACAGCGGCCAGCCGCCGTCGGCCTGCTGGATGCGGCGCAGATACTTGCCGATCTTCTGTTCGAGCTCGACGTTCGGCGTCTCGCCGAGATAGTGGACGAGCAGCACGTATTCGGCGGGAATCGTCGAATCGGCTTCGAGTTCGTAGACCCAGTGGCCGTCCGCGTTCTGCGCGGCCAGCAGCGCGTCGGTCGCACGCGCGACGGCCGCATCGACGCCGGCCGGCACGGTGCCGGCGGACAAGGTAGCCATTTCGGTGAGATCGTTCATCGGTCCCTCTGTTGCTTACTGTGTCTGGAGCACGTCCGCGGCCAGCTGGCCGGAGCGAATCGCGCCCTCGATCGTGGCGGGCAAGCCGGTGGCAATCCAGTCGCCCGCCAGCACGAGATTGGTCCAGCGCGTACGCACGGCCGGACGCTTCATTTCCTGCGACGGCACCGCCGCAAAGCCCGCGCGCGGCTCGACGACGAGCTGCCACGCGGGGATGGTTTCCGGGTTCGCGCCCGTCACGCGCGCGACGTCTTCCCAGATGCGCCGCGCAAGCGTGTCGCGCGGCGTGTCGAGCCAGCGGCCGGCGTCGCGGATCGTCGCCGCGAGCTGGCCGCCGCCGGTGCGCACCGCATCGACGACACCGTTCACGACTGCCGTCTGCAACGCCGTGCCGGCCGGCGCCTCGATCGCGAAGTACGCGGTCACGACCGCGCTGAACGTGTCGGGCGCGGTGAGCTCGGGCACGAGCGGCTGCGCGACCTCGGGCGGCACGGCCAGCACGACGGCGTCGCCCGGTGCGAGATCGATCCGCTCGCCGCCGACCGAGATCGCATCGACCGCGTTGCCGTGCGCGCCGAATTCGAGCGCGTCGAGCCGCGAGTTCAGCCGGATCTGCGCGCCGCCGTGCTGCAGCATCCGCAGCGCCGGTTCGACGAATGCGCTGCCGAGACCATCGCGCGCGACGAGCGGACGGCAGCCGGGGCCGCCCGCGGCAAACGTGCCGCACAGCGCCGCACGCGCGAGTTCGGCGCTCGCGTGGCGCGGCTCGACGTTCAGCACACCGAGGAAATACGGCCGCAGCCAACGTTCCCACAGCATGCCGTCGCATCGCATCGTCTGTGCGAGTGAGCGGCCCATGCGCGCGAACGCGAGCGGGGCGAGCGCGAGGTAGTCGAGCGGCGTCGTGCCCGGCGCACGCGATGCGGCATCGAACAGCCACGACGGCCAGCGCCCGTCGCCGAAGCGCAGCGTCCAGCGCTGCTGCGACGCGACGTCGACGACCGGGAATTCAGGCAGCGCGGGCCCCGCGAGCCGGTCGGCCGCGCCGATCGCGCGCAGGTAGCGCTGCGTCGCGGGCTGTCCCGCGAACACCGTGTGCAGCCCGCTGTCGAGTGTCGTGTTCAGCGTCCCGTCGAACCATGAGCGGCAGCGGCCGCCCGCATGCGCGTGCGCGTCGTGCAGCACGATGCGCCGCCCGCGGCGTTGCAGCTCGACCGCGGCCGACAGGCCGGCAAGGCCGGCGCCGATCACGTGGACGGTCCTGGGCATCGACTCGGTCGACTCAGAACAGCGCGTAGCGCGCGGCGATCATCAGCATGCGCGCCTTCGGCTTGCGCAGCGGCGCGCGCGGGAAAGCGAAGCCGCGTGCGATCGCGGCTTCGAGAATGCAGCGATACGCCCCCGACATGATGCGCGGCGCCTTCACCTGCGCACGCGGGCACGTATCCATCACCGCGTCGGCCTGGCGGAAATGCTCGAGCGCGCGCTCGACGAGCGTCGCGCACACGCGCGGCAGCGCCGGATCGCGCACGATCGTCGCCGGGTCGGTAATCGCGATGCCTTCGCGCGCGAGCAGCTCGCGCGGCAGGTAGCAGCGGTTGATCGCCGCATCGTCGTCGATGTCGCGCAGGATGTTGGTCAGTTGCAGTGCGCGGCCGAGGTGATGCGACAGCTTGATCCCTTCGGCTTCAGGCATCCCGAAAATCCTCACCGACAGACGGCCGGCCGCGCTCGCCACGCGATCGCAGAAGAGGTCGAGCGTCGGCTCGTCGGGCGCGCAGATGTCTTCGACCGCATCCATCGCCATCCCGTCGATCATCGCGTGGAAATCGTCGCGCTGCAGGTTGAATGCACGGATCTCGCGGTCGAGCGCGGCCAGATGGCGCGGCGGGCGGCCGGCGTAGCATGCGTCGATGTCGGCGCGCCAGCGATCGAGGCCCGCATTGCGCTCGGCGCGCGGCAGGTCGCTGTCGGCGATGTCGTCGACCGCGCGGCAAAACGCATAGACCTGGAACATCGCATCGCGCTGCACGGCCGGCAGGATGCGCATCGCAAGATAGAAAGAACTGCCCGATGTGACGGCAGCGGCGTCGGTTTCTTGTTCGTCCACGACGGAATTGGAAACGGCCAAGACAAGCTCCACGGAGACACCCACGCGGGGCGATTGAAGAAGCCATGCCCGGCTGGGATGGTCAGGGCGTCAAATGCGTGCGAGATATGCGAACGATCGACGCAGACAGGCACAAATTACCGGCCGGAAGCCGGAATTGGGCGAAAGTATAGCAATCTTTGAAGTTCGATGGCGGACACTCGCCGCATGCGGCGGCATGCCGGAGGCCGTTGGCCGGCAAGGGCGCCCGGCCCGGGCGGGAAGCGGCGCCGGCGCTGCGTCAGCCGTAGACGATGTCGCGCTGCAGGTCGAGCGCAATGAGCCCCATTTCGCGGGTGAGCTGCAACATCGAGCGACGCTCGAGGCGCGAGCCCATGAAGCTCGTCACGTGGCCGTCGGGCTCCGCGGTGAACTGGAACACCGCGCCGCCCGTGCCGAACCACGCACCCGGCACGTCGGGCGATTCCTGCCAGTCGATCTGCGCGAACACGCGTGCGATACCCGCGCGTATCAGGTCGCCCGGACCGATCGGCGGCGCGATGTCGCCCAGGTCGTCGAGCGAATAGGGGCCGGGTTTGTTCGGCTTCCGATAGAAGAGATAGTCGACGTTCATGGGGCGCAATCGCGGGCAAAGCAACAAATTAGCGCGCTTCGGGATAAATTCATATCGGATACGGACGAAATGTGGCCTGTACGAGACAAGAGGGACAGATCGAAAGCGGCCCGTCTGGGTGCGCGCGGGTTCGTCTAAGATGACACCTTTCTCAAAATCTGAAGACCCGGACACCATGGAGACGAACGCAAGCGCCACCCCGCAGTCCGATCATCCCGTTTTCGTGCTCGTGCACGGCGCCTGGCACGGCGCGTGGTGCTATGCGCACGTTGCGGCCGCGCTGGCCGAGCGCGGCCACCTGTCGATCGCGCGCGACCTGCCCGCGCACGGCATCAACGCCCGCTTTCCTGTTTCCTACTTCACCCGCCCGCTCGACAAGGATGTGTTCGGCGCCGAGCCGTCGCCGGTCGCGAACACGACGCTCGACGATTACGCGACGCAGGTCATGCAGGCGGTCGACGACGCGTACGCGCTCGGCCACGGCAAGGTCGTGCTCGTCGGGCACAGCATGGGCGGCCTCGCGATCACGGCGGCTGCCGAACGCGCGCCCGGGAAAATCGCGAAGATCGTCTATCTCTCGGCCTTCATGCCCGCGTCGGGCGTGCCGGGCCTCGACTACGTGCGCGCGCCCGAGAACAAGGGTGAGCTGCTCGGCCCGCTGATGCTGGCGAGCCCGCGCGTCGCCGGTGCGCTGCGCATCGATCCGCGCAGCGGTGACGCCGCGTATCGCGAGCTCGCGAAGCGCGCGCTGTACGATGACGTGCCGCAGGCCGACTTCGAAGCCGTCGCGAACCTGATGACCTGCGACGTGCCGGCCGCGCCGTTCGCGACCGCGATCCCGACGACGGCCGCGCGCTGGGGCGCGATCGACCGCCACTACATCAAGTGCCTGCAGGATCGCGTGATCCTGCCCGCGCTGCAGCAGCGCTTCATCGACGAAGCCGACGCGTTCGCGCCCGGCAACCCGACCCACGTGCACCAGCTCGACAGCAGCCATTCGCCGTTCATGTCGCAGCCGGCCGTCCTGGCCGGCGTGCTGGCCGACATCGCGAAAAGCTGAGCACGGCACGCGCGGGGCGCATCCGCTCCGCGCAGCAGGGCCGTGCGGGTGCGCCTACGCGTAGGCCACCGAGCGGTCCCGCCCGAGCCGCTTCGCGCGATAGAGCGCGGCGTCGGCCTCGTTGACGAGCACGTCGCAAGTGGGCGCACCCGCCTTTGCACACGCGCCGCCGACACTCGCCGTCACCGGCACGCTGACGCCCTCGGCATCGACCGGCACGCTGCCGATCGCATCGCGCACCTTGTCGGCCACGAGCATCGCCTCGTCGAGATTCGTGCACGGCAGCAGCAGCGCGAATTCCTCGCCACCGAAGCGGCCGAACGTATCCTGCGCACGCACGATCGACGCGACGCGGCGCGCCGTCTCGCGCAGCACGGCGTCGCCGGCCGCATGCCCGAAACGGTCGTTGATCGTCTTGAAGTGGTCGAGGTCGAACAGCAGCACCGACATGTCGCCGCCGTAGCGCTGCCAGCGCGCGAATTCGTCGCCGAGCCGCGCCTCGAAGAAGCGCCGGTTCGCGATGCCGGTCAGGCCGTCTCGATTCGCGTGTTCGCGCAGCTTCGCGACCGCTTCCTCGCGTTCACGCTGCATCACGCTCACGTGCGTGACGTCCGAGATCGTCACGCACACGGCTTCGACGTCGCGGCCGCGCGTGAGCGGCATGAACGTGCAGTCCTGCTGCATGTAGTCGACGCCGCCCGTGATCGGCCGGTCGTGCTCGAAGCGGAACAGGTAGGGCCGCTGCTCCCACGAGCTGAACGCAAAGCTGCCGAGCTGGAACACGCTCTCGAGCTTGCGCGACAGCCACGCGCGCGGCAGGTCGGGAAAACAGTCGAACAGGTTGCGGCCGATCACGTCGGCGGCCGGGATACCGCTGTGGTCCTGCATGAAGCGATTCCACATCAGCACGGTCATCGCGCGGTCGAGCACGAACAGGCCGAAGCCCACCCGCTCGATCACGAGATCGCTCAGCGACGGGGTAGCGGCCGTCATAGCGCGGACAGCAACGCGTCGAGCGCGTCGCCCATCAGCCGGATCGAATCCTCGGCCATCAGCATCACGAAGTGAGCCCGGAACGCGTGGTCCTCGAGCCCGAAGTTCACCTCGAGCAGCAATGCCACGCTCCATGCCAGCTCGGTCGGCTGGAAGACGTCGTCGAACGACACGTTCGCGCCGAGCAGCCCCGGCGGAAAGAACACCGGCTTGCGCCCGAGCTCGTCGAGGATCGATGCGACGCAGGCGCCCATCAGCACGTTCGCGACGTCGAACACGACTTCGTCGGGTGTCGCCATCCCGCCGTACACGCCTTCGCCGAACGTGCGGTCGACGACCGACATGAGCCGCGCGATGCTCGCGGTACGGCACAGCACGATCGCCTCGCCCTTGATGTCGGAACGGAAGCCCTGGCGCACGGCGGTCACGTTGTCGTAGATGCCCGTCATCTCGCGCAGCGCATCGCCCGCGTCGGTCGCTTTCACGACCCGCACGCGCGGCACCGACAGTTCGATGAAGCGCCCGAGCAACAACGCGAGCCGTGCGGCGGCACGGCCCATTGCGAGGTTGGCGATCTCCTGCAACGCGTCGCGTTGCTCCGCCGTGAACACCGAGTCAGGCATACAACCCATACTCCTTGAGAATGGGCAGCAATGCCTCCGACGTCACGGGCTTGGCAACGAATGCGATCGCGCCCAATTCGCGCACGCGTGCTTGCGCCTGCGGCTGGATATCGGCGGATACCACGATCACGAACGTGTTCAGATCTTCGTGGCGCAGTGTCTCCAGCACCTGATATCCGCTCATGTCGGGCATCGTCAGGTCCAGAAACATTACGGAAGCTTTGCCGTCACGATACAGCGCCAAGGCCTCTCGACCATTCGCGGCATACGCGACATCGACGTCCCAGCCTCCCGGCAGCGCCTTTGTCAGAAGTTTGCGAGCGAGCAGCGAATCGTCGGCAATTACAATCGGCAAAGGCATGGGGCGATGCGGTATACGGAATGGTCTCTCTCGCGTTAACGACCGCGCGGCGCACTTCTTGAGGCGCCAATGCGTTCGGGCGCGGGCAGCCGCCTTGCAACCGCGCGCGGGCGCCGCAACGCGGGCGCGCGCGACGCGCCGCGCGGCGAATGCCGGCGGGCGCAGATATCTGTCATAGGGAAAGCAAGGCGCGATTCTCGGAGTAAACCGGAGGCGATGCAACTCGCCATATTCACCATTTCGGACAGAATCGGTCCGAACATGCGCCATTCCGAAAACAGCCGCGACCATTTTCGAGATAAGCACGCAAAATTTTTCCTTGTGTACGTTTGCGCTGCCGGATTCGTCGCGTTTTCAATCTGACGAATTCCCCCTGTCGAAATCGACAGGATTACTTGCGTCCGGGTGCATCCTGGGCCGTACGGCGGGCCGTCGCAACTCGTTTATGATGGCAGGCACCTTCGCCTCACCCGCTTCCTCGATGACGTCCGACCGGCCCGCCGATTCCCACGCTCCCGCCTCCACGCCCGCCGACGACTGGCAGGACGACGGCAACTATGCGTCCGGTGCGCCCGAGCACGATTTCGCGGTGCGACGCGTGACGCTGATCGTGCTGCTCGTCGCGGCGATCGTGCTGCCCTGCATCTACGTCGTGGTGATGGCGTACAACGACCTGAAGACGCGCGAGGCCGCCGCGAGCGACGTGACGATGCGCACCGTGCGGGTTGCCGAGGAGCACGCGCTCAAGGTGTTCGACCTGAGCGAGACGCTCGATGCGCGCATCGTCGATCTCGTGCAGGACATGGACGATGCGACCGTGCGCAACAGGGAGTCCGACATCCACGAAGCGCTGAACACGATCGGCGGCGGCTATCCGCAGGTGGCGGCCGTGTCGATCTTCGGCGCGAGCGGGATGCTGCTCGCGAACAGCCTCTACTATCCGGCGCCCTATGCGTCGATCGCGAACCGCGACGATTTCGCCGGCATTCGCGACGGCAAGGTGATCGAACACATCTCGCGGCTGATGATGGGGCCGCTCAAGCTCGAGAACATTCCCGTGTTCAACACGGGCGTCGCGCGTCGCCATAGCGACGGTTCGTTCGCCGGAATGGTGTCGATCGCGCTGAAGTCGTCGTATTTCAACGCGTTCTACCGCGACCTGCTCGGCGGCGCCAGCACGCCGATGACGATGGCGCTCGCGCGCTCGGACGGCGCGGTGATCGCGTCGTATCCGCCGCCGCCGGCACTCGCGCACACCGACCGCGCCGTCACGTTCGGCGACGCACGCAACGATCCGCGCGCCGGTGTCGTGCGGGTGCGCCACGACGGCGCGAGCAGCGAGATCGTCGCGTATCGCCAGGTCGGCAGCTATCCCGTCTACGTGACGTGCTCGTATCGCACGTCGGCGATCTGGCGTGAATGGTACGAACACCTGAGCGTGCTGTTCCTCTCGATGTTCGCGCCGTCGGTCGCGCTGTGGTCGGTGATCTGGCTGTCGCTCAAGCGGCTGAAGGCGGAAGAGGAGGCGTGGGACCGCTGGCAGGCCGAAGCGTCGATGCGCCGTTCGATCGAATCGGCGTACCGGCAGTCGCGCAAGATGCAGGCGCTCGGCAATCTCGTCGGCAGCGTCGCGCACGATTTCAACAACCTGCTGATGATCATCTCGAGCAACGTGCAGATCGTGCGGCGGCGCGGGGTCCAGCATCTCGACAAGGAGCTCGGCGCGATCGAACGCGCGCTGAAGAACGGGCAGTCGCTCACGCGCCAGCTCCTCGGCGTCGCACGCAAGCAGCCGCTGCACAACGAGACGATCGACGTCGGGCAATGGGTCGGCACATGCCGCGAACTGCTGAAGACGTCGCTCGGTTCGAAATCGTCGCTGGTCGTCGCGATCGAGCCCGGTGTGTGGCCGATCCGCGTCGACGTCGCCGAGCTCGAACTCGCGGTGATCAACCTCGCGGTCAACGCGCGCGACGCGATGGCGGCCGGCGGCCGCTTCACGGTCGGCGCGCGCAACGTGACGCTGCGTCGCGAGGACGGCTTTCCGCTGACCGGCGATTTCGTGCAGATCTCGCTCGACGATACGGGTTCGGGCATGGCGCCCGACGTGCTCGCCCGCGCGTTCGAGCCGCTGTTCACGACGAAGGCTCAGGGGATGGGGACGGGGCTCGGCCTGCCGCAGGTATTCGCGTTCTGCGAACGCTCGGGCGGCCTCGCGACGATCGACAGCGCCGTCGGTGCCGGCACGTCGGTGCGCCTCTACCTGCCGCGCGCGCGCGCCGAGGATGTCGTCGCACGGCCGCCGGCGGTCGCGCACGACGCGGGCACGGGCGCGCTCGCCGGCCTGCACGTGCTGCTCGTCGAGGACAACAGCGAAGTCGCGGCCGGCACCGAAGCGCTGCTGTCGCTGCTCGGGCACCGCGTGACCTACGCGCCCACCGCCGACGACGCGTTGCGCCTGATCGAAGGCGCGGCCGCGAACGACGCGTTCGACCTCGTGATTTCGGATATCCACATGCCGGGCAGCCTGAACGGCATCGACCTCGCCGAAGCGGTCGAGAAGCGGCCGGAGAAGCTGCCCGTGATTCTCGTCACGGGTTACGCGGAGGAACTCGACCGCACGCGCACCGTCAACGTCCGCGTGCTGTCGAAGCCGTTCGACATCGCGCTGCTCGACGAGATCCTGCTGGGCATCCGCGAAGCGCGCGACGCACGGCACGCGCGACACGCCGGCACGTGACCCGCTACGTGCGGGCCGGCGCCGGCGGCATGAACGGGGCGACGCTCAGGCCGACTTCAGCAAGCGCACCCAGCCCGTGTAGCGATCGACGAAACCCTGCAGGAACTTGCGGGTGTCTTCGCTGACGATCTGGCCCTGATCGTCGATGCGTGCCGGATCGTGCTTGATGAACATCTCGGGCTGCCCGAGCGTCTTCACGTCGAGGTACGCGAGCACGTTGCGCAGGTGCTGCTGCGCGAGCGCGGTACCCGTCGCACCCGGCGACGTGCCGAGCACCGCACCCGGCTTGCCCGACCACGAATTGGAACCCCACGGGCGCGAGCCCCAGTCGAGCGCATTCTTCAGCACGCCCGGAATCGAGCGGTTGTACTCGGGCGTGAAGAACAGCAGCGCATCGGCGGCTTCGATCGACTGCTTGAAGCGCTTCGCGACTTCCGGGAAATCCGCGTCGTAGTCCTGGCTGTACAGCGGCAGTTCGCCGATCTCGACGAACTCGAACGAGAAATCGGCGGGGGCGAGCGAGATCAGGGCGTGCGCGAGCGCGCGGTTCCACGAAGCGCGACGCAGGCTGCCGACGACCACAGCGATGCGATAGGACATGACATTCTCCTTCCGGTGAGTGAGGAATCGGATCGATTGCTTCCGAACGAGCGACAAAGGTCTGTTTATAGGCAAGCCAGCCCGCGAACCGCCCCACGGGGCCGCCCGACCGACTTTCCACAAGGTTTTCCACAGAAATTGTGGATAACTTGACCGTTATGATCTGACGTTACAAACTGCCCGCCGCGTGTCGAAGTCGACACGCAACACAGGGTTCGGCAAGCATAGCGCAGCGCGTCGACCGGTTTCGTGAATTCGTGACGGAACATGCATTGCAGGCGGGCACCGCGCCCAGTAAGCTGCTCGCACCGCGACGCGCCCGCTTGGTGGCGCACGCGATTGCCTCGAGACACCGCAACCCAGACATGCCGTCCGAATACGACGATCCCGCCTATCTCGCGCAACTGCGGCGCGACCTGCTGCGCTTCGCGCGACTCCAGCTCCGCGATGCCGACGCGGCCGAAGACGCCGTGCAGGAAGCGCTCGCCGCCGCGTGGTCGCACGCGGGCGATTTCGCCGGGCTGTCGGCCCACAAGACCTGGGTGTTCGGCATCCTGCGCAACAAGCTGATCGACGTGCTGCGCGCGCGGCAGCGCACGGTGAGCTTGTCGGCGCTCGATGCCGAGCTCGACGGCGAATCGGCGCTCGATCGCGAGCTGTTCAAGGAAAACGGGCACTGGGCCGCGCATGCGAAGCCGCGACCGTGGCCGCGCCCGGAAACGCTGTTGCAGCAGCAGCAGTTCTGGACGCTGTTCCAGACCTGCCTCGACCACCTGCCGGAGCAGATCGGCCGCGTGTTCATGATGCGCGAATTCCTCGACGTCGAGATTACGGACATCTGCAGCGAATTGACGCTGACGACGAATCATTGCAGCGTGCTGCTGTATCGGGCGCGCACGCGCCTGCGAACCTGCCTCAGTGAAAAAGGACTGACGACCGAAGATGCTGCCGGGGAAATGTACTGACGTGACGCGACTGCTGTCGGATGCGCTGGACCGGCATCTGACCCTGCATGAGCGCCTGCAGGTGCGTGTACACCTGCCGACCTGCAGTGGCTGCAGGGCCTATCGCGGTCAGATCGCACTGCTGCGGACAGCCGCGAAAGCGGCGGCGGGGCGGGGGCCGGACGACGACGACGGGTCGTCCGGGGAAGGCTAGGGGCGGCTTGCTTGGTTGCGATCACCCGGGTGGTGGTCGCACGGTGTCCGGCGATCGGATCGGCTTCGAATGCCGATGTTTGTACCCGGCCGATGCAATCAGAAAAATACGGCGGGCAAGAATTATTCGAACAGCGCCTGCACCGATTCGGGCGGCCGGCCGATGGCGGCCTTGCCCCGATAAACGACGATGGGCCGCTGCAGCAGAATTGGATGAGCGGCAATCGCCGCGTAGGCTTGTGTGTCGGTCAGATCGGCGCGGGCCAGATTCAGCGTCTTGTACGGTTCCTCTCCGTCGCGCAGCATGTCTCGAACCGGGCGGCCAAGCTGCCGATGCAGCGCTTCCAATTCCTCTACCGTCGGTGGCGTCTTCAGGTACTCGACGACATTCAGGGGCGCACCGGTGGTATTCAGCGACTCGATCAAAGCAAGCGTCTCGCGCGACTTCGAGCATCGGGGGTTGTGGTAGATCGTGATCATCATTCAAGCCTGGAGGGTAGAGCCCCGTATTGTAGCCAGTCTGCATCGGGTGTCTGGGCCGGGAGGTTGGCGCGGGATCGCGGGATTTCGAGTGGATTTGCTGCTTCGCGGAAGCAGATGGACCAGGTCGTGCGACGGACCATGAGAGGGGAGTGCTGTTCGGGATGCGCTTCACGGCGTTGCGTTGATGTGTTTATGCGCATAAAGGTGAGCGGTGTTCTGCCGCGGGATGACGGATCGAGGTGCCGCACGCCAGATCAATACGATGGGAGGTTCCGACCGGAAAGGAGGCGGGCGGGTGCGTCGTACGTCGGTTGCTTTATGCGCATAAAGCGGGCGGTTGCCGGGCGAGGCAGCTCTCGATTCGCGGCGTGGTGACAGTGGAAACGTCCTCACGTGGATGCGATTGCTACGTCGACATGCCCGATGGTCAATCGCCGCGCACTGGATTCCGGAGCAGTCGGGGTGTGATCTTTCGCCGCTCGCCGCTCGCCGCTCGCCGCTCGCCGCTCGCCGCTCGCCGCTCGCCGCTCGCCGCTCGCCGCTCGCCGCTCGCCGCTCGCCATCGCCATCGCCATCGCCATCGCCATCGCCATCGCCATCGGCCGCAGTTTATGCGCATAAACGAGACGCCCAAAGGCAGCGAGGTGTGCCGACGTACACGGGTTCAGCGGCATGCCTCAACGCGGTGTACCGGGCCAGGACATACCGCTAACACTCCACTATCAGAGGTGCAGCTCCCCCCGGTCACGCGGTCGACAGCCGCGGTTTCAGCGGAGTTTATGCGCACAAACTCTCCAGCTCTCAGCCCCAACTGCCTCATCGAACGAAAGGACAGCGCACCACGATCCCGCGGCAACTCGCTATTCACACCGACGGCGCCACACTTGATGACTCAAGCCCCGCCTCGTTCATCGACGTTACAGACATCCGCTACACCATCCAATCGGGCCACTCGCCATCTCCGGTTCGTTTATGCGCATAAACCGATAGCCCGAATGGCCAATGCGTAGTTGTCGAACGACAATTTCATTGAAATTCAAATATCGTCCTGTAGAATTCCAACGACCAAAATAGGAGTGAAAATTGGCCGCGGAAATCATTGCAGTCACTCAACAAAAAGGTGGCGTCGGCAAAAGCACGATTGCCATGCACCTCGGTGCCGCGTTCCATGAAAAAGGGAAGCGCGTCCTCGTCATCGACGCAGACCGTCAAAACACGCTGGTTCACTGGTCGAGCGCATCCGGCGACAGCGAAAACGGCATCCCGTTTCCGGTCGTCAACCTCGCCGAAGCCGATGGCCAGATCCATCGCGAGATCAAGAAGTTCATCAACGACTACGACATCATCGTCGTGGACTGCCCGCCGTCGATCACCGAGAAAGTGTCGGGTGTCGTCCTGCTGGCCGCATCGATTGCCGTGATTCCGACGTCGTCGTCGCCGGCTGATTACTGGTCGAGCGTTGGGCTGGTCAAACTGATCCAGCAGGCGCAGGTCATGAACGAAGACCTCCGCGCGGTCTTCCTGCTGAACAAGACCGAAGAGAAGCGCATGCTGACCCGCGAGCTCAAGCGCGCGCTCGAGGAACTCGGCTTCCCGTTGCTGAAAACGCAGATCCCGACCCGGGAGGCGTACAAGCAGGCGATGGCGCTCGGTCAGACCGTGCTGCAGATGAACGATCGTGGCGGCAAGCTGGCCGCCACGGAAATTCGCGCATGCGCCGACGAAATCGTCGCCATGCTGCCCTGACTTTATGCGCACAAAGGAGTCACATGAAACCCTCCCAATTTGCCAAAGGATTCCAAGCGCGCCCGGATATCACGACGAGCGAGAAGCGCACGGCGCTCGATCGACTCAATGCGATCGACGGCATCGTCAAGTCCGAGACCCCCACCCCGGCGCCGACCAAATCCGCGAAGAAAGACACCGCGCCGCAGCCCGCTCCCGAGCTCACGCTCGATCCGTCGATCGATGAATCGGCGCAATATCGTGCGTGGCGTCTCGAGAACCGCTATGCGCCCGGGCAGGTGATCGAGCTGTCGCTGAAGGCGATCAAGCATAGCCCGTTCAATCCGCGGCACTTCTATCTGAAATCGTCGATTGCCGAACTCGCGGTCAACCTCGCGAAGCAAGGGCAACAGCAGGCGATCCACGTGATTCCGGACTACGACAATCCGGGCACGTATTTCGTCAGCGATGGCGGCCGCCGCGTGCGGGCGCTAAAGGAAGCCAACAAGGAATCGGTCAAGGCGATCGTGATCGACGTGCCGATCGGCATCCAGAGCTACAAGCTCGGCTACGATCTCAACGTCCAGCGCGATTCGCAGACGGTGTTCGACAACGCCGTCGTGTGGCGCCGCTTCCTCGACGACAAGCATTTCCAGAGCCAGAAGGAACTCTCCGAGCACCTCGGCCTCGACGAATCGACGGTGGCCGTCGCCCTGTCGATCGGCAAACTGCCGGAAGCGATCATGCAGGAAATGGTCGCGCGCCCCGATCGCTTCGGTTCAAACATGGCGTATCAGGTTGGCCGCTATCACAATGCGCGCGGCACCGAGGCCACGCTGCGGCTGATCAACAAGATCGTGTCGGACGATCTCAGCACGCGCCAGGTGTCGGACATCGTCAAGGGCCGCGTCGCGGCGCAGGAAACGCCGAAGGCTGCCGGCCGTCAGCGCTATGCGCAGCGTCTCGAGATCAAGCTTGGCGGCAAGTCGGTCGGCGACCTGAAGTCGTATGGCGAAGATCGCATCGAACTGCGCCTGCGCGGCCTCCCGAAGGACAAGCGCGACGCGATCCTCGAGCAGCTCGAGCGGATGCTGTTGTCGGAGTGACGGAAACGGCCGGCTGGGCCTGGTGAAGATGCCGGGCCCGCCAACCCCGAGGGCGGGGCCGGCGGCGGCCCGTCAGCGGGCCTGAGCGGGCCTCAGGCGGCCCGCGACTGGTTCAGCGTGAACGACAGCAGGTCGCCGTCCGTCGGCTCGCCCCAGGTCTTCTGGGCCAGCCAGTCGAAAAAGGCCGTCTCGGCCAGCTTGGAATCGAGGCCGCGCTTGCGCCAGTCGTCGCGCAGATGGGTGCCCATCGTCGGCAGCGCCTCCGACTCGAACGACTCGCGCGCCACTTCGCGCTCGGCGTCGCCCTGCTCTTCGTACAGCACCTTCGCTTCCTTGCGGCGGAACGCGGCGAATTCGCTCAACAGGCGTGCCTTCAGATCGTCCGGCTGGGCCGCCGCAATCTTCGCAGGCGGCGTGCCGGCAGGCAGCGCGTCGACCGATTCGACCGGCGGCGCATAACCCTTCTTCAGCGCATCCTTGAACAACGCCGGTGCGCTGCGCACCGGCGGCAGCGTCGTGCTGCGCATCCGCTGCTCGGTCATCTGCAGCGCGGCACGAATGCGGTTTTCCTCGCTGTCCGCATAGAGCGTCTGCGCTTCCTTCAGCGGGATCCCGATCTTCACCATCCGGTCGACCAGCGTGCTGTCGAACACGTTCGGATGTTCGTCGAGCGCGAGCATCGGCTGCTTGCGCTCGGTCACACGGAACTGGATCTCCGCGACCCGACGCCCTTCACGGTGTTCGATCAGCTCGACGAAGATGTTGGTGACCGCGTTGACTTCCGCGATCGCGGGACGCAGATAGTCGCGCTTGAAGTACTTGTACTCGCGCTTCGCTTCGTCGCCGGCTTCCGTGTCGGGCGTGCCCGACAGGATCGGCCGCCACCATTCCCACGGCTCACGCATCGTCAGGTGGCTCGGGTTCGTCAGGTAGCGCACGCAGATTTCGTACAGCGCGAGGCCGGCGCTGCTGCGCAGCTGGCTCTGGAACTGCAGGCTCAGGCGCGCGTACTGGACCGGGTCGAGCAGCTTTTTCTTGATCTTCGGCGCGAACGAGAATTCGACCCACACGCGGCGGGTCGCCGGATCCTCGAGAATTTCGGCGTCGGCGATCAGCGTCGAGATCCCCCACTTGCGTCCCGGCTTCTGGCTCGACGTCCCCGTGCTCCATTCGACCTGCACCGACACCATGCGGCGCAGGTGTTCCTTCACCAGCGCGGTGTCGTTCGAATCGAAGGCGGAGTTGGCGACGATGTCCGAGAGCAGCGCGCGATACGTATCGCCCGAGTCGTCGGCCTGCTGCGCCACGGCCAGCAGGACATTGAACAGCTTGCGAGTGAGGAGCGTGATCTTGCCGCTCTTCGGCTGAATTGCGATCGCCTCGACGGCCTTACGCAATTCGGCTGAACTGGCACTCACCACATCCACATCGGTTTTCTTGGCGCGCTTCGTCGTGGCCATACGTCGGGTCGGAGGAGAAGTTTTCCGGAAGGATAGCGTCTGCGGTGAAGTGCGTCCAGAACGACATGCTCACCATAGCGGGTGAAGTGCGCGTGTAAAACGGCACTCACCCCAGGCGCTCCCGAAAATCCTCACCGGTCCGGATTTGCAGCGTTCCGGACTCGTCCAGACGTGCTGCGGGATGCGCCGATTCACAGAATTTCACCTGTGCCCGGAACGTGCGAAATGCATTCCCGTATCGGCTCACCTTTCGATTTGTCGTAATTTTACGACTGCGCTGCCGTGAGTTCGTCACAGGGTTGCGATCCCACCTCATCGCGCTTCCCGATACGACCCGTTCAGGCCTGTATGCATGTACAGGCGCGACTCTCCGGGCGATCGTGATCGGGTTCGCCGCCCCGGAAGACGCCCGCCAAACCGGCCCGCGGGACCCGAACGAACCTGCTGTGTCGGCCCGGGCGCGCATTGTACAGCGCACAAACCGTATCGGGTCCCGAAAAAACTCACCTTGAGCACAGCATGTTCATTCATCTGAATGCCGACGAATGCCCGGCACGCGCGGGATCCGCCATCAGAGCCTCCCGAAAACGCTCACCTTACCGAAAAATCGCTGTGCCACTTCTGGCACGGAAATGGCTCCCGAAAAACCTCACCGTAACCGACGCGGTATCAAAAACCTCAATGCCTTCCGATACTTATGCACAGAAGGCATTTGGCTGTGCACCGCCGACATCCCCCGAAAATCCTCACCTTTCGACGGAAATCCTTCATACGACAACGGTATGTCGCCCCCCGAAAAATCTCACCTGTACCAAAAAGAGGCACAGCAAAAACGAGATTTCTTCCAGTCCTGGCGGGCTTTTCGGCCAATTCGGCCGTCCACGGATCCCGAAAACGCTCACCTTTGATCATTTTTCAGGCAAATTCCATTCCCGGAAAGGCTCACCTGTGGCCCGAATCACAGTCTGTGATCCATGCCCCGAAAAAGCTCACCTCAGCGAGATCCGGGCAGGAAAACCCGGATTTCCCTCCCGAAAAACCTCACCTTTAGTGCATCACAGGCCCACGAGAGCACTTTTGCTGTGCAAAATGGCGTCCCTTTCCCGGAAACCCTCACACCAAACACCCGTGGAGTCCCGTGAAACCTCACCTTTCACAGAAACTGCCTAAAAGATGGGCAGAATCGGGGCACAAAGAAGGTCCCGCAAATTCTCACCCATGTCTGCACAGGCAGAAAACTGTGCAGTCAGGCACAGCGCGGGTTCTGTGGCTGTGAGGCCCCGAAAAGCCTCACCTTTGGGAAATCTCGTGTTTCACTGTGATCCCGAATCCGCTCACGACCTTTCCCGCAACGGCTCACGCAGCTCCCTGAACCCCATCACTTCAGCTCCCGCAGAAGATCACCTTGGCTCCCGTAAAACTTCACCTTGTCGGCCTGAAAGCCTTGCAGCATAAGGCTGTGCCGTGGCGTTAACGTTTTTAACTAAGGGTTCAAGGGTGTTTACTTCTAATACTCTCAAGACATCGGCTGCAGAGTTTTCCACAGACACCCCAACCCCTGAACACCGACAGACAACCGGAGCCGTTGTCATGTGAAACAAATGCCGAAATTCGGGATCGACGGAAAAACGCTTGCACGACAAGGACTTGGCTAACTTTCTTCGCTTTGTTTCACGGAATCCTGGACCACAGTCGCCCAGATCGGCTCACAGATCCGATTTCTGTGCAAAGCGACGTAAATTCACAACGTTGAGCCGAAACAAGTATCGATAAGTACGTATTTCGTTATGATTGCCACACTTCAATGTCTGTGAGCACAGCGATGACCCTGGACGAAATACGCCAAACCATTCGGGACGAACTGGAATCGCTGCGTGCAAGAGGTGCGCGACGGCAGGAATTGTCGCTGCATGCATGCAAGCGGTTGTTCTTCGATCTTGGCATCCGGCCGTCGGCTGCCAACGTCCGCGATCTCACCCAGACCGGCAGCGCCAGCGATATCCCGAAAGACATCGACCATTTCTGGGAGCGCATCCGTTCCGCCTCCAAGGTCAGGCTCGACGGTGCCGCAATTCCGAAAGCGGTCGAGGAAAAAGCCGGCGCGTTGCTCGGGGCACTCTATGAAGAAGCGTTGAAAGCCGCGCGAGACAGCCTCGATGGCGATCGCGAACAGGTCCGCGCCGGCGTAGCCGACGCCGAACAGCGGTTGCGCGACGCAATCGTCCGCCAGGAGACGCTCGAAGGCGCGCTCGCACGTGGCGAAGCGAAAAACGAGCAATTGCAGGCGCGCGTGACCGAACTCGAAGTCCAGCTTGCATCGCAAACGACGCACGGTTCGGCAAACGAAGCGACGTTACTCACCACAGTCGCTCGACTGGAGAAGGAGCTGGCTGCGGCGGCCGGCCGTATCGAAGCCGAGCAGGCGCAGAACGCCACGCTGCGCGACCGCATCGATGCGCTTCAAGCCGAACTTCAGCAGCGCACCGAGCACTACGCCCAGCAAATCAAGGATGCGGTGGCCGAAGCCGAACGCCGCGTCAAGCCGATGCTGGTCGAGCTGGATTCGTTGCGCAGCACGGCGTCGACCTACCAGAACGGCTTACGCGACGTTCAGCGCAAGGAATTCGATTTCCTGCAGCAATTGAGTGCGGCCAAGGCGCGTGCAGACCGGCTCGAAGAACAATTGCGCAGCCAGGGAGATGAACTGGAACGCGCGACGCGCGATGTGAGTTTGCTGCGCGCGAGCCGCGGAATGAATCCGGAAATCGCAGCGCTGATCCGCCGCCTGGCTGATGCCGGGCAACTGGATGCGGAGGCGTTTGCCGCGATCGGCACCTCACTGGATCAAGAGACTCCAGTACCGGCCCATTGTCCGCATTGCGACGGTGAGCCCGAGCTGTCACACGGAAATGAGGGTTTTGAAGTGGCCTGCCCCGAGTGCGAACACGCTTCGGGCGCATGGCCATCCCGATTGGAAGCCGTCGCCCGCTTTGTGCGCACGTGACGCAAGGGGCTGCTGCACCGCACAGGTGAGACGATCCGGGAAACTTGAGGTGAGGTTTTTCGGGAGCGATTGAACGGTGAGGCTGTGCCGCACAAGGCTGCTCACGGATCGCTTGGCGTGAGCAGCCGTTTGGGGATCAGTGAGTTTCGTCGATGCCCGACGCGTCACCGTCGGCATTGTTGTCGGCCAGACCGTCGCGCCAGTTCTTCCATGCGCGATGCAGACGGTTCGACGAGATCGGTCGCATGAAGCCCAGCCATTTGCCGACTCGTTCGGGCGGCACGTCGTGTTCGAACAGTTCGGCCGCGTAGGTATTACGCAGGGTTTGCGGGCTGGCGCGTGCGGTGCGTGACGACGTGAGCCCGGCGGATTCGACGATCGCGTCGATGGCGCGCAGCATCGTCGCCTTGTGCATCGGCCGCCCGGCATGGGATGCAGGGAACACGAGTTCACCGGGAATCTCCTGGCGCTTGCGTTCGGTGAGCCACGCTTCGAGCAGGGCGATCGCGAACGACGCCAGATGGGTTTCGCGCGCGAAATCAGGGTGCGTCGACTCGATCTGCAGCGAGGTTCCAGCCGTGTTGATGCAACTAATCGTAAGTGCACGAGCTTCGCCGGTTTTAATGCCGGCGCCGAGAAACGCGGCAACGAGCGCGCGGTCGCGCCGCTCTTTCCAGTACGCGGAACCGGATACGCCGATCGGCGAAAACAGGTACGTGAGCAACGTCGCGCGCTCGGCCGGCGTGAGGAAACCGGTAGGTTCGTTGTCGCGAGCCTTGCGCCAGTTCGCTTCGCCATCCTGAGCAATGAACCGGGCCGGGTTGGTCGACGCGTATTCGGTGCGCCGGATATGGTCGAGCACGCGCTCGATCAGCCGAAGATAGCGCATTCGCTGGGTTTTCCGGATCGGGAGTTCGCCGACGAAATTCGCGATGGTTGCCGTATCGACCGTCGCCAGATTCTTCTGGTGCGTACGCAGCCACGTGAGAAACGCGCCCCATTGCGCGCGATAGACGTCGGCCGATGAGCGACGATAGTCCTGCATGGCGAGCCATGCATCGAATGCGGCTTCGGGAGAGAGGATCCAGTCGGACGCGCCGCGGTCGAACAGGTCCGTTTCTTCCGGGCGTGCCGGGATGTCGGGAGAGGCGGGAAGGGACATGTGATTTATTCCGTTAGTTGCGTGTATGGTAGCCCTTTCCGCAACGTCTCGGGCATCAAGAGGCAAGGGGCAGGACAAGGCCGCCACGCGTGGCGGCCTGGGCGGGCAGTCAGTCGCCCCACGCCTTGGACGGGCGGTGAGCCCGCTCGCGAGGCGCGGTGTCGTTCGAGGTTGACGCGGCTTCGTATGCGAGAACCGCGAACGAAAATACGGCGGGTAGCGCGTTCGAGCGCCCGAAGTCGATCGGATCGTCCGTTTCGGGAAACGTCATGTCCGACGGCCGTTCGAACAATTGACGCATGCCGGCCTCGTGCCGGCTGGCAAAGCCGAGATCGGCAAGCGCCTCGGCTTCGATCGCATGCAGCAGGCGCCACGTCAGCGGGACGCGCTGGCGGATATAACGCCCGGCGATATGGCGAACGATCAGCTCGAGGTCGTGCGCGGCAGCCTTGAAGCTGAGCGCGGCCAAATCTTGTTCTTCTGTCATTGCAGGCTCCTGTCGACCGGGCAGGCGCCTCGGTGCGCCGGCTCCAGCCCATGCATGGCGGAATGTCCGTATACTGTACAAACATACAGTGTTTTCCGCAACTGGCCTGCAATCGGCCTTTCGGCCAGCTATCCGCGCCGTCAGCGGTGTATCACGATCAGCAGTGCCCGCGCCTCGGTCTTGCCGGGATTGCGGATCGCGTGCGGCTCGTCGGCCGGGTAGCGCGCTGTGTCGCCTGCCTTCAGGCGCCGGCTTGCCGCCGCGGCTTCGATTTCCATCGCGCCCTGCAGCACGGTGAGGTGCTCGCGCGTGCCGGGCTCGTGGGCGTTCGATATCAGTGCGCCGCCGCCCGGCAGCGTCAGCTCGTACCACTCGAACTTGCCGGCGAGGTCGATCGGGCCCCACACGCGCAACTGGTATCGGCCGTCATGGCCGGCGAGTGTCGGAATGTCGTGCGGGCCGTCGACGCGGATAGTCTCGGGCGCCTTCGGTTGCGAGAACAGCTCGTCGAGCGTGATGCCGAGTGCGTTCGTCAGCCGCCACGCCACGGCGATCGTCGGGTTGGCCTTGTCGCGTTCGATCTCGGAGAGCATCGATTTCGATACGCCGGCTGCGCGCGACAGGTCGTCGAGTGTCAGCTTGCGTTCGTTGCGCAGCCGCTGGATCTGCTCGCCGACACGCGGCGGCGTGGCGGCCGGCGGTTGCGGTGCGGCGCTGGCAGGCGTGCGCCGCGAACCGGAGGAACTTGCCATTTGGATTCCGTTCGCTTAGAGTTGTTCGGTATTTCGAATTCTAGTTCGGAATATCGGATAAATGCGGTCAACCGAACGACCGACTATAACAGTAGCAGGCCGTTGCGCCGCCGCCACGAGTGGCGCGTTGCGGAATGCGAAACCCTGTCAGGAGCTTTGCGATGCGTGATGCCTTTCTCGCCCAGGTGCGCGGGACGCTGGACCAGATCCGCGCGGACGGTTTTTACAAGACCGAGCGCGAGATCGCGAGTCCCCAGGCGGCAGCCGTGCGGCTCGCCGGCGGTGCCGGCGTGCTCAATTTCTGCGCGAACAACTACCTGGGCCTGGCGAACGATCCGCGCCTGATCGACGCGGCGAAGGCCGGCCTCGACCAGGACGGCTTCGGCATGGCATCGGTGCGCTTCATCTGCGGCACGCAAACCGTGCACAAGCAACTGGAAAGCGCGCTGGCCGCCTTTCTCGGCACCGAGGACAGCATCCTCTATTCGAGCTGCTTCGATGCGAACGGCGGGCTGTTCGAGACGCTGCTCGACGAGAACGACGCGGTGATCAGCGACGAGCTGAACCATGCGAGCATCATCGACGGCATCCGCCTCTGCAAGGCGAAGCGTTTCCGCTACAAGAACAACGACCTGTCCGACCTCGAGGCGAAGCTGAAGGAAGCCGATGCAGCGGGCGCGCGCCACAAGCTGATCGCGACCGACGGCGTGTTCTCGATGGACGGCATCATCGCCGACCTGAAAGGCATCTGCGATCTCGCCGATCGCTACGGCGCGCTCGTGATGGTCGACGATTCGCATGCGGTCGGCTTCATCGGCACGCACGGCCGCGGCACGCCCGAGCACTGCGGCGTCGAAGGCCGCGTCGACATCATCACGGGTACGCTCGGCAAGGCGCTCGGCGGCGCATCGGGCGGCTATGTCGCCGCGCGTCGCGAAGTCGTCGAGCTGCTGCGCCAGCGCTCGCGCCCGTATCTCTTCTCGAACACGCTTACGCCGAGCATCGCCGCGGCATCGCTGAAGGTGCTGGAACTGCTCGGCAGCGACGAAGGCGCGAAGCTGCGCGAGCGCGTGCGCGAGAACGGCGCGCGGTTTCGCAAGCAGATGACCGAAGCCGGTTTCACGCTCGTGCCGGGTGCGCATCCGATCATCCCGGTGATGCTCGGCGATGCGCAGCTCGCGACGAACATGGCCGACAAGCTGCTCGGCGAAGGCGTCTACGTGATCGGCTTCTCGTTCCCCGTCGTGCCGCGCGGCCGCGCCCGCATCCGCACGCAGATGAGCGCCGCGCATACGCCTGAACAGATCGACCAGACGGTCGCCGCGTTCGTGCGCGTGGGCAAGTCGCTCGGCGTGATCTGACGGAGGCGCGACCATGAAAGCACTGGCAAAGCTCGAACGCGGCCCCGGCCTCACGCTCACGCGCGTGAAGCGTCCCGAAGTCGGCCACAACGACGTGCTGATCAAGATCCGCCGCACGGCGATCTGCGGCACCGACATCCATATCTGGAAGTGGGACGACTGGGCGCAGAAGACGATTCCCGTACCGATGCACGTCGGTCACGAATATGTCGGCGAGATCGTCGAGATGGGGCAGGAAGTGCGCGGCTTCGCGATCGGCGATCGCGTGTCCGGCGAAGGCCACATCACGTGCGGCTTCTGCCGCAACTGTCGCGCGGGGCGCCGGCATCTGTGCCGCAACACGGTCGGCGTCGGCGTGAACCGCGAAGGCGCGTTCGCCGAGTATCTGGCGATTCCGGCATTCAACGCGTTCAAGATCCCGCCCGAGATCTCCGACGATCTCGCGTCGATCTTCGATCCGTTCGGCAACGCGACGCATACGGCGCTGTCGTTCAACCTCGTCGGCGAAGACGTGCTGATCACCGGCGCGGGCCCGATCGGCATCATGGCTGTAGCGATCGCGAAGCACGTCGGCGCGCGCAACGTCGTCATCACCGACATCAACGACTACCGGCTGGAACTCGCGCGCAAGATGGGCGCGACGCGTGCAGTCAACGTCGCGCGCGAGTCGTTGCGCGACGTGATGACCGACCTGCACATGACCGAAGGCTTCGACGTCGGCCTCGAAATGTCGGGTGTGCCGAGCGCGTTCACGAGCATGCTCGAGGCGATGAACCACGGCGGCAAGGTCGCGCTGCTCGGCATTCCGCCCGCGCAGACGGCGATCGACTGGAACCAGGTGATCTTCAAGGGGCTCGAGATCAAGGGCATCTACGGCCGCGAGATGTTCGAGACCTGGTACAAGATGGTCGCGATGCTGCAAAGCGGCCTCGACCTGTCGCCGATCATCACGCATCGCTTCGCGGCCGACGATTACGAGAAAGGCTTTGCCGCGATGCTGTCCGGCGAGAGCGGCAAGGTGATTCTCGACTGGACGGCCTGAGTGCCGCGGGGCAGTGCTGCGTGTTCGCCGCCTGCCCCGCTTTCGTTTACGTCTGCGTTTCCGAGGCCGAAACGCGCGAATCCGGGCTCAAGGTGAGATTATTCGGGAGCTGTCTTGGCGCGCCGAATCGCGACACGATTGCGCATCGGTGAACTGCAGTCGCACGTTCACTTCACCTGACGGAAGCTGCCTCGCTTTCCGCCCTCGTGCCTTCCGGCACCTGCTCTCCCCTTCCAGACACTTCCCCGCTTGCCTTGCCGCGCGATCGCTCGTCATGCAACCGCATGCGATGTCGTGCCGAACCGTGGCGTCGACCGTGAGCCCGCGCGCGTCGTTGCGACTCACTCATGCGTGAAACCATTCGATATCGATCGACGTCGATCGGTGCGCCGACGGCTACTTGATCCGTTCACCGTTCAACCCGCGCGGATCGAGCTGAAGACTCAACACGACGAGCCAGCGTTTCGGACACTGCGGTGCAACGTCGACCGGGCCGCCGTGCACTCCGGGCGCGGTGACGAACCCGTGTTGCGCCGCGTATTGATATGCGCGCAACGCATCCGCTTGCAGCCAGAAGCCGACCAGCGCGCACGTCACGAAACGGAACAGCAGCACCGCTGCGGCATCCGGCGCGAAGCCGGCCACGACCAGCAGGCTGTCGAACACGAATGCCAGCACGTGCGCGACCGCGATCGTGATGATCGTCAGCTTCAACACGCCACGCAGCCGCAGTGCAGCGCGCACGCGTGCCTGCCGGACGGCGAGCCGGGTGCGATCGTCGCCGCCTTCGCGCTTCGGCATGTCGTGTTTCACGACGCGGCACCGACAGGTCGTGCAATGTCGATCCGCGTCGTATCACCGGCAACGATGCGACCGCTCGTGACGCAGACCGATTTGCACAGGATCGTGCTGTCGTAGTTGTGCCCCGGAAAGCGCATCACGTCGACCGGTTGAAATCCTTCGCGACGATAGAAATCGATGAGCCGGACCGCCGCGTAAGGTACGTCGAGCGCCAGGTGCGTCGCGCCGCGCGCGACGGCCCGCCGTTGCGCGAATGCGAGCAGCGATCGGCCGATGCCGCGGTCCTGCCAGACGGGATCGACGGCCAACTGGCCGAGCGTCGCGACGTGCCGGCTGCGGTACGGATCGCAGCGGGAATCGGGATCGTGCGAACGCATCGTCATCGTCGCGACCAGGTGCGCGTTGCCGAGCGCAACGAAGCACTCGCCGGTGAGTACGCGTTCGCGTGTCGCCGAGGCCGGCTGATCGACGCACGGGCAGTTGAAGCCCAGTGCGCCGAGCGGTGCGAAGGCGCGATGCAGCAGCGCGGTCAACGTGTCGTACGAATCGTTGCGCGGGTCGAAGCGCCGCACGACGACGCGGCCGTCGAGCCGCTTGGCATAAGCCGCATAGGCGCGCGCGGGGCGCGCGGATTCCGGTCGCTGCATGATGTCCTTTCGCCCAGACAGGGTGACCGAAGTGTAGTGAGCGTCGCGCGTCCGCTTCAAGAAAAAATGTCGTAAACGCGGCGGACTTGCATCGCGCGGCCAGGTTGCAATTCAGCCCTTCCGCCAGCAGGGCTTTTTCATCCGGGTGTTGACGGTGGAGAACGATCGTTCTACCGTAAACCCATGAACACACATCACGACCCTTCCGGCGAACCGGGCGTTCGCGACCGGCTGCTCGATGCAGCCGAAGCGCTGATCTACTCGGGCGGCATCCATGCAACCGGTGTCGATGCGATCGTCAAGCGATCCGGCGCGGCGCGAAAGAGCTTTTATTCGCATTTCGAAGCGAAAGAGGCGCTGGTGCTGGCCGCGCTCGAACGTCGCGACGAGCGCTGGATGCGCTGGTTCGTCGACGCGACGCTGGCGCGCGGCAAGGCACCGCGCGTTCAGTTGCTCGGCATGTTCGACGTACTGCGCGACTGGTTCGGGCAACCCGACTTTCACGGTTGCGCGTTCCTCAACGCATCGGGCGAGATCCCCGATGCCGACGATCCGGTGCGCGTCGTCGCACGCGCGCACAAGGCGCGCTTGCTGGCGTTCGTGCGTGAGCGGTTCGATGCGTATGCCGATGAAACCGGCATCGAGCGCCGCGGGCTCGCGCGCATCGCGCGTCAGTGGCTCGTGCTGATCGACGGCGCAATCGGCGTGGCGCTCGTCAGTGGTGATGCAAACGCCGCGCGCGATGCGCGCGCGACGGCCGAACTGCTGCTCGACGCGGTATCACGATAGTCGAAGCAGCGAATCCGAACCGGCCGCGGTCGTCCGTGGCCAGAACCTGAACAGGAGCAACCCATGTCCGCTTCCCTCGAAGTCCGTCCGCCCGTTCCGCCCTTCACGCTCGAAACGGCGCGCGAGAAAGTGCGCGCCGCCGAGGATGCGTGGAACACGCGCGACCCGCAGCGCGTGTCGCTGGCCTATACGCCGCAAAGCCGATGGCGCAATCGTGCAGAATTCGTGACCGGCCGCGACGAGATCGTCGGCCTGCTGCAGCGCAAGTGGGCGCGCGAGCTCGACTACCGGCTGATCAAGGAGCTGTGGGCATTCGACGGCAATCGCATCGCGGTGCGCTTTGCGTACGAATGGCATGACGATGCCGGCAACTGGTTCCGTTCGTACGGCAACGAAAACTGGGAGTTCGACGAAAACGGGCTGATGGCGCATCGTCACGCGAGCATCAACGACCTGCCGATTCGCGAGCAGGATCGTCTCTATCACTGGCCGCTCGGCCGTCGTCCGGACGATCATCCCGGGCTGTCCGATCTCGGCCTGTGACGCGCGTGTCGACTGGACGAACCGGCGAACGCATCGCCGGGCTTCAACGGTGAGGAAATTCGGGAGTCGATGCGCTGAAGGTGAGGTTTTTCGGGACGAGGGGAAATGTCGCGTCGGACTGTGTGCTTCGAGCCGTTCGACGCGGCATCGTCCCGGGCAAAGCGGACGTGCCATGCACGTCGGGATCTCGTGATGCGCGTATCGGTGTGCAACGGTGTGCTTCACCATGTGATGCATCTCACCGATCGGGGCCGGTAGCGGTTTGACGATCGGTGTGCACGCATGTGGCGTGCAACTCACCGATCGTATCGACGTCGACGACGGATGGCGCGTGCCGTGCGCGTTGCGGTGCGACGTTGCTCACCGCTCGACTTCACCAGGCAGGCGCAGGAATTCGCACACGTGCGCAAACGCATGGCGTGCAACTCACCGCACACCGATTCGTGCAGCCTCTGCCCGGCGCGTGTGATTGCGATTGCGCCGGGCCTGATCGTCAGCCCGCGATGCGCGCGGCGATCGCCTCGCCCACTTCCTGTGTCCTCGCGTTGCCGCCGAGATCGCGCGTATGCGGCCCCGTGCGCAGCACGTCCTCGATCGCGGCGACGATCGCATCGTGCGCTTCGCGTTCGCGGCCTGCGCCGTTGCCGAGGAAGTCGAGCATCAGGGCCGCCGACCAGATCATCGCGACCGGGTTCGCGATGTATTGCCCCGTGATGTCGGGCGCGGAGCCGTGCACGGGTTCGAACAGCGACGGAAACGTGCGGTCGGGGTTCAGGTTCGCCGACGGCGCGATGCCGATCGTGCCCGTACACGCGGGCCCGAGATCCGACAGGATGTCGCCGAACAGGTTCGACGCGACGACGACATCGAAGCGGTCCGGCTGCAGCACGAAACGCGCGCACAGGATGTCGATGTGCTGCTTGTCGACGGCGATGTCGGGATAGCATTCGGCCATCTCGGCCGTGCGCGCGTCCCACCACGGCATGCTGATCGCGATGCCGTTGCTCTTCGTCGCGACGGTGAGGCGCTTCGCGCGCCGCTGCGCGAGTTCGAACGCGAATTTCAGCACGCGCTCGGTGCCGTGACGCGTGAAGATCGCCTGCTGCATCACGATCTCGCGATCGGTGCCTTCGAACATCGTGCCGCCGACCGACGAATACTCGCCCTCGGTGTTCTCGCGCACGATCATGAAGTCGATGTCGCCCGCGCGGCGGCCGGCGAGCGGCGACGGCACGCCGTCGAACAGGCGCGCGGGCCGCAGGTTGATGTACTGGTCGAATTCGCGGCGGAATTTCAGCAGCGAGCCCCACAGCGAAACGTGATCGGGTACCGTCGCGGGCCAGCCGACCGCGCCGAACAGGATTGCGTCCATGTCCGAGAGCTGCGCCTTCCAGTCGTCCGGCATCATCTTGCCGTGCTGTGCGTAGTAGTCGCAGCTCGCCCAGTCGATCTGGACGAAGTCGAAGCGGATGCCGAAGCGCGCGGTCACGGCGTCGAGTGCGCGCAGGCCCTCGGGCATCACTTCGCGGCCGATGCCGTCGCCGGGGATCACGGCAATTCTGTAGGTCTTGTCGGTCATGCAAAGCTCCTTGGCTGGTGGGCTGGCCGCGGGGAGAGGCAGCGGCGCGTCACGTCATTCTATTTATTTCCATCTGGATTAAAATCGCGCGAAAGGTTAATCGACTTTCCACGAATCGTGAACAAATCGCCGAATCTCGACGACCTGCGCGTGTTCAGCCTGGTCGTCCGCCTGACCAGCTTCAGCGCGGCCGCCGAGCAGCTCGCGGTGTCGCCGGCCTATGTCAGCAAGCGCATCGCGTTGCTCGAGGCGCAGCTCGGCACGCGCCTGCTGCATCGCTCGACGCGCCGCGTGACGGTCACGGAAGCAGGCGAGCGCGTGTTCGCGCGCGCCGAGAAGATTCTCGACGACGTCGATCATCTCGTCGAGGACGTGTCGACCACGCGCACGGTGCCGCGCGGCACGCTGCGCATTTCGAGCAGCTTCGGCTTCGGCCGGCACATCGTCGCGCCGGCGCTGCTCGACTTCTCGGCACGCTATCCGCAACTGAACGTGCGGCTCGATCTGTTCGACCGGCTCGTCGACGTCGCGGGCGAAGGCTACGACCTCGACGTGCGCATCGGCGACGAGATCGCCGATCACCTGATCGCGCGCCGCCTCGCCGCGAACTACCGCGTGCTGTGTGCGTCGCCCGACTATCTCGCCCGGCGCGGTACACCGCGCTCGCTCGCGGATCTCGCATCGCACGACTGTCTTGCCATCAAGGAGCGCGATCACCCGTTCGGCGTGTGGCGGCTGAACGTGCGCGGTGAAACGGCCACGGTGAAGGTTGGCGGCGCGCTGTCGACGAACCATGGCGAGGTCGCCGTGCAATGGGCGCTGGCCGGGCGCGGCATCGTGCTGCGTTCGATCTGGGAAGCCGCGCCGCTGATCGAACGCGGTGCACTGTGTCGCGTGCTGCCGGACGCAATCCAGCCCGCGAACATCTGGGCCGTGTATCCGGAGCGCGTTGCTGCGTCGGCGAAAGTGCGCGTGTGCGTGGATTTTCTGATGGAGACGCTGGCCGGTTTGAATGCCGCGGCGAGTGACGATACGGCCTGAAACCGGCTAAAGGTGAGCTTTTACGGGGGCATGTGCGCAGCATCGGCAGGCCCCGTTTCCGGCTCGCAACCGCGTCGCGAGCTGGTCGTGTCGAACGGGTATCAACACATCGCGGTCGCGAGGTGCCGGGCCTGCCGACGCTGGTGCCCGCACACGGCTTACGCCGCTTTTGCCGCGCCTGCCGCCCCGAGCATCAGGTCGAGATTCTGCACGGCTGCGCCGGATGCGCCTTTGCCGAGATTGTCGAACACGGCGGACAGCAGCACCTGGCCGTGCTCGGCATTGACGAACACGCCGAGCCGCATGTCATTGGTGCCGTTCAGCGCTTGCGGATCGAGATGCGTGATCGCATGCGTGTCCGCGAGCGGCGTGACGTCGACGTGGCGCGATTCGGCGTAATGGTGCGCGAGACACGCATGCAGTTGCTCACCGGTCACCCCGGCAGGGAGCAGCCGCAACTCGATCGGCACGGTGAGCACGATGCCTTGCCGATAGGCACCGTAAGCCGGCACGAACAACGGACGGTTCGCCAGACCGGCATGCAGCTGGATCTCGGGCGGATGCTTGTGCGCGAGGGCGAGGCCGTAGACCTGGAGCGGTTTCGCGTGTGAAGCGCCGTCCGACTCGAACGCGTCGACGGCCGCCCGCCCGCCACCCGAGTATCCGGACACGGCATGGATGCTCACCGGGTAGTCGCGCGGCAGCAGCCCGGCCTGTAGCAGCGGCCGCAGCAGCCCGACCGCGCCGGTCGGGTAGCAGCCCGGATTGGTGACACGCCGTGCGTGTGCAATCGCCCGTGCCTGCCCGTCGGCCATCTCGGGAAAGCCGTAGACCCATTCCGGCTGCGTGCGATGGGCCGAACTCGCGTCGATCACGCGTACCGCCGGATTCCGGATGAAGCCGACCGCTTCGCGTGCGGCCGCGTCGGGCAGGCACAGGATCGCGATGTCGGCTGCATTGATCGCTTCGGCGCGCCGCACGGGATCCTTGCGCTCGGCCTCCGGCAGCGCGACGAGCCGCAAGTCGGTGCGCCCGCGCAGGCGCTCGTGGATCTGCAATCCGGTCGTCCCTTGATCGCCGTCGATGTAGACAGTGGGCTGGCTCATGGTGGTCGCGTTCCTTCGGTTCAGTCGTCGGGAAAGCCGTATCGTCCACCGAGCGCCTAGAATAGGAAAAATTGAATTTACTGACCATCAGATTCAGTTTTCTTGAACGAGAGGTGGAGAATGCGGGAGATCAGCCTGGACCGCCTGCGCACGCTGGTCGCCATCGCGGACCAAGGGTCCTTTGTCGCCGCGGCGCAACTGCTTCACCTCGCGCCGCCGACCGTCAGCCTTCACATTGCCGAACTGGAGAGCCGCATCGGCGCGCCGTTGCTGTCCCGCACGCGTGGAAACGTGCGGCCGTCGCCCATCGGTGAAGTGCTGGTGGAGCGCGCGCGCCGCCTGCTGGCCGAGGTCGAATCCACGCTGGACGATGTGCAGCGACAGGTGCAGGGGTTGACCGGACGCGTACGCCTCGGCGCATCGACCGGGGCGATCGCGCACCTGCTGCCGCAGGCGGTGGCCCGCTTGCGCGAGCAGCATCCGGACATCGATGTCCAGATCGCGGTGCTCACGTCGCACGACACGCTGGCGCG
This sequence comes from Burkholderia sp. 572, assembly GCF_040545135.1. NCBI lineage: Bacteria > Pseudomonadati > Pseudomonadota > Betaproteobacteria > Burkholderiales > Burkholderiaceae > Burkholderia > Burkholderia sp. 572. The sequence goes on along the minus strand of NZ_JBEPLH010000001.1, from coordinate 369,389 downwards.
CATCGCACAGGGCACGCTCGATGTCGGGCTGGTGGCGCTGCCGCAGACGGCGGTCGCGGGGCTGTCGATCCGCGCGTGGCGGCGCGATCCGGTGATGGCGTTTCTGCCGGCGGACTGGCCGCTTCCGGCGCGCGTGACGCCCGGCTATCTGGCCGCCCGCCCGCTGATTCTCAACGATGCGACCACCCGCCTGTCACGGCTGACGGCGGAATGGTTCGCGCTCGGCGGCCACCGGCCGGAGCCGCGGATCGAACTCAACTACAACGATGCGATCAAGAGCCTGGTCGCCGCGGGCTACGGCGCGACGCTGCTGCCGCACGAGGCGGGTGCCCCGCTGCCCGATGCGCGCATCGTCATGCGGGCGTTGCGCCCGGCGTTGTGGCGTGAACTGGGGATCGCCCATCGGGCGGGGCCGGTCGAGCGGGCGACCCAGCATGTACTCGATGCGTTGTGGGCGCTCGGCGCGCGATAGCGCACCGGCATGCGGGCTAGGCGGCGCGGCGGTTCATGCGTGCATGCCGTGCCCGAGCATCCACGGCATGCCGTCTCAAAGCCGGTTGTCCTTCGCGAGCGTCAGCACGCGCGCCCAGCGTTGCGCGTCGCGCTTGTCCATCATCGGCAGCTTCCATTCGCTGCGCGCGCCATCGCGCACGTGCACGACGAGGTGCCAGCGGCCACCGATCGGCGCGGCCTGGCAGCCGTCGAGCTGCGACAGCGTATAGCGGCCGTCCGCGCCGTCGTGCGACAGCCACAGCAGCCCCTGCGTCGCGGACACGCGCAGCTCGCCCCACGCGCGGTGCACGACGTGGGTCCAGCCTTCTTCCTTCGTATTCGGTGCGATGTCGCGGTGGCGCTTGATCCACCAGGCGACCAGCGCGATCAGGAGCGCGGCGGCGAGCACGGCGGCCGCGATCGCGACCGGCTGGCCGAACTGCGCGGCGATGACGTGAAACAGGTGAACCGCGCCCCATCCGGCAGCGATGAGCGCGAACAGTGCAATGAAAATCGGCATGTCTGATCGGAGAAGAGGACGGACCGGCGCATGCATCGCGCCGATCCGTCGCGCACGGCATTACCGTTTGCGGTGAATGTCGTGCGTCACGAAGCCCGCGTCGTTGTTGGGCAGCGCGAGGCCGTCCTTGACTGCGAGCGTCTTGCGGATGTCGTCGAGACCCGCGGACCAGTGGTCACGCATCGTCGACAGACCGAACTGATAGTCCTTGTAGTGATGCTCGTACGCCTTCTGCTGGTAGATCAGGTGCTGGATGTTGTACTTCTTGCTGGACGACATCGCATCGGCCTCGACGCACCAGGGATCCGCCTTGCGCTGCTCTTCCGGCACCTGCTCGAGCACGTGGCGCAGCACGTTGCGGTAGCGCTGTTCGCGCTGCAGCGTGTCGGTCACGAAGCGCGTGCGGCTCGAGTACTGCACGTCCTTCGTGCGCTCGGCGACGTCGGCCATCGTGCGCGGCAGCGGCCCGCGCGCGCTCCACAGGTCTACCTGGAACGCGAGCGTGTCGCGGCGCGGCCGTGCGCGGAGCACTTCCATCAGCGGCGTGTTCGACACGACACCGCCGTCCCAGTAGTACTCGCCGTCGATCTCGACCGGCGGGAACGCGGGCGGCAGCGCGCCGGACGCCATGAAATGCTCGGGTGCCAGACGGATGCGCGAGTTGTCGAAGTACACGAAGTTGCCGGTGCCGACGTTGACCGCGCCGACCGACACGCGCGTTTCGCCCGAATTGATCCGGTCGAAATCGCACAGCTTCAGCAGCGTCGCGCGCAATTGCGACGTGTCGTACCAGCTGATCTTCTCCGGATGATCCGACACGCCCGGCAGCGGCGGCGGAAAGCGCGGCACGAAGAAGCCCTGCTGGCCCTGCATCATCGCGCTCGCGGCCTGCGACGCGGTGAAGAACGTACGAACCTGGTCGATGCTGTTGAACAGCGCGAACTCGAATGCGGCTGGAACCGTCGGGAAGAACGCCGGCTTGCAGATCGTTTCCCAGAACTCGCGCAGCCGCTCGACGCGATGCTCGGGCGCATTGCCCGCGATCAGCGCGGTGTTGAGCGCGCCGATCGAGATGCCCGCGATCCAGTCGAGCGGAATGCCCGCCTCGTGCAGCCCTTCGAACACGCCGGCCTGGTACGCGCCGAGCGCGCCGCCGCCTTGCAGCACGAGCGCGATCGTTTCGTACGGCAGCGTGTGCGCGGCGGCCGGTGCGCCGGCCTCGTGATGCAGGTCCGCCGCATCGACGGCCTGCTTTTCGGTGCGGGCGTGCGGCTTCATTGCATGAACCAGCCGTGGCTGACGATGAACGACTGGCCCGTGAGCGCGGCGCTCGGGAACGCCGACAGGAACAGCACCGTCTGCGCGACGTCCTGCACCGTCGTGAACACGCCGTCGACCGTATTGCCGAGCATCACCTTCTTCACCACTTCCTCTTCGCTGATCCCGAGCTCCTTCGCCTGCTCCGGAATCTGCTTGTCGACCAGCGGCGTGCGCACGAAGCCCGGACATACGACGTGCGAGCGCACGTTGTGCTTCGCGCCTTCCTTCGCCAGCACGCGGGCCAGGCCGAGCAGCCCGTGCTTGGCCGTCACGTACGCCGATTTCAGCGGCGACGCTTCGTGCGAGTGCACCGAACCCATGTAGATCACGACACCACCGCGATCGTCCTTGTACATGTGCTTGAGCGCGGCCTTGGTCGTCAGGAATGCACCGTCGACGTGGATCGCCTGCATCTTCTTCCAGTCGGAGAACGAGTAGTTCTCGATCGGGTTGACGATCTGGATGCCCGCGTTCGACACGAGGATGTCGACCGAGCCGAACGTTGCGGCCACCTTGTCGATACCGCTGTTCACGGCTTCCTCGTTTGTCACGTCCATCGCGACGCCGATCGCCTTGCCGCCCGCCTTGACGATCTCGTCGGCAACGGCGTTCGCGCCGTCCTGGTTCAGGTCGGCGATCGCGACGGCCGCGCCCGCTTTCGCGAGCTCGAGTGCGATTTCCTTGCCGATGCCGCTCGCGGCGCCCGTGACGACTGCGGTCTTGCCATTCAGGTTGCTCATGTTCGAATTCCCGTGGTGAAAGGTTTGACAGGGAGAAAGGACTGCGGACGTGTTACTGAGCCAGGTAATCGTAGACGACTTCGCCGAGGCCCAGTGTCAAATCCGCGACGATGTGCCGGGCTTCGACGATCTCGAGCACGGGCAGGTCGGCTACCGGCGCGAGCGCATGCGGCGCCAGCTCGAGCGATGCGGGGCCCGTCCACGCGCCCTTCATCTTGATGTCCTGCATGTAGTAGCGGACCAGTTCGCAGACGCGCGCGGTGCCGTCGACGTGCGGGATGATCTTCAGCAGGAAATTGGGGCCGGCAAGACGCTTCGTCTGCTCGTCGATGTCGAGTTCCTTGTGCTTGTAGCCCATCGTGCCGGTCGCGACGCGCACCTTGCCGTAGTCGAGCGTGCCGAGGAGGTGGTCGGTGTTCACGTGCAGCGTGGGCGATGCGAGTTTCTTCGGGAAGCCCCACAGTTCGCGGCCGCCGGCGATCGGCGGGTGATCGTCGAGATACATCGCGAGCGTATAGCCGCCCGGCTGGCCGTTGTACTCGACGGGAATGACCTGGCCGCTTTCGGTGTAATCGCCGAAGCCGGTCGAATCGGCCATGCGGATGAATTCGGAATGCACGAGCGGCTCGGTGACCTGCAGCGGCTCGGGGACGATTTCGCGGAGACGGTCCGGATCGGTGCGATACGTGATGATCAGGAACTCACGATCGACGAAACGGTAAGGGCCCATCGGGAAGGCAGGGCTGGTCAACGGCATCGCAAACGCTTTCGATCGGACATCGCTGGGTTTCATGCGGACTCCTTGTTGTTGATCGCTTCGTGGATGAGTGCTCGTAAGCTCGTAATCCTATGCCTGTGCGTTGCCGTTGTGCGATGCCGCATATGGAATTAATTGTTGCCGATTTCGTAGAATTCGACGCGTAAATATTGAGATGAATGATGCAAACGGTCCGGACAGCCCCCGGCGTCCCGATATTCGCATGCATCGATGACGTCACGATGTGAAAAAGGTGAGTCTTTACGGGACGGCAGGTGAGCCTTTCCGGGAGGCGGTCGCGCGGGAATGTGACAATTGTGTGAACTTGTGCTGCAGTGCAAGCTCTAAGTGCGTTCGCCGCGGCGGGCTTCGTCGCGTGCGTCCGCCGCATTAAGCATCGCTTAAGCGGGAGCGCCCTAGCATCGTTCGTATCAGGCCGGGCAACCGGCCGAGTTTTTACGCCTCACGCAACCGGATTCATGCAGACCCTCAATCTCACCCTTTTTTCCGCCATCAACGCCGGGGTTGCGCCGCAGCCGGGCGTTGCCCGCCTCGCCATCTTCGCCGCCGACTGGCTCGTCTATGCGCTGCCCGCGATGCTGCTGCTGACCTGGATCTTCGGCGCGCGCACGACGCGGCGCCAGGCGATCGAAGCCGGCGTCGGCGTATGCGTGGCGATCGCGCTCGCGCAGGTCATCGGACATTTCTGGTTCTCGCCGCGTCCGTTCATGGCCGGCGTCGGCACGCAACTGATTCCGCATGCGCCGGACAGCTCGTTTCCGAGCGACCACATGACGTTCGCGTGGAGCATGGCAGTCGGGTTGATGCTCGGCGGCACGACCCGGCTCACCGGGTTCGTGATGGCCGCGTTGGCCGCGGCGATTGCATGGGGGCGTATCTATGCGGGCGTGCACTGGCCGTTCGACATGGCGGGCGGCGTGCTGGTCGGCACGGCCGGCGCGCTGGCCGCGCACCTGTACGGACAACGCGCGACCGCGCTGCTCGAACGGCTCGGCGATTCGGTGCATGCAGTCGTGATGGGGCGCCGGCACGCGCCGTAAGCGGGGGGATCGGGCCGGACGCCGTCAGCCGGGTGTCCTGGCCGATTCAGCCGATGCGGATGGCCCGCCGCCCGCATCGTGCAGTTCGGGCGTATCGGCCGGATGTTGCGCGGCGTCGCGGTCGAGCGCGCTTTCCTTCAGGATCGCGCACATCGCGACGAACAGCGCGAGTACCACCGCGGCAAGGCCGCAATAGCCGGCGATCTTCAGGTTGCGAAGGAAAGGCGAAGCGGGGCTTTCTTTTGTCATGACCGGACGCTCCTGGGCGGGCTGCGACGGCTGTCGCCCGACAGCGGCGTCGCACACACAGATATATACCAGTCGCGATAGCGGTGCCAAGCCCGCTGGTGCGCCGACGCGACGATTGTGTCATCCGCCGGTCAACCGGGTACGCCTTTGACGGCTACCCGCATCCGTCAGTCTTCCAGGGTTTCGTGCACGGCCGCCGCGCCGCGCTTCCAGTAGGCCGCCGCGCGGATGCGCGATTTATCGACGCCGCGCTCGCCGGTCAGGTGCTGGCGTACCGCGCGTATCGACAGCGCTTCGCCTGCCGCCCACACGTAGCCGTCGCCGGACGGCGGCAGCGGCAGGTCGCGCACGGCATTCAGCAGCACGTCGCCGTTCGCGGCGTCGGCGTCGGCTTCGGCGCGGAAGCGCCAGATTTCATGCACGTCGGCGCGCGTGTCGAACGCGATCTGCGCGGTGCGATCCGCGACTTCCATCACGACGGCCGCGCGCGCACCGGCCGGCAATTCCTCGAGGCGCCGCGCGACCGCCGGCAGCGCCGTATCGTCGCCGATCAGCAGGTGCCAGTCGAAACCGGTCGGGACGACGAACGAACCGCGCGGGCCGCCGATGCCGAGCCATTGGCCGACGCGTGCCTGTGCGGCCCACTGCGACGCAGGGCCCGGGTGGTTCAGCACGAATTCCAGATCGAGTTCGCGGGCGGCGCGATCGAAGCGGCGCGGCGTGAAGTCGCGCGCGACCGGCCTCGGTTCGCCTTCCGGAAACTCCGGACCGTTCGCGCCGAGCGTCGGCATCGCAGGCCGTTCGGCGCCGGGCGGCGGGAAAAATACCTTCACGTGATCGTCGAACGACGCGGATTCGAAATCCGCGAGATCGGGGCCGCCGAGCGTGACGCGCAGCAGGTGCGGCGTCACGGCGTGCACGCGCAGGACCTGCAGCAAGCGGAACTTGAGGGTGTGGCGCACGCGGGTCACGGTGCGCTCGGATGTGTTCTGCATCAATCCGTTCTCCTGAGGTTTGACGGGACGGCGCGGATCACGCGCCGGTGCCGCCTTCGATTTCGGCCGTCGCACGGCGCAAGATGGCCGCGACGCGGCGCTGTTCATCCGGGCCGACTGCGCTCTTGTGCAGCAACGCGCGCTTGAGTGCGAGGCGCGCCTCGACGAACTCCGGCAGCCAGCCTGCTTGCGTTTCGTCCTGCGTTTCGTTGCCCGCCGATTCCCCGGCGAACGCACGGCGCATGAATTCCATCTTGCGAGCGAGGTGCGTGAGGCGTGCGAACAGCGTGTCGACCCGTTCGCGCTGCGCGTCGAGATGGGTGCGGCCGGCGTCGGTCAGTGCATACCGCTTGCGGTTGCCTTCCGCCTGCGACGCGACGAAGCCGACTTCTTCGAGATACGTGAGCGCCGGATACACCATGCCGGGGCTCGGGCTGTAGAAACCGTTCGAACGCGTGTCGAGCGCCTTGATCAGCTCGTAGCCGTGGCTCGGTTGCTCGGCGACGAGCGCAAGCAACAGTAACTGGAGATCGTCGGAGCTGAACTGGCGGCCGCGTGGCATGCCGTCGTCGCCGAAATCGCCAAAGCCGCCGCGCCCGCCACGGCCGCCGAACGGGCCGCCGCCACCGAACGGATCGTGGCCGCGGCGGTGGCGGCCGATCGCGTACCAGAGACCGGTGAACCAGTCAGGGCGGGCATGCGCACCATGACCGTCGCTTCGGGCATGGCCGCGGGAAGGGTTGTGTCGCATGATCGGGTCCTATATATCGGAAAACATATCTAAAGATATATATCGAAAGATAGGCCGTCAAGGGGATTTATTGGGGGATGGATGGCGGGGACTGGCGAAAAGGTGATCACGCTGTAGGTTGGCAAAAAAGGTGGCCTTTTTTGCAGTATTTGATCAAAACTATTGATGTGGAAATTAAATAGTTTTCATTGAAACTCCCAGTGTTTTTGTCTGGTCGGTCTGATCAGACCCCCGACGCGCATCGTTCCTTGCGACGGCGGTCTCAAGACGCGCGGCTGCCAGGACATCCTGATTACCGTGGTCGATGGCCTGGAGGGGCTCACCGAAGTCATCAGCATGACCTATTCGCGAATCCCGGTTGCGCCCCACGCATGAATTGGCATCTTGTGCGTCGAAGCGGCAATATTTTTTCTTTCCATAGCCTTTCAAATGCGCAGCAAGGTACTGTATGACAGGGGAATACCCTGCCTTTTTTTTTCGACCATGTTTTATGTATCATGACCTAACTTTTGCAACATGTACTAATTCAGGGCGCCAGAAAATCCTTATCGGTATGGGGCAGTACGGCGCGTGTACAGGCAGGAATGCGAACCGGATTAGCGCCCCCGTCAAGGGCAGGCGGCCCGGTGGCAGGTGAAGCGGATCGGGATCGCATCCTGTCTTCAGACTCCGCGCGAACGATGGCCGCCTGCCGCCAGGGCAGCCGGAGTTCGCGCCCCAATGCAGGCGTCATTCACAGATTATGTCCAGGAAGTCATCCACCAGCGGGGCGGCCGACCTGCAGCGCAGGCAGTGGCTCAAGGTTGCCGGTGCATCGGTCGCGGCGGGCGGTCTCGCACTCGGCGCCGCGCGGGCGAAGGCCGATGCGGCGCCTGCCGCCGGGAACGACAGCGGCGTGCTCGATGTCGCGATCGTCGGCGCCGGGCTGGCGGGCCTGACGGCCGCGCGCGACCTGCGCTACGCCGGCTGCGAATCCTTCGTCGTGCTCGAGGCGCGCGACCGCGTGGGCGGCCGCACGCTGAACTACGACGTGGGCGGCGGCCACGTGACCGAAGTGGGCGGCCAGTGGATCGGCCCGGGCCAGACGGCGGTCGCCGATCTTGCTCGCGAGCTGGAAGTCGGCACGTTCCCGAGCTACTACGCGGGCAAGACCGTGATTCTCGGCGGCGACGGGCGCGCCGAGATCGACCTGGAGGGCACCTTCGGCACCGACGAGGCCGTCGCGGCGAAACTGAGCAGGTTGTCGCGCGACGTGCCGTCGGGCGCGCCGTGGACGTCGCCCAAGGTCGGCGAACTCGACCGGCTGTCGGTCGGCGACTGGCTCGCGACGCAGGGCATCAAGGCGGAAGACCGGATGGGCTGGAACGCGTCGATCTCGCTGTCGGGCGGCGTCGCGCCGGCGAAGATGGGGCTGCTGCACTTCCTGTCGATGATCAACTCCGCCGATTGCGATTACGCGCAGCTCGATTCGATCAAGCACAGCGCGCAGGAAACCCGCTTCGTCGGCGGCTCGCAGATCCTCAGCATCCGGATGGCGCAGCAACTGGGCGACAAGGTGCGGCTGTCGTCGCCGGTGCGGCGGATCGTCGGCTGGGATCGCGATGTCGTGACGCTGGAAACCGATCGCGGCACGGTGCGCGCGAAAAAGGTCGTGATGGCGCTTCACCCGGCGCTGTGTCATCAGGTGCAGTTCGATCCGCCGCTGCCTGAAAAGCGCCACGCGTTGCAGCGTGCGTGGCCGGCCCATTCGCCGGCGCGCAAGACCGCGATGGTCTACCGCCGCCCGTTCTGGCGCGACAAGGGCTTGAACGGCCACATCTTCCAGACCGACGGGCCGGTGTTCTGGGCTTACGACAATTCACCGCCGGGCGGCGAGATCGGCGTGATCAACGCGTTCGTCCGGAATGCGTTGGTGCCGTCGGATCCGCAGGCCGCGAAGCAGATGCACATGGATCTCTATGCGCAGGCGTGGGGCGACGAAGCGCGTGCGCCGGTGTCGTACCACGATCGCGACTGGGGGCTCGCCGACCCGTGGACGCTCACGTGCGTATCGGCGATCCCGCCCGGCTTCTGGAGCGCGCACGGCGAAGCGCTGCGTGCGCCGTGCGGCAACCTGATCTGGTCGGGCACCGAGACCGCGAACATCTGGGCCGGCTACATGGACGGCGCCGTGCGCTCCGGTCACCAAAGCGCGCTTCAGGCGCTGAATGCGCTGCGTCATGCTTAGGATCACGAAGATGAAGAAACGGCTTTTATTGCTCACGGCGGTGGTGGCGATCGGTGCGTTGCTGGCCCTCTACGGCCCGACGTTGCTCGGCTTCTATCGCCTGCAGCGCCATATCGATACGGCCGCGCAAGCCGATGACGCCGACGGCGGCCCGTGGCCGCGCGTGACAGACGCGTGCATGGGCTGCCACGGCGTGAAGGGCACGTCGCTCAGCCAGGCGTATCCGAGCCTTGCCGGCCAGCCGGCGCAATACGTGGCCGCACAGCTTCGCGCATTTGCGGGCGGGCAGCGCACGAACCCGACGATGGGCCCGCTCGCGATGACGATGAGCGAAGCCGAGATCACCCGCGTGGCCGGTTATTACGCGAAGCAGGCGCCGCTGGACAACCGCTATTTCAAGCCGGATGCACGACTACGTACGAAAGGCGAGCAATTGGTAACGGGCGGCGCGTGTGCGGCCTGCCACGGTGCGCGGCTGACGGGGCAGGCGCAGTTCCCGCGGCTGGCCGGGCAGGGATACGACTACCTGCTTGCGCAGCTCGACGCGTTCGCGACGGGCTCGCGCAGCGAGGCGACCGGCACGATGCAGCGCGTCGCGCAGGCGATGTCGGCAGATGACCGCGCGGCGGTGGCGACCTATCTCGCGAGCCTCAGCTCCGCCAGGCAGTGAATCAACGGCAGCAATCGACTTCGGGAGTTCGAACCATGGATCACAGATCACTTGTCCTTTGTCTTTCCAGCGCGACGCTTGCGATGACGACCGGCCTCTATGGCTTCAAGTTCGTGCGCAAGCGCAACTTCCTGATCGGTATCGAGTGGTGGATCGTGACGATATCCGCGTCCAATGCCGTGATCTTCTTCGCGACCGAATCGCCGGTGTCGTACTTCATTTCGCACTTTCTGGACGCGTTCTCGCGCGGCTTCGGGATGCCGGTGATCGCGGTCGCCGGCCTGATGGCCGTCACGCACGGCTACCGGCCGTCGATGCGGCAGGACGTGACGCTGTTCGTGCTCGCGACGCTCGGGACGGTCGCGCTCGTGGCCGGCGTGTTGCAGCACGCGCTGCCGTACTTCTACGTGGCGATGTGGACACTGATGTCGATCTATCTCGCCGGTTTCGTGTGGCGGCTCGTGCGCGCCGGCCACGCGCTCCATGCGCTGACGACGACGCTCGCGCTCGTCGCCTCGCAGGCGATCGCGTGCATCTACGATTTCTACAAGATCCCGGGCGAGGAAACCAACGTCGTGTTCAATTTCTACGTACTGGCGTTGCTGACGTGGTCGTACCTGACCGTCGCGCTCTATTACGCCTATTGCGCACTGGAGCGGGAGAAGGGGCGCGGTCGGGCCGATGCCGGTGTGTTGTCGTATCCTAAATGAGTAGCTGTACTGAGGAGGTAACGAAGGATCGCTCCGGTTGCCGTGATCGTGGAGTGCGCGGATGGACCGCATTCGCCTGACCCGCGCCGAGCGGCGCGATGCGACGCGCGAACGCCTGATCGACGCCGCGCGCGCGATCTTCGCGGAGAAGGGCTATGCGGCCGCGAGCGTGGAAGACATTGCCGCGGCGGCCGGACACACGCGTGGCGGGTTCTACTCGAACTTCCGCGACAAGGCCGACGTGCTGTTCGAGCTGCTGCGCCGGGATCGGGACGAGGCTGCCGCGGCATTGCAGCGGATCGTCGGTTCGCACGATCCGGTCGACGATGCGCAGCGCGCGATGCTCGCGTATTGGCGAAGGGGCGCGACCCAGCCTGCAGTGCACCTGATGTGGCTCGACGCGCAGTTCCAGGCGGCGCGCGATCCGCGGTTCCGTGCGCGCTTCGGCGCGTTGCTACGAGACCGCCAGGCACTCGCGGCCGCGTGCATCGACGCGTATGCCGCGCGGGCCGGCGTGTCTTTGCCGTTGCCCACGCCGGTGCTGGCGCTCGGCCTGACCGCGTTGTGCGATGGCATGCAGTCGCACGGCGCGGCCGATGCGCTGGCCGACGCGGTACTGGTCGGCTTCATCGCGCACACGGTGTTCGACCGCGTGCGCGGATGACGGCGCGAAGACGCGGTGGCCGCGCGTTGTCGTGCGCCTGTATGAAGGCCGAAAGCCGATTGTCATGACGGGCCGGCGGCGGCCGGCCACAAACGTTCGATCATGCAGACGAAACAGGGAATACCCCGTCTTTTTCTTTTAATTATTTTTGTCATGATGACCTAACATAGTCATCATGTTCTACTGATGTGCCGGCAGTGAAGACGAACCGCCGGTTGAGGCTGAACGAATCGGGAGATAGACGATGGATGCAATGAAGCGAAAGGCGTTCTTCGAGGACGGAGCCGTGCTCATCGAAGGGGTGCTCAACGACGAACAACTCGCGCAATGCCGCGCGGTGTTCGACTGGGGAATGGAGAATCCGGGCCCGATGGCGACGACGCTGCTCGACGGCACCGAATACAAGTCGCACAACGACAACGCGAACCCGTATGCGAAGGAGCGGCTCGACGCGCTGGTCGGCACGCTGCCGTTCGGGCAGCTGTTCGCCGACCTGTGGGGTTCGAAGCACGTGTGGTACTTCGCCGAGGAGCTGTTCATGAAGGGCGGCGGCAAGAGCGCACGCTCGCCGTGGCACCAGGACACGTCGTACCTGCCGTGGCAGGGCATGCACTTCGGCAACGCGTGGATCAGCTTCGAGCACGTGCCCAAGCGTAATGCGCTGGAGATCGTGCGCGGCTCGCATCACGGCGTGCGGCATGACGGCACGACGTTCCAGAACGCCGAGGATCCGACCGACCCGCTGCACGGCGGCGACGTGTGGCCGCGCCTGCCGAACATCGAGGCCGAGCGCCGCGCGGCGCCGGATGCGTACGACATCCTGTCGTGGGAAACGAAGCCGGGCGACGTGCTGCTGCTCCATCCAGGCGTGCTGCACGGCGGCGGCGCGGTCGACGCCGATTTCCCCGATCGCCATACGCTCGTGCTGCGCTTTTTCGGCGACGACGCGGTGTTCAGCCCGCTGCCCGACGAAAGCCGCTCGGGATTCACGCCGGCCGGCGTGCTGTTTGTCGAGGAACTCGCCGGGCTGAAGGCCGGCGATCCGTTCCGCGCGCCGTGTTTCCGCCAACTCGTCTGAACCGGGAGAATTCGTCATGACAGCAACTCCGAAGCGGCAATCGATCGTGCCGGCTGCGTTCCAGCCGTGGTACGACGCGTACCACTTCTCGCCGGCGACGCGCGTCGGCGACACGATCTGGGTGTCGGGCCAGGTCGGCCTCGACGCGCAGATGCAGCCGGCCGACGGCGTGCAGGCCCAGGCGCGGATCGCGTTCGAGTGCCTGAAGGCGATCCTCGAGGAAGCCGGCGCGAGCCTCACCGATGTCGTGGAGCTCACGACTTTCCACACGGATCTGCAATGCGAGACCGAAGGCTTCGCGGCGGTCAAGGACGTGTATTTCCCTGACCGTTACCCGTCGTGGACAGCGGTCGGCGTCACGCAACTGGCGCTGCCGGGGCTGTGCGTCGAGATTCGCGCGGTGGCGGTGGCCGGCTCCGGCAAGGGCTGACGGAAGGCACGAGGGTTTTTCGCGGGATTTGCGTTCCATATAAATCGCAGTCCTGACAAAAAAGTAACGGGATAGCAGTCGATTGGCACGTGGCCGGCCGGGGACCCCGGCCGGCCTCGATCAGGGCGCGACGTCATCGTCGATTGACGACGACGATCGAAACAAATGCGTTTCGTCCGGGATGGGCGAGCGAAGGCGGAGCAGGAAGGAGAACTATGATGAAGAAGCATCGTTTCTGGACCACGTCCGCGATCGCGGCCGCTGCATGTGTCGCGATCGGCACCGCCGTCGCGGCGGACGACCTGACACCGGCCGGCGCCGACCGTTCGGCGAGCAAGGACGGCGCGGTGCCGGCTTATGCGGGCAAGCAGTCGCCCGACGCCGGCTGGGAGTGGGGCAAGGTACGCGGCGATTTCTGGAAGCATCGCAACGAGAAGCCGCTCTATTCGATCGACGCGGCGAACGTCGACAAGTATGCGGACAAGCTGTCGCCCGGCCAGGTCGCGCTGATCAAGCAGAAGAAGGGCTACCGGATGGACGTCTACCCGTCCCACCGCGAATGCCAGTTGCCGGATGCCGCCGAGCAGAACTCGAAGGCGAACCTCACGGCCGCGAAGCTGGATGCGAGCGGCGAGAACCTCGCCGCGGCCGCGTTGCCGGGCGTGCCGTTCCCGCAACCGAAGAACGGCATCGAAGCGATCCTGAACTACGAGATGCGTTATCGCGGCGAAGGCGTCGAATGGGCGCAGGTCGCCACGAGCATTTCGCCGCGCCCCGGCAGCAGCGAATGGATCGACGCGGTCGGCCCGCAGACGTTCTATTTCCCGTCGGCCAAGCTCGGCAAGACCTCGCCGCAGGAGGTCGACCAGTTGAGCGCCGCCGTTTATTTCCAGATGAACTCGCCGGCCGCGCTGGCCGGGCAGGCCTTCGTCCAGCGGCAGTACTTCAACAAGGATTCGGAAACCTACTACTACTTCCCGGGACAGCGCCGCGTGCGACGCATGCCGGCCTATACGCATGACGCGCCGTTGATCGGCTTCGAGAACCAGTACCTGATCGACGAGGCCAACATGATCAACGGCTCGCTCGACCGGTTCAACTGGAAGCTGGTCGGCAAGAAGGAAATGCTCGTCCCGTACAACGCGTTCGGCATGTACCGGTTCAAGAGCAAGCTGCACGACGTCGCGACGCCCGACGGCCTCGCCGCGGCGAACCGTCGCTACGAGACGCATCGCGTGTGGGTCGTCGAAGCGACGCTGAAGCCGAGCGCGCGGCACGTCGCGTCGAAGAAGGTGTTCTATCTCGACGAAGACAGCTGGCTCGCGCTCGTCGGCGAGGACTACGACGCGCAGGGCAAGTTGTGGAAGGTGCGGGAAAGCTACCCGATTCCGGTATGGGAGCTTGGTGGCACCTGCGACAACGAACCGCTCGCGCAGTACGACATGATCAATGGCCGCTATGTGTTCGATGCGTCGTCGATCGGTCAGGGCAAGGACATTCGCTGGTTCGGTCAGGCCGACGATCCGCGCTTCAAGCAGGATTTCTACACGGCGGAATCGCTGCGCTCGGTCAGCGAACGTTGACGGTGACCGGCTGACGGATACAAGGACCGGCGCGCGCAACGATCGTGCGCCGGCATCGAACAGGGGCGGAGGTGGATCATGGAACCGGCAAGATTGTTAAGGAATGCTACGGTATCGGTCGCGATGGCGGGCGCCGCGACGTCGAGCGCGTACGCGTATGACTTCACGTTGAACGGCGGGGCCCTGCAGGGCTCGTGGGTGTCGAACCTCACGGCCGGCGCCGGTATTCGCACCAAAAACCCGAGCTGCTCGCTCATCGGCGACCCGAACGCCTTCGGCTGCGGCGCGGGCGCGAACACCAACCAGTGGGGCTATGCGGACAACGGCGACCTGAACTATCGCAGGGGCCAACCGTTCAGCACCTACATCAGCGCGACCAGCGAGCTGCTGCTGAAGATGCCGAGCGAGGGGTTGAAGTTCATGGTGCGCGGTACCGGCATGTACGACTTCATGGCCAAGAACACGAACCGCACGCCGTTGTCGAGCACGGCCGCCGCGCAGGTCGTCTACAACGCGCAGCTGCTCGACCTGTGGGCGCAGAAGGATTTCACGATCGGCGGGCGCAACGCGCACGTGCGGCTCGGCAACCAGGTGATCAACTGGGGCGAGAGCATGTTCGCGCAGAGCGGCATCAACGCGACGAACTCCATCGACACACAAAAGCTGCTGATTCCCGGCTCGCAGCTCAAGCAGGCGCTGCTGCCCGCGCCGATGGTGAGCCTGGCAGCCGACCTGTCGCACGGGTTCAGCACCGAGGCGTACTACCAGTTCCAGTGGAACGGCAACCGCTATCCGCCGGTCGGCTCGTACTGGTCGGTGACGAACGGTTTCGGCCGCGGCGCGGAGCCGTTCACGATCAACACGAACAACCTGAACGTGACTGGCCCGAGCGCCGGCACGATCGCGAACGCGATCGGCGGATCGGGTGCGGCGGGCAACCAGGACACGCTCAATGCGATCAAGAACGGGCTCGTGAACGGCACCTACGCCGGGCCGCCGTTCAACGACATCGGCCTGCCGAGCACGACGAACCTGCCGGCGAAATACCGGCCGCAGTTCGGCGTGAAGTTCAACTATTCGCCGCGCTCGTTCGACGCGAACTTCGCGTTCTACTACCTGAACTACACCGACAAGTCGCCGGTGCTCGCGTCGCTCGCGAACGGCACCGAGCAATGGTCGTATCTCGGCCGGCGCCAGTTGTTCGGCGTCAGCGCGAACTTCGGCGTCGGCCCGTGGGCGATCGGCACCGAACTGTCGTACCGGCCGCGCGATGCGGTCGCGCTGTCGAGCTGCTACGGCGCGGGCGGCCCGCTCGACCTGAACACGAACGGCGTGGCCGGCGTGGACTGCCCGCAATGGGTCGACAAGAAGAAGTTCCAGTACGACATCAACGGGCTGCTCGCGCTCACGCGCAGCGAGTATCCGTTCCTGAAACTGCTCGGCGCCGATTCGGCCGCGCTGACGTGGGAACTGACGTGGATCTACTACCCGGGGCTGAGCCCGAGCGGCGTCACGCGCACGGTCGGCGGCCAGACCGTCACGCAGGTGCCGCAGACCGGCTACCTGCCGTGGCTGAACAACGGGTCGGCTGCCGGCTATCCGATCGGGATGGGCCAGGGTACGTCGAGCTCGGTGGGCGCGACGATCGACTTCAACTGGACCTATGACGGCACGCTGATTCCCGGCTGGCAGGTCACGCCGGGCCTGACGTTCAGCACCGGCCTGTACGGCTACACACCGACCTTCACCGCGAATTACATGCAGGGTGCGAAGTCGCTGAACGTCTACGTGCTGTTCAACCAGAACCCGCCGAACTGGCAGGCCGGCATCAACTTCACTTCGTTCTGGGGCGGTCACAACACGGTGGGCCAGCCTTATGCGGACCGCAATTTCGTCGGCTTGTTCGTCATGCGGAATTTCTGACGGCGGCGGGTGGCAGGTGGCAGGTGGGCCACCGCAATACATGAAGGGGTAACGTCGTGCTCAATCGTCTGGTCAGTCGCCTGGAAAGGCTTTTCTTCGGTCACCGCGCGATCGTACTCGCGGCGATCGCGTTGTTCACCGTCGCGATGGCCGTGTTCGCCGTGCAACTGCGCATGGATGCCGGCTTCGAAAAGCAGATGCCGATCGGGCACGAGTACATCCGCACGTTCCAGCAATACCGGAACGACCTGCTCGGCGCGAACCGGATCACGGTGGTCGTGCGTGCGAGGCACGGGTCGATCTGGTCGAAGCAGGGGCTGACGCGGCTGTACGACGTCACGCAGGCCGTCACGTACCTGCCGAACGTCGACCGGATCGGCGTGCGCTCGTTGTGGACGCCGAACGCGTTCGTCAACGAAGTGACCGACGAAGGGTTTCGCGCCGAGCCGATCATTCCCGGCACGGTCACGCCCGACCAGTTGACGCCCGACATCGTCGCGCGCGTGCGCCGCGCGACGACGCTCGGCGGCTACGTCGGCACGCTCGTGTCTCACGGCGAGGACAGCGCGATGATCACGGCCGAGCTGAACGAGCGCGACAGCGCCGGCAAGGTGCTCGACTACGTGGCATTCAATCACCTGCTCGAGGAGAAGATCCGCAAGCCGTTCGAGGATGCCGGCTACGACGTCCAGATCATCGGCTTCGCGAAACAGATCGGCGATATCGCCGACGGCGCGACGGCCGTGCTCGGCTTCTGCGCGGTCGCGCTGCTGCTGACGACGCTCGCGGTGTACTGGTATTGCCATTCGGTGCGCTTCACGGTGCTGCTGGTCGCGTGCTCGCTGACGTCGCTCGTATGGCAGTTCGGCACCCTGAAGCTGCTCGGCTTCGGCCTCGATCCGCTCGCGGTGCTCGTGCCGTTCCTCGTGTTCGCGATCGGCGTGTCGCATGGCGTGCAGCAGGTGAACTTCATCGTCCGCGAGATCGCGCACGGGCAGAGTTCGTTCGATGCGGCGCGCCACAGCTTCAGCGGCCTGCTGATCCCCGGCGTGCTCGCGCTGATCACCGCGTTCGTGTCGTTCATCACGCTGTTGCTGATTCCGATTCCGATGGTGCGCGAGCTGGCGATCACCGCGTCGCTCGGCGTGGCCTACAAGATCGTCACGAACCTGATCCTGCTGCCCGTCGCGGCATCGTGCTTCAACTTCACGAAAACCTATGCGGACAACTCGCTGAAGCGCGCGCAGCAGCGTGCGAAGCCGCTGCGCGTGCTCGCACGCGTGGCGGAGCCGAAGTACTCGGGCGTCACCGTCGCGCTGACGGTGGCGATCTTCGCGCTCGCCGCGTGGCAAAGCCGCGATCGCGTGATCGGCACGCTGCAGCCGGGTGCGCCGGAGCTGCGCGCGGACGCGCGCTTCAACCGCGACGCGACGTCGATCGCCGGCAACTACGACATGGGCCTCGACTGGCTGACGGTGGCGATCGAATCGACCGGCAAGGCGTGCGACAACCCGGCGGTCGGCCTGTATGAGGACGACTTCTCGGCCGCGATGAAGACCGAGCCTGGCGTCGTATCGGTGCAGTCGTACTCGGCGATGCTGCGCGCGTACAACCAGGGCTACAACGAGGACTTCCCGAAGATGAACGTCGTGCCGATCGCCGCCGAGAACTACGGCGCGGTGTCGGTCGACGTGTCGCGCTTGAAGGGCTTCATGAGCCGCGACTGCGGGATGACGGCCGTGCACCTGTTCTTGACCGATCACAAGGCGACGACGATCAACCGCATCCTCGACGACGTGAAGCAGTACCGCGCGTCGCATCCGTTCCCGGGCATCACGGTGCGGCTCGCCGCAGGCAACGCGGGCGTGCTCGCCGCGACGAACGACGAAGTCGAGAAGAGCGAGCTGCCGATGATGCTCTACGTGTATGCGGCGATCCTGGTCCTCGTGTTCCTGGCCTATCGCGACTGGCGCGCGATGCTCGCCTGTTGCGTGCCGCTGTCGGTCGCGACGTTCATCGGCTACTGGTTCATGAAGGAGCTGCAGATCGGGCTGACCGTCGCGACGTTGCCGGTGATGGTGCTGGCAGTCGGCATCGGCGTCGATTACGCGTTCTACATCTACAACCGGCTGCAGGTGCATCTCGCGGGCGGGCAGGACATCGTGAAGGCCGTGCAGCACGCGATGCTCGAAGTTGGCGTGGCCACGATCTTCACCGCGATCACGCTGGCGATCGGCGTCGCGACGTGGAGCTTCTCGGCGCTCAAGTTCCAGGCCGACATGGGCAAGCTGCTCGCGTTCATGTTCATCGTGAACCTGGTGATGGCGATGACCGCGCTGCCCGCGCTCGCGTCGCTGCTCGAACGCTGGTTCCCGCGCCGCAAGCCGGCCCGCGCGCCGGGCCTGTTCAGCCACTGAAGTTGACGCACATCCAGACGGAGATCCAGTCATGGTCAAGACCTTTGCTGTGTGCGGCGCACTTTGCCTCGTGGCGACAGGCTTCGCACGCTTCCATGAAACGGTTGCGCAACAGCCCGCGCCGGCCCGCGCGTTCGCAACCAACGCGCAACGCGTCAGCGTGCGCCACGCCACGGGCGGCGAACCGGCCGTGGCCCCGTCGTCGAACGACGGCGACGCCGGACGTCAGGCGGCGGCCGCGCAGGTTGCCGACAAGCCGCCCGTCATCGCGCTCGGCGTCGCGCATGCCGGCTGGTCGGTGCTGTTCAGCCACTGATGCCCGCGCACACCCCTACGGAGGTTCATCCATGATCAAGACGCTCATTGCCTGTACCGCGCTGTGCGCCGCCGCGGCGGCCTTCGCGCAACCTCAGGACGGAACGGTGGCGGCCTGGGCCACGAAGCCCGCGCATGCGTGGGCCGCGCCGACGCACCGGATGCTGATGGATGCGGCGCGCGCCGGATCGCGGATCGTCGCGGTCGGTGAGCACGGCATCGTGCTGCTGTCCGACGACGACGGCAAGACCTGGCGGCAGGCGCGACGCGTGCCGGTTGCGGCGGCGCTGTCGGCCGTGTCGTTCGCGGATGCGAAGCACGGCTGGGCCGTCGGCCAGTGGGGCGCGATTCTCGCGACCGACGACGGCGGCGACACGTGGGTCACGCAGCGGCTCGATACGTCGGTCGACCAGCCGCTGTTCTCGGTGCTGTTCACGAACGCGCGGGACGGGATTGCCGTCGGCCTGTGGTCACTGATGCTGCAGACGCACGACGGCGGCAAGACGTGGGCGCGCACGACGCTGCCGAAGCCGCCGGGCGGCGGCAAGGCCGACCGCAATCTCTATCACGCGTTTGCCGATGCCGCACAGGCGCTCTACGTCGTGTCCGAACAGGGGATGGTGCTCAAGTCGGCCGACGGTGGCGCGAACTGGGTCTATCTGCCAACGGGCGGCAAGGGCACGTTGTGGTCGGGCGTCGCGATGCCGGACGGCCGGATCGTGGTCGGCGGGTTGCTCGGCAGCCTGTTCGAGAGCCACGACGGCGGTGCGACATGGACCGCGCTGAATACCGGCGCGCACAGCTCGATCACCGATCTCGTCGCGACCGGCGGCGGGCTGGTCGGCGTTGGGCTCGACGGACTGACGTTCACGCAGCGCGTCGCGGGCGGCCCGTTCGACGTCGCGCAGCGCGCGGATCGCGCGACGCTCACCGCCGCGCTGATCGACGCGCGCGGCAAGCCGGTGCTGTTTTCGCAGGACGGCGTGCTGGCCGCGCCGTGAGTTGAATCCGAAAAAAGGAAGGATGGAGTACGCAAGATGAAAAGCAAGGACAAGCCGGACATGCAGGCCCGACGGCGGATATTGCGCGTCGCGGCCGCGAGCGCCGCGTCGCTCGCCGCCGGCGAGGTGTCGTTCGCCGAAGGCGCGGCGCCGGCAGCCGCCGATCGCGGCGTGTTCGACGTCGTCATCATCGGCGCCGGGCTCGCGGGGCTGACCGCCGCGCGCGACCTGCAGCGCGCCGGATGCGAATCGTTCGTCGTGGTCGAGGCGCGCGATCGCGTCGGCGGGCGGACCTACAACCACGATCTCGGGCACGGCGTGGTGTCCGAAGCCGGCGGCCAGTGGATCGGCCCGGGGCAGACGGCGATCGCCGACCTCGCCCGCGAACTCGGCGTCGATACGTTCCCGACCTATTACGCGGGCAAGACCGTCGTGCTGGCCGGCGACGCGCGCGTCGCCCAGGATTTCCACGGCGGATCGGGCGGCGACGACGCGCTCGGCGCGAAGCTCGGCGCACTCGCCCGCGGCGTGCCGTCGCGCGAACCGTGGACCGCGCAACACGCGGCGGAGCTCGACAAGCTGACCTACGGCGACTGGCTGCGCAAGCAGGGCGTGACTTATGAAGACGGCTACTTCCTCGGCCTCGCGGCGAAGCTGTCGCTCGGCGGCGCACCGGCCCAGCTCGGGCTGCTGCACTACCTGTCGATGATCAACAGCGCCGATTGCGACTACGCGAAGCTCGAATCGACCAAGGGCGGCGCACAGGAAACGCGCTTCGTCGGCGGCTCGCAGGTGCTGAGCATCCGGATGGCGAGCGAACTCGGCGCGTCGAAGGTGCTACTGTCCTGCCCGGTGCGCAAGATCTCGGGCTGGGATCGCGACGTGGTCGACGTGCAGACCGATCGCGGCGTGCTGCGCGCGCGGCGGGTGATCGTCGCGCTCAATCCGGCGCTGTGCGAGCAGATCGTGTTCGATCCGCCGCTGCCGGACGGCCGCGCGCAGTTGCAGCGCAACTGGCCGGCGAATGCGCCGATGCGCAAGACGGTGCACGTGTACGACCGGCCGTTCTGGCGCGACGACGGCTACAACGGACAGATCTTCGAGGTCGGCGGCCCGGTGTTCATGGCGTACGACAACTCGCCGCCGGACGGCTCGGTCGGCGTGCTCGCCGCGTTCGTCGCGCCGGGCGCGCTGCCGGCCGAGCCGAAGGCCGCCGAGCGGACGCTGTCGGCCATCTTTGCGCGCGCGCTCGGCGACAAGGCGCTGCATCCGACGCAGTTCCACGACTACGACTGGGGCCGCGTCGATCCGTGGACGCTGCAGTGCATCCACCCGTTGCCGCCCGGGTTCTGGACAAAATGGGGCAAGTTCCTGCGCCCGGAAGCCGGCCGGCTGATCTGGTCGGGCACCGAGACGGCCGACCTGTGGGCCGGCGCGATGGACGGCGCGGTGCGCTCCGGACACCGCGCGGCGTTGCAGGCGCTCGGCAAACTGGCCGGCCGCGGACGGGAGGCCTGAATGAAACGAACCTGGATGATCGGCGCGGCGCTCGTGATCGCGGGCGTGGCGGCAGCCGGCACGCTGTACGGACCCGACCTCGTCGACGGCATGCGTTACCAGAAGTCGATGGCCGCGATCGGCGAAGCCGACAAGGTCAACGGCGGCGCGTGGCCGCGGCCGCAGGAGACGTGTTTCTTCTGCCACGGCGTGCACGGGCAGTCGCAGAACGCGTGGTATCCGTCGCTGTCCGGCCAGCCGGCCACGTATATCGCCGCGCAACTGCGCGCGTTCGCCACGGACCAGCGCCGCAACGCGTATATGGGGCCGCTTTCGCGCGAACTCGACGACGCGAAGATCGCCGCGCTGGCGACCTATTTCGCGCGGCAGGCGCCGGCGCGCAACGAGGCCGTGCCGGCCGACGTGGCGCTCGACAAGCGGGGCATGGCGCTCGTGGAGGCGCGAAGCTGCCGCGCGTGTCACGGCGCGGCGCTGACCGGCAAGGATCCGGCGCCGCGCCTCGCCGGCCAAGGGCAGCTTTACCTGGAAACGCAACTGGCGGCGTTCCGCTCGGGCGAGCGGCACGATCCGACCGGCGCGATGAACGCGCTGGCCGCGACGTTGTCGGGCGACGACACGCGTGCGGTTGCGCACTATCTGGCCGGCCTGTCGCCGGACGGAGCGGCGAAGTGATGCGCGAAACGCGTCAGGGCCGGGAATACCCTGCCTTTTTCTTTGCCGTTTACTTTGTCATAGTGACCTAAGATAGGTAATGTGTTCTACAAAAGGGCACGCCGGATACGAAGCAGCAGTACCCGACCTCGAACCGAACCGGTTCTCGACAATTCACGTTTCAGGAGACAACCATGGCTAAGCACCCCGTCGTCGTTTATGGCGCAAGCGGTTACACCGGCATGTTGATCATGGACTGGCTGATCGACCAGAACATCCCGTTCACGGCGGTCGCGCGCAATGCGGGCCGCGCGAAGGAAATGATGGCGCAGCGCGTCGTGCGGCTCGAATCCGCGCAATACGAAATCATCGAGGCGGAGCACGACGTCGATGCGCTCGTGAAGGCTTTCCGCGGGGCGAAGGTGGTGTGCAACACGGTCGGGCCGTTCTCGAGCTTCGGGCTCGTCGGCGTCGAGGCCGCGCTGAAGGCCGGCTGTCACCACCTCGATACGACCGGCGAACAGTCGTATATCCGTGCGGTGCGCGACGAATTCGGTGAGCAGTATCGCCAGGCCGGCCTGCTGGTGTCGTCGTCGAACGCGTACATGTACACGTTCGCCGAGATCGCCGCCGAGCTCGCGCTCGAAACGCCGGGCATCGATGCGCTGGAGACGGCCACGCTGACGCGCGGCCCGCGCGGCGCGGCCGGCGTGAGCATCGGCTCGACCGCGACGATCTTCGACGGCGCGCGCCACGAGTCCTGCTACCTGTGGGAGAAGGCGCTCGTGCCGCACGCCGCGGACGCGTCGTTCACCGTCGCGACGCCGGAGCTGATGCAGCCGGTGTTCTGCCTGCCGTGGGGCGGCACGTCGCTGCCCGTCTATTTCGAGCACGATGCGCGCGTGCGCAGCTGCATCTCGTGCGTGGGCTTCTACGACAACAACGTGATGAAGCTGGTGCACCAGTTCGGACAGAAGTGGGAAGCCGAATACAAGCACCTGCCGCGTGAACAGCAGGACGAAGTGCTGAAGCAGGTCGTCGCGTCGACCACGCCGACGATGCCGCCGCGCGAGCGCACGACGATCCAGCGCAGCGTCGATGTCGCGATCGGCCGCGGCCAGCTCGCGGCGGTGCGCGCGACCGTGCACGGCGTCACGCCGTACATCTCGACGGGCGCGATTCACGCGGCCGGCGTGCTCAAGCTGCTCGACGGCGATACCGCGCGCACCGGCTTCGCGTCCGGCTCGAAGGCATTCGGCCATCGCTACCTGCTCGGCTTCCTCGAACAGCGCGGGCTCGCGCGCGCGACGGTCACGCAACTGTGACGGCCGCCGCCGCACCGGACCAGACCCAACGGAACTTGTGACATGGCCATTATCGATTTCTACGACCGCGGCTGGCGGCTCAATCCCGACGGCATCGCGTACATCCAGGACGATCGCAACTACACGTTCCAGGAGATCGGCGAGTTGTCGTGCCGCATCGCCAACGGCTTGCTCGCCGCCGGCTTCGCGAAGGAGGCGAAGGCGGCGGTGTGGGCCGACAACGACGTGATCGGCTGGAGCTGCGCGCTCGGGATGTGGCGCGCCGGGCTCGCGTACATCCCGGTGAACGGCCGCAACGCGGTGGCCGAGAACCAGTACGTGCTCGATGCGTTCGACTGCGAAGTGCTGTTCTTCCATCAGGCATTCGCGGCCGCGATCGATGCGCTGCGGCCGAGCCTGCCGAAGATCCGGCTGTGGGTGTGCCTCGACGCCGACCTGCCGTGGGCACCGTCGCTGGCTTCGTGGAGCGAGCACCAGCCGGCGACGCCGCCGGCCGTCGATTACGCGATGGACGACGTCGTCGCGCTGTCGGCCACGGGCGGCACGACGGGCGCGCCGAAGGGCGTGATGAACACGCATCGTTCGCTGCAAACGTACTTCGCGCAATTCATGATCGCGATGACGTACGACGATGCGCGCCCCGTGAATCTCGCCGCGGCACCGATGACGCACACGGCCGGCATGATGTCGCTGCCGTGCACCGCGCGCGGCGGCACGGTGGTCGTGCTGCCGAAGCCGGACCCGGCGCTGCTGCTCGGTGCGATCGTCAAGCACCGCGTGACCGAGTTCTTCTTGCCGCCGACCGTGATCTACCGGCTGCTCGACATCCCCGGCATCGAGCAGGTCGACTTCTCGTCGCTGCGCTATTTCCTGTACGGCGCCGCGCCGATGTCGGTCGAGAAACTCAAGCGCGCGATCGACGTGTTCGGCCCGGTGATGACGGGCGGCTATGGGCAGACCGAGGCGCCCGCGTCGATCTCGTACCTGACGCCGGCCGAGCACTTTGTCGACGGCAAGCTCGCGTCCGACACACGGCTCGCGTCGGTCGGCCGCCCGAACCCGCTGGTGCGCGTCGAGATCGTCGGCGAGCGCGGCGAGCTGCTGAAGCAGGGCGAGACCGGCGAGATCTGCGTACGCGGCGACCTCGTGATGAAGGGCTACTACCGCGCGCCGGACAAGACGGCCGAGACGATCGTCGACGGCTGGCTGCACACCGGCGACATCGGCCATCTCGATCGCGACGGCTATCTGCACATCACCGACCGCAAGAAGGACATGATCATCAGCGGCGGCTTCAACGTCTATCCGAGCGAGATCGAGCAGGTGATCTGGGCGCATCCGGCCGTGCAGGATTGCGCGGTGATCGGCGTGCCCGACGACAAATGGGGCGAGGCCGTGAAGGCCGTGGTCGAACTCAATGCCGGGCAGCAGGTGAGCGCGGAAGAGCTCGTCGCGCTGTGCAAGGAGAAGCTCGGCTCGGTGAAGGCGCCCAAGAGCGTGGACTTCGTCGCGGCGCTGCCGCGCAGCACGGCCGGCAAGGTGCTGAAGAAGGACCTGCGCGAACAGTACTGGCAGGGTCAGCAACGCAGGATCTGAACCTGCTTCATATGGATTCCATACGATGAGCAACATCTACATCGCCGGTATCGCGATGACCGTGTTCGGCCGGCATCTCGACCGCAGCCTCGACGATCTGGCGAGAGAGGCGCTGCAACGCGCATTGCGGGACGCAGGTTGCCACGCCGATGCAATTCGCGCCGCGTTCTATGCGGGCATCACGAACGGCCCGCTGCAGGGGCAGTTGTCGATTCCCGGCCAGGTCGTGTTCAGCAAGATCGGCCTCGAAGGCATTCCGGTGTTCAACG
Organism: Burkholderia sp. 572; assembly: GCF_040545135.1. NCBI lineage: Bacteria > Pseudomonadati > Pseudomonadota > Betaproteobacteria > Burkholderiales > Burkholderiaceae > Burkholderia > Burkholderia sp. 572. Next base: position 344,127 of record NZ_JBEPLH010000001.1, on the reverse strand, counting down.
TCGAGAACGCGTGCGCATCCGGCAGTACGGCCGTGCACCTCGCCGTGCGCGAACTGCAGTCGGGCGCGTGCGACGTCGCGCTCGCGCTCGGCGCGGAAAAGATGAACGTCGCGGACAAGGCGAAATCGTTCGCGCTGTTCGAGGCCGGCTGGGACGTGTCGCGTGTCGACGAGAATTTCGCGACGCTCGCTCGGCTCGGCGAAGGGATCGAGCCGCCGCCCGGCTCGGAGTCCGAGCGCCCGTACAGCCGCTTCATGAAGATCTACGCGGCGATGTGCCGGCACCACATGCACACGTACGGCACGACGCAGCGGCAGATCGCCGCCGTGTCGGCGAAGAACCACGGGCATTCGGTGCACAACCCGTATTCGCAGTTCCGCCAGCCGTTCACGATCGACGAGGTGCTGGCGGCCGCGCCGATCACGTACCCGATCACGCTGCCGATGTGCGCGCCGCTGTCGGACGGCGCGGCGGCCGCGATTCTATGCACGGAGGAAGGGCTGGAGCGCATCGGCGCCGATCGCAGCCGCTGCATCCGGATCGCCGCGAGCGTGATCCGCAGCTTCACGCGGCGTCGCATCGACGAGCCGCACAAGCACATCGGCCGGCTCGCCGCGTTGCAGGCCTACGAGCAGGCCGGCGTGGGGCCGGAGGACATGGACGTGGCCGAAGTGCACGACGCGTCGGCGATGGGCGAAATCATCCAGGCCGAGAACCTCGGCTTCGTGCCGCTCGGCGAAGGCGGTCCGGCCGCCGAGCGCGGCGAGTTCACGCTCGGCGGGCGCATCCCGATCAACACGTCGGGCGGCCTCGAATCGAAGGGCCATCCGCTCGGCGCGACCGGCATCGGGCAGTTGTACGAGCTGGTCACGCAGTTGCGCGGCGAAGCGGGTGCGCGGCAGGTGGACGGCGCGCGTCATGCGATCCAGGAAAACGGCGGCGGCTTGCAGGGCGTCGAAGAGGCCGCGTTGGCGATTCACATTCTCAGCAGGGACTGACGGAGGCGGACATGGGCGACGCACACGGCGCAATCGCGCTCGGGCAGGGAGCGCAGGCAGGGCAGACGACGCGACAGGCGTCGGGCGGGGTCGGCGCGGCGGCGTCGATGCAGGCGGCGGGCGCCGACGCGGCCGGGCCGCTCGCGCGCTGGGGCGAGGAAATGCGCGCCGACGCCGCGTTGCGGAAGTATCGTCCCGTCGGCGGCTGGATCGACGCGCCCGAGCGCGCGCAACCTGAGCTTGAAGGCGACATGCAGGCGGACGTGATCGTCGTCGGCGCAGGCTTCGCCGGTCTGTCCACCGCGCTGGAACTCGCGGCGCGCGGCGCGAGCGTCGTCGTGCTCGAACGCGAATTCGCGGGCTTCGGCGCGAGCGGGCGCAACGCCGGCTATCTCGCCGGCGGCCAGGGACTCGAATACGAGCTGTTTCTCAAGCGGGTCGGCCACGAACAGGCCAAGCGGATCGTCGGTTTCTACGACGAGGGCGTCACATACGTCGAACGCAAGCTCGTCGAATACGCGATCGACTGCGACTACCGTGCGTCGGGCATCATTCGCGCGGGCGTGCATCCGTCGCAGGAGAAGCGCCTGCGCGAAAGCATGGCCACCGGCATCGAACTCGGCTCGCCCGCGCAGTTTCTCGATGGCGCGGCGATGCGCGAACGCGGCATTCCGCCGGCCTTCCTGTTCGGCGCATACGTGCCGGGCGGCGGCACGCTCGATCCCGGCAAGTACGTGACGGGCTTGCGGCGCGCGGCGCTCGCGGCGGGCGTGAAGCTGTACGAGAACACCGCGCTGCTCGATTTCGACGCGGGCGAGACGGTGCGCGTGCGCACCGCACGCGGCAGCGCGAGTGCACCGGTGCTGGTGCTCGCGACCAATGCGTACACGCCGCAGCTCGGCCTGCTCGGCGACAAGGTGATGCCGCTGCGCGTGTCGGCGCTCGAAACCGAGCCGCTGTCCGACGCGCAGCTCGCGGCGCTCGGCTGGCCGAATCGCGAGGGCATCGTCACGCCGCACCTGACGATGGAGAGCCATCGCCTGACCGCGCGCAACACGTTGTTGCTGACGACCAAGCGGCTGCATTACGTGTATGGCTCGCAGACGCCGAACGTGCCGGACGACGACGCGTATCGCGCGCTGCTGAAGGCGCTGCACACGCGCTTTCCGCAACTCGGCAACGTGCCGGTGCGCGCATGCTGGAGCGGCTACATCTCGTTCGCGGGCGATGCGTTGCCGGTGGTCGGTGTGGCCGGCGCGCACGGCAACGTGTTCTACACGGCCGGGTGTTCGGGGCATGGCGTCGGCACGCAATCGCTGATCGGGCGCGTGCTGGCCGAGCGCATTCACGATGGGCGATCGCCGCTGCTCGACACGTTGACGCACAAGACGCCGTCGGTGCCGCCCGAGCCGCTGCGGTGGTGTGCGATGACCGCGATGCTCGGCGTCGCGAACCTGCTCGACGAACGCGTGAACCGCAAGGTGCGGCCGGTGTAGCGGCATGCGATCGTCGCGACACGCACACGTGGATCCGGCCGGGCCGCCTGACGCAGGGCGGCTCGATGGAAAATGCAGCGCGCATCGGGTATAGTCGTTGGCGCTCCGTAAGGCACGGAGCATCCATTCGACGAAGCCGAAACGCCCTCTTCACGACGAACACGATGACAGTGTCCAACGAGCCGCGCAGTACGAGAAAGCGGCGCACTTCGACTCCCACCGCCGCAGCCGGCAACACCGACGGCTTGCGGGCGCAGGGCCTGCGCACGCGCAACACGATCATTCGCGTCGCACGCAAGCTGTTGCTGGAAGGCGGGCCGCTGGAGTTCTCGCAGCGCGCGGTTGCGGCGGCGGCAGGGATCAGCGTCAGCAATCTGCAGTACTACTTCCCGACGCGCATCGCCGTGTTGCGGGCCGTCATCGAGCCGGTCATCCAGGCGTATCTCGACGACATGAAGCGCGCGATCAGCAGCGAAGCGTCGCCGCGCGACGTGTTCGAGGAGATCATGCAGCGCTCGGTCTCCGATGCGAAGGATGCCAAGTACAACGCACTATTCCGGCATTTGCTGTCGTTTGCGGCCACCGATCCCGAGTGTTTCAAACTCTATGACGAGTGGTACGCGACGCTGACGCGCGACCTCGCGCAACTGCTGCGCGCGGTCACTCCGGCGTTCAGCGCGGCCGACAGCCGGCATGCGGCGACGATGCTGATCGCACTGGCCGATGGCCTCGCGATGCAGTACGGCACCGGCCGGCAGACGCAGGCGCTCGATGCGCATTTCATCGCGACGTCGCGCGCGATCGCCTACGGCACACTGACGGCGCCCGCGGGCAAATAACGGCGCGATCCGCCGCCGCGGCCATGCGAACGGAGACAGGGGAATACCCTGTCTTTTTTTTGCTTCCAGTGTTTGTCATGATGACCTATGTTTGGTATGTATTACTAGATATGGGATGGCCGGGCGCGTCCGCTGCCGGGCCGACATGATTCGAGTCCAGGAGGAGAACGGAGATGATTCGTCTGAACAAGTCCGCGGCGCTGCCCGTGGTCGGCTTGACCGGCTTCGAGACGCCGCTGAGCGAAGAGGAAAGCGCAATCCAGCACACGGTTCATCGTTTTGCGCGCGACGTGCTGCGGCCGATCGGCCGCGAGCTCGACCGGATGACGGCGGAGGACGTGATCGCGCCGGGCTCGCCGTACTGGGCCGCGATCGTCGAGAGCGCGAAGCTCGGGCTCGATCCGCAACTGATCGCGCAGTTTCCGCCGGAGACTGCCGTGCGCATCGAGTCGCTGATCGGCGAGGAGCTCGGCTGGGGCGATTCGGGCCTCGCCGTGTCGATCGGCGCGGCCACGATGCCGCTGATGATGGCGCACACGGTTGGCAACGTCGAGCTGGTCGAGATGTGCGCGGGCAAGGTCGGCTGCTGGATGAACACGCAGCCCGATCGCGGCTCGGACGCGGCGATCCTGTATCGGCAGGAACTCGCCGGGAACGGCCGCCAGCCGGTCGGCAACGTGACCGCGAAGGTCGGCGTCGACGAGATCGTGATCAACGGGCAAAGCTCGGCGTGGATCTCGAACGGCTCGGTCGCGCAGGTTGCGCTCGCGTACATGGCGGCCGACTACGGCGACGGCTTCTACGGCGAAGGCGAGCGCAGCGCGTTCACGAACGGCATCGCGATGATCCTGCCGCTCGATCTGCCCGGCGTGTCGCGCGGCAAGCCGCTCGACAAGATCGGCCAGCGCTCGCTGCCGCAGGGCGAGATCTATTTCGACAACGTGAAGGTACCGAAGCGCTTCGCGGTCGCGCTGAAGGACGACTATCTCGGCAACCTTGCGTCGACGTGGTCGTATGCGGGCACGCACATGTGCCAGGTGTTCGTCGGCGCGGCGCGGGCCGCGTTCGAACTGGCGCTCGCGTATTGCCACGAGCGCAAGCAGGGCGGCGCGCTGCTGATTGATCACCAGATGACGCACCTGCGCATCGGCGAGATGCTGCGTCGGCTCGAGATGGCGCGCGCGATCGCGCGCCGCAGCCTCGCGTTCTCGCGGATGTCGCCGCAGAGTCATCCCTATGCGACCGCGCAGGCGAAGGTCAGCGTGACCGAGGAAGCGATGAAGATCACGCACGAGGCGTTCCAGCTGTTCGGCGGCAACGGCACCACGCGCGAATTCCCGATCGAGAAGCTGTTCCGCGACGTGCGTTCGGCGCTGATCGAGGACGGCGAGAACTACGTACTCGCGTCGCGCCTCGGCGTGCTGGCCGGACAGCTTTATCAGAATGGATGGGCGCGTGAGTAAGGCCGTCCGATAGGCCAGGGCGTGCGCCGGATCGGCAGGGGTACGCGTTGCCCATTGCAGGCATGCGCCGCATGCAGCGTCATCGTCTACGATCTTCGATTCAAACCGCCAGGATCTATACGAACGAAACAGCTCCCGGCGATGCGGCTTTGTCAATCATCGCTGGGAGTTGCGCAATTCAGGCGCCGACTAATCCACCTAGGAGTGCGTGACTACTCTTGTTCATGATGTTCGAGTGTGTCCGAAGCGCACAGTCTCGAGCGGCTCTACTGTCAACGAGAACGAAAAGGAAAACGCCCGCTCTGCGGGCGGGCGTTTGAAGAGTTGGGGCAGGAAACTTACTGCGGAACAACGTCCAAGCCAGTATGCCCCGCACCCTGTTTCTTGTCGCCGGCCCTAGACCGGCTGAAGCATAAGGGTAGCCGCAATTTTACGGACTCACAACAGGTGCCCACTGCCTTATCCTGCGGCGCCTGTCTCAAGCGACGTGATATAGCGGAGCAAGTCGTCTGTACGTCCCTCCGAAATTAGCTGTTCGGCAGTCTTGTAGTCAAAGGGTGGCAAGGGCTCATTGCGATACCAGAAGAGAGAGCTCGGCACGTCACCGGAGACGTCGGTTGCAGCACGGATGATCCGAAGTGCGTCCCGAAGGAACTTCTGCACACTCTCCGATCCTGACAGGCGGCCAATTGTGTTGCGATGTACATTGGCGAGCCGCGCCAGCGTCTGCATATCGATATGCAGAGCGGCCGCGAAACGCCTGGCCGAGATGATCGGATCGGGGCTGTCTGGATCTCGCATAGACGCCATGAATTGCATGAAATCGCTGGGCGGTGCCGAATTGCAGGTGATGTCGGATCCCATGAGCGCCGCCCTTTCTTGGGTTCCGTCGTGCGCGTAAGTCACTGATTTTAAAAAACATCTAGAGCGATCTGCGATCAAGGGCCAATTTTTCTGCAAATTTTATAGGGAAAGATCACCTTTTCTGCCGCTTTTCAGCAGCGAAATTCGCAGAAAAGATGGCCAAGTCCTTGATTTGCATGGACCGCAGAGGCCACCTTTTTTGCCAACCTACACACGCTTGTTGGAGCAACCGCCGAGTAGGAGGGGCGAAGATTGTGTTCCAGCGATGTAACAAATGGGTCACCAACTGGGCGGGCACTGTACGAGCGTTGCGCATCGAGCGCTGCAGGTGTGGCGCGGCTCGAAACTTGTGGTGTTTTCTGGGTAGCGAAAATTCAACGCTCTTGAATTTCAGTGACGGTTCGCCGATAACGCCGCACTCTTTGTCGAGTGCCTGCATGACGGCATATGCGGTATCGATCGACTGCATCCGGATATGGGGCTGCCGCCTTGGCGCCACGTGAACCGGGTCCTCGCGCCCAGCGGATATGCGATCGAACCGCCCGACCTGATCGTCGGGCTTATGGGTTCGGTCGTTGCTGTGCCCGAAAAGGTGCCGTCCCTCGATACCCAGGCCAACGAACTGATCCAGCGCTCGCTGGCCCAGTCGGGAGATCTGCTCAATTCATGCAAGCGGTGTAGCGGGAGTGATCTGTCCTCGGCGATGAAGTCATCAAGACATTCGGGACGCAACGTTACTTGCTTGCGGTCCTCGCCGTCGACAAAACGCCCCATCGTCGCCTCTCATCGGAACGGATTGATCCAGCCCAGGTGATCGAACGCGTTTCTACACAGTCTCGGCCAGTGGCTGCCACTGGCCGATCCTTCAATAGACCGCTCAATTGCGTCATCGAGATTCAGAAGCGGTCGCCGCGGACCCATCCCTCGTAGAACACATCATGAGCCGGCTGAAACCGGAATCGGCCAGATATCGCCAAGACTCGCTTGCGAGGGAGCATCGCCCAGCCATTGCATGAATTCGCCCACATGCCGCGCCCAAAGATCGGGACGAGTCATCGTGAAATGGCCCGGCGACGACGGTGTGCCCTGCTGCACCAGATACCGGCCATGCTGAAGCGTCGGCACAAGTCGCTCGAGAACGCGCAGGGTGTCAGGGTTGAATTCGTCGTCGGAGAAATTCAGGGCAAACAGCTTGGCCCGAATCCTGGAAAGCCCTGGCTCGGGATCGTAGTCAAACGATGACTTGAGCGAATAAAGAATGTCGTTCGCGTCGACATGCTCCGCCTGGAAGCGCACGGTCGCGAGAAACTTGCTTGCCGCCGCGCCGTCCGGAATTTCCTGCTGTAGCGCGGTCGCACTGTCGATCATCATTCGCAACACCCCGAAGCCTTGGACCCAGCCGCGGGGCGTTTGCGTGTACTCCCCGCTCTTCCAGTCGGGATCGGAGCGGATCGCGTCGATCACCATGCGCCGCCACAGCAGATTGCGGCCCGAGACCGTAATCGGTAGCGAGACCACGGGCATGACGCCGTCCATCATGTCGGGATATGTTTCCGCCCATTGCCAGGCGTTCATGCCGCCCATCGACATGCCGAGAATCGCATGAAGATGCTCGATGCCCAAGGTTTCGGTCACCAGCTTGTGCTGGAGATCGACGATGTCGCCGTAATCGTAGTTTGGAAATTTCGCCCTTAACCCGTCACTCGGTTTGCTCGACTGGCCGTGGCCCACGTTGTCGGGAAAAATCAGGTAGTAGCGATTCGCGTCGAGCGGACGTCCGCGGTCGAACAGGGCTTTTGTGTAAGTCGGACTCAGCAGCGTTCGACTGTCCGCGCCGGTCCAGTGCAGGACCAGGACGGCGTTGTCAACGGCGCCATGGGCATTGCGATGCGGCGTGCCGAGCGTTGCGTAGTGGATCCGCAGCCGGGGCAGCGTCTCGCCATCCCGGAACCGGTAGTTGTCGAACCAGGCATCGGCCTCAACGGCCGTCGGATTCGCGCGCTGGTCCCACGGCGCCGTCGCTTCGCCGGCGGAGGCGGCCGACGGGATACCGGGCTGTGCCGACGCGGTGTCCTGAAACGTGGGGCCGCACAGCAGCAAGCCGAACAGCACGCTGGCTGCGGCACGGGTACGACGAAAGTTCACGATGATTTCCTTGTCCGATTGAAGAAGCGGTTTCGTACAGGGGGCACTAGCGCCGTTGCTTCGGCAAGCCTCACCGCACGTTCGAAAGGCTCGGGCGGCGGCGCAGCAGGTCGAACGCCATGATGTGGCTCGCTCCTGAAATTCCGACGCCGTAGAACGGGATCAATGCCATCGGCAGCGTCTGGATGCCGGACATGCGGGGATCATTGAGCAGGAAGTAGGTCAATCCCGTACCGACCGCCACGACGAAATCTGCGAACCCGAACAGATGAAAGATCAGATACCGGTTGCGCGTTTTCGGCAGCATGGTGACGCCGAACGCCATCAACCCCGCGATGAGGTCGCCCCAGCCGGCGTTCCTGACGAATGCTTCCGGCAGGAGATCGTGCGCCCCGTACCAGAAGAAGACCAGCGCGGCCGCAATTCGCCAGATATGAAACGCAGTCAGCGTTCTTAGCCCGATGGTCGCGATGTATGTGCGAAAGCTCCGGGACATCGAATAAACGACAACTGGCGCCACGATACCGAGGGCAATGAGGCAGGCGAGCCCCAGCGGGTAGACCGCTCGATAAACCCCCGCTTCGGCCGCCGCGGCAACGGCTAATCCCCAGACGATCAGCACACCCAGCAAGCCCGTCCCGCCGTTCTTCCGGATCTCGACGATCTGATTCATTTCCGAAGCCCATTAGGTTAACTAAACATTGATCGAATTCCCGGTATCTACTGGACGTGATGCCGTAGATTAAAGCGCGCCTTTTCTGCCGTCTTCGGACAGCTTCAGAAGCGGCACCGACTTGAACAGGGTTTCCGGCTGCACCCGCTCCCAGAGACTTCCTTTGCCTTGCTGCTGGCCACGCTCGTCTTCTCGTCGAAGCCATTGCTCGACGGTCCGGATGCGGTTCGGATGGATTTCGTCGAGTAGCGCGTAGTCGCGGCGGATGACGTCGTGCTTCCAGATGTTCCAGAATCCAGTGAAGTTGTCGCGGAAACTCATCGTGCTCTTGTCATTCGGGTCCGCGTTGTATCCGGCGGGCGAGCTCGCTACCATCTTGAGCGGGCCGTTCCAGTAGGTGTCCAGATCCGTGTCGATGTAGCGCGCCGGATGCCCCGTTACCCGTTCGAACGCCTCGGCCAGCTTCCCGTACGCGACATGCTCAATGGCGACCTGGAGATCCATGCCGTTCGCGCGCTCCGGGTGATCGAACAGCCAGCGCGCGTAGTAGCCGCAATCCTCAAGTGCGACATGCGGCACCGCACCGTTGCCGAGCGGCACGCGCCAGGTGACGACTCCGTCCTCGACGAAGGGCATCATCGGCGTCTTCGCCGAAATGGCCATCTCCATGTATGGCCCGGTGGTGAACACGGCCGCGCCCATGCGGTCCCGGTTCGTCTGGTTCTGGAACAGGATCCATTCGCCTACGCGGCCTTTGCCGTCGTAGTGGCCAGCACGAAAGCGCGAATCGTAGCCGGCCTGTTTGAGCGCGTAGTCGAGGTTGCCATACACGAAGAACTTGATGCCTTCTTCCAGCGCGATTTCGTAGCAACGCATCGCCCAGTAGATCTCCGTTTTCTCGCCGGTGTTGAACCCGTCCAGATTGACGTACGCACCGTCGCAGCCGCGAAAGCCTGCCCGCAGAACGGCTTCGTCGGCAAACGTGCCTTTCAGGATCGACACGTTGCCGAGTGCGAGCAGCGCCTTGGCGCGCCGGGAATCGGGATCTCGGCTCAACGCGCGAACGGAATACTTGCCGTCCGCGACGAGCGCGCTGATGACAGGCAGGCCCTGCGCGCCTGTACCACCGATGACGAAGATTCTGGAAGCGGCATGGGAAGGCATGATGGTTTCCTTGAGTTCGATGCTACGGACGCCCACCGACGATGCCGGTCAACAAGCGGGACACTCACTCTTATAATAAGAGTGAGTGTCCCGCAAGACAAGAACTTTTCGGCACTTGAACCGGGAAGGCGACGGGCTCTTGGGTGGAAACGTCCTGTCGACGTTTGCGCGACTCTTATAATGAGACTCACTCTCGGCGACGATCGCCGGGGCTAATCTGGGAAACGGCTCATGCGCTCGAAGGGTTTTGACGGAATGGTGTGCCCGATTGCCGGCGTCATGGCGGCGATCGGTGACCGATGGGGCTTGCTGATACTTCGCGACCTTGTCTGCGGGCTCAGCCGGTACGACGAGTTTCGCCAGTCGTCCGGCATAACCAACGCGACGCTCAGCGACCGGCTCAAGCATCTGGAGGCCAACGGCCTCGTTGAGCGTAGGCGCTATCAGGTGAATCCGGAGCGATTTGAATATCTCCTGACTCACAAGGGCTGGCAGATCGCCCCGGTGATGCCGGTACTCGCCCAGATTGGGGACAGTCTGGAAGTTTCCGGAGCTTCGGCGCCTCCGATGAAGTTCGTGAATCGAAAGACGGGAGCCGAGGTGCGGTGGAGCTTTATCGATCAGGAGACGGGGGAGCAGACCAACGCGGCGGATTTGGAGATCCAGGAAGGTCCCGGCGCGGACGAGCTGGTCCGCTGGCGCCTGTCGCACGGTAACCGGCGACGCCGAAAAGCAGATCCGCCAGGCGGACGATCGCCTGCTTGATGGTCGCCCGGGTTTCTCCGTCGAACTCCATCGGGTCCTTCTCGGACACCTCGTCAGGCAGCATGCTGCGCTGGCGATCCTGGCGAGCAGCGCATCCTCGGCCCTCGCCGAGTGTTTCGCTTGATCAGCTCGACATCTCGTGATGCCCGACGACCTCGCCAGTTAGGCGTGCAGGCGCTGATCGAAACTGGCGAGGCCGTGTCGATTGATAACCTCCTTGCATCAATTCTTCCAAAAATCGCACTTATCGTTTGATCGACGTCGAGCGAACATTCCGGAAAACCACAATCGACCCGCCCCGCATATTTCCGGATTTTCAGGAGACACCTCGATGCACCCCTCGTCCAGCCTTCCGGCCGAACGTTCGAAGGCCGCCGCGATCTTTCGCGTCACGGCCGGCAATTTTCTCGAGCAGTTCGACTTCTTCCTGTTCGGCTTCTACGCCACGCAGATCGCCAATGTCTTCTTCCCTGCGCAAAGCGAGTTCGCTTCGTTGATGATGACCTTCGCCGTGTTCGGCGCCGGCTTCCTGATGCGGCCGCTGGGCGCAATCGTGCTGGGCGCGTACATCGACGAGGTAGGCCGCCGCAAGGGCCTGATCGTCACGCTGTCCATCATGGCGAGCGGCACCATCCTGATTGCGTTCGTGCCGGGCTACGCGTCGATCGGGCTGCTGGCGCCCGTGCTCGTACTGATCGGGCGGCTGCTGCAGGGCTTCTCCGCAGGCGCCGAGCTGGGTGGTGTATCGGTCTATCTCGCCGAGCTGGCAACGCCCGGCCGCAAGGGCTTCTTCACCAGCTGGCAATCGGCCAGCCAGCAGGTTGCGATCGTCATCGCGGCGGGCCTCGGCTTTGCGCTCAATCAGTGGCTGAGCGCATCGCAGATCGCCACCTGGGGATGGCGCGTGCCGTTCTTCGTCGGCTGCATGATCGTGCCGTTCATCTTCATGCTGCGCCGCAACCTGGAGGAAACCCAGGAGTTCAAGGCGCGCAAGCATCGCCCGGGCATGAAGGAAGTGTTCGGCACGCTGGTTCAGAACTGGGGCGTCGTGGTCGCCGGCATGATGCTGGTCGCGATGACCACCACGAGCTTCTATCTGATCACCGTCTACGCACCGACCTTCGGCAAGACGGTGCTGCATCTGAGCACCGCCGACAGCCTGCTCGTGACGCTCTGCGTCGGCGTGTCGAACTTCGTGTGGCTGCCGATCGGCGGTGCGCTGTCCGATCGGTTCGGCCGTCGGCCGCTGCTGGTCGGCATGACGATGCTTACCGTCCTGACCGCCTATCCGGCGCTGTCGTTCCTCGCTCACGCGCCGTCGTTCGCCAACATGCTGCTCGTCCTGCTCTGGCTCTCGTTCATGTACGGGATCTATAACGGTGCGATGGTCGTCGCGCTCACCGAAGTGATGCCGGTGCAGGTGCGTGTCGCGGGCTTCTCGCTCGCCTACAGCCTCGCGACGGCCGTGTTCGGCGGCTTCACGCCGGCCATCTCGACCGGGCTCATTCACATGACGGGCGACAAGGCCGCACCCGGCTACTGGATGAGCTTCGCCGCGGTGTGCGCGCTGCTTGCGACGTTCGCGCTCTACCGTCACCGCACGGCGACGCTCACGCCGGCGCATTGATAGCCCATCCGAAACTTCACCCCCACACACGAATTCGCATGACCACGACCATGAGAAATCAGCTCCTGAAATTTTGCGCGACCGCGCTCGTCGCCAGCGCGGCGTTTGCGGCCAACGTGCAGGCGGCCGAGCTCCACGTGATGAGCTCGGGTGGCTTCACGGCCGCCTATAAACTGCTCGGCCCGCGGTTCGCGTCCACGACCGGCAATACGCTCGACACCGCGCTCGGCCCGTCGATGGGCAAGTCGCCCGAAGCGATTCCGAACCGGCTCGCGCGCGGCGAGCCCGCCGACGCCGTCATCATGGTCGGTTACGCGCTGGACGAACTGATCAAGCAAGGCAAGGTCATCCCGGGATCCCGCGTCGAGCTGGCCGATTCGCGCATCGGCATGGTCGTGCGCGACGGCGCGGCAAAACCCGACATCAGCACCACCGAAGGTCTCAAGCAGGTGCTGCTGCACGCGAAGTCGATCGCCTACTCGGACAGCGCGAGCGGCGTGTATATCGAACGCGAGTTGTTCAAGAAACTCGGCATCGAGGAGCAGGTGAAGTCCAAGGCGAAGATGATCCCGCGGATTCCGGTGGCTTCTGTCGTCGCGAACGGCGACTACGAAATCGGCTTCCAGCAGGTCAGCGAGCTGCTGCCCGTCCACGGTGCGACCTTCGTCGGCAAGATTCCCGAATCGCTGCAGTCCGTCACGCGCTTCGCTGCCGGCATCCCCGTCGGCGCGCAGCATCCGAAGGAAGCGAAGGCGCTGCTCGATTATCTTGCGTCGCCCGACGTGCAGGCTGACGTGAAAACAACCGGACTGGATGCCGTCCCCGCGCATTGAGTCCGACCCGCGGGAAGGCTTGTGTCACAAAGTCTTCCCGTTGCCGCCGGCATCCCCTGCGGTACTGTCTTCATCGACCCCGTTCGGGGATGCCGGGCCGGCCATGGCGAGCCTCTGCGCAAGCCGCATGCGATCGCACGCACCTTCCCACAGCGAAACGAAGATCACCGCGCAGGCATTGCTGATCACGCTTGTCAGGGCGCGCGCCTCCGACATGAAGCGATCGATGCCGACCAGCAGTGCGACGCCGGCGACGGGCAGGTCGGGCATGACGGCGAGTGTGGCGACCAGCGCCACCAGCCCGCTACCGGAAACACCGGCCGCCCCCTTTGACGTGAGCAGCATGATGGCGAGCATCACCGCGATCTGCGACGCGGAGAGCGGCACGTCGCACGCCTGGGCGATGAACAATGCCGCGAGCGTCAGATAGATCGCGGTACCGTCCAGATTGAAGGAATAGCCCGCCGGCAGCACGAGCCCCACGATGCCCTTGTCGCAGCCGAGTGCCTCCAGCTTGACGATCAGACGCGGCAGAACGGGCTCCGTGGACGACGTCGCGAGGACGATGAGCAATTCTTCGCGCATGTAGCGCAAGAGCCGCCACAGCGCGAAACCGTGCAGTCGCGCGAGCGGTGCGAGCACCAGCGCGACGAACAGCACGCAGGCCACGTAGAAGGACGCCATCAGCTTCGCGAGCGAGCCGACCGAACCGATGCCGAAACGGCCCACCGTGAACGCCATCGCGCCGAATGCGCCGAGCGGCGCGAGCCGCATGATCATCGCGAGCACGCGAAAGACGACCTGGGCGACACCGTCGATCAGCGCAAGAACGGGCCGGCCGGCCCGCGGGTGCGCATTCAGCGAGAAGCCGAACAACAGCGACAGCAGCAGCACCGGCAACACTTCGCCTTTGGCGAACGCGCCGAGCATCGTGTCCGGAATCACGCTCAGCCCGAACTCCACAAGCCCTCGCGGCTCCGCATGCTTCGCATACGGAGCGAGGATGCCTGCATCCAGGTGGCTGACGTCGACGTGCATGCCGGCGCCGGGCTGCAGCACATATGCGGTGACGAGTCCGATCGCGAGCGCAGCGGCGGTCAATAGATAGAAGAGCGCCAGTGCCCGCACGATCGTGCGGCCGATCGCCTTCCCGTTCGCCAGCGACGTGATGCCCGAGACGATCGTGCAAAAGACGATCGGGGCGATGGTCATCTTGACCAGGCCGACGAACGCATCGCTGAGGGGCTTGAGCATCGCGCCCGCCGCGGGCCATGCGTGACCGATGCCCATGCCGAGCATCATCGCGAGCAGAACCTGCACGTAAAGCGATCCAAGCGGCCTGGCCAACCTCACTGTCCGGTCTTCCTTCGTGTCTCTCTGTCGTCGTTACGCCGATGCGCCACTGCTTGCGGTCCCGCCACGCTTCGCCTCGATGACCATCCGATGAAACGCCTCGGCGGCCGGCGTGAGCGGTCGTCCGCGCCGCTTCACGATTCCCACGCGTCGTTTGACGACCGGTTCGACCAGCGGCACGCTCGTGAGAATCGGGTGGTCATGCCCAGGCATCGCCATCGAGGGGACCGCGGCGACGCCGAGCCCCGCTTCGATCAATCCGAGCAGGGTCGTCACGTGGCGTGTCTCGCAGACGCTCGGCGCGCGCGGCGCGACGGCGGTCAGCGCCTGGTCGAGCAGCAGACGGTTGCCGGAAGTCTTGTCGACCGACACATAGTCGTGCTCGTAAAGCTCGTTCCAGGTCACGCGCTTCTTGCGTGCGAGCGGGTGGTCGCGGCGACAGGCGGCAACGAAGCGTTCCTGGAGCAACACCTTGAACTCGATCTCAGCCTCCTGGCTGCCGATGAAGCTCACGCCGAAATCCGCCTCGCCGCTGATGACGGCCCCGAGCACCTCGTTGGCGCTTGCATCGAGCAGCTTCACCCTGATGCGCGGAAAGCGCTGATGATAGCGCGCGACGATGGCGGGAAGAAAGTAGTAGGCGACCGACGGCACGCATGCGATCGTCACATGGCCGAGGCGGCTCGATGAAACGTCGCGAATCCCGAGCAGGGCGGCATCGAGATCGTCGAGCAGTTGTTCGGCACTCTGCGCGAACACGCGACCGACCGTGGTGAGCGAGACGCTGCGCGTGGTGCGCTCGAACAGCCGTACGCCGAGCGCTTCCTCGAGCTTGTCGATACGACGGCTCAAGGCCGGCTGGGAGATGTTGACTGCGTCGGCGGCCTTTCGGAAGCTCCCCGTTTCCACTACGGCGCGAAATGCCTGCAAGTCGGTTAAATCGAAGTTGATCCCCACAGGCAAATCTCCGCCACTCAGATGCGGTGCATTGTGCATGATTCTGCCGGCGCCATGCGTGTTGCGTTGCCTGAAACCGATGTCTTCGGGTTTGCCCGCCGTGGTTGCCCGAACCGCGCACGATAGTCCCGCGGCGATGCGCCGACGCATTTGCAAACGCACGCTGTAACGCGTCCACGCTTGTGGATCCCGATCGTTCGGCTATCCGTTCGAGCGGCCAGTCGGCCCGCTCCAGCCGTTCGCACGCCCGACCCGCGCAGCCGGCACGTAACGGGCCGGTGAGAGCCCGGTCTCTTTGACGCGTGTGATCCTTGCGCTGCGACAGATCGCCGGATCGTGGAAATCGAGGAGATTACCTTGCGACCAAGGTCGCGTGGATGACTTTTGGCAGCCACGCATACGCAATCGTCACCAGCGTCACGCCGACGACGAGCATCGGCACAACCATCGGCCACGCGCCCGACTGGTAACGCGGATCGGCGAATCCCGCTGCCGTCTGTCCCACGCTGAACGCGAAGAACATCATGATGAAGCCGGACCAGGATACGGCGCGGCCTGCAAGGTGAGGCAGGCCGCTGACCGCCCCTGCCTGCCCGCACGGCTGATGGATTCCGTGGCCGAGGCAATACACGCCATGCCCGACGAGCAGCGGCCAGATGCTGCCGGGAAGCAGCGCGCACCCCAATGCCTGGATCACCGCGCCGCAGAGGCTCAGCGTTGCGCCTTGCCGCACCGTTCGCAACATGCTCTGACGGCGCAGCAGCACGCGGCAGCCGAACGTACTCAGGACATAGACGAGCGTACCGCCCGCCGGTATCCAGCCATAACGCTGGGGCGAGATGCCGAGCTGCCCGATGTAGATAGCCGGAGACAACAGCAGAAAGCAGAACATGCCGGTGTACGTCGACGCGGCCAGCAGCGTCCATACCCTGAACGGGGCATTGCCGAGTATCTCGCGCACCTCCCGGTTCGAGTCCCGGCTCGGCGCGCTTCGCGCGAAGCTTTCCTCGAAGCCGTACCAGCACATGACGAGCAACCCGAGCGCATACACGCTCATCCCGGCGAGCACCCATCGCCATCCGGCTTGCTGTGCGACATACGCACCGAGGATCGGGGCGAGGAACGCCATCATCCCCATCCCCATGAAACCGCGCGCCATCACGTACGGGCCGTCGCCCGCCGAATACCGGTCGCGCACTGTCGCACGGGCGCATACCAGTATCGCGGCCATGGCCAGCCCCTGCATCGCGCGAGCGGCCACCAGCATCGCCGCGGTTGAGGCCAGCGCAGCGGCCAGTGCGGACAGCGCATAGAGCGCAAGGCCGGTCAGCAGGACGGGGCGGCGGCCGAACCGGTCGGAAAGGCTGCCCATCGGCAATTGCCCGACACCGAATATCAGCGCGAAAACCGTGAGGCTGACACTGGCGGAGCCCAGCGTGGCGGCGATTTCGGGCAGCGCCGGCAGGTAACTGTCGGTCGCCACCGGCTGGGCCGCCAGCAGAAGCGGCAACATGAGCGCGAAGTTCAGGCGAGCGGGTCGCGTGGAGTCCGGCATGGCGGTTTTCGACACGGTATCGGGCATCGAGCTTCGAGTAAGGGCTGCGGTTACGCAAGGTTGCTCGTCCGGCGAGGGCGGCCGCGGCGAGCTGAAATGGCCGGGCGGAAGGGGCGCCGAACCCGACGCCCCGCCGAACGCCGGCTAGCTGCCGACGGATCCGGGCACGGGTTCGCGCACGACGCGATCGTGCGACAGCGCCTCGGCGCGCAGCAGGTCGTATTCTGCCTTGCCGACCGGTTGCGCGTTCGCTCGCCCCAGGTCGTTCAAATGGACACGACTGGTCTCGCGTGCGCTCCAGGCCGCGAGCGACGCGATCACGGTGATGCCGAACGCGATCGCACCGACGATCAGCCAGACGTGATGGGCGCCGGGCGGCGCGACCGCGGTGAACAGCGCGGGCAGCATCGCCGTGGCTGCGGTACCGAGATTCTGCGCGATGGCCATCGCCGAGACGCGCGTGCGGGTCGGGAAGAGTTCCGGGTAGAAGGCGGGAAATACCGCGTTGTAGCCCTGATACACCACGCCCCACATCAGCATCGACATCACGAATGCGAGCGGCACGTTCCGGATGCTGATCGCATACAGGTACGCGAACGCGAGCAGCCCGGCGGCCAGCGAGCCGACGATGATCGGCAGCCGGCGGCCGATGCGATCGGACAGGTTGCCGACGAACGGAATCACGATCATCGCAACGATATTGCCCATCACCGTGATCCAGAGATAGACATCCTTCTGGAATCCGATTCCATATGCAGGCTGGACCGCATAGGCCGCGCCGAAGATCGTGGCGACGACCGGAATCACGTTCATCATCGACATGCAGGCCACGCGCAGCATGTCGGGAAAGTGGTGCCTGAAAGCGTCGGCCACCGGCGAGCCGGCTTGCGACCGGTTGCGTACCGCTTCGTCGAAGGCCGGCGACTCGTCGACCTCGCGGCGAATGATCAGGCCCGCCACGATGACCAGCGCACTCAGCAGGAACGGAATGCGCCAGCCCCAGCTATCGAATTGCGCGGACGGCATGTAGTAGGCGAGCGGCAGGAACACGGCGGCGGCCAGCACTTGCCCGGCCTGCACGCCCTGCAGCGTGAAGCTGACGAAGTAGCCGCGCCGGCCGAACGGCGCGTGTTCCAGGATCATCGAGCTCGCGCCGGTGATCTCGCCGGCCACGGCGAAACCCTGCAGCAGGCGAAGCGTCACCAGCAAGGCGGGCGCGATCAGCCCGGCTTGCTGATAGGTCGGCAGGAGGCCGACGCCGACGGTCGAGATGCCCATCAGGAACATGCAGAACAGCAGGACGGTTTTCCGTCCGCGCGTGTCGCCGAGGTGGCCCAGCACGAACGCGCCGATCGGGCGGGACACGTAGCCGACGCCGTAAGTGGCCAGCGACGCGATGATGGCCGTCGTGGGGCTCCCGTGCGGAAAGAATATCTGCGGGAAGATCAGCGCCGATGCCGTGGCGTAGATGAAGAAATCGTAGTATTCGAGCACCGATCCGATCCAGCCGCTGATGGCGGCTTTTCTCGATTGGTGCCTGCCCCTGGGCTCGTCTCGCAAGGTCGTCGTCATCGTCGTCTCCGGATATTGATATGTGTGCCGGGCAAGGCGGGTGATGCGGGGAGTCGTCACTGCCCGATGTGTCGACTCCGTCGTGCGACCTGACCGCGGCCCATCGATACGGCGCGCGGCGGGCACGCGCGGTGCGCTACGCCGCGCCCTGGCGACGGCTGCGCATGCGCGTCGGTCCCGCATCGGCAGCCAATGCGGGAATCGGCTTATTCGTCGCCGAGCGCCGAAACCGCGGCCCTCAGCGCCAGCAGATAACTTTGGACACCGAAACCGCAAATCTGCCCGCTGACGATCTCGGCCAGGACGGAGTGATGCCGGAACGGCTCGCGTGCATGAATGTTGGACATGTGCAGTTCGACGATCGGGCACGTGAGGATCGCAAGGGCATCGCGAATGCCGTAGCTGTAATGCGTCCATGCGCCCGCGTTGATCAGCACCGCGTCCTGGCGCTCCTCGAAAGCGCGATGAATGCGCTCGCACATCGCGCCTTCGTGGTTCGTCTGGAATGATTCCACCTGCACACCCAGTTCCGTCGCCAGCCCTTGCAGCCGCGCATCGATCTGCGCGAGCGTGATCGTCCCGTACTGCGCCGGATCGCGCTTGCCGAACATGTTGTGATTGATGCCGTGCAGCATCAGGATCTTCTTCATGCGAATCTCCGTTGCGTGTTCAATCAAAGGGCACGGCCAGGCGATCGATCACCGCGCTGGTTTGGGGGCGTACGCCGCGCCACCACGCGAACGCTTCGGCCGCCTGCTCGACCAGCATGCCGACGCCGTCCGCGATCCCGTGTACGCCTGCGTTTTTCGCGAGCCGGAGAAACGGCGTCAGACGCTTGCCGTATGCCAGTTCGTAGGCCGTGCCGGCCGGACTGAACACGCTCGGCGGGACCGGCGGCAGGTCGCCGGTCAGGCTGGCCGACGTGGCATTGACGACCAGGTCGAAACGCCCCATGCGCGCGAGGTCCGCGTAACCGCTGGCAACGAGCGGGCCGCGTCCGGCAACCTGCGCGGCCAGTGCGCGCGCCTTGTCGACGTCGCGATTCGCGATGACGAGTTCCGCCGGGCCGGCTTCGAGGAACGGCAGCAGCGCGCCGCGTGCCGCGCCGCCGGCACCGAGCACCAGGACACGCTTGCCGGCCATCGGCAGATTGAGGTTCGTTTCGATATCGCGCACCAGCCCGATGCCGTCGAAGTTGTCCGCCAGGATGCGGCCGCCGTCGAACTTGAGCGCGTTGGCCGCGCCCGCGAGCTGCGCACGCTCGCTGCGTTCGTCCGACATCGCGAACGCGTCGAGCTTGAACGGCGCGGTGACGTTGATGCCCTTGCCGCCGCCCTCGAAAAACGCGCGAACCGCGTCAGCGAAGGCGCCTGCCGGTTCGATCGGCCCCTCGATCGCCGTATAGCCGAGGTCCTGCCGCGTCTCCTGCGCGAAGAGACCGTGAATCAACGGGGATTTCGTGTGTCCGATCGGATTGCCGATCACCGCGTATTGGTCGGTCATCATTGGCTCGCTTTTGAGTAGAGGACGCCGTCGGCCTGCATCGCGTCGATTTCGGCCGGATCGAACCCGAGGGAACGCGCGATCTCCGCGTTGTGCTGCCCGAGATCGGGCGCGACGTCGCGAATCGTCGTGTCGCAATCGGAAAACCGGAACGGCAGGTTGGGCAGGCGCAGCGTCCCGTAGCGCGGATGCTGTTGCTCGACGACCATGCCTCTGGCCTGGATCTGCGGATCGTTCAATACCTCGTCGATGCGCTGCACCTTCGCGCACGGAACGTCGATGCCGTCCAGCAGATCCAGCACCGACGCGACGGAGCGCGCGGCCACCCACGGCTCGACCACCGACAGAATCTCCGCGCGGTGCGCGTTGCGCCCGGTGCTGTCGTGAAACCGCGTGTCGGCGCCGAAGCCCGCCGGGCCGCCGTGCGTCGCGATCAGCTCGGCGAAGCGCTTCCACGCGTCGTCGACTTGCGCGGCGATCACGAGATCGCCGTCCGCGGCGCGAAACACGCCGTAGAGCGTCGAGGTCGGCATGTCGTGCCCGGTCTGCTCGGGCAGCACGCCCTGCAGCGTGTAGCACTGCACCGCATATTCGTGCATCGATACCAGCGTGTCGTACAGCGCCATGTCGACGTGTTGCCCGCGGCCGCTCTTCACGCGCCCCAGCAGCGCGGCATTGATGGCCGCGACCGCATGGATGCCGGTGTACATGTCGCCGAGCGAGATGCGCAGCAGCGGCGGCCGCTCGCCCGGCGTGCCGACCATCTGCATAATTCCGCTCTTGGCTTCCGCGATCAGCCCGAAGCCCGCGCGATGCGCGTCGGGGCCGGTATGCCCGTACGCCGAAATCGAGCAGTAGACGAGGCCCGGATTGCGCGCCGACAATTCGGCATAACCGAGCCCGAGCTTGTCCAGCGCGCCCGGCCGATAGTTCTCGATGAACACGTCGGCCGAGTCGCACAGTCGCTGCATGAACGCCTTGCCGCGCGCCTCCTTCATGTTGACGCTCACGCCGCGCTTGCCCATGTTGAGCTGCAGGAAGTAGCCGCTTTGCTGGTCGTCGAGCACGGTCGCGTGCTGCCGTCCGGCGTCACCCGACCCGGGCCGTTCGACCTTGATGACTTCGGCGCCGAGCGCCGCGAGACAGCGCCCGACATACGGCCCGGCAAGAAAGTGGCTGTAGTCGACGACGCGAATGCCTTCGAGTGGGCGAGCCTGCATTACAGTGCCTCCGGGCGGCGCGGCACCATCAGGCGATGCTCGCCGCGTTGAACGACCTGACCGTCCTGATTGATCAGCTCCGACGGCAGCACGACGATGCCCCAGTCCGGGCGGCTCTTGCTGGCCCGCATCGAGCCGACGCGGAACTTCACGTGCAGCACGTCGCCGACCTTGATCGGCAGCAGGAAATCCCAGGTCCAGCCGAGCGACATGCCCGGCAGAAAGCGATAGTCGCTCTGCGTCTTCAGGCCGTCGGCAATGGACAGGCCGAACAGCCCGTGCGCGACGAGGCACCCGAAATGGCTCGCGTTCGCGTATTCCTCGTCCACGTGGACGGGCGTATGGTCGCCGGTGAGGTCGGCGTACGCGAGAATGCGCTCCTTGGTCACGATGTAGTTCGGGCTCGTGCACGTGTCACCCTCGCGGGCGTCGTCCCAGTATTTTTCGACGATCGTCATGGTCACGCCTCCGCGCGCGGGTTGATTGCCAGCGCCTGTGCGACGCAGGAAGCCGGCCGGGCCTGGATCAGTTCGACGGCGAGCCCGTCGGGCAGGCGAAGCCAGTTGCGCCCCTGCGGCATCTCCGTCACGCCGAATCGTTGTGCCGCGGCCAGCGCGGCCTCCAGGTCTTCGCACATCACGCCGAGATGGGCGAGCCGGCCTTCCGGGCCTTCGTATTCCGGCGCGTGGATGAACTGCAGGCCGCCGAGCGTCCAGTACTGCCGCGGCGCGTCGAGCGTGCCGTCCACTTCGCGCAGGGTCATGCCGAGCACGTCCTCGAAGAAACGGATATGCCAGCGGATGTCCTTCACCCAGATCGCAACGTGTTCGAGATAGGCTTTCGTGGCATTCATGCGGCCGCCTCCTGCCGTTGGCGGTCGGCCATCGCGCGTTCCAGCCCCTTGATGCAGGCGACGAGCGTTGCATTCACCGGGGTCGGCACGCCGTAGCGCTGGCCCCAGCGCACGACCGAACCGTTGATGAAGTCGATCTCGGTGATCGAGCCCTTCTCCAGGCTTTGCAGCATCGACGTCTTGAAGGTCGCGGGCAGCCCCTCGGCGGCCAGCGTCCATGCCTGTTCGGGATCGGTCATCGACAGCTTCACGCCCGCAGCCTGCGCCGCCGCGATCGCCTCGGCCACGGCCGCGAGCGACGTCGCCTTCAGCAGCGGCTCGTCGTAAAGCTGCCCGTAGGTGAGGCCGGTCAGGCCCGTCAGCGCGCCCGTCGCGACGTTCACCAGCAGCTTGTCCCACATCGTGCCGACGATGTTGTCGCTGATCGTCGTGGCGAGGCCGGCGGCATTGAACGCCGCGGCGATCGCCTCGACACGCGGTGTGATGCGGCCGTCGAGTTCGCCGATGTAGGTGTATTTGCCGATCACGCCGGATTCGATATGACCCGCGCCGCGCAGCACGCCGCCGACGTAGGTCTTGCCCGCGAGGACGCGCTCGCGGCCGACGACGTCGATCAGGATGTCCTCGTGTCCGAGGCCGTTCTGCAGCGACAGCACGGCGGTATCCGGCCCCACCAGCGATTGGGCGCCGCGGATGGCCGCATCGGTGTGGAACGACTTGACCAGCACCACCACCAGGTCGGCCACGCCGACATCGGCAGCCCGGGTCGTCGCGTGGACGCGTACGTGGCGGGTGCCGCCGGCGTCGTCGACGCGCAGGCCGTCGCGGCTCATCGCATCGACGTGTGCGGGCGAGCGGTCGATCAGCCAGGTCTCATGGCCGCCTTGGGTGAGGGTGGCGCCGATCGCGCAGCCCAGTGCGCCGGCGCCCAGAATTGCTATTTTCAATGGATTCTCCTTTGTCGACCAGAGTTGGCGCTTTGGCGCCTTACTCTGGTCCCATGCAAAGCTGACGTATGGCATCACGATAGGCGTCGCCGCTCATGCCGCCAATGCAATGGATACAATGGCGTCATTGCCATGGACAATAACGCCGCAATGCCTGCCGACCTGCCCGACCTGAAGCTGCTTCAGCTTTTCGATCTCCTGTACGACGTGCGCAGCGTCACGCGCGTAGCCGAGCAACTGGGCCAGAGCCAGCCGACGGTCAGCATCTGGCTCGGGCACTTGCGGGAACACCTGCACGATCCGCTCTTCATCCGGACGCCCGGCGGCATGGCGCCGACACCGCAAGCCGACGCGCTGATCGGGCCATGCCGGGAAATTCTCGAATCCCTGCGGCGCTTCACTGCGTGGGAGATCGCGTTCGATCCCGCGACGGCCCAGCGACGGTTTCGCATCTGCATGACCGACGCGAGCCACGTCACGCTGCTTCCGCGGCTGCTGGCCCATGTCCGGGCGCAGGCGCCCGGCGTCCGGCTGGAAGCCGCACGGATCGACGGCAATACGGAGCGCGCGCTCGAATCCGGCGAAGCCGACCTCGCGATCGGCTATGTGCCGTGGCTAGGCGGCGGCATTTATCAGCAGAAGCTGTACGACCAGGACTGGGTATGCCTGGCGAACCGGCATCACCCGAGAATTCGCGGTCGCCTCGGGGCGAAGCAGTATCGTTCCGAAGGACATGTCGCCATTACGGCGGGAACCGGGGCGCAACTCCTCGAGCAGGCGCTGCGGCAGGCGCGCATCGAGCGCGACGTCGTGCTGGAGCTGCCGGGTTTTCTGGGCCTGGGGGCGATCGTCCAGACGACCGACCTGATTACGACGCTACCTCGTCATATCGGCCAGACACTGGCTCAGGCGAGCGATCTGGCGGTTCATGCGTGCCCGATCCCGGTCGACGGGTTTGCGGTACGGCAGCATTGGCATGCGCGATATCACCATGAGGCGGGCAATCGATGGCTGCGTGGTGTCGTGATTCGATTGTTCGGTGCATCGGATTGACCTGCGGGTTTGGCGTTCGCGGCGGATGCCAGGCTGGCCGGTGTTTGGTGGGATGTAAAACGTCTAGAAAGCCGTGCTTTTCGACGTTTTGCGTCGATGTTCGACGCGGTTGAGATTTTTTTGGTCGCACCGAGGCGATATGATTTCTCCAGCTCCAACATCGTCGGCCAATCCATGACGCGCGCCAGCATTGCTGCGACGCGGCCCCGCAAGCACGAGAGAGTTGTATGCCGGACACGCCAATCGTCATCGTCGAACACGCCCGCAGGCGAACCGCCCAAGTCCGGTCCGGCGACGTTCCTGCCGCCTTGCAGGATGGTCCCAAGTGGGTGTGCCGTATCGTCGCGGATCACGCACAGAGATCCTGCGAAGGGCACCGATCCGCTGCAAGCGCGGCTGAAATGCTCGGCCGACTGAAGCCTGCGAACGTCGCGTTGACGGATCCTGTCCCGAGCGCCGGCGGCTGGCTGGCACGCGCTTCGACCGACGGGGCGGGCCGGTGTCGAGCCTATGCGCATCTCGGTGCGAACCGGATCCTCGAGATGGTCGGCATGCCGGGCGTCGGCCCGTGGCTTGACGAGCACGATACCTGGTGGCCCGGCACGTACGAGCTGCCGCTGCTCGAGCAGTTGTCCGCGGACGAGTCGCCTCTGCGCAACCTGCTTGGCGCCACTGCGCCCGCCCATCTGCTGATGAGCCTGACAGAAGTCGACGGCACCGCACTCGTGACCGAATCGGACGATGGCATCGAGCGCCCGTTCCGTATTCCTGCAGGTGTGGACACGATCCATTTCGAACCCGTATGCATCCGCGGGCCAGCCGCGCAGTGGCGCGAATCGCTCGTTACCGCGTTCGACCGTGTCCGGCATCTGGTCGGGCTCAGATCGGCCCGCCCTTTTTATCTTTGACGCAAGTACCCGTTCTCCGGCAGGCCACGCCATGACCGACGCACTCGACTCCTTCGACCGCAAGATCCTGAATATCGTCCAGCGCGATTGCACCGCGACGGCGGACGCCATTGCCGAGCGGATCGGTCTGTCCACCTCGGCCGTGCAGAAGCGGCTGAAACGCATGCGCACCGAAAAGATCATTTCGGCGGAAATCGCGGTGGTCGATCGCGCGGCAGTCGGCAGGCCGATGACGTTCATTGCGGCAATCGAGATCGAACGCGAAAACTACGAGACGGTCGCCAGGTTCCGCGAGTGGTCGAAGGCGCACGACGAAATCCAGCAGATCTACTACGTGACCGGCTCCGTCGACCTGATCGCGATCATCACCGCACGCGACGTCGAGGCGTACGACCGGCTGTCCGCGCGGATCATGCAGAGCAACCCGATGATCCGCCGGATCAACACGAATGTCGTGCTGAGCGCGGTCAAGGTCGGGCTGTTCGTGCCGGTCGACAAGGACGACGAACCGCCGGCCACCTGACGCAATTGCTTCGCGCGGCAACGGGCGATCCGCCCGTTCCGCATGACAAACCGCAACGGATGACTACCTGATTCGGGCGAAACGACTAATTTGAAAATCGATTCGCAGGACTAACCTGTATAACGTGGTCAATGAACAGGAGATGATCGAGATGGAACTCAAACTGGCACTGGTCGGTTTCGGCGGAGTCAATCAGGGACTGGTCGAACTGCTCAAAAAGAAGCGTGCAATGCTGGGGGCGGCGGGACTCGACGTATCGGTGACGATGGTCGCCGACCTGCGGCTCGGGATCGCGACGAATCCTCGCGGTATCGCGCTGGACGTCCTCGACGAAACCGCGCGGCGGGGCGTCGATGCGGAAGCGCTGCGCCGCGATCCGGGCACGCTGGTGTCGCCGGACGTCGGCCTCGGTGCGGTGCTGAAGGCCATCGCATCGGGCCACGTGGATGTCGTCGTCGAGGCGACCTTCACTGATCCGAACACCGGCGAGCCTGCGCTGTCGCATTGCCGTACCGCGCTCGAATGCGGCAAGCACGTGATCACGACCAACAAGGGGCCGATCGCGCTCGCGCAGCCGGCACTGGCGCGGATCGCCGCGCAATCGGGTGCCTGTGTGATGTACGAAGGCACGGTGATGAGCGGCACGCCGGTGCTGCGGCAGCTCGCGACCTCGCTGCGCGGCTGCGACATCAACGGCTTTGCCGGCATCCTGAACGGCACGTCGAATTACGTCCTCGGTGAGGTCGAGGCCGGCGCGAGCTTCGATGCGGCGATCCGGGATGCGCAGCAGCGCGGCTATGCGGAGGCGAATCCGGCGGCCGACGTCAACGGTTCGGACGTACAGCTGAAAGTCGTCATTCTGGCGAACGCGCTGTGGAATGCCGGCCTCAAGCGTGGCGACGTGACGTGCCGCGGCATCGTGGAATTGACCGAGCACGACGTGCGCGCGGCGGCGGCGGAGCGCATGTCGTGGCGGTTGATCGGTTCTGCCGTCCGTCATCCGGACGGCACCGTGACCGCGAGCGTCGAACCGCGCAAGCTCCCGGTCGGCCATCCGCTGCTTGCCGCGAGCGGCGTGACGAATGCAATCACGTTCGACACCGACGTGCTCGGCGGCGTGACGATCAGCGGGCCGGGTGCCGGCCGTGAGGAAACGGCGTTCGCGATTCTCTCCGACCTGATCGAACTCGCGGACAGAATCGGCGCAACCTCGCACGAGGTGGCGGCATGAGCGCGCGCGATGCGGTGATGACCGACTGCACGGGAGCCGGCGTGGCCGATGTTCGGTCGCCCTATGACGGCTCGATCGTCGGCCAGGTTCGCCTGTCGCCTGCAGATGCGGCGCCGGTCCTCGTCGAGCGCGCGCTCGACGGCGCGCGCGCGGCCGCAACCCTGCCACGCAGCCGGCGGGCCGACATCCTGTTTCGCGCGGCCGCGAGCGTGGAAGCACAAGCGGAGACATTCGCACGCACGATCGCGCTCGAAGCGGGCAAGCCGCTGCGGCAGGCCCGCAAGGAAGTCGCGCGCTGCGTGAACACGCTGCGCCTGTCGGGCGAGGAAGCGAAGCGACTGGCCGGCGAGACGATCCCGTTCGACGGGTATCCCGGCTCCGAGGATCGCAGCGGCTACTACACGCAGGAGCCGCTGGGCGTGATTCTCGCGATCACGCCCTTCAACGACCCGCTGAACCTCGTTGCACACAAGCTCGGGCCGGCGCTCGCGACCGGCAATGCGGTCATCCTGAAGCCCTCGTTGCTCGCGCCGCTGTCGGCGCAGGCCCTCGTCGAGGTTCTGTGGGAAGCCGGGGCGTCGCGCGACGCGCTGCAGATCGTGCATGGCGGCGCGGATATCGCGTCGGCTCTGGTACGCGACCGGCGGATCCGGATGGTGACCTTTACCGGCGGCCCGCAGACCGGCGAAGCCATCACGCGCGATGCGGGACTCAAGAAGATCGCGATGGACCTGGGCGGAAATGCGCCGGTGATCGTCATGGCCGACTGCGACCTGAAGGATGCCGCCAAATCCTGCGTGTCGGGCGCGTTTTGGGCGGCGGGACAGAACTGCATCGGCACACAGCGGATCTTCGTCGCCGAGGCCGCCTACGAGCCGTTCGTCCGGTATTTCGTCGAGCTGACCGGCAGGATGGTCGTCGGCGACCCACTGGACGATGCGACCGACATGGGGCCGATGATCGGCGAGGAACAGGCGATCCGCGTCGAACGCTGGGTCGACGAAGCGGTCTCGTGCGGTGCGACGGTGCTGAGCGGTCATCGCCGACGCGGGGCGCTGTATGAACCGACGGTGCTCGCAGATGTGCCGCACGACGCGCGCGTATGGACCGACGAGGTGTTCGCGCCGGTCGTGACGATCGAGAAATTCACCGACCTGCAGCAGGCGCTCGATGCGGCCAACGCGTCGGAGAGCTGCCTGCATGCAGGCGTGTTCACCAGCCGGCTGGAGGTGGCGCTCGACGCGGCCGAGCAACTGCAGGCGGGCGGCGTGATGATCAACGATTCTTCCGACTACCGCTTCGACGGCATGCCGTTCGGCGGATTCAAGCATGGGTCGCTGGGCCGCGAAGGCGTTCGGTTTGCGATGACGGAAATGACGCAGCCGAAGGTGGTCTGCTTCAGGCGCAACCGGCGGCTGTCGAGCTGATGCGCCGCGCCGGCGCCTGGCGGGCCGGCGCGGCGCGAACCGGAGCGGTGTGGTGAGCAACGTATCGAAGAAGGAGTCGAGGATGCCAGCAGCAATTCCTGCATGCAAACCGGCGGCGGACGCGCTGGTGGTCGAGGATATTCACAAGTCGTTCGGCGGTGTCGAGGTGCTGAAGGGCATCTCGCTGACCGCGAGGAATCACGAGGTCGTGTCGATCCTCGGCAGCAGCGGGTCAGGCAAGAGTACGTTCCTCAGATGCATCAACCTGCTGGAAATGCCCGACCGCGGCCGGATCTGCGTGAACGGCGAAACGCTCGCGCTGAAGCCGGCGGGCCGCGACGGCGCGCTCGTCGCGGCCGATGCGCAGCAGGTGATGCGCGTGCGCCGCAAGCTCGCGATGGTGTTCCAGCAGTTCAATCTCTGGGCGCACATGACCGTGCTGCAGAACGTGATGTTCGTGCCGGTGCGCGTGCTCGGCGTGCCGAAGCGCGACGCCCGCGACAAGGCGATCGCGATGCTCGAACGGGTCGGGCTCGCCGGCAAGTGCGAACACTATCCGAACCAGCTGTCGGGCGGCCAGCAGCAGCGCGTCGCGATTGCACGTGCACTCGCGACCGACCCCGACGTGATGCTGTTCGACGAGCCGACGTCGGCGCTCGATCCCGAGCTCGTCGGTGAAGTGTTGAAAGTGATGCGCTCGCTGGCCGACGAGGGACGCACGATGCTCGTCGTCACGCACGAGATGGGGTTTGCACGCGAAGTCGCGAACCGGGTCGTGTTCGTCCATCAGGGAAGAATCGAGGAAGACGGCAGTCCCGATGAGGTGTTCGCGAGCCAGAAGTCACCGCGTTTCCAGAAGTTTCTGTCCAGCATCATCTGATGCGGATTCATTGTCAACCGGAGAGGAAACCATGAAGAAGCTGCTTCAGTCGCTGTGCGTGGGCGCGGCATTGCTCGGCTCGGTCGCGCACGCCGAGCAGGTCGTGCGGATCGGCACGCTCGCCGATTACGCGCCGTTCGAATACAAGGATGCATCCGGCAAGCTGCAGGGCATGGAGATCGACATCGGCAAGAAGATGTGCGACACGATGAAGGTCAAGTGCCAGTGGGTGACGATGGATTTCGACGCGCTGATTCCGGCGCTCAAGGCGAAGCAGATCGATGCGGTGCTCGCGCAGATGTCGAAGACGCCGGAGCGTGAGCAATCGGTGGACTTCTCGCACATTTTCACGACGGCGCCCGTGCAGCTCGTCGCGAAGCAGGGCTCGGGCATCACGGACAACGCCGCCACGCTGCGTGGCAAGACGATCGGCGTTCAGACGGCCTCGACGCACGAATCCTATCTGCGCCGCCGCCTGCCGGCGAGCAAGTCGGGGATCAACGTGAAGGTCTATCAGACACTCGACGAGGCCTGGCTCGATCTCGAGGCCGGGCGCGTCGATGCGGTGTTCGCCGACAACACGGTCGCGTACGACTGGCTGACGAAGGCCGGCAGGAAGGAAGGCTTCGACTTCGTCGGCAAGCCGATCGCCGATGCGGAGATCTTCGGCGACGGTACGGCGATCGCGGTACGCAAGGGCGACGCGCCGCTGAAGGCGCTGTTCGACAAGGGCATCGCGCAGGTGCAGGCGGATGGCACGTTCGCCGCAGCCAACAAGCGCTATTTCCCGTTCAGCATCGCGCCGCAATAACCGCGTATCGGGACCGCGCGGTCGCCGGACGGCGGCCTGCGCGAATCGGGCTCACAAGGAGCGATATTACGATGGACATCTTGGTGAACTACGGCGCGCAGATCGCGGCTGGCGCGCTCGTCACGCTGGAGCTCGCGGTCGCCGCGCTGTGCGTCGGCATGTTGCTCGGCATCGCCGGCGCATCGGCAAAGCTGTCGAGCCTGGGGTGGCTCAGACATGCGACCTATGCGCTGACCAATTTCCTGCGCGGCATTCCCGAGTTCCTGATCCTGTTGATCTGCTACTTCGGGCTGTCGCATCTGCTCAACGCGCAATTCGATGGCGCCATCGTCATCAGCCCGTTCTCGGCCGGCGTGATCGCGCTCGCCGTGGTGTTCGGCGCCTACTCGTCGGAGATGTTCCGCGGCGCGTTCATCGCGGTGCCGGCCGGACAGATCGAGGCCGCGCGCGCGTACGGGATGACACGCCTGCAGACACTGTGGCACGTGCGTCTGCCGCAGGCGTGGCGCATCTGCCTGCCGAGCCTGAACAACATGTGGCAGAACTTGCTGAAGGACACGTCTCTGGTGTCGATCGTCGGGCTCGAGGACATGCTGCGCAAGGCCAACATCGCCGCGCAGTTCACCAAGCAGCCATTCGTCTTCTACGTGACGGTCGGCATCGTCTATTTCGGCTTTCTCGCCGTATCCAACCCCGTGTTCGCATGGCTCGAGCGCATCGCGGGCCGCGGTTACGCAAAACGCACCTGACGGGGGCCACGTGATGAACGACTTTCTTTCCCTCATCGTGCAGTCCGGCCCGGACGTCGCGCGCGGCATATGGATCACGCTCGAGCTGCTGGTGCTGTCCTGCACGCTTGCGTTCGCGCTCGCGGTGCCGCTGGCGGTCGCGCGCACGTCGGCGTGCCGGTGGCTGTCGACACCGAGCCGCCTGTTCATGTCGGTATTTCGCGGCACGCCGCTGCTGGTGCAGATTTTCGTGCTGTATTACGGGCTCGCGCAGTTCTCCATCGTGCGTGCGTCGCCTCTGTGGCTGCTGGTCGGCGGATCGTTCTCGTGTGCGTTGTGCGCGCTGACGCTCAATCTCGCGGCGTACATGGCGGAAGACATCCGGGGCGGGATCGCCGGCGTCCCCGCCGGCGAGAAGGAAGCCGCGCTCGCGTTCGGGATGAGCCGCTTCATGCTCACCTGGTTCGTGATCGTGCCGCGCGCGATCGGCATCGTCGCGCCGACGCTCGGCAACGAGATCGTGCTGCAGCTGAAGTCGACCGCGCTTGCCAGCACGATCACCGTGCTCGACCTGACCGGTGTCGCACGCCGCATCGCGATCGAAACCTATACGACCGATGCGCTGATGCTGGCCGGCATCGTGTACGTCGGCATCACGGCGGTGCTTTCGACCGTGCTCAAACGCATCGAAGGCCTGCTGAATCGCCATCTGGGCAGCGCGCGTGCTTGACAGGCGCCGAATGAACGCGACACAACCAACGATCCGAGGACGACATGGGATACAAGCTTGAAACGCTGGCGCTGGCTGCGGACCGCGACGTGACCGACGAGAAGTCGGTCGCGCCGGCGATCCACTATTCGGCGGTGTTCAAGGCAGCCGGCAGCGAGGAATTCGCGGAGATGTCGAGCGTGCCGCAGCATCCGCGCAACTACACCCGCTACGGCAATCCCGTTCACGAGCGCGTGAAGGCGGTCATGGCGGAGCTCGAGGGCACCGAGACCGCGCTCGTCACCGCATCCGGAATGGGCGCGATCGCGACCGCGATCCTCAGTGTCGTGAAGGCCGGCGATCACGTCGTCGGACAGACGCGTCATTACATGAGCACCACGAAAATGCTCGACGACATGCTGCGCCGGTTCGGTGTCGAGGTGACGTTCGTCGACCAGACCGACGTGGTCGCGTTCGATCGTGCGATCCGGCCGAATACGCGGCTGATCGTGCTCGAGTCGCCGGTCAATCCGCTGCTGCTCGTGACCGACATCGCTGCGGTGACTGAAATCGCAAGGGCGCGCGGCATCCTGACGCTCGCGGACAACACGTTCGCGTCGCCGGTCAATCAGCAGCCGCACCGGCTCGGTGTCGACATCGTCGTGCACAGCGCGACCAAGTATCTGGGCGGTCATCACGACCTGACCGGCGGCGTGATCTGTACGAGCCACGTGCTCGCAGAGCAGATCTGGCATACGCACATCACGCTCGGCTCGGTGCTGTCCCCGATGGACGCGTGGCTGCTGCTGCGCGGGCTGCGCACGCTGCCGATGCGCGTCGAGCGGATCAACGCGAACGCTCAGGCGCTCGCCGAATTCCTCGAAGCGCACGCGAAGATCGAACGCGTGTTTTATCCGGGCCTGCGCAGCCATCCGCAGCACGGACTCGCATGCCGGCAAATGCGCGGCTTCGGCGGTGTGGTGGCGTTCGGCGTGCGGGGAGGCTACGGCGAAGCGCAGCGCTTTGTCGAGGCGCTGCGCTTGCCGCTGAATGCAGGCAATCTCGGCGGCGTCGATTCGCTCGCGATCCATACGGCATCCATGTGGGCGGGCACGATGTCGGCGGAGCAAATGCGCGCTGCCGACATTCCGCTCAATTTCATCCGCTATTCGGTCGGCATCGAGCACATCGACGACCTGAAAAGCGATATCGCGCAAGCATTGGAGCAGATCTGACACGGACCGGTGCGCACGCTCGATCGACGTCTCGTGTGCGTCGCGCCGACCTTTGAATCGATTCGGGCACGAGATGCGCGGATTGCAACGACGGAGCACGGACTATGCATGACATCACAGTACTCGACGGCGGCATGGGGCGCGAACTGGCGCGGATGGGGGCGCCGTTCAGGCAGCCTGAGTGGTCGGCACTCGCGCTGATGGAAGCGCCGCATTACGTCGGCCTTGCGCACGACGCATTCGTCGCGGCGGGTGCCGACGTGATCACCGCAAACAGCTATGCGGTCGTGCCGTTCCATATCGGCGAGGAGCGGTTCCGTCGCGACGGAGTCGCGCTCGCGGCCCTTGCCGGGCAACTCGCGCGGCAAGCGGCGGACCGCGCAGGGCGGCCCGTGCGCGTCGCAGGATCGCTTCCGCCGACTGGCGGTTCCTACCGCCCCGACCTGTTCGACGCGGCGCGCGCCGATGCCATCTTGGCGACGCTCGTCGATGGGCTCGATCCCTACGTCGACCTGTGGCTGGCCGAGACGCAGAGCCTGACCGACGAGATCGGCGCGGTCCGGCGAGCGCTGGGTGAGAATCCGAAGCCGCTCTGGGTCTCGTTCACGCTGCGCGATGACGTCGAAGCAGACGCCACGCCGGTATTGCGATCGGGGCAGACGCTCGGCGAAGCGATCGACGCC
The DNA here is from genome assembly GCF_040545135.1 of Burkholderia sp. 572. Taxonomy (NCBI): domain Bacteria; kingdom Pseudomonadati; phylum Pseudomonadota; class Betaproteobacteria; order Burkholderiales; family Burkholderiaceae; genus Burkholderia; species Burkholderia sp. 572. Next base: position 311,112 of record NZ_JBEPLH010000001.1, on the reverse strand, counting down.
GCCGTGTCCGCGCGCGCGACCGCGCTGCTGTTCAATTGCAGCCAGCCGGAGGCGATGGGTGCGGCGATCGAGACGGTGCAGCGCGGGCTTGCGCGAACGGGAACGTCGCTCGTGATCGGCGTCTATGCGAACGCGTTTCCGCCTCAGCGCGCCGATGCGCGTGCGAACGAGGAACTCCACGGTTTGCGCGGCGACATCGATCCGCCCGGCTATGCAAGATGGGCGGAGCAGTGGCTTGCGCTGGGCGCGCGGATCGTCGGCGGATGCTGCGGAATCGGCCCCGGCCACATCGCGGCATTGCGCGACGCGGTCGATGCACGCGGTGCCCGGCACACCGGGCTCGGCGAATGAAGATCGACGGCCTGGACCAGAAGATAATCGACGCGTTGTGTGCCGATGCGCGGATTCCGCTCGCGGTGCTGGCCGACAGGATCGGTTTGTCCAGGCAAGCGGTCCGGAACCGGATCGACCGGCTCGAAGCACTGAACATCATTGCAGGCTATACGGTGCGGCTCGCATTGCCCGATGAGGTCGTGCCGGTGCGCGCCGTGATGCTGGTTTACCGCAAGGACCGGATGCGCGGTGCGGACGTGCTTGCCGCACTCGAGCGGATCGCCGAGGTGCGCGATTGCGCTGTGCTCAGCGGCGAGGTCGATTTGCTCGTACAGATAGAGGCCGCCACACACGAGCGCATCAGCGACATCTGGGCGACGATCAGTGCGATGGACGGTGTGCAGAACATGACGACCAGCTTCGTGCTCGATTCGGTTGTCCACAAGCGTTGACCAAACTGGCGCGACGGGAAAGGAGCAGGTGGGGTAGCTTGCCGATTATGACCCGATCCTGTCATTCGCCTGTACTTCGGCTGCAACATCCGACTGTCGGCCCTGCCCGGGTATCGGACTCTCGCCTATCGATCAGTCTTCTCGCGCAAGCCGCAGCAAGATGTCGGCGAGGGCTCGAATTTTCGGTTGTGCCGCACGTTGGGACGGATATACGAGGAAGTAGGAAAGGCCGTCCTGAACCACGTCCTCAAACGGCGTCACCAGCGATCTGGCACGGAGCCGGTCTCGTGCCATTCGTGGGTCGCCGATTGCAATTCCGTGTCCATCCATCGATGCCGCGAGCGTCAATTCGAGGGTATCGAATACAAGTCCACGTTCCGCATCGATCTGGAGCGCCCCAACATGATCGAGCCAGCATCTCCACTCCGCGTGGCTGGGCCCGGGATGGAGCAAATCGACATGCGCAAGGTCGGCAACGGATCGCAGTGATGTTGCCAATGCGGGCGCGCACATCGGCGTGAGCGTCTCGGAAAACAGCGGTACCGCTTCCATACCGGTCCACTGTCCTGTGCCTCGCACAATGATGGCATCGACGTCGGACGTAGTGAAATCTGGCGTATCGTCCGCGGATGTCGAAATACGAAGCTCCGTCCCGCTCATGGCGCGATGAATGTCCGGCAGCCGCGGGAGCAACCAGCGAATGGCGAACGTGGACGGCAACTTCAAGGTGAGAACCGAGGTCGTCCGCGCATGGAAGTTTGCGTGCTGAACCAATTGCGTGAGCACGTTGACCGCGACCGTCAGCAGTCCATTTCCTTCTGCTGTCAACGTCAGACCCGATACGTGGCGCACAAAGAGCGCGCATCGATAATGCGTTTCCAACTGCTGTATCTGGCGGCTCACCGCGCCTTGCGTACGGCATAGATGAGCCGCCGCCTTGCTGACGCTGCCAAGCTGCGCCGCGGCGACGAATGACTGAATCGCTGCCAACGGTGGGAGGGGCCGCGTCAGGTCAGCCAGCGGATATGCATGCGCTGCATACCCGGATTGCACATTTTTCGATTGTTCGGTCATCGGTGCGTCGCTATCGTGCGTCTACCGGATGCCCTGTTCTTGCGAATGAACGGGGTTGTCAACGAATGATCGGAGGATAATTTTGGACTCAACGTCGGGATCACTATATACGGAACAGGTTCGCGCGTACCTTCGGGAACTGGAGCGAGGCGATGTCGGTGCCATCTGCGCGCTATTTACGCCGGACGCGCAGATTTTCTCGCCATTTCTCGGCTGGATGCATCCTGAGGCCTTTTTTTCGAAGGTCGCTGCCGCGTCGGGAGAAAGCAAGATTACACCGATCGATATCTGCGTCAGCGCGAGTGGGGCTCGACGTGCGACAGGTTACTTCATCTACGACTGGGGCCTGAAAGACGGATCGGCGGTGCGCTTCGAGTGCGTCGACGTGTTCGAGTTCGACATCGCGGGGCTCATCGAACGGATGATCATCGTCTACGACACCCATCCGATTCGGAGTACGGTCGGCGACAAGTACGCGTAGCGGAATCGATGTCGCTCAATACCGAAGGCTGGTTTGCGGGGAGGTAGCCGACAAGCTGCAAGCGGGTCTCGGCCGGCCGTTCAGCCGTTCGGTGTGGAGCGAGCAGTATTTGCTGGATGAGCTGCCGCGCGACCCGAACAATATGATGCGCAAGTATCGTGCGGCTTTTGCTCAAGGGCGAGGGGTCGCATGGGACGAGAGTGGGACGGTCAATCGACGCCACGCCATTCCGGTCACCGACGTTGCATCGTGGATCAATGCAAACCTTACTTCGGGCCGCAGCGAGCAATCGTGAGTACTACCGTCCAGACAAACGGCATCGACGACAGCTTCCCCGAACAAAAAGCGCGACCTCGGCGATGGGTGCGGGCTCCCGTATTCCGTACTGACTTCAACCGAATTCTGCTCGGCGAAGTCGGCGTGTGGAAGCAAAGTGGCAGATGGCGGAAGTTGCTTGTCAGCGGTCATTGACGCCGCTGAAGATTGGATGACGGGTTAGGGGCGAACAGCGGCCGCTCGCCAGCGCACAATCGATCTCCCTTCTTTGGAGAGGAGGTTGACATGGAAACGCTTAATTCTTCCGCTGCCGGGCGGGTGCCGTGGAACAAGAGCAGATTGACCGGACAGAACGGGATCAAGCCCTCCCCAAAGGCCCGTTGTGCCGAACAGCTCATGCAGATGCAAGGTATCGCGCAGCCTTACGCAAATCGGGGACGGTTGTTCAAGATCCAACCGAACTAGATGTTCGGAGTACCTCAAGAGTTTCCAATATCGAGCGTCTGGGTGATTGGTGGCGTTCAGTTGACGAGCCGATGGCCGTGATACGGCAGCGAACTCTGACGTGACGGATTGGATCCACATGCATACCGTCTCGGCGTGGTCCGTGCGCGCAGGACCTTCGAAAAATGCTTCGCGTGGAGGGGCTCGGGACATGGCCGGCGTTCGGAGTACTCCTCGTCGGTCCAGCTGGAGCCGCGAAATTTAGTGGCCTTAGTCGAATAACATGAAAAATTGCTAATCGATATCCGGGATTGTTATTTCCGCGTCACATTTTGGTAAACTCACGCGCAGCCGCCAGCAATTTAGAACAGCAACATCCGGCGGGTCATAACGAATCAAACTGAGAGACCGTCGTGAATATCCGAGAGTCGTTCCGCAATTTCATATCGGGAATCGATGCGAATCGCCGGCCGGTCGTGCTGAATTGGGGTAAGGCGCAGCACGCGCTGGCATCACAGGTTGCGTTGCAGCACGCGAGCATCCATGAAAGCATGATGACCGGCATCAGCGGCTATCTGACCTGCATTTCGCAGCAGGGCGATCTGCCTCCGAAGCTTTTCATTGGTGCGCCGGTCTCAGTCGGTATCGTCACCGATCGCGGCCAACTGCGTGCCATCAACGCAATCGTCAGCGCCGTGCAGATCGGCCGGACCGACGGAGAGCTGACGGTTTACCAGTTCACCGTGACCGACGCAGTGAACCTGCTGCAAAAGCGCACCAACTCTCGCATCTTCCGTAACGTCAGCGTTGTCGATGTGCTTGGAGTTGTCCTGAACGAATGGCGACAGCGTAGCGTGGCCCTCGCGCAGGCGTTCGAATTCGATCTGTCTCAACTCGACAGGTCCCGCTACCCGAGTCGATCTTTCGTACGTCAGGTCAATGAATCTGATGCCCGTTTCATCTCCAGGATTGCGCGTCGCGACGGCATCACGATGTTTGTGCGCGCCGGACGGGTGAGCGGTGAGACGAAAGACGGCGATCCTCCCGTGCATACGCTGGTGTTCTGCGACGACCCTCAGAAACTGAACGAGTCCGCCGCGGGTACGGTGCGCGTCCATCCGCGAGACGCTGGAACGGAGCAGCGCGACACCATCACCGCTTTGACGATGCGCCAGCAACTGATTTCGGGGGAATCGGGGCGACCTTCGTGGGACTACCGATATGCCCGTGTGGACCAGTCGAGCGCATCGACAAAGATCGATCAAGGCGAATCGGGCAACGATCTCGCGAAATTGCTGACGGACATCGTGATCGACGTCCCGCATATGGCGGACTCGTGGGCGGACCACGAGCGGATGACGGAGGATCGCATTCTGGCTCATGAAGCGCAGGCGGTTCGATACGACGGCGTGAGCGGAATTCGCGACCTCGCAGTCGGCTCATGGATCACGATCGCCGGAGATGATGAGTGGGGCACGCTCCCGTCCGACAAGCAACAATTCGTGATCACGTCGCTGCACCACGAAGTCTGGAACAATCTGCCCAAGGGGTTGAACGAGCGTGCGCAGGCGCTGTTCGCGGCCAGCCATACGCTTCAACGGCCGCGAACGATGACCGACGGCGATCCGTCCGGGCAGGATACGCGCTACGAGAATACATTCTCGTGCGTGCCGCGCGGCACGCCGCTCACGCCGCTTTACGATCCCAAGACTGATCTTCCGCCGACGCCGCTGATTACCGGACGCGTAGTCGGGGTCGATGGAGAGGAAGTCAGTTGCGACGAGAATGGCTGCGTGTTCGTTCAGATTCTCGGTCAGGATTCTCGCGATCATGCGCATGCGCAGGGTGCCGGAACGAACAGCAACGAGAGCGACAGCGCACCGATTCGCGTGGCATCCAGTCTGGCTGGGCCGAATTTCGGGGAGACTTTCTTGCCGCGGGTGGGCACCGAAGTTCTGCTCGGGAGCCTCGGCGGGGATCCGGACCGGCTGGTCATCATCGGCGTGCTGGCAAACGGCGCGAACATGCCGGCGAGTTTCACTCATACGGGCAGTCTGCCGGGCAATCGCTTTCTTTCCGGTATCAAGACGAAGGAAATCAAGGGGCAGCGCTACAACCAGCTTCGTCTCGACGACACGCCGCAGCAAATCAGCGCGCAGCTTGCATCGGAGCATGCGCATAGCCAGTTGAATCTCGGCTACCTGACTCAACCACGCGATAACGGACAGGGCGCAGACCGCGGCCAAGGCGCCGAATTGCGCACGGACGCGGCAGCCGCGCTGCGTGCGGCGCAAGGGATGCTTCTGACGACATACGCGCGTACACAGGCGAGCGGCGGACAGCTTGATCGCGATGAACTCGTCGAGTTGCTCGGCGAATGCGCGGAGCTGTTCAAGGCGTTGGGAGACTACGCCGGACAGCACGGCGGCACGGCGACCGATGCGACGGGACAGCAAGCTGTCGTGACCGCCTTCAAGGGATGGACACCGGGTGGCCACGCTTCAGGCGACGATCGTGCATCGAACGCCGGCGCAGGCGACTCTCAGGCGCTGATGGCATTTGGCGCAAAGGCGGGGGCGCTCAATATCACCCCGAAGACTTACGTGACCTACGCCGGCGAGAACATCGATCAGATCGCGCGGCAGAACCTGCAATTCGCTGGCGGTCAGCGCGTGATCACGACGGCTGGCCAAGGCATCCACCTGTTCGGGCGCGGTGAAGGCGTCCGCGCGATTGCCGGCGAAGGTCCCGTTGTCTTGCAGGCGCAACAGGACACGCTTGCGGCGACTGCCCAGAAGGGAATACAGATCATGTCCGTTGGCGACGAGGTGTTGATCTCGGGCAAGTCGATTCGGCTCGTCGCGGAAGACGGAAGCTACGTGAAAATCGGTGGCGGCGTCGAGGTCGGTTCAGACGGTGCCTTCACTGCTCACACGGCGGGACATGATTTCGTCGGCCCGAACACGGACCACGTTGCGCCGCCGGCGTTCAATCGCGGCGGTGCCGATCAGAAGTTCCGCTTGCGGTACCCCGGTACCGACGGCGATGACGGTACGCATCCCGTACCGAACCGTCCATACAAGATCACGTTGCGCAACGGCCAGGTCATTAATGGGGTGTCGGATGCACACGGGTTGACGGAGCTGGCATCCAGCGACGCGATGCACATCGCTCATATTCAGGTTTTCGACGTTTAAGGCAGGCGGTCATGTCCGATACCACAACCTCGTCGCCCCGGATTGTTGGCGAACGCAAGGCGATTCTCAATTGCAACCGGCCGCAGGATGCGTGCGTCAATACCGACGTGCAAAATCGCTTTCCGTGCACGACGATCCTGATCCATGGTGTGAATGACCTCGGAACGGATTTCGGTACGGTCGAAGGCGGACTGTGCGAAGGATTGAACGACCGCCTCGGTCGTTCCGATTTCAAGGGCGCCGAGTACTCGCACGGCCGCATGGCGAACGACCCGAGCAAGGTGAGCGTTGCCGACATGATGAAGAACATGGACGATGTCATCTATCGTCGGCAGGAAAGCGAAGAGACAAAGAGCCCGTTGATTCCGTTTTATTGGGGGTTACGCGTCGGGAAGGAGGATTTGCCCCGAGACCCCAATAAGGAGACCGTCAACGGCCAGTACGTCGACCGGTTCGGCAACCGCCTTGATGAACACCGCGCGCGCAACGGCGGATTCTTCGCCAATGCGACCAATAACATCCCCGACATGTTCGACTCGAATTTCAAAGGGGGAATGACGACGAAAATTCTCGACCGGATGCAGGGCGACCCGACGCACCCGCTTCGCGAAGCGGAAAATCGGCATTACATGGTGCTGGCAGCTCGGCGGCTCGCGGCATTGGTGCGGCAAATCCGCCTTGTCGATCCGGACGGGACAGTCAACATCATTGCGCACAGTCAGGGCACGCTGATATCGCTGCTCGCCCAGGCCTATCTCGTCGAGGGGCTGATTCCAAACCAATGTGGCCCGGCCGACCGTCCTGCCGACACGCTGGTCCTGATCGACTCGCCCTACAGCTTGAGCGAGGAGTTCATGGATCGGTTGCTGCAACGCGGGGACCAGCAGCAGACGGCTTACGCGCGTGCAAAGACCCTGGCAAATCTGGCCGGGCATGTGGCGAACGGCAAATATCCGACGCCGCCGCTCGAACAATTGAAATACGAGCCAGGACGGGACAATTTTGGCATCGTCGGCCCAACCTGGGATCCCGCGCAGGCGACGCGCCTGAGCGGGTTGCAAGGCAACGAATGCGTCGTGTTCGCCGAGCGCGACAATCGCGGCAAAGTGTATATGTACTTCAGCCCGGAGGATGCGACCGTCGGCCTGCGCGGCGTCAATGGCATGGGGTGCTCGGGCTTGCCCGACTCAATCGATGTGCGTGCGGCGCAGCGGGGAAGCAAGCTCGAGAAAATTAATCTGCTGTCGGCGGCTTTCCGGCAGCGTGTTTTTACCCGGCGTCTGCGGCAGGGCAAGCCGGTTCAGGTTGGTACGCCGCCCGGGAACTTTACGGTGCGGGAAAAGGGCGAAACATCCCATGGCTTGCCCGGCGGCTTCACGACATGGGTGAAATCGACGCAGATAGACGTCGGCACCGAGCGCAATATCAATGGCGAAGCATTGACGCCACCGTTCGATCCCGAAATGGAAGGCAATGTGCTGCCTGGAACGGAGGCAACGCCGCTCTCGGAAAAAAATGCCGGCGAGTATGCGCCCGGCAAACAAGCCATTGACCAGCTCGAAGCGGAAATTGCCCTGAGCACGAACAGTGGCGAAGGTGCGTTGCAGCCGTTGCCTGCACAAATCATCGACTGGCCAACGAGCGAGGATGGGACGTTGCCGACCTCCGCTGAGGTGGAGGCGTCGTTGAACGCGGGCAAGGATCCCGACGATCAGTGCAAGGTCGGCCGGGTCGTGTCGACGGTACCGCCGTCGCCCGGGCACATCGTCGTTTATCGTCAGGAGACGCTCAACGAAGCCAAGGTTCGGCTGATGAATGAACATCGGGGAGAAAGTTCATATCACTCGGCGGTCATGAGCGGTCGTAGAAATCACCGCTGTGCGACCGCATTCGATGTGTCGGTAGGCCGAGCGCGTGCGCTCGACGATCCGGACTGGGCAAAACTCCTGCGGGCTATTGCTGATTGGAGACTTCCGGAGAGCGATATAGTAAAAGCCGAGAGAAAACTCGGCAAAAAGCTCGACTCCGTAACGTCCGACATAGTAAAAGCCAATTGCAGCTATTACGAAAGCGGAGTTTTCCCGGAAGACGATATCGTGCCGAAGGATTTTCCTGAAGGTGTGGTCAGTGAAACCAGGAAAGATCGAAATAGTGAAGTTGTAAAAGAAGCACGATCGGTACATTGAAAAATTGACGCGCCATGATTACGACAAACGTCACACGACCACCGGCTGCACGAATATTTCTGCTTTCACTCGCAATCCTGACTCTCTTGTGGATTGCAGTCGTCGAATTTGTTGTTGGAAGGGAGGGATTCTTGGGAGGAAATATTGCAATGTATCGACGCTTGTCGCTGTTGATCTTGCCGCCGCTGTTGTTGGCGGCAGGCGTCAGTATCGCCTATGGCGCCTCGTTGCGTAGAGACTCGCCGCCTCGAGACACGCCGGCGGCCGCTCGTCCATCCAGCGCAAACGAAGCTGTCGTTGCCGGGGACGGGTCCAGGGATGCGCGATTCACGTTGGAAATACGCCGTTTTGGCGTCGCCGTTGACCGGTTTCGCCAGCGTGCGCTATTGATGCGGCTGGACGAGGCAGGGGGCAGCGGAACGTTGCTCCTGCAGGATCCCAAACAATATCCGTGGTCGAGTAGCGATCGAAGCTTTGCGGGACATAAGCGCGAGAACAACGTCTTCGGCTATACGTTGCGCGGATGGGTCGATTATTGGCCGATTCCCGTGATAGTGGCCGGGCCGCCGCGAAACGAGAGTGATCCGGATGCGGACCGGATGGCAACCCACATCAGTAGTGCGGATAACGGGGCGGGGATTGGTAATACCCTTTATACGAGACTCGATGAAATACATACTGCGCACGGGGACGAGGTAGTCTCTAGAGTATTTGATATCTTTGACCGCGAGCCGGACTTGCCGGCAGTGGTATTGCTGGTTGAGGATGGAATCAATACGCGATCCTATTTGGGCACTCCGGGCGCCGATTACCTGGGTTTGTCCACAAAAGATGGAAACTTCGTACCAAAGAATCCTGACAGTTACGTTGCGTTGCTGGTGACGAGAAAGGACCGTGTTGACCGACTGATTCGTCCATATGTGGTGGACGCACCGGAGGCAATCGACAACAGCCAGACCCAATATGACGTGATCAAGCTGTGGAATTATTTCTGGCAGCTTCAGAAAGCCCACTGGAAGAAGGGTGAAAAGGAGATGCCGGTGGATTATTGGCAGGCGAAGCTCCCCGAGTTCTGGAAGACTGCGTCGTTGAAGATGCCGGACGGCTTCAAGCCGAACCCGTGGGTGCCGATTCCCTGGACCACGTGGCAGTTGAAGGAGTATGACAAATGGCCGGTTCTGGCCAATCTGCATCGGCCGGTGCGAGTCGATCTGAGCAACGGGCACGGGGCGCCGTTGAAGAAGGGCGAGCGAATCGAAAAGATCCGCGCCGGCTGGCAGCAGGCTGTGGGTGCGCTTGCGCCCGGCGAGCAGCCGGGACGCATGTTCTACGATACTGGCGCCTCGACCGCCAATCTCGCGTTGCTGGTGCAGTCGCTGCACGACAACCCGCAGCATGTCGATATTGACGATCCGAAAGACGCCTTCGACATGCAGCGCCGTATCGGCGGCGACACCGGAACGAGCTCGATCTGGGTCCAGACCGCGCTGGCGCTGATGATGGGTTATGGCGACGGGAAGACGAGCGCACTGATCAACCTGCGGGATCCGCTGCATGCCACGATCGTCATGCTGACGCCGCCGGACGCCGCGTCGCGGCAGGCGCATCCGCAGACGTTCAGCTGGGATTTCTGACGGACCGGATCGACACGTCATGGGTCAAAAGCGATACATCATCGAAGGCGATGTGCACAGCCACGGCGGACGCGTTGTGTCCGGGGCGCCGAACTCGCGAATCAACGGGCGTGCGATTGCACGCTTGCACGATCCCGCGATTTGCGAGATTCACGGCCTGACCTTCATTGCGACGGTGTCGGGCCACGCCCGGTTCGACGGGCAAGTTGCCGCCTGCGATGGCGACTTGCTGGCATGCGGAGCACGCCTGATCGCGAGCCAGGATCAGACCGGCGGCTGACGGAAATACGGGGCGCGCGGGCGGTGCGCCGGTCAAGCCGGGCCGGCCTCGTCCGATCGTGCCCGTGACGCTCAGATCACGAATTCCATCGGCTTCGTGCCGCATTGCTCATCGGGCAACGGCTCGCCACGCTGCGCCGCGGCCAACAACCGGCCGATCGCAATGTGGACCACATCGGCGCGCACGCTCGACGGGGTGAAGCCTGCGGCGTTGTCGAGTCCCTCGCGGTGTGCACGCATGATTCGCACGTCTTGCTGGATCACGGAATGCGTGTAGAGGTGCAGCAGCGGTTTCAGCGCGCGCAGCACCGCGGCCGGCAAGGCAAAGCGATAGGCGATGTACGTATAGACACGCGATCGACGCGTGTCGAGCGGCGTGATCTGGCTGATGATCAGAAAACTCGAGCGGCTGCCCCAGTGATAGTCGCACCGCGTGACGTTCGGTGCATAAAAATGATCGGTATGTCGAAGCGGTTCCCTGGACGGATTGGTCAGCCAGTCCAGCATGCCGATCTTGTCGCCGTCATCGTGATACGTGACCTCGACGCTCTGCTGCTTGAGTTCGACGGATGCCCGTAGTCGCCGTCCAGTGGATGAGCGGAAGATCCGGTCGTGCACGAACACCGTATGCGGGACGTCCATGAAGTTCTCGACCAGCGCACCGAGGTCGCCATCGAACGTATTGACCATGTAGTACGACTGCCACGGCCGTTCGCCGTAGTGCGGCATGTCGAACGGCCGCTTCAGCGCTGGATCGTCTCGCCCGCGATAGACCCAGACGAGGCCGTGCCGAGTCAGCACCGGTAACCTGCGCTGACGATACGGGTAGGTCGTACCTGGCGGTGCTGCGCTCGCGCCGTCGATGCTGGGAATTCGGGTCACGCTGCCGTGCTGGTCATAATGCCAGCCGTGATACGGACAGACGAGGCAGTCGTCGACGACCTTCCCGGCCGACAACCGGGTGCCGCGATGCACACATTGATCGACGAGCGCGACGATCTCGCCGCCGGCCGCCCGGAACAACACGATGCCGAGGCCGAGTACCCGCGTGCCGAACGGCTTGTCGCGCTTGACGTCGGCTTCGGTGCCCGCGACGTACCATTGCTCGACCAGCGCGCCGAAGGCTTCGCCATCGGCGTCCGGCACGGATTCGTCGCACGGGGGATGCGTCGATGCGATCGATATGTTCAACATGAGCACGTGTCCTCGATGAAGGCGCGGAGTGCGTTCGCCACGGCGGGCTTGGCCACCAGTGCGCGGGGTTTGACATCGCCAGCCCGGATGCCTGCGCGCTCGTGGGCTCGCTGGACGAGATCCGCCAGCTGGGCGGCGCCCCCGGGCACGCGAACCGCGCGCAACGGGCCAAGCTGGCCGACCGTGCGTGCGTGCCGGTAGTGAAAAGCGCGGACGAGAGCCTGTTCCAGCGCATCGCGCAAGGCGGCGACGTCCTGCGTACCGCTGGCAAGCAACAGCAGGTAGTGGGGCGGATCCGCGTCTGCGCACGGAATCACGCAACCTTCGTCACCCGGTTGCAGCACGTCGGAAAGCGACGCAGCCAGATAGGCTTCGTCCAGCTTTTCACCGACCAGATCGCTTTGCGTGCCAGCCCGCCCGACGAAGGTCACGCATGGCGTTCGTCCCGCATATCCGGTCACACGGACCCGATCGCCGAGCCGATAGCGGTACAGGCCGCCTCCGGTCGTCACGACGACCTCGACCGTATCGCCCGGCTTCAGTTCCTCCACGCCAATCGCGGTTCCGTCGTCGAGCAGAAACTCCAGGAAGTGGCTGCAGACGGCGAGGGGACAGCCGGTCGTATCGCCGAACGGCAGGCTGACCACCGCCTCGGTGGAAAACAAGCCTTTCGGAAGCCATGCCGCCTGCGGAAACAAGGTGCGGGCATGTGCGGCGTAGCCTTTGCTTGGACCGTCCATCCAGCAACTCACTGCCGCGAGCTGCGGCCACAGCCGGCCGCAGTGGCCGTCGTCGAGTGCGCGTCGCAGCGCTGCCATACGGCTCGACGGTAGCGAATCGAACAGGAAGGTGAGCGTATCGCGGCGCTGCGGTTCGGCGTGGTCGAACAGCGGACGAAGCAGACTGGTCAAGAAGGTCGGGCTCCATATGCTGATGAAGGCCAGATCGTCGGCGGAGATAATCGCGCGTAACGTTTCGTTGCGCCACGCCCGATCATTACCCGACAGTGACGGGGCGACGAGTGTCGGCAGTAGATCGACGAGCGGGCTGCCGGCCAGGTAATCGAGATCGCTGTCCGATCCGATCATGATGCCGTTGGGAGCGCGTTCGCGCGCTTGCATTGGAGGCGACATCGACCAGTACGCGCGTCCGGCCGCGACGCCGGGCACGGTGCGATGCAGATCGGAGAGCCAGACGATCAGCGCGAACTGCAATTCTTCGAGAAAGGCTGGCGTATAGGGAATGAGCTTTTGCTGCTCGCTGCCGCCGCTCGTGCGCTCGAAGAAGCGTGGCGCCTGGTCGGTCAGGATCGGAGCGGACTCCTCGAGGGCACGATCGATCCATCGGGACATGCCGGCGTAGGAGGTTGCCGGCACGCGTTCGCGAAATTGGGCCGGATCCGCGATATCGGCAAACCCGTTGGCCATGCCGAACGCCGTGTTCCGATTCGTGGCGAGCAGGCGTGACAGAAAGGTTGCCTGCGCGTCGCCCGGCGCATCGAGCGCGGTGAGCCATGCGCGACGGAAAGGTTCTGCAGCAGCGCTAAACGCGGCCCACGCATCTTGTGCACGCACGTGCATCCTCTCGTCAGAAATAGGTTTTTTCGAGCTGTGTCAGATCGCTGGGCAAGCGCCGGGGCGCATCGAACACATGCAGCCAACCGTACCACAGCGGTCGCGTCTCCGCCGCGTCGGAGCGTGCATGAAGCTCCTGCCAGCGCAGGCTCGGATGCCGGTGATGCGTCAGGTTGTAGTTGAAGTTGAGGAATGCCCAGCGGATCAGTGTGGGGGCACGCATGTTGTATGTGCCCTCGACAACGTCGAGCGGCGTGTGCATGTGATACACCCATTGGAGCGACGACCACGAAAACGCGAATGCGAGATAGGCAAGCGCGATATCGAGCACGCGCCAGTCCAGCAATGCGCCCAGTGCGATCCACGCGGCCACGCCTGCGAGGGTTTCGTATCGAATTCGCCGAAATTCAGCCTGGTCGAAGTCTTTGAACGCAGCCGCATACGTGTTGTCGCGTCCGTACTTCGCCCAGCCATACGGGACGCGACTCGGAAGCACGGCGAGGACGAAGCTGCCCGCGAAACTCGCGAACCAGATGCCGCCGACGATCGCCGCGTAGTATTCGATTCGCTTGCGCCACAGCGAAGCGTCCGGCTCGACGAAGTCCACCCGCTCCGCGAGCGTTCGATTCCGCACGTGGTGACCGAGATGATTCACGTGGATCAGCGTTGCGGCCGCGCCGAACATCGCCGATGCCCACCACATCATCAGGTAGTTGACTGCCCCGCGCCGATGCCCGAAACCGTGGAAAGTTTCGTGCATCATCGAAAACACACCTTGCATGATCAGGCAGAACGGTACGAGCGACGCCCAGCGCAAGGGGCTCGTACCGTGCGACAGCCACGTCAGGATGCCGGCCCATGCAACGCTCTGCAGCGCGAGCACGCAGAGATTCAGCCGATCGAACCGTCGCGAACATTTATCTATGGCGCTTGCATTGGCAACGAACATACAATTCGGACATGGATGGTGGCGGCGACGCAGAGCATACCTTCGATCGCCATCATCGAACAATACGCCCGCCTGCGCTGATCTTGCGCGTTACGCCACGATCGATCGCGACCATGTCCGCCAAACGAACCGACGATTCCATGCATGAGCGCTGCAACGACGCGGCAGACATCCGTCGGCGCAATCCGCGTTTTTGTTTTGCCGACCACATTCCGCGCTATTGGTATCGTGAAAAACGCCTCGTGACGCGCTTTTTCGATGCGTTCTCGATCATGTTTCCGCTCGGCGAGAAGTTCTTTGTCGATAGCGTGAGGCAGTACCGCGACGCGCTGCCGGTCGATGGCACACTCGCCGCTCAAGTGGATGCTTTCCTGTACCAGGAAGCTGCTCACATCCGCGAGCATCGCGCGTATAACCGGCGCCTGGCTCGCCAGGGCATGCCGGTCGACGCACTCGAGGCGCTCATGCGGAGACGGCAGCAACAATGCCGGCGTGTTGCGTCGCCGCTGCTTCAATTGACCTTCACGGCATGTCTCGAGCACTACACGGCTATTCTGGCCGATCTGCTGTTGCGCGATCCGGCCATTCTTGACGGCGTCGACCCGTCGATGGCCGCGATCTGGCGATGGCATGCGATCGAGGAAACCGAACACAAGGCCGTCGCGTTCGACGTATTTCGCGCTTGCGGCGGCGGCGCGATCAAGCGCTATTTCATACGGACGGCGGCGATGCTCGGCGTCACGGCATGCTTCATCGTCGATCTGGGCTATTTCATCGTGCGTCTCGCGCGTGCCGACCGCGGCGCCGGCAATTGGCGAAGCTGGGCACAGCTTGGCTGGTGGCTGTTCGGCGCGCCGGGCATCGTTACCCGCGTGCTGCCCGCGTGGCTGGTATGGTTCTCGCCGCGTTTTCACCCTGCGCGAATCGGGAATCCGGCCACCCTGGCTGCTGCCCGTGCGGCACTCGCTGCCGACGGCGTGACAACGGAACCGGCATGAGCGCACGGCGTCCGGCATGGTCGCCGTCCGGCTTCGACGAGTGGCGGCAACACTACCCATCGACGCCGTTCGAACCGGCGCCCGCAGCAATCGACTGGACCGGGCACTTCATCGAATGTTGGCATGCGCATGGCGCCCGCGCATTCCCGGACACCGTCGTCGTGTTGATTGCGGGACTCTATTCCGAGTGGATACCTGCCTGCTTCCGGCATGCCGTGCGGGCGTTGCATGCCGCGCGCTACCCAATCCTGCGTGTGCCGGTCCGCTCGTCTCGCGCGGTTGCCGAGCAGGGCGCGCATATCGTGCGCTACCTGTATGCGCGCCTGCCTGCTGATCGCCGCTTTATTGTCCTCACCCATAGCAAGGGCGGGCTCGATGCACTGGCGGCGCTGCATGCGGATTCAGGGCTTCGCGCTCGCTGCGACGGTATCGCACTCGTGCAGCCGCCCGTCGGCCCGAGCGCGATCGTCGACGGCCTGCTCGGGCAACGGGGGGCGCGCATCGATCCCGCATGGTTGGGTCGAGCCGCCGGGAGATTGTTGCGCACACGCTGGCTCCATGCAGGCTCGCGCGATATCGGCAGCGAGCGCGACGCCGGCATCGCGAATCTGTTGTCTGCGGTGCCCGGTGGCCTGCACTGTGTGCATGTCGTGAGCTGGTCGATAGAACGCACGTCCCGGTTCGACGCACATCACTCGCGCCTCGACCGCTACCGTCCCGGTTGTGCGCATGACGGACAGTTCTACCTGGACCACCAGACGATTCGCGGCATGCCTCAAGTATGCGTGCCGCATCTCGACCATGGCCAGCCTGTACTCGGCGGCGCCGGTTTCGATGCGGGACGTTTCTGGCTTGCACTCGTTGCGCTCCTGAACGACACGCGAGCGGCAGCGGTCGCGAGCGGTCAGACGAGATAGATCTCGAATCCCGGGATCGCTTCGGTGCCGCCCGGATCGAGTGCGGTCGCGCCGGGCGTCGATAGCGTATACAGATCCATCGGCAGCGCGGTGTATCGATAGCCGCGCAACGCGGACCATAGCGGATCGTGATCGTACAGGCAAAGCTGCAGCAACGCATAGCGGCTCCGCTCTCGTTGCCAGACTGCATCGAGCAGCGCCTGTGCGATGTCCGGGTCGCGTCCGCTCACATGCAGATGAGTCAGGTAGATGTCCTGAAGCGGCTGGCCGGGTGCTGCGATGGGAGGGCGTCCGAGCAACGGCGCGACGGCGTTGACGCCGTGACGCAACGCACCGAGTGAGCGCGGCAGACGTTCCAGGACGATGCGCTTGATACGTCCCGCATCCCACGGAGCAACGCAGCCCACGATACGCCCCTGCGCGTTGCGTGCGACCAGAAAGCGCTCGATTCCGAAGTCGGGCCAGGCGTTCAGGCGGCGCGTGAATTCGTCCGCTGTAAAGACGCAGCCGAAGGGTTGGGAACGCGACTCCTGGTCCAGGAATGCGCGGAGCGCGTCGGCATCGGTGGCCGACGCGTTCGTGATCCTGACGGAGTCGGCGCGCCGCGCAGCGATACGTCGCGCATAGATCGATACGTTACTGTAGCCGCGCCAATGTCGAAATCCGAGCCGGGTCCGCTTGCCTGTCCTGAATAGCGATTGCGTTGCGATCCGGTTGTCGCGAATGACGCAGCAGTACGTATGCTGCACATCTTCGTGCCGGGCGAGATCAGCGAGGCGATCGACGACATAATCGACCCACGTGCGTGCCAGTTCGCGATCGGGTGCGATGCGCAAGTCGCCGAGGTAAGCGATGCGCTGTTTCTCTCCGGCGAGGTAGCCGTCGCGAACGACCATGCTGGCCATTCCCTTGACGTGCCCGGCGCTGTCCTCCGCGAGCCAGGTTCGATAGTCGTTCGAATGGCACCGATGCAGTGCGAAGTAATCCGGTGAGCGATCGAAGCGAAGCGGCATCCCGCCGAGCATCGCGTAACGTGTTTGAAACGCGAGAAGCCGTTCGTTGTCGGACGCTGTGGCTGGCCGGATCCGCGTCATTGGCTCATTCACCGGCGAAGATTCGTCTTGCCATCGGGCGCAGGTTTTCCGGCGTCAGTTCACACAGGCAGACGAGCTCGTTTCCGTGCGCGTATTCTGGATTGCGCTCCAGAAAATAGGCGACATCCGGCAGCCGCCGATGCGCGTCAGGCACTTCGGCGAGGGCCGGGGCGAGGCGGCCTTGCGGTACAGGGAAATTGAGCACGCCGGACGCGGCGTCGTATGCGTGCCCGAAGCGCTCGACAGCCAGATGATCGAGCAGTGCCTGAATCGAGGGCTCGGTCGGTCGGTCGAATCGCGGGGTGAAATCATGCGCGAACGCTCGCAAGTAGCGGTACGTGCGATGCCCTTTGCAGATCAGAAACCAGTATAGTGCCAGGTCAGGCGAGTTGCGTTTGAGCTCACCGGCGAGTCGAATCCAGCAAAACGCGAGTTGCTGGCTGCCCCAGCAGGCCGGATCCACGATCGTGTCGCCGGAAAACAGGATGCGCAGTGTGGTGTCGCACCACTGCTGTTCATACAGTTTCAACGTGGAGAAGCCGCGCAGCTTGCCGGTGTCATCGCGCATGATGACGCAATGTGTCTTGTCGTCGAGATCGTGTTCGAAGCGTGCCTGTTCCGTATCCCGGTAACAGGCCGAATAGAGCGCGTACATGTGTGCAACGTCGACGTCGCGCAGCTGCGCACGTGTCATGGAACTGGCTCGAAGCGGCATAGCGTCGTCATTCATGCGAGCTGAAACGATTTATCATGATACGCGATTGAGCCGCTCCTTTTTTCACATGCGCGCCATACCTTCTGTTTCCCTCTCCTATATACCGTCAGCATTCGACGCGTGGCGGTGGCTCGCAATCTATGTCGTCGCGTCGGGCGCACTCTACTTCTGGGTCACACACGCGCCGATGGCACCCGTGGTGGTGCTGCGTCCGGGGCCGTACGATGCGGTCATTCCGCGAGTGTCCGCCAGTGTGCCGCTTTATTTGAGTTACGCGCTCGTGATGCCGTCGATTGTCTGGTTCGGCCGAGGCCGCAATTGGCTGCTGCCCGCGTTTTTCGCCGGTGCGCTTGCCGCAGGCCTGTGCATCGTCAGTCATCTGTTCTGGCCGACTGCCGTGAGCCGGTCGCCGGCTGTGTCGGGATGGATCGCATGGCTGTATCGGATCGACACGCCACTCGCCGCGAGTCCATGCGGGCATGTTGCGTTGCCTGTGGCGGTAACCATGGTATTGGCTGCGCTACGTGTCCGCGCAGCGCGCTATTACGCTGCGTGGAGCGCAATACTGGCGCTCACGGTCTTGACGACCGGGCAGCATCTGCTCGCGGACATGCTCGCGGGGCTCGCACTCGGCGTCGGCGTCGGCGGTGCGACGACCGCGCTCATTCGTCTCGACGTCGACCTGCGTACGGCTGCGGCATTGCTGCTTGAATGGCTATGTATCGTAGTTACGCTGCGAGTTGCGTTATCGGTGGGGCATTGGGGCGGTTATCTCTTCGCCGCTGTCATTGTCGCGACCCGGCAACACGCGTTATTCATTCTGTATCACGACGCGACACACTATCATTTGACCCGCCGTCGTTTCGCGAACGATTTTCTGATCAACCTGGCAATCGGCGTACCGGGACTCGTGCCCATCGAATTCTATCGCCCGCTGCATCTTGCACACCATCGACACGTCGGGACTGCGGACGATCCTGAGCGGAACTATCTGTACCACGCGCAGCCATGGAAATTCGAGCCACTCGACACACTCCCGCTCGTCCGGCAACTGCTCGGTGACTTGTTCGTGGTCAACATGGTGAAAAACATGCGCGCATACCGGCGCGCGAACGGGCGTGGTGCGTCCATGTCACTGCCGCTGCTCGCTGCGATATCGACATGGGTCATCCTGCTCGTGCCGCTCGTGCATGCATGCACGGTACGCGAACTGTTGACGCTGGCGGCGCTTTGGTTCGTGCCTCTCGTGACAATTGGCGCGCTGGTGCAGAAGATTCGTAGCATTGCAGAGCACAGTGGCGGGCCGGGTGTCACGGCCGGCTGGAATGACTGGACTTATTCGTGGCGTGTCGGGTTACTGGGCCGCTTCTTTATTTGGCCGTACAACATCAACTATCACCAACAGCATCATCGCGAACCCGGCGTGGCGTGGCATCGCTTGCCCGGATTGCGTGCGTCCGACGAGCCGGTTCTGTCTTCGAGGCAATTGCTTGCATTGCTTTGGTCGGGTGCCTCGCGCCGTGGTAGTCAAAGATAGAAAATCCCTTTCAGGACACGATGAAGTTCCCCATCGATCCAGGAGCGAAAGATCGGCACGGCCCGTTGCGATCCGTCTGACGCGTGCCGCGCAACCCCGATCGTGAATTGAGCGCAGCCATTGTCTTGACACGCCGTGGATTCATCAACCGCAGTGCGAGGCTTTGTCCGGAACGACAGGGTCAACCCCACACCAATGCACAGCGGTCAGGCGGCATCCACGCGCACGCGGCCCGGATGAATACCCATGCGGATTGTCTTCGTGTCGAGAGACGTCACACCGCCAGATCTCGGCAGCTTCGCGTGCTAATCCCTCACGCCCTGCGCCGAGCTCATGAAGTTGACGCTGATCCGCGTGCCCTCGATTTCCGGTTCCTTGGGCACGCAGTGCACCCAGTCTTGCTGCGCGCGCCCTCCCATCACCACCAAGTCTCCGGAAGACGGTTTGAAGGTCATGGAGCGGCCGCCCTTGATCGGCTTGATCAGGAACCGGCGTATCGTGCCGAGCGTCAGGACGGGGACGATGCAGTCGAGCTTCCGGCACGAACCGTGGTCGCGATGCCAGCCTGTACTGTCTTGCCCGTTGCGATAGAGGTTCATCCACAGGCCGTCGTATTCCACGCCGTAGTGACGCGACAGCGCGCAGACGGCCTGCAGCAGGCGCGCGTCGGGCACATCGGCGACATGCTTGTAGACCGCCGTCATGCGCGGCTCGCGAAACACCTGGTTGAACATGCGCCGATCGTGCTCCAGCCACGGAACGCTGTTGCGCAACTGCTCATAGAGCTGCGACGCCCCTGAAATCCATCCGGGCACGATGTCGATCCAGGAATGAGCGTCGAGATCGAAACGCCTTGCCGATCGAAAGGACTCGTCTATCGAGAATTCGGCGTCGCTGCTTCCGAACAAATCGCTCTGTGCAGGTACCGTGCTCGGGATCCGTGTGATTGAATTCATCGTGCAAGTTGATCGCTTCCGGTGGTGACGAGTCACGCGGCCGGGAAAGGTGTCGATATGAGGCGTAGTCAGGCCGAAGCACCGTGATTCATCGCATGCCACGCACGCAGCACCGAATAGCCGCGCCAGGGCCGCCATTGCTCGGCGGCTTGTGCCGCGGCACGGGCGCTACCCACGCCCAGGGCCTTTTGCAACGCGACGTCGCCGGCGGGAAAGGCGTCGGGCCAGCGCAGCGCGCGCATGGCGATGTACTGCGCCGTCCAGTCGCCGATGCCGGGCAGCGCGCACAATTCGGCGCAAGTCGCAGCGACGTCTACGCCGGGGTGCAAAGCGATGCGCCCGTCCAGCACCGCGTGCGCCAGCGCATGCAGCGCGGTCTGGCGTTGCCGCGTGATGCCCAGGCGGCCGAGCTCATCGCCGGTGGCGGCCGCCAGGGCAGCAGGCGGGGGAAAGAGACGATCCAGACCCGCGACAGGCGTTTCGATCGGATCGCCGAAGGCCGCAACCAGGCGCGCGCCCAGTGTGCGTGCAGCGGCCACGGTGACCTGCTGGCCCAGCACGGCGCGCACCGCCAGCTCGAAGCCGTCCAGTGTGCCCGGCACGCGCAAGCCTTCGCCCGACGGGAACGCGGCGTGCAGAGCCGCGTGGATGGCGATCGGGTCGGCGTCCAGATCGAACGCGGCGCGCACACGGTTGATCAGCGCCGGCAGGGCGGCGGCCAATGAATCGCTGATCGTCAGCACGGCCTGCGCGCGATCTTCGTCGAAGCGAGCGCGCAACCAGCCGCTACGCGCCTGCGTCCCTTGCACAAGCCGCAGCGTTCGCGTGTATTCCAGGCCCGCGACCTGCTCGACGCCGGGCAACGCGCGCAGGCGCAAAAAGCCCACCATTGCCTGTACGTCATAGGGAGGCCGCCAGCCGAGTCGCACGGTCACGCCTTGCGGATCTGGCCCGGCGCAAGGCGCTGGGATTCAGGCCGTAGTGGCGCGAGAAGGCATCGTTGAAGCGTCGGACGCTGGAAAAGCCGCTGGACGCCGCGACCTGGCTCATCGGCAATCGCGTGTCGGCAATCAACTGCTTGGCCGCCAACAGCCGGCGTGTTTGAAGGTACTGAAGCGGCGACACGCCAAAGTGTGCGTCGAAAATGCGGCGCAGATGGCGGTCGGTCACTCCCAGCCGCTGCGCAATGCGCGGCATCAAGCCGCCGCTCGACTGTCCGAAGGTCGGGCGCGCGGAGGTCATGTGCCGCCATGCGTCGGGTTCATCCATCAACCTTGCGGCCTGCAGGGCCAGGATGCGCGAAGCGTCCTCCGTGCTCCAGGATGCCGCGCGCGGGGCCAATTCGGGGCGGCAACGCAAGCAGGGCCTGAAACCGGCCGCTTCTGCCTCTGCCGCGTGACGGTAGAAGCGGAGGTTCTCGCGACGCGGTGTCTTCACGCGACACACCGGACGACAGTAGATGCCGGTGCTGGTGACGGCCGCGAAAAAGGAGCCGTCGAAGCGCGCGTCGTGCGCCTTCAGCGCCAGGTAGCAGGCGTCGCTGTCGGGGGTGTCGATGGGGGTAGGCATGGGTGACATCGTATATCCCGCGCGCCCACGACGTGCGCCATTTTCGGACATGTGGTCTGTCGGCTTTGCGCCGCCAAACACCGGGCATCTCGAGCATCAGGGACGGCAGAGAATGATTGCGCGGTCCGCCCCGCCAACCTCACGGAACGCGGTATGCGCTTGACTTCAAGGTGATCGGGAACCTGGATCGTGCGTGAGGCAGTGCCGTGCGCTCATAAAACGGCCCGGCCCTCACGACGGCGCATTCTCGTTCCCTCGCAAGAATCGGAGTTGCCGCGCGACCTCTCCCCGGCAAGGTGTTGCTACGCGCAGGCCAGATGATCAAGCCGTGAGTGGCATGGGCCATAGCGGCCCCATTTCTTTGCGAGCCTGCCGCTTGCGGCGGTGGTTGTTGCCGATGGGTTCCATCGGCCTCCTGGCGGAGCGAGCACGGCGATCGGATCGTCGACGCCTTGCCTGCGTCCAGCCGTTGCCGGCAATCGATCGTGACGCGGCGGCGTGCCGGTACCCGCTTGCCCGTCGACACCCCCCGAAACATCGGATGCGACGCCTTAATCCCGCAGTAACTCTTTTAATGCAATTCGCTAAAACATCGAGGGTAATTATTTAAATCGCCGAAACTATTTAATTTATTTCCTTTTAATCAAACAAAACATCCGCGCTGGCAAAGGTATTTAAGTTCGCCTCGTCATTCAATGTGGCTGCGTCCGTTTCAGACAAGCCAGTCGGGGATCTAGAGGCGATTCGAATTTACGACCCTTTATATGCGATCTAAAAATCGGTCGAAAATGTAAAGCATTGCAATATCAAGGAGAGAGTTGAGTATTCCGATTGCGATGCATGATTTTATTTGGCAGGATTTTCATCAGGTTGCTCGATTTCAAGACAACAATGCAGCCGGCCATTCAATCAGTCGAAACAACACGTGCCGGATGAGCAACGATCCGAAAGGAAGCTGACGAAGAAACGGATAACGAGGCGGCGAACGGGCGACATCGTTCGCGTTCATTGAAGCAATCGTTTGCCTGGGCGTCGATGCGTCACTCGAGCGACCCGGGCGGATTCGATACGGGGCAGCCATGGCGATACTCATGAACGATTCTTCCGGGGAAGCGTGCCTGCTCCGCGCGTATCACGTGTTCGGCCGGGATGCCGCGCGTTGCGATACGGTCATCCGGGATGCGTCGGTGTCCCGTGTTCACGCCCACATCCGCTGGGTGGGCGGGCTGTGGGAACTCCACGATCACAGCAGCAACGGCACGTCGCTGTCCGGCGTGCCGTTACGCCACGGCGATCACGCGGTACTGCAGCCGGGTGACATGATCCGGTTCGGCAGGGCCGGCATCGCGCCGTGGCGCGTCGATGCGCTCGACGATCCGGCCGATACGCTGTGGCCGATACGAGGCGCTGCGCATCCGATCGTGCTCGCGCCGCGCCAGATCCTGGCCGCACGCGCCGCGCAGCCGGTCACGATCGTCCGGTCGCCGGCCGGCGAATGGCTGTGCGACGACACGTTGCCGCCGCGCGCGCTCCATGACGGCGACGAAGTATCGACCGGCGACGCCACGTGGCGCCTGGCACTCGCGCGCAATGGTTCGACGATGAGGCTCGCCGCCCCCGCCGATCCGGCCGTGCCGGCACAACTGCTCGAATTCCTCGTCAGCCGGGACGAAGAGCATGTGCGCATGCTGCTGCATGTTCGCGGCGGCGTGGTCGACCTCGGCGAGCGCGCGCATCACTACAGTCTCGTCACGCTTGCCCGCGCGCGCTCGGCCGACATGCAGGCCGGCTACGACGCCGCCACGCAAGGCTGGATCGAACTCGACCGGCTGGCGCGCATGCTCGGCATCGATACGTCCCACGTCAACGTGCAGATTCACCGCGCCCGGAGCCAGTTCGCGGCCCTGCCGGGGCTGGGCGCGAGCCAGCTCGTCGAGCGCCGGCGCGGCAGTGTCAGGTTCGGCGATTTCCCGTTCCGAGTCATGCGCGGCGCGCATCTCGAATGCCAGTCGGTGCCGCCCGCTCAGCCGCGTATCGGCGTGCATCGTCCGGCGCCGGCCCCGGTAGTCCATTGCTCATGAACTCGAGAGAACCGGTCTCGGCGCCGGCCGCGCCCCTCGCGTCCGGCGCGCCATTTGCGGAACTGGCCGGCAAGCGGCGTTACCGGCTCGGTTCGTTGCTCGGCGAAGGCGGCAATGGCGTGGTGTTTCGCGCGACCTGCTGCGAAACGGGACAAGCCGTCGCGATCAAGCTGATGCGGGATCACGCCGCGCGGACCGCGACGGAGCGCGCGCGTCAGCGTGCGCGCTTCCAGCGCGAGACGAGCCTGTGCGAGGCGCTGCGGCACCCGAACATCGTGGCCTTGCTGGACAAGGGGGAAGCGCCCGACGGCCGGCTGTTCGCCGTATTCGAGCTGGTGCAGGGCCGGACCTTGCGCGACCGGCTCGCGGCACAGGGGCCGCTGTCGGCCGTCGACACGGGCCGGCTGATGGCGGAGGTGCTCGACGCGCTCGCGGCCGCGCATCGCAGGGGCATCGTGCATCGGGACCTGAAGCCGCAGAACATCGTGATCGCGATGGCCGATGACGGGCCGCACGCGAAGCTCCTCGATTTCGGCATCGGTGCGTTGCTGCCCGGCGCGGAGGACATCGGGCGCCAGACCCTGACGCTGGCGACCGAGGTGCTTGGCTCGGCGTCCTATTGCGCGCCCGAGCAATTGCGCAACGAGCCGCCGACGCCAGGAAGCGACCTGTATGCGTGGGGCCTGGTCGTGATCGAATGCCTGACGGGCGAGGTCGTCATGCGCGGCGCGAGCGTGGCCGACATTCTCTATCAGCAGCTCAGCCCGGCGAATGTCGCGTTCCCTCCGCCGATCGCATCGCATCCGCTCGGCGCGGTATTGCGGCGCGCGCTGAGCAAGAATCCGGAGCAGCGCGCCGCGTCGGCCGACGAACTCGCGGAAGCGTTCCGCACGCTCAACTTCGCGTCGCTCGTCGGCCAGGTCGATGCCGGCCGCGCAAGCGGGCCGACGCATCCGCGCCCGTTCGCGCCGTACGGCGAGCCGATCGCAACGGCGGGCGGGTACCGTCAGATCACCACGCTGTGCTGTTGTGTGACGATCACCGGAGAAGGCCGGCGACGCCACGCCGGAGTCGATCACGACGCTCTGCTCGACGGCTACGAGGACCAATGGCAGACGAAGTGCGCGGATATCGCCGTCGGTTACGGCGCGCAGGTCGACGCACGGCTCGGCGACACGCTGCTGTTCCATTTCGGCCTGCAAGGCGACATCGATTGGCCGGCGCGCCGCGCGGCGCGCGCGGCACTCGACATGGTGCGGGTGGCCGGGCGCGCACGGCTGCCGGTGCCTGCGGCGGCCGGCGGCGAAGCCGGTGGTGCAAGCTGGCGCGTCGAAGTGGCCGCCGCGATTCACGTCGGGCAGGTTCTCGCCCATGCGTCGCATATGTCGGGCGTATCGACGCCTGCCGCGGCTGCGCGGCTGCTGCGGCTTGCCGGGCCCGGACAGATTCTGATCAGTGACGATGCGCGGCTGGCGCTCGAACGGCATGCGGACTGTCGGCCGACCCCGTTGCGGCTCGCGCGGGCGGGCCTCGTGCCGCAGCCGGTTCACGAACTGCTCGGCGAGCGGCGCGCCGATACGCCGTTCGATTCGCTCGACGCCGGCATGCGGGCACCGATGGTCGGCCGCGCGCGCGAACTCGACGTGCTCCTGCGCGCGTGGCAGGAGACGCTCGCACGACATCGTCGCGTGATGCGCGGCGAGCCTGCGCCGCACGGTGTGCCGCGGCTGGTCGTCGGCGACGCGGGGCTCGGCAAATCGCGCCTCGTCCACGAGTTGTGCGAGGCCGTCCGGGGCGAGGGTTCTGCCTGCGCGTATTGCGGGTGCCTGCCCGAGCGGGAGAATCACGCACTGTTTCCGATCCTGCGATTCATCGCCGCGCATTGGCATATCGACGCCGACGACCCGGCGGGTCTCGCGCTCGCGGCGATCGACACCATGATCGCGCCGCTCGAATGCGATCACGCGGCGGCCCGTGTCGCACTCGCGACCTGGCTGGGGGTGCCCTGTGACGGGACGAGGGTCCCATGGTCGAGTGCACGTGAACAACACGCATTGTTCGACGTCCTCGAGCAGCTGATCGTGTCGCTCGGCAATGGCGCGCCGGTGTTGTTCGTCGTCGAGGATGTCCAGTGGATCGACCGCTCGACCGAGGATTTTCTTGCGTACCTGCGGCGCTCGCCGCGCGCGGTGGCGCTCGGCATCGTGCTCACGTCGCGCCCCGACCAGCTCGCGCGCTGGCGCGGCGCGACCGAACGCCTGGTGTTGCGCCGCCTGCCGCGCGACGACGCGCAGCGCCTGATGTCGGCATGCCTGGGCCCGGGCGAGCTCGATCCGCTCTGGCTCGACCCGCTCGCCCGGCGCACGGCGGGCATTCCGCTGTTCATCGAGGCCGTCGCGCGCGAGCTGACGATGGGCGGCGCGGACGGCACGCTCGCCGGGCTGCTGACGACGGATCCCCGTCCGCTTCCGCTCAGTCTCGGCGGGATGCTCGGTCGAGCGTTCGACCGGATCGACGACGCGCGCGACACCGCGCAGCTCGCCGCGACGATCGGGCTCGAGGTGGATGCGCAACTGCTCGTCGCGGCTTCGCCGCATGATCGCGCGACGCTCGACGCGCACCTGCAGTTGCTGCTCGAGGAACGGATCCTGTATGCGCAACATCGGCGCGATCGCGTGGTCTATTCGTTCCGCCATGCGTTGATTCGCGATGCGGCGTATGCGTCGATGCCGCCCGACCTGCGGCGCGGCAACCAGGCACGCGTCGGCCGCGCGCGGGTGGCGTAAGCCGGCCGCGGCGCCGGTGCGCACGCGTCTGGCGTCGCGGAGCACTTCGCGCGCGCGGGTGTGCGGGGGGCGTTTGCGGGCGCTCGACATCACCACCGATCTCGAGGTGCCGACGGTGGCCGCGCCGGCGGAAAATCCGCAGGACGGGCGCTTTTCGATCGGCTTCGGCTCCCGTCCGGATGGCCGAATCGCGGTGCAGCGCGCGCTGACCGAAATCAATCAGTTGTTCGATGTCGAGGCGGAGGGGCGCTGTGTCATCTCTGGCCGCGTTTTGGTGCACGACGGCTTTACCCGGTGCCGGTGGATCTTGGGTGGTGCGCCCGGCCACGCAGCGAAGCCGAGTTGAATCCGGCACTGCTGTTTCCGTGACTTGACCGGTCGTCCGCCAGCGGAGCCGGGTTCCGGGCGCGACGTCGGTCGAGGTGTAGTTTCATCTCGTGCTCCCGCTTTCGTCTTTCGAAATCCTGACGTATTTCAAAATGCTTTCCATCCATGTCGCATGCGCGATTCGATGCCGGGACAGTCGAAATTTGCATAGCGTTTGTGAACGGAATTACGGCTGCATACGTTCGCGGTTGACGGTGCCGCGCGCCATGTCCGGCGCGCAGCGGCCTCGATGCGCGGCGTGATGGCGCGTCGCACGGCCGCGGGCGCCGACGGGCCCGGATCGCGGTACGGTCCGAACGAGATCACGCAAGCACACGAGGATGCAGTCATGGCATCGATTCCCGAACCCGCGCCGACCGGCGACACCAGCAAACGGAACTGGCTCGAATCCCACGAGGCCGGCTATCACAAGACCCTCGGCAATCGACAGGTGCAGATGATCGCGATCGGCGGCGCCATCGGTACCGGCCTGTTCCTCGGTGCGGGCGCGCGCCTGCAGGCTGCCGGGCCGTCGCTCGCGATCGTTTATCTGGTATGCGGCGTGTTTTCCTTCCTGATCCTGCGCGCGCTCGGCGAGCTCGTGATGCATCGCCCGAGCAGCGGCAGCTTCGTGTCGTATGCGCGCGAATTCCTGGGCGAGAAAGCGTCGTTCGTCGCCGGATGGATGTATTTCCTGAACTGGGCGATGACCGGCATCGTCGACATCACCGCAGTCGCGCTCTACATGCATTACTGGGCGCCGTTTTCGGGCGTGCCGCAGTGGATCTTCGCGCTCGCCGCGCTGTGCATCGTCGCGACGATGAACCTGATCGGCGTGAAGTGGTTCGCCGAGATGGAATTCTGGTTTGCGTTGATCAAGGTCGCCGCGATCGTGCTGTTTCTCGTGATCGGCAGCGTGATCCTCGGCACCGGCGGGCACGTCGCAGGCCATGACACGGGCATGCACCTGATCACCGACAACGGCGGGTTCTTCCCGCACGGGCTGATGCCGGCGCTGGTGCTGGTGCAGGGCGTGGTGTTCGCGTTCGCAGGCGTCGAACTGGTCGGCACCGCCGCCGGCGAATGCAAGGACGCGCGCAAGGTGCTGCCGCGCGCGATCAACAACGTGATCTGGCGCATCGCGATCTTCTACGTCGCGTCGGTCGTCCTGCTGGTCTGCCTGCTGCCGTGGAGTGCGTACAAGGCGGGCCAGAGCCCGTTCGTCACGTTTTTCGGCGCGCTCGGCGTGCCCGGCATCGGTTCGGTGATGAACCTGGTGGTGTTGACCGCGGCACTGTCGAGTCTCAACTCGGGACTGTATTCGACCGGGCGCGTGCTGCGTTCGCTCGCAATGGGCGGCTCGGCACCGGCGTTCCTCGGCAGGATGAGCGGGCAATCCGTGCCGTACGCGGGCATTCTCGTGACGGTCGCGATCTACGTGGTCGGCGTGCTGCTCAACTACCTGGTGCCGTCGAGCGTGTTCGAGATCGTGCTGAACATCGCGTCGCTCGGCATCATCAGTACGTGGGCATTCATCGTCGTGTGCCAGATGAAGTTCCGCGCGGCGGTCGCGCGCGGCGAGGTGGACGACGTGTCGTTCAGGATGCCCGGCGCGCCCGTGACGTCATGGCTGACGCTGCTGTTCCTGCTCGGCGTGCTGGTCCTGATGGCATTCGACTATCCGAACGGCACGTGGACGATCGCGTCGATCCCGCTCGTCGCGCTGTTGCTCGTGGCCGGCTGGAAGTGGCTGAGCGGCCGCGCGCACCGCGCGTCGCTCAAGCCGACGATTCCGTCGGTCGCGCTCACGCAGAACGTGCTCGAGAAGGACGGCGACTGACGGGATGCGCGACAAGGCGCGGCCGCCGGCCCGGTTGCGGCGCGCCCGCTCAAATTTGCTTGCAGTCGGCATTCCCGGATCCGGTTCTGCGGCGTATGGTCGGTTGCGGCGCGTGCGCCTCGATACGTTCGATGCGCTTGCCGGCCGGTCGGGCGACAGGCCGGGGGCGCGGCCGTGATGCGCGCGACGGTTTCTACGTGAAGCCGACCGTCGTCGTACCGAAGTCGTTGCAGCCGAGCGTGTGCCGCAACGAAAGCTTCGGGCCGGCCACGCGGGTTGCGCGGCCGGCCGCCGCGCGTGTCAGAACCGCGTACTGAATCCGACCCGCGCGATCGACTGCAGTGCGCCGCTCGATGCGCCGTTCGCGTCCATCACGCCGTTGATCTGCGCGTTGCTGCCGTGGTTCGCGCGCTGATGCACGCCCGCCACGTACACCATCGTGCGCTTCGACAGCCAGTACTGGACGGCCGCCAGGAACTGGTGCGCGTGCGCATTGTCGAGCGTGTCGTTGCCTTTCATGTAGGTGTAGCTCGCGCCGACCACCCACGCAGGCGACGGATGCCACGACGCGCCGGCTTCCGCCGACCACGCGCCCGCGCCGTTCGCCGAGTTCCGTACGGTCGTCACGAGCGCCTTCCCCGTGACCGTGCCGAGCGTGTAGTGCACCCCTGCGCCCCAGTTGCGCACGCTGGTCGGCGGGAGCCCCGCCGACGCGCCGTATTTCTGGTTCGTATAGGCCGCGCCCGCGCCGAACGGGCCGTTGTCGTAGCTCGCGCCGACGCTGACCGTGTTGTTCGCACCGACCGACCCCGCGACGTTCCCGAAGCCGTACAGCGCGCCGAAGGTCAGGCCCGACAGCGACGGGCTCGTGTACTTGACGGAATTCGCGACGCGATTGCTGCCCGCGACGCGATCCCAGTCGAACGCGCCGGTGGGGTTGTTCGGCAAGGCGAGCTTGTCGAACGGCCCGTTGCGAAAGCCGTACAGGCCGACGAGATCCTGCGCGATCTCGTTGCCGCCGGCGGCGAGCGCATCGACCATGAACTCGTACTGGTTGCCGAGCGTGAGCTTGCCGTAGCGGTCGTTCTCCAGTCCGACGTAGGCCTGCCGAGCGAACAGCCCGCCGCCGATGATCGAGCCGTTGCCGAGCGAATACTGGTTCACGAGCCGGAAGATCGCGCGCGTGCCCGCGCCGAGGTCCTCCTTGCCTTCGAAACCGAGCAGGTTCGGAAAGAAGATGTTGTCGTCGAACTTCGCGTTGCCGTGGCCGCCTTCGTTGCTGACGTAGCTGATGCCGGCATCCATCAGCCCGAACATCGTCACGCTGCTCTGCGCGAACGACACGGCGGGAAGGGCGCATGCCGCGAGCGCCAGAAGGGTCTTTTTCGTCATCTCCAATGTGCTCCTCACATGTTTCCGGTCAGGCCGGATATTTTTAATTGGACTACTGATTGATATGAAAAAACCCGAGCCGGGCGATTCCCGGTTCGGTGGCAACCGGAGCGAACCGGTGTGTGGCCGATGCCTGTCGAGCGCGCGCTAGACCGTCGAATACCCGCCGTCGACCGGCACGACCGCACCTGTCACGAACGACGCGGCGGGCGAGCACAGGAACAGGATCACGTCCGCGACTTCGTTGGCCGTGCCCCAGCGCCCGAGCGGCGTGCGTTCGAGGATGCGTCGTGACGCCTGCGTGTCGGCCATCAGGCCGCTGCTGAGCGGCGTGTCGATCCAGCCGGGCGCGACCGCGTTCACGCGGATGCCGCGATCGGCCCACGCCTGCGCGAGCGAGCGCGTGAGCTGCGCGATGCCGCCCTTGCTCGCGCTGTACGCGGGGCGGTCCTTGCTGCCGAAGTACGTATACATCGATGCGACGTTGACGATACTGCCGCCTTGTACGGACAACGCCGGCAACGCGGCGTCGGAGGCGCGCATCACCGACGTCAGGTTCACGTTCAGCACGAGTTCGAACTGGTCCATCCGGTATTCGTCGGCGTGCCGGCTGATGCCGACGCCGTTGACGAGCACGTCGAGCCGCGGCAAAGCGGCGATCGTGCGCGTCAGTGCGTCGCTGTCTGTCACGTCCAGTTCCATGCACCGGACGCGCGGATGCACCGGCGCGTGCGGGCCGGTAGCGTCGAGCCCGAGCGCAACGACCGATGCGCCGGCTTCAGCGAAACGCCACGCCGTGCTTGCGCCGATGCCCGATGTGCCGCCCGTGACGGCGACGGTCCTTCCCTCAAATAACCACTGGCGACTCATGTTCGACACTCTCGACGGCGTGGGCGGAGCGCGCATGCCGCTGCGCGGGGGAAACCAGGATCTTGATCTGCGTACGATCGGCGAGCAGCGCGTCGAAGCCGTCGGCGACGGCGTCCTCCAGCGACACGGTGCGCGTGACGATCGACGTGAGATCGAGCGCACCCGACGCGACGATGCGCAGCAGGTCCTCGTACGCATGCCGGTAGCCGACGCTCGCCGTGAAGGTCAGCTCGTCGTTGACCGCGCGGAACGCGTCGAAGCCCGCCTGCGGCATCAGGCCGACCATCACGACGCGGCCGCCCTTACGCAGCGCCTGCATCGCCGCCTCGAACGTGGCCGGCAAGCCGGCCGCCTCGAAGCTCGCGTCGACGCCGAGCCCGCCCGAAGCCTCGTGAATCGCATCGCGCAGCACGGACGCGTCGAGCGTGCGCGCATTGAACGTGTGCGTCGCGCCGAAGCGCGCGGCGGCCGCGAGGCGCTCGGTCGACACGTCGACCGCGACGAGGGTCGTCGCACCCTGCAGCTTCGCGAGCTGGATCAGCAGCAGGCCGATCGGCCCGAGCCCGAATACCGCGCACGTGTCGCCGAGCCGGAGCTCGGCGCGGCGCAGCGCGTGCAGCGCGACGGCCGCGGGTTCCATCACGGCGGCCTGCTCGAGACTCACGCCGTCGGGCAGCCGGTGCAGCATGTAGGCGGGCACGACCGCGAAATCGGCCATCCCGCCGTCGCCCATCAGCCCGGCAAAGCCCATCGACACGCACAGGTTGTACGACCCCGAGCGGCAGTACGCGCACTGGTGGCAGCGATATTCGGGCTCGACGGCGACACAATCGCCCGGATTCAGCGTCGTCACGCCTTCGCCGACTTCGACGACGGTGCCGCAGAATTCGTGGCCGAGCGTCAGCGGCGCGGTACGGCGCGACAGCGGATGCGGCGTGTCGACCGGAATCGCGTGCGGGCCGTCCGCGTATTCGTGCAGGTCGCTGCCGCAGATGCCGCAATACGCGACCGCGATGCGCACCTCGCCCGGCCCGGGGCGCGGCGTATCGATTTCCACGAGACGGACGTCGCGCGGGCCATGCCATTGAAGTGCACGCATGTCAGCGTCCTCCGAGGTTCTGCGTATCGAGACGGTTCGCGGCCGTGCCGGCGAGCGCGCGCTTGCGCAGCACGGCGGGCGCGGTTTCGACGAGGCCGAACGACAGCACGCACGCGAGGATCGCGCCGGTGGCCGACGTCCACATCGCGAACTGCAGGCCGTACTTGTCCGCGGCGAAGCCGGCGACGGTCGGCGCGACGAAGCCGCCGATCAGCTCGCCGGCGCCCATGATCAGCCCGAGCGCGCTGGCGATTGCGCGCGGCGGCACCGTTTCCGCCGGGATCGTCGCCATGAACAGCGTGAAACAGCCGAGGCCCGTGTAGGTCGCGAGCACGAGCGCGCAGAGCGCCCACAGCGAATTCGCGTGAATCATCGCGACGGGGCACGCGGCGGCGACCAGCGCGAACACGATCATCGTCGGCTTGCGGCCGATCCGGTCGGAGATCGCGGGCACCGCGAAACCCCAGAACACCCACGCGGCGCCGAGGCAGGTCATCACCACGCCCATGTCGGCAGGGGACAGGTGGCGGCTGTCGACGAGGAACACCGGCGCAAACGAGATGATCACGATGAACCACGTGAGGAAGAAGCAGCTGATCAGCACGCAAAGCAGGATGTTGCGTTCCTTCAGCAGCGCCCAGCGGCTGATCGCCGCGCCGCCCGCGGCCGGTGCGCCGACGGTGTCGGCCTGCGCATGCCGTGCGCCGCCGGGCGGCACCTCGCGCACCCAGCGCCAGATGCAGAACGCGATCAGGAAGCCGGGAATGCACGATACGAAGAACGCGTGGCGCCAGCCGTGCGCGGTCGCGATGCCGATCACGACCGGCGGGCCGATCATCGCGCCGAGCAGGCCGGCGGCGGAGCCTTGCAGCAGGCCCATGTTCAGCCCGCGGCGGCTCGGCGTCGAACTTTCGACCATCAGCGACTGCGAGAGCGGCAGCACCGGGCCTTCGGCGATGCCCATCAGCGCGCGGAACGCGATCAGGCTCGCGAAACCGCCGACGAGCCCCGACAGCGCCGAGCACACGGAAAAGCCGATCACGGCGGCGATCAGCAGCGGCTTGCGCGTGCCGCGCGCGTCGGACCACGCGCCGGTCGCGGCGCCCGACAGCGCCCACGTGAGCGCGAGCGCGGACGACACCATGCCGAGCTGCGCATTCGTCAGGTGCAGCTCGGCGGACATGAACGGGAACAGGAACGACAGCGCGAGGCGGTCGAAGAACACGAAGCCGAACGTCATGAACAGGATCAGCAGCAGCCTGTTCTCGTACGTCCAGGCGGGCCTGGAGGAGGAAGGGGATGTCATGGTGAGCCTCGCCGCGCGTCAGCGGAACAGCTTCTCGATCGCTTGCGCGCCGAGGCCGACCTTCTCGTAGTGCGCCTTGCACATCGCGATGTACGAGTGCACGTCGAAGTAGCCGTCGGGCTGGCCTTCGTCGTCGAGCCAGATCAGCGGCCCCTTGACGATGAAGAACGCGCGCATCGGCTCGGGGTGATCGAATGCGACGAGCGTGTGGCCTTCGCCCGGCGTCTCGTAGACGAAATCGCCGCGCGTCGCGGTCCATTCATGCTCCAGGTAACCCCACTTGCCCGACAGCGTGTAAGCGAACACCTCGTGCGGGTGATAGTGCCGGTTCACGAGCCCGGCTTCCTTCGCCATCAGGATGTCGCACCATTTGTTCTGCGACGGCGAGATCCACAGCGGCCGCGACGAAACCGTTTCGGTGAACGGAACGTAATAGCGCTCGTCCTCGGTGGCCGCGTTCGCGATGTAGGCTTCCGGAAGCGCATCGGGCTTGAACGGATTGGCGATCGGCGGGATGTTTTGCCAGAATTCGGCTACGGCTTGGTCGACCACGGTTCGTCTCCTTGTGTTTGGATGTCGTGGGCTCGACTTTAGCCAGCAGGTGCGCGCCGCTCTTGACTGGGCTGGACGAATTGCTTGATCGGGCCGGACATCGCACCGCACGACGTTTGAACGATCCATCCCCCAATTTCGCAATGCATGGCGCTCCGCACGACGGGCGCCAGCAGGAGGCGACGTGACGAATTCGACCGTTTTTTCACGCACGCGAGGCTCGACGGCCGACGTGCCGGTGCGCGACCGGATGGCGTACTGGGACGCGTTCAATGCAGAGACGCTGGTCGGCCTGCGCTGCTCGTCGCTGTCGCCGGCCGGGCTCGAGGTCGAGAAGACCGACATCGCGCTGCCGGGCCTCGGCATCGCCGACATCAGCGGCCAGGATCACGTGATCGAACGCAGCCCCGCGCTGGTGCGCCAGTTGCCGAAGGAGTCGTTGTTCGCGTGCCAGATCCTGAGCGGGCGTGCGTATTTCATCCAGCACGACCGGTGCCTGCTCGCGGAAGCCGGCGATGTCGTCGTCTACGACACGCGTGTGCCTTATCTGTTCGGATTCCTGACACCGATGCGGCAGTTGCTGATCGATATCCCGGTCACGACGCTCGACGACCGGCTCGACGCGGAACTGGCGGCGCTGCCGCTGCGGATCGCGCCGAAGCCGGGCGCGGGCGCGATGCTCGGCGCAACGTTGCGCGCGAGCGTCGAGCGGTTCATGAAGGACCCGGTCGAGCGCGATGCCGCGCGATTCGCCGAGCACACGCGCACGCTGATCGCGGAACTCGTCGACGCGGAAGTGAACGGCGCGGGCGCGTCGCGCGCGTCGCTGTCGTACCTGCTGACCGCGAAGCAGTACGTCGCGACGCACCTGGGCGACCCGGAACTCGGGCCGCAGGCGGTTGCCGACGCGGTCGGGCTGTCGCTGCGCCACCTGAGCCGGCTCTTTGCGGCCGAAGGCGAGTCGATCACGCAGCACATCTGGTCGGAGCGGCTGGCGCACGCGCATCGCGAGCTGACCGATGCGCGGCTGCGCAAGACGAGCATCGGCGAGATCGCGTTTCGCTGGGGTTTCTCGAGCCAGGCGCACTTCAGCCGGGCGATTCGCGAGCGCTACGGCGCGTCGCCGATGGCGTTGCGCGACGCGGCGCACGCGGCCGGCCGCTGATACCGGCAGTCGATGCGGATGGAGCGGCGGCGCGTGTCCCACGCGCCGTTTTTTCGTGCAGCGAACGACGGCGCAAATGCGCCGCGCCGCGTCATTCCGCCAGCATGAATTCGGCGCAGCGCTCCGCGATCATGATCGTCGGCGCGTTCGTGTTGCCGGACACGATCCGCGGCATCACCGACGCATCGCAGATCCGCAGGCCGTCGACGCCCTGCACCGAAAGGCGCGGCGTCACGACCGCGTGTTCGTCGTTGCCCATGCGGCAGGTGCCGGCCGGGTGATAGACGGTTTTCGCGCGGCGCCGCACGTAGTCGGCGAGTGCCGTCTCGGTCAGCGTCTCGGCTTCGCGCACGATGCGCGCGAGCGACGGCGCGCGGATGATCCGCCGTGCGAGCGCGACGCCGCGCACGAGACCGTCGACATCGGCCGGGTCGGACAGCGCGCTGCTGTCGAACAGGATCGGTGCGGCCGGATCGTTGCCGCGCAGTTGCACCGAGCCGCGCGAGCGCGGCCTGAGCAGGCACGGGTTGATCGACAGGCCGTGGCCGGGCAGCGGCTCGCGATCGACGTCGCCGACGAGCGTCGGCAGCACGTGGAACTGGATGTCGGCGCGGCCGCTGCCGGTCGTGTCGACGAACGCGCCGGATTCGACGACGTTCGACGTCAGCAGGCCCGTGCGGCACAGCATCCACTGCAGCCCGTGCCGCAATGCCTTCAGCCCGCGATCCTCGCCCAGCAGGCTCACGGGCGCGTGGCTGCGGCCGTAGATCGAGACTTCGAGATGATCCTGGTAATTCGCGCCGACGTCGCGGCTGTCGTGCAGCACGTCGATGCCGTGCGTGTGCAGGTGCGCGCCGGGCCCGATGCCCGACAGCATCAGCAGCTTCGGCGTGCTCAGCGCACCGGCTGCGAGCACGACGTCGGCGCGCGCGGCGGCCGAACCCGTCGCGCCGCTTGCCGTCCGCCATTCGACGCCGGTCGCACGCCGGCCGTCGAACAGGATGCGCGTCACGCGGCAGCCGGTCAGCACGCGCAGGTTCGGATGCCGCAGCGCGTCGGCGAGATAGGTGGCCGCGGTACTGCCGCGCCGGCCGTCGAAGATCGTCGTGTGGTAGAACCCGACGCCCTGTTGCGCGGCGCCGTTGAAATCGTCGTTGTAGGCGATGCCGGTTTCCTGCGCGGCTTTCACGAACGCGAGGCTCAGCGGATGCCTGAAGCGCGTGTCGCCGACCTTCAGCGGCCCGTCGGTGCCGTGAAACGGCTCGGAGAGCCGCAGGTGCGATTCGGCGCGCCTGAACACGGGCAGCACGTCGTCCCAGCCCCAGCCCGTGCAGCCGAGCGCGGCCCAGTCGTCGTAGTCGTCGCGCGTGCCGCGCACGTACAGCATCGCG
Organism: Burkholderia sp. 572; assembly: GCF_040545135.1. Classification (NCBI taxonomy): domain Bacteria; kingdom Pseudomonadati; phylum Pseudomonadota; class Betaproteobacteria; order Burkholderiales; family Burkholderiaceae; genus Burkholderia; species Burkholderia sp. 572. Next base: position 274,405 of record NZ_JBEPLH010000001.1, on the reverse strand, counting down.
TTGACCGAACTGCCGCCCCCGAGCGTGCGGCCCTGCGGCACGTAGGTCCTGCGTCCCGCCGCACCGGCTTGCGGCTCGCTCTCGAACGTGACCGTGCGGCGCGTGCCGAGCACGCGGATGAACGTCGCCGGTATCCGGATGAACAGGCTGTCGTCCTTCGGGCCGTCCTCGAGCAGCAGCACGCGCCTGCCGGCCTTCACCAGCCGGTGCGCGACCGTGCAGCCGGCCGAGCCGCCGCCGACGACGATATGGTCGTACGTCTCCATCCCGCTTCTTCTCCTTGCTGTCGGGCGGCGAAACGAGTGCCGCCGCGCAGGAAGCCAGCTTAGCGGCCGCCATGCGGCCCCGTTTGACCGGGACGGACGTGGTGTTTGCCTCGCAGGGACACGGCGGCGGGTGGACGGTGGCGGGCTACCGCGCGTCGGCCGGCGCCGGCGCCGACGCGCGCGACTCGCTCGGCGTCTCGCCGAAGCGCGCGCGATAGCTGCGGCTGAAGTGCGCGCTGTTGTTGAAGCCCCAGCGGAACGCGATTTCGCTGACCGTCAGGTGCTTCAGCGACCGGTCGCGCAAGTCGGCGCGGCAGCGTTCGAGCCGCCGCGCAAGGATGTAGCGCGTGAGCGGCGTTCCTTCGATCTCGAAGACGCGCGCGAGCTGGCGCGGCGACAGGTTGATCGCGCGGCTCACCGACTGGCTGTCGAGATCGTCGTCGGCGAGATGGCTGTCGATGAACGCTTTTGCGCGCGACAGCGTGTGGACGGTCGACTTGGTCGGCGACGCGTCGCCGTCGCGCAGCCGCAGCATCGACTGCACGAGATCGAGGATCGCGGCGGCGCGCCGTTCGCGCGCACCGGGCGTCGGCTCCTGCGGCGCGGCGAGCAGCGCATACACCTGCCGCACGGCCCACGATGCGACGCCGTCGTCACGGTCGATCTTGACGAGGCTGCGGTAGCGCCACGGGCCGACGCGCGCCTCGAACACGTCGCGCGGCACGTCGAGCACGGTCATCGCCATGTCGGCGGGAAAACCGTGACCGTACGGCATCGACGTGTCGTAGAGCACGAGGTCGCCGGGTCCGTGCTGCATGCAGTCGACGTCCTGGAACGTATAGCCTTGCCCTGCGTGCATCAGGCAGATGAACACGGCATCGCGCTGGTCCGCATGGATGTTGTGCGGCGTGCGCACGACCGCGTGCCGGTTCGCGACGATGTCGCAGGCGCCGAACAGCCCGAGATCGCGCTTGCGCAGCGTCGCGTCGATGCCTTCCGACGACTTGCCGCTGCATTCGATCCGCACGAGCGTGCGCGCGACATGGTCGACCCAGAAGTCGACGCGTTCGTGGCCGCGCACGGCGCGCGTCGAGATCGTGGCGATCTCCGTGCTGGTGTCCGGCATGACGTTCTCCCGATGACCGCCTGAGCGGCGCAGTCTCGGGTACGTCGGAGCGCGTGGTCAATCCGTGAAAGACCCGGGACACGCCTGTGACGCCCTTGCAGCGGGGCATGGCGGGCGCAGGCGCGATCGATGTCCGGCCGAGTCAAGGGAAGCGGCCGCGTGAGTCAAGACACGTGTGCGATTTCGGGTTAGGTCGTGCCGGGTTACTTCTTCGAAGACGACGGCAGCCCGAGCGACACGTCCTGCTCGTAGCCCATCTTGCCGCCGCGATACTCGACACTGACGTAGCCGGCCCGCCGCGCGTCGGTGACGTTCGCGTAGATCGACGTCATCACCATTCCGGCGTCGCAGTCGAGCGCGATCGTGCGGTCGATGCGGCCCGTCGCGATGTTCACGGCCCGCAGCGACTGCATCGCGAGGCCGCACTTGTCGGACAGCGCATAGACGCCGACCAGCATGTGCGTCTTCGTGCGATACCACATCGGAATATCGACGGCGCCGTCGAGCCGGATGTGATCCTGATCGTTGTCGTTCAGTCGCCCGACTTCATTCAGCGTGACCGGCAATGTCTTGCGGCCGTCGTCCCAGGTGCCGGTTGCCGTTTGACCGGCGACGTTCAGCGCGATCGGGCAGGGCTTCGGCCGCGACGGCGATGCGGCTGGCACGACCGGCGAGTCGGCGTTCGATGCCGGCGGCGATGCTTCGCACAGCGTCATGCGGCCATCGGGCTCACGGCGGCCCTGCAACGGGATCGGCTTGCGATGCGCATCGTAGTAGTAGCTGCCGTCGACGCGCCAGCGGCCCGCGTCGTTGCGGTTGATTGCGTCGTAGGTCTGCAGCGACACGTGGACCGGCGCGGTGCCGATCGTGCCGGTGTAGTTGACGACCTCGTACCAGCCTGCATAAGACGCGGCCGGCGCGCAGGCGAGCGGCACGGCGAGCATGGCGGCGAACGGGCAGGCGTAGCGGGCGCGACGGGTGTTCCGGGGCATGGGCGTTTTTTGTGCGTGGTGTGGGTCCGGGCGTCACGGATTTCGGTCCGGCCGTGTCGAGCCGTGCGGCGGGCCGCCCGTGCGCCGCCATTGTATCCATCCGCCTCACCCGAATGCCCTGCCTCCGCGCAGGCGGTGACAAGGGCGCGCACGCGACACGCGCCGGTCGCGGAACCGCGCAGGCCGCGCGATCCGATCGACCGGCCCGCTGCCGACGACTTCAGGCCGCGCTGGCCTCGTCGATCCGGCGGATGTCGTCCTGATCGAGCGTGACGCGGATCGCGTCGCCGAGCGATTCCAGCTGCGCCAGCGACGTCGCGCTCGCGATCGGTGCGGTGATTGTCGGCCGCGCGATCTGCCAGGCGAGCGCGATCGCGGCCGGCTGCGTGCCGTGTTTCGCGGCTACCGCATCGAGTGCCGCGAGGATGCGCAGCCCGCGTTCATTCAGGTAGCCGGCGACGCGGTCGCCGCGCACGCTCTTCTTCAGGTCGGCCTCGCTGCGGTACTTGCCCGACAGGAAGCCGCTCGCGAGCGCGTAGTAATTGACGACACCGAGCTTCAGGTCGCGCACGACCGGTTCGAGATCGCGTTCGTAGTCGGCACGATCGAACAGGTTGTATTCGGGCTGGATGACCTGGTACGCGGGCAGGCCGTCGCGCTGGCTGATGTCGGCGGCTTCGCGCAGCCGCGCGCCGCTGTAGTTCGATGCGCCGATGATCCGCACCTTGCCCGCTTCGATCAGCGTTTGATACGCGCCGAGCGTTTCCTCGAGCGGGGCCGTATCGGCGAGATCGCTGTGCGAGAAATACAGGTCGATGTAGTCGGTCTGCAGGCGGCGCAGCGAATCGTCGGCGGCTTTCAGGATGTTGTCTTTCGTCAGCCCCGCGCGCGCGGCCAGCAGGCCGACCTTGGTCGAGATCACGACCTGTTCGCGCTTGCCGGAGCGTTTGAGCCACTTGCCGATGATCGTTTCCGATTCGCCGCCGCTGTTGCCGGGGGCCCAGGCCGAGTAGACATCGGCCGTGTCGATGAAGTTGATGCCGGTGTCGGCGAGCGCGTCGAGCAGCGCAAACGACGTGTTCTCGTCGACGGTCCAGCCGAAGACGTTGCCGCCGAACGCGAGCGGCGAAACCTGGATGTTCGATGTGCCGAGGGGGCGGTGTGCCATGTTTCTCTCCGGGTGCTGCGGGATTAGGGGATTGGACTGCGGGAGATGAAGCCGGTCGCGTTGAGACGGCGAAGCGCAGCACGAGGTTCCTCCTGCAGCACGCAAACCGACGTGTTCGGAGGCCGTGTGTCGGGATGCCGGATCAAGCGGCATCATCATGGATGCGCCATCCGTTCGAGCGTCGCCCGGTACGCCGCAAGATATTGTATTTGTTACCGATTTCTTTCGAGAGGCGAAGAAATTACCGGGTCGTGTCAGCGTTGTCGCTGGTCGCGCTCTACGATATCCTTTCATCCCAAAAATAGGGAGGCAGCGCGCCGCTGCCATTCGAACGAAAGATCATTCTGAGGCGGTCATGGCTGACCTTGCAGCATTTATTCGCCCTCCGTTTTTCCTGCAAGACAAGCGCTTGCTCACGCTGTCTTTCCCCCACGACGACGCGCCTTCGGTCACCGACTCGTACGGCCGGCATCGTCCGGCGCGGCTGGTTGTCGAGCGGCTCGTCGCGCACGAGGGGCTCGGGATCGACTTCACGTTCGAACTGACGCTGCTGTCCGGCGAGGCCGGCGTCACGCTGGACGACATGCTGGGCAAGCTGCTCGCGGTGTCGATGGTGCGCCCCGATGGCGGCCTGCGTTATTTCACCGGTTACTGCACCGAGTTTTCGCTGGTCCGCAACGACGATTCGATTGCGGAATATCGCGCGGTGCTGCGCCCGTGGAGCCATTTCCTGCGGACCCGCGTGAACAACCGCCTGTTCCTCGGCCAATCGCTTCAGCAGCAGATCGGCACGCTGCTCGCCGATTACCAGGGGCTCGCGCCGTCGTGGGAGTGGCGCGTGCGCGGCGACGATCCCGCGCGCACGATGAACGTCCAGGGCGGTGGGCTCGGCGAAAGCGACTGGAACTACATCGTCCGCCATCTGGAAGCCGTCGGGTGCCTGTACTGGTGGGAGCACGACGAGAAAGGCCTGAAGCTGATCGTCGGCGACGACAGCACGGTGCAGTGCCCGGCCGTCGACGGTCGCTCGCCCGTGATCCGTTTCCAGACGCACGACGGTCCGATGGCCGCCGACGCCATTTCGCAATGGTCCGCGGTGCGGTTGCTGTCCGCCGGCAGTTACAGCGCGACCGCGTTCGATTTCAAGGCGCCGCATGCGGCCAATGCGCAGATTCCGACGCTGCATCCGCCGGGCGTCGCGCCGCAGGTCGAGCATCACGAATACGTGGGGCACTACGGTTTCGCGAAACAGACGCGCGCCGGCGATGCGCTCGCACGCGTGCGGATGGAGGAGATCGAGGCGGCCGCGACGCGTTTCGACGCGGCCGGCAACCATCACGGCATCCTGCCCGGACGCTGGTTCCAGCTGTCCGATCACTTCAGCGCGGCGTCGGGCAGCCCGCAGGATCACGAGTACCTGATTCTCGAAGCCCGTCACGAAGCAGCGAACAACTACCTGCAGGCGGACGGCAAGCCCGAGTATCGCAACCGCTTCGTCGCGGGCCATCGGCATACGCCCTGGCGCCCGGGCCGTGGCTTCAACAGCGAACCCGTGCGCGTGCTGGCGCCGCAAACCGCGACCGTCGCGGGCGCGAAGGGCGCCGGCAGCGTTGACGTCGACGAATACGGTCGGGTCTGCATCGTCTACCACTGGGATCGTGCAGCGCAGACCAGCGCACGGATTCGCGTGGCTGCCGGCTGGGCCGGCGGCGAGAAGGGCATGATCGCGCATCCCCGCGTGGGCAGCGAGGTGGTCGTGATGTGCCTCGACGGCAATCCCGACCGGCCGATCGTGGCGGGTACCACATACAACGCGGAACGGATGCCGCCATGGGCGCTGCCCGACCAGCAGGTGTTGACGGGGCTGCGCAGCCGCGAGCTGTCGGGCGACGCCGGTAACGCGGCGGGCGGCCGCTCGAACCACGTGCTGCTCGACGACACGCCGCAGCAGCTTCAGTTGAAGCTGCGCAGCGATACCGACGCCAGCGAACTGACCCTGGGACACAACGTCCGCATCGACAATACGCAGGGGCGCACCGATCAGCGCGCGCGCGGGTTCGAGTTGCGGACCGACGCGCACGGTGCGGTTCGGGCGGCCAAGGGCCTGTTGGTGACCAGCGAAGCGCGCTACGACGCGCGCGCCCATGCGACGGACATCGACGAAACCGTCGCGCGCCTCGACAGGGCGCACGACCTGCACGAATCGTTGTCGGGTTCCGCGCACGACGTGAAGGCGCAGGAGTCCGGCGACCAGGATGCCGTCCATCAGGCGCTCCGCATGCAGAACGACGGCCTGAGAGGCACCGGCGGCAATCCTCAGCAAGGCGAGTTTCCGGAATTCGCGCAGCCGTTTCTCGCGCTCGCCAGCCCGGCCGGGATCCTGGCCACGACGACGGGGTCGACCCATGTCGCAAGCGACCAGCACGTCGCGTTGACGAGCGGCGCCCATACGAGCATCGGCGCGGGCAAGAGCATGCTGGTCAGCGCGCAGGAGGCCGTGCGCGTCGCCGCGTTCGAAAAAGGCATCCGGCTCGTGGCCGCCGCCGCCGACATCGACATCCAGGCGCTGAAGGACAGCATCAACGTGCTGGCCAAGCTGGACGTGAAGGTCGATGCGAACCGCATCACCATCACCGCGAAGGAAGAAGTCCTGATCAACGGCGGCACCAGCTATACGCGCTGGAACGGCAGCGGCATCGTGCACGGGACCAAGGGCGGATTCACCGCGCATGCCGCGTCGCATACGTTCATCGGGCCGGACAGCCTGCCGGTGCCCGCGCGCGCGTTCCCGGGCACGGCGTGCGCGCCGTGCATGGTCAACGCGGCATCGATGGCGTCGCCGTTCGCGGCCAAGGTGTGAGGCAGGGCAGCGCATGACGAATGACCTGATTGCCGCGCAGGCGGCCGACGCGCTGCAGGCGGCGCTGTCGTCGCAGGACGGGCTGCGCGCTTACGTCCTGATCGATGGCGCATTGCTCGATACCTTGCCGGACGATGACAAGGCGTCGTGGCCCGCGTTCGTCGCGGCCTCGTTGCTCGACGACGCCGCCGACGACGAGGCGAGAATCGTCGGGCCGCTGCTGTTCGAATGGCAGCCCGGCGCCGACGGTGCCGATGCCGCGGACGCGATCGAGCCGCGCAGCATTCCGTGGCCGGCAGCGAGCGTGCTCGTGTCGCCGCTGTCGCTCGAGCGACTGGCCGCGCATCTGGCGCCGATGGTGGACGTCCAGCTCGAGCAGATGGAGAGCGTGATGCTGATGCGCTTCTTCGATCCGCGCGTGCTGCCGTTCTGGCTCGACATGCTGCCCGCCGCGCATCGCGCGTATCTGGCGCAGGGCGTGCGGCACTGGATTCACCGCGATACCTCGCTGCAGCTCCGGACGGCGGACATCGCCGCGCCCGCCAACGTCAGGCAGGCCGCCGAATTTCCGCTGCAGTTGACCCAGGCTCAGGAAGACGATCTGCTCGCCGCCTGCTATCCGTACACGATGCTCGAGCGGCTGCGTACCGAAAAGCCCGCGCTGCTCGCGTCGTTGCCGGCCGCACAGCACTACGGCTTCGTGCGCGATCAACTGGCGCGCTGCCGCGCGCACGGCGCCGACAGCGCGGCGTCGCTGCTGATCTATTGCGAACTGGCGTTGCGGTACGGCGCGCGCTTCGACGAGGATCCGGCGATGGCCGCCGTGTTCGACGCGGTGGCGCAGGGGCAGGCGTTTCCGGAGGCGCTGGCGCTGGTGCCGGCGGAAGACTGGCGGCGAATGCAGGAAGCGGCCGCGTGATGGCGCGTGCGCGACGCGACTCGAATGAAATCGACTGGAAGAGAAGGAAGTTCAATATGAACCGCTGCTGGATCACCTTGCTGTCCGTGATGGTCTTTTCCACGGCTGCGTGCAGCAAAACCACGGGCGATGCTGAAAAGGAAAGCCTGGCCCCCGGCGACGCGAGCAAGTGGAATGACCCGAATTACGACGTCATAACGGCGGGGTCTTTCAACTATACGGATTACGATATCTACGGCGTTTACCTCCTGCCGCCGGACAAGAACAGCCTCGACGATGCGGCGAGCGCCGATGGGAAGAGCGCGACGCCGCGGAGCGCGACACGCTGGACAGGCGGCGGCGGGCAAAGACCGAGCCTCGCATGGGATTTGCGATGGGCCACGCCTCGCAAGTTCAAAGTGTGGTGGGAGCGCGTGGTCGACAAGCGCGCATTGGAAGCTTCGTCCCCCGATTACGACGAGTACACGCATCGAGAAACCCGACCCGGGATGGCATGGTGTGAAGGCGAGATCACGATCACGCGCCCGCCCGTGAAGGGCAAGAGCGGCGGTATCGTGTTGCACTTCTTCCCCGATGGCCGTGTGGAAGGTGATATGGACTTCCACGTCGATGGCCCAGTCCCGAAGGTGGCGCTTTCTATGCGCGACGAGCAGCGCAAGCTGACCGGTCGTGCCTGCCTGAAGGAAATTCCCAATCCGTTCTATGGGCGCAAGAAGCCGGCCCAATGGAACTGACGCTGGGCACATTGCCGAAACAGGAGCGAAACTGCCGTGAGCAATCCCCCCATTGTCAGACGCATCTCGGATCTCACCCCCGCCGAGGACGCCATCCGCAGTGCCCAGCGAGAAATTCTTGATCCGCTGCTGATCGAGCAATGCAAGGAGTGCCCGAAGCCCGTGTGGTTCACGGCATTCTTCGACGGAACGGGCAACAACTTCGACCTGGACGGCCGTGGTTTGAAGGATGTCAAGCTGACCAAGTACAGCAATATCGCGAAGCTCTGGCGGTTTGCGCATGCTGAAGACAACGCGTTCCCCCGGACCGTTGCACGCTATGTCGAAGGTGTCGGCACGCCGTGCGACAAAGTAGGAGATACCGGAAAAGGTCTCGACAACGCACTCGGTATGGCTGCCGCGAGAAAAGGCGAGTTGCGCATCCGATGGATGCTCAACGAACTCGACAGGCATGTCACCGGTCACATGCCCGCTGTGAGCCAGATCAACCTGGCCGTATTCGGTTTCTCGCGGGGCGCGACGGAAGCGCGTGCCTTCGTTCGCATGCTGACCGAGCAACTCGCCGAGAATATCGGCGGGAGGCTTTGGTGGAACAAGAAGAACATGAAGGGGCATCGCCCCGAAGTGGTCGTTTATTTCCTTGGAATTCTTGATACGGTTTCGTCAACGGGCTTCGGCGGCAGCCGCGTCGAGGCTGCGGGACCGGCCATCGCTACCATTTTTTTCGGACCGCTCGCCGGCGGTTACCTCTACTACATCGACAAAGGCGGTCACGCGGAATGGGCGAACGATATTCGCATTCCGGGCTACGTGCGGCAATGTGTTCACTATGTGGCGTCGCAGGAGGTGCGGGAAAAATTCCCCGGTGACTCGGTGCGGGAAGACCAGAAGATTCCCGCGAACTGCCGCGAGGTGTACTACCCTGGCATGCACTCGGACGTGGGCGGTGGTTACGAGCACAACTACCAGGAAGGTCGAACCAACGAGTTGGCCAACGTTGCGCTGAACAATCTCTATATCGAAGCATGGAAGGCCGGCGTCCCGTTTCGTTCACCAAAGGAACTGCTTGCGGACGCAGGGCAACAGTTCGAGATTTCCAAGGAGCTGGAGGCCGCATGGAATGTCTACATGGGTCAGGGGGGCGGCAAAAGTGCGGGCGTGGCGCCGAACAGCGACAGGCTCGAGGCGCAGGTCATTTGGCACATGAACCGCTATTATCAGTGGCGCGCCAGCAGAAGCCGACGCCTGAAGGACGGCCGTCTGAAGCCACCCGGTGGCGTGGACGATCATATGGTCATTACCGATCGCGAGTGGAATGAAGATACGGATCGCTTGCGTCATGCAAACGGCGGATACCTGACTGTCTCTGTTTCGGAACAGGAAAAAGCCATCGACGCGGCCGTCCGGGTTGCCGGCAACTGGCTGGGTAGCCTCGATCCAGCGACGCGCGCGGCGTTCGACAAGTTCTTCGACCACTATGTGCACGATTCGATTGCAGGTTTCAAGAAGCAGATGGAAGACGGCTACGTCGGCGCTGCGGAATTGAGCCGCTGGACGGTCAACCGCCAGTACTTCATGGGCAAGCGCGGCAAGAAGTTCCTGTACTGGCGCTACGAGGGCGACAAGGCCGAGCAGGCCGCCACGCAACTCGCCAAGGCCGATCCGCCCAAGCAGCAGGATCCGATGGCCGCCGACGAACCCCAGCTGGCCAGCAACCAGCCCATCGGCGGCACGCTGCCCGACACGACATCGACGGCCTGACGCCGATCGCGACCGGCTGGCCTCACGTCGCGGCAGACCGCATCTGCCGCGACGCTCCCCTCCCTACCGCAACTGCACGGCCGCGAGAAACAGCACCATGCTGCCGATCGCGCCGTCCAGCACGCGCCACGCAACGGCCTTGCGGAACCACGGCGCGAGCAATCGTGCCCCGTAGCCGAGCCCGAGGAACCACACGACGCTGACCGACATCGCGCCGATCGCGAACGCGAGCCGCGCGCCTTCCGGTTCACGCGCGCCGGCCGTGCCGATCAGCAGGAACGTGTCGAGATACACGTGCGGGTTGAGCCACGTGAACGCGAGCGTCATCAGCACGATCGCGAGCCCGCTCTGCGGCGCCGGGGCGACCGCATCGCCGCGCACGTCGAGCGTTTCATGGCCCGGCTTGAACGCGCGGCGCAGCGCGTTGATGCCGAACCACGCGAGATAGGCGAGGCCCACATACAGCACCGCATGGACGAAGGTCGGATAGCGTTCGACGAGCGCCGATGCGCCGCCGACGCCCGCGCCGATCAGGATCATGTCGGACAGTGCGCACAGCAGCACGATCTTGCCGACATGCGAGCGCATGATGCCCTGCCGCAGCACGAATGCGTTCTGTGCGCCGATGGTGACGATGAGCGACCCGCAGAGTGCGGCGCCGTGGGAAAAAGCGAGCCAGTTCATGATGGATGACAGCAGGAGAAGCAGTAGACGGATGAATCAGGTAGCGCTAGTCTGCGGTCAGCATGAAAATAAGAGAAGCTAAATCACCTAATGCAGATTAAGGAAATCTAATGCTCGACTACGCGTTGCTCGATGCCCTCGCGGCGGTGATCCGGCACGGTTCGTTCGAGCGTGCGGCCAAGGAGCTGAATGTCACGCCGTCGGCCGTGTCGCAGCGCGTGAAATTGCTGGAGGAGCGGGTCGGCAGCGTGCTCGTCAAGCGCGGGCAGCCGTGCGTCGCGACGACGTCGGGTGCGCTGCTGTGCCGTCACACCGAGCGCGTGCAGCTGCTCGAGGCCGAGCTGGGCGGGCGGATGCCGGCACTCCCGGGCCAGATCGCGAGCGCATGGCCGACGTTGCGCGTGGCCGTCAACGACGACAGCGTCGCGACGTGGTTCATCGACGCGGTCGGGCCGTTCTGCACGGAGCGCGAAACGTTGCTCGATCTCGTGATCGACGATCAGGATTACACGGCTTCGCGTATTCGCGACGGCAGCGTGCAGGGCGCCGTGACCGCGCAGGCCGAACCGATCCAGGGGTGCCGATCGGAGCGGCTCGGGCGGATCCGCTATCGCGCGGTATGCTCGCCGGCGTTTTATGAACGCTACTTCGGCGCGGGCATTACCCGCGATGCGCTGCGTCGCGCGCCGTGTGTGATGTTCAATCCGAAGGACGGGCTGCAGGCGCGTTTCATCCGGCGCGTGACGCGCGCGGATCTCGATCCGCCGCAGCACTGGATACCGCACGTCGCGGGCTATCTGCGCGCATGCGAGACGGGATTGGGATGGGGGATGTGTCCGGACCGGATGGTCGATCGCCAGCTGGCGGCGGGTGAACTGGTCGACATGTCGCGCGGGCGAACGATCGATATCGACCTTTACTGGCAGAGCTGGCGTTTGTCGATCGGCTGGCTCGACGATTTCAGCGCGGCGCTGAAGGCGCGCGCCGCGCTGTTCCTCGATTGACCGGTCGCGTGACGCAGGCGGCGCGGCGCGCGAGATGCGCGCCGTGCGGGATCACGTCAGACGTGGTGCAGGCCGTCGAAATCGACGATCTGGACGTGGCGGCCCTGCATTTCGATCAGACCGCGCTTCTGGAATTTCGACAGCGTGCGGCTGACCGTTTCGAGCGTCATGCCGAGGTAGCTGCCGATGTCTTCGCGCGTCATCCGCAGGTTGAATTCCGACGGCGAGTAGCCGCGCTTCAGGTAACGCGACGATACGTCGAGCAGGAACGCGGCGACGCGCTCTTCGGCGTTCAGCGAACCGAGCAGCATCGTTTGCGACGTTTCGCGCACGATCTGTTCGCTCATCAGCTTGTGCATGCGCAACTGCATCGAACCGGCTTCCGAGCACAATGCCTTGAGCGCGCTGTACGGAATCACGCAGACGGAGCTGTCTTCCAGCGCGACCGCGGTGCGCGGATGCGTGTCGTCGCAGATGCCGTCGAGGCCGAGCGCTTCGCCGGCGAGATGCAGGCCGGTGACCTGCTCGCGGCCGTCGTGGCGCGTCGCGACGGTTTTCAGCGAACCCGAGCGCACCGCGTACAGGTTGTCGAACGCGTCGCCTTCGCGGAACAACGCTTCGCCGCGCTTGACGGGACGCGCCGCGCAGATGACCGATTCGAGGCGACTGAGCGCTTCGGGCGCCAGCCCCTGCGGCATGCACAGGTGCCGCATCGCGCACGTCGAGCAGTGGGCGGCCTGGCGAGGCGCCCAGCTACCGGCATGAGGCGTGGCGGCGGGACGTGTGGCGACGGGCGTCAGCATGATCGTTTACTCCGGCGTTGAATCGACGGAATCATTGTCCCACCGCAACTTGCCGCTGTCGGGTGACAAAACGTCGCGACCGGCCGCGTATGCCGAACGCCGTTCACGCGGCCGTCTCGTCGACGTTGGCGGCCGCCGGAATCAGCAGCACGGGCAGCGTCGCGTGGCGCACGCATTGCTCGGCGATGCTGCCGAGCACGAGACGGCGGAACCCGCGGCGGCCGTGCGTGCCGAGCACCAGCAGATCGGCGCCGAACGCTTTCGCGCCGTCCAGGATCAGCGACGATACGTCGTTGAGCGACGTCGCTTCGCTCCGACGCGTCTCGCCCTTCACGCCCGCTGCCTGCATCAGCGTCGCGAAATCCTTCGCGAGTGCGTCGCCCTGCGCGACGAGTTGGTCGCGCAGCACGGACGGATCGTAGCCGGGCACGTTGTAGTAGATCGCGGCGTTCTCGACGACGTAGAACGGTTGCAGCTCGGCGCCGTGCGATTTCGCGAGCGCCAGCGCGGCATCGAACGCATGGCGGGACGTGTCGCTGCCGTCGACGGCAACCAGAATACGCTTGTACATAGTGTCTCCGAGTGGCGGGTTGAAACGAAGTCGGCCGGATGGCCGATCGGGCGGGGCGATGCGCGATGCTGCGAGGCAGGGTAAACCAATGGCCGGGACTTTGCAGCGAGGTGCCGGTCGTGCCGCGCGGCGGTGCCGCCTCCGATTTTGCGGCGGACGCCATGCACAGGGTGCATGCAGTGACGTGCGGGACGTGTCGTGCGGCGTGGCCGCCGCCGTCGTCCGCATCGTCGGTGGAAACGCATGCGCGGGCAGCGTTGTCGCGCGCGGCACATGCGCATGCATGTGCATCGCCACGCGCGCCGATCGAAGCGACACCGCGCGACGGTCACGCGGATGCATCGCCCGCATCGCCATTCAATCGCAATCGCGCCGTTTCGACATGACTTCGATCAACGCATCTGCATCGGCGCGATTCACGGCGTGCATGAGACCGCCGGCGCCATCGCGCGGAATCGTTCGTTCCTGCATCGCGCAGTTGCCGGCCCATGGTCGGCGCACCGTCGCGTGCGCCGATCCTCGGCCATCGGCTGTCGGCCGATACCGGTTGGCAAACGAACGATCGATTCAAACGCCGCGCCGGCTATCTCGGGACGGCCGTCAGTTCGAATACGCGCTCCGGCCGCCGCTGGTGGCCGGGCCAGTACGTGCTGCCGTACATCCGGTGGACGGGGCCGAACGGCGCATCGCTCATCGCCGGCGGTGCGTCGAAGCCTTTCTCGATCACCATGTATCCGGCACGCAGCGCGAACGCCGGATGGTTGCCGCCGGGGCGGCTGTCGAACCCGGCGAAGCCGTCGCCGGCTTCCGGCATCGCATTGACGAGCGACGCGTTGCTGCGCGTGATCTGGTCGGGCGAGATCGGCCCGCCGCCGGCGAGACGCGACGCCTCGCGGTTCTTGCCGTCGGTGTCGACCGTGCTGTCGTGCGTGTCGTCGTTGTCGAGCTCGATGCTGCGTGGGCGCAAGCGCTCGGTTTGACCGGATGATTCCATCGCGGCTCTCCTCGCGGCGAAGCGTTCCGGATCGAAGCAAATCCCGTTCCGGACATGACGGGAAAAGGCGCGCGGGCGATCGCCGCGGTCGCGCGACGCGCACTGATTTGTCGTGATTTATTTCAGCTAGAAGACGCGTTTTCTACAGAGTATGATTCTTTTCCTGCGAAGCGGCGACAGGGGATTGAGTCGCGCCGCCTCTGCCCGCGCCGGGGCGCTGCAGCACCCTTAAAGACGGGTAGTGAACAACAAAGCAAGGGACTAGAGGTGGCGGATTCATGCAAGCGACTACTGCCTTCACGCACCGCGGTTATCTGTTGAACTGTGCGCCCGCGCGTGCCAGCGACGGTTCGTTCAAGCCCTACGTCGTGATCTCCCGATCGAGCGACGGAGAGCTCGTTGCGAACCGCTTTTTCCCGATCGAGCTCCAGTTCAACGACGAAGGCGACGCCATCGCGCACGCGCGCGACTGGGCCGTGCGATGGATCGACGCCAGCAGCATCACGATCTGACGCCGCCGCGATTCGGTGCCCTCGGCCGTCCGGCCGATCCCCGGCGTGCCGCTGCCGGGCACAAAACGCGGTAATCTTGCGGAACCCGTCACTTTATTAGCGGCCGTGCGACCGAGCGCGGCCGCCTGCATTGATATATGTCGACATCACCCGCCCGTCAGTGGGGCCTGGAAGAAATCGTCGCCGGCTTGCGTGAGTCGCGCGAGGAACTCCATCGCACGCGCCATCCGCGCGGCATCCGCGAACTGCCGTCACGCGATGCGATCTGCAAGATTGTGACCGGCCTGCGCGCGTCGATGTTTCCGACGCACTATGGCGCACCGGATCTGACCGACGAAAGCGTCGATTTCTACGTCGGCCACACGCTCGAAAGCACGCTGCGCATCCTGTCCGAACAGATCCGCCGCGCGCTGCCGTTCCTGCCCGAGCATGCCGATACGCCGTTCGCCGAGCTCGACGAACGCGCGTTCGAGATCGCGCGCGAATTTGGCCGGCAGTTGCCGGCGGTTCGCGCGCTGCTCGTCAGCGATATCCAGGCCGCCTATGCGGGTGATCCGGCCGCGCAGCACATCACCGAGATCCTGCTGTGCTACCCCGGCGTGCTGGCGATGATGCACCACCGGCTCGCACACGCGCTGCACCAGCTTGGCGTACCGCTGCTTGCGCGATTCATCAATGAAATCGCGCACTCGGCCACCGGCATCGACATCCACCCGGGTGCGCAGATCGGCCCGAGCTTCTTCATCGACCACGGCACGGGTGTCGTGATCGGCGAGACGGCGATCATCGGCGAGCGCGTGCGCGTGTACCAGGCCGTCACGCTCGGCGCGAAAAGCTTCCCGGCCGATGGCGACGGTGCGCTGGTCAAGGGCAACGCGCGGCACCCGATCGTCGAGGACGACGTGGTGATCTACGCGGGCGCGACGATTCTCGGCCGCGTGACGATCGGGCGCGGTTCGGTGATCGGCGGCAACGTGTGGCTCACGCACAGCGTGCCGCCCGGCACGAGCGTCGCGCAGGGCAAGGTTCGCGAAGGCGGGAGCACCGAGAAGCCGTAACGCGGCGCGCGGGCACCGGTTGCCTGCTGCCGCGCGCGTCGGTCAGTGCTTGCTGTCGGGCGCGCGGTGCTTGTACAGCACGTCCTGGTCGACGCGGATCAGGTTCTGCCCCGCATCGACGACGAAATCCACGCCGTTGTACGCGTTGCCCGTCAGCATCAGGATCGCGCTCGCGACGTCGTCGGGGCCCGCGATGCGCGCGAGCGGCGTCGATGCGCGGCTCGCGTGTTCGAAGTCGGCCTGCGTCTGGTCGTCGCTCGGCAGCATCAGCCCGGGGAACACCGCGTTCACGCGCAGCACCGGCGCGGACGACAGTGCGAGCATCTGCGTAAGGTTGCCGAGCGCGGCCTTCGCGACCGTATAGCTGAAATGGTCGCGGTGAAAGTTTTCCTTGATCTTCTGGTCGACCACGTTCACGACGACACCCTGCGTGCCGGCCGCGCGGGCCCGTTCGTAGAACGCGCGCGTGAGCAGGATCGGCGCGCGGCAGTTGACGGCCCACGCCTGGTCGAACGCCGCGAGGTCGAAGCTCGGGAAATGATCCTGCCAGAATACCGACGCGTTGTTGACGAGCACGTCGAGGCGCCCGAAGCGCGCATACACCTGGTCGATCAGCGCGGTGATCTGTTCGGCATCCGACAGGTCAGCCTGCAACGCAACCGAATCGTGCCCGCGTTCGGCGATCGCGCGGGCCGCGGCCTGCGCCGCATCGGCCGAACGGTCGTAGTGCACCGCGGTGCGATAGCCGTGCGCGGCGAAATACTCGGCGAACGCGCGCCCGGCCCGGCGCGCGGCGCCGGTCACGAGCACGACGGGCGCGTGCGCCGTTTGCTTCGTCGACTCCATTACGTATTCGTCAGGTTGACTGAAGAAGGATTCGCGACGATCGACAGGAATTCGCGCCGCGTCGACGGATCGGTGCGGAACGTGCCGAGCATGCGCGACGTCACCATCTCGACGCCCGGCTTGTGCACGCCGCGCGTCGAGATGCACTGGTGCGCGGCTTCGAGGATCACGCCGACGCCCTTCGGCTGCAGCACGTCGAACAGCGTGTCGGCGATCTGCACGGTCATCTTTTCCTGGATCTGCAGGCGCTTCGCGAACGCGTCGACGAGGCGCGCGAGTTTCGAGATGCCGACCACGCGATGGTTCGGCAGATACGCGACGTGCGCGCGGCCGATGATCGGCACCATGTGGTGCTCGCAGTAGCTCTCGAAGCGGATGTCCTTCAGCACGATCATTTCGTCGTAGCCGTCGACTTCGCTGAATGTGCGCGCGAGGATGTCGCGCGGCTCCAGCGCGTAACCGGCGAAGAACTGCTCGTAGGCGCGCACGACGCGCGCGGGCGTGTCGATCAGGCCTTCGCGTGCGGGATCGTCGCCGGCCCAGCGCAACAGCACGCGAACGGCGTCTTCCGCTTCTTCGCGGCTCGGACGGGATGCGGCCGGCTCGGGCCGCGCGGACTTCTTTTTAGCCATCTATCTGCTCCATCGAATGCCGCCGCCGGGGCGGCGCGGAATCCGGGCATTGTTTCATGCTTTCGCAGGTCGCGTGCGCGGCCCGGCACTCACTTCGGCCATTCGTCCTGCTCGTCGTTGAACAGCGACGCGACGACGCCGCGCAGCCACGCCGTGCGCGGATCGTTGTGGTACTTGCGATGCCAGTGCTGCTTCAGGTCGAAGCGCGGCAGGGCGAGCGGCGGCTCGACGGGCACGATGAACGCGTGCTCGGCCGCATACGCATAGCCGATCGCATGCGGCACCGTCGCGATCAGGTCGGTGCGGCTCAGGATGAACGGCAGGCTCATGAAGTGCGGTGTCTCGAGCACCGCGCGGCGCTGCATGCGCTGCTTCGCGAGATATTTCTCGAGCACCTCCTGGCTGCGCCCTTCGGCACGCACCACCGCGTGCCCGCAGGTGAGGAACTGTTCGACCGTGAACGGCGGCGCCTGTTCGAACGGATGGCCGCGCCGCATCAGGCAGACGAACCGGTGCGTGAACAGCCGCTGCTGGAAGAAGTTGTTGCCGTCGAGATCGGGGAAGTAGCCGACCGCGAGATCGATCGACCCGGCTTCGAGGCCGCGACCGACTTCGTCGTGCGCGAGCGAGACCGAGCGCAGGTTCGCGTGCGGCGCACGCATCGCGAACGCCTGCAGCAGCTTCGGCAGGAACACGATCTCGCCCACGTCCGACAGCGCGATCGAGAACGTATGCGTGCTCGCGGCCGGGTCGAAGTCGTGCGGCGCGACGAGGCCGCGCTCGATCTGCGCGAGCGCGTCGCGGGCGGCCGGCAGCAGCGCGAGCGCGCGCGGCGTCGGTTCCATCCCGCGCGACGTGCGCACGAACAGCGGATCGCCGAAGTACTCGCGCAGCCGGCCGAGCGCCGTGCTCACGCGCGGCTGGCTGACGCCGAGCAGGTCGCCGGCACGGCTCACGTTGCGCGTGTCGTCGAGCGCGACGAGGTAGGGAATGAGGTTCAGATCGAGCGCTTCCATCGCCAGGCCAGTATCTTGAAAACGTATACAACATATCTCCTGAATCGCGTTGCCGCATAGTCGGGAAAGCGCTCAAATGTGTTCGACGATTCGAATTAATGTTCAGGAGACGAACAATGCGCACCCAGGTCGCCATCATCGGCGCCGGCCCGTCCGGCCTTTTGCTTTCCCATCTGCTGCGCCTGCAAGGCGTCGATTCCATCCTCGTCGAAGCGCGTTCGCGCGAATACTGCGAGAACCGCATCCGCGCGGGCGTGCTGGAACAGGGCACGGTCGACACGCTGAACGAGGCCGGCCTCGGCGAGCGGATGCGCCGCGAGGGGCTCGAACATCACGGCATCGAGCTGCTGTTCTCCGGGCAGCGCCATCGCATCGACCTGTCCGAATTGACCGGCGGGCGCGCGATCACCGTCTACAGCCAGCATGAAGTCGTGCGCGACCTGATCGCGGCGGGCGTCGAGCATGGCCACCAGATGCATTTCGAAGTCAGCGACGTCGCGCTGCACGACGTCGAAGGCGAACACCCGTTCGTCACGTTCAAGCATGCGGACGGCCGCGAAGACCGCATCGACTGCGACTACATCGCCGGCTGCGACGGCTTCCACGGCATCGCGCGCCAGACGATCCCGGCCGAGCGGCTGAACACGTTCGAGCGCGTGTATCCGTTCGCGTGGCTCGGCATCCTCGCCGACGCGGCACCGTCGCTCGACGAACTCGTCTACGCGCATCACGACAACGGTTTCGCCCTCTTCTCGATGCGCTCGCCGACGGTCACGCGCTTGTACCTGCAGTGCAAGCCCGACGAGGACCTCACCGAATGGTCCGATGCGCGGATCTGGGACGAACTGCACACGCGCTTCTCGAACGACACGGGCTGGACGCCGACCGAGGGCCGGATCACGCAGAAAAGCGTGACCCCGATGCGCAGCTTCGTGTCGGAGACGATGCAGCACGGGCGCCTCTTCCTCGCCGGCGACGCCGCGCACATCGTGCCGCCGACCGGCGCGAAGGGGATGAACCTGGCGGTGGCCGACGTCCGCGCGCTGTCCCGCGCGCTCGGCGCGCGCTACCGCAACGGCGACGCGACGCTGCTCGACGCGTATTCGGCGACCTGCCTCGAACGCGTGTGGCGGGCCGAGCACTTCTCGTACTTCATGACGAACATGCTGCACTCGTCGCCGGAAGACTCGCCGTTCGTCAATCGCCTGAAGTTTGCCGAGCTGAAATACGTGACGCGCTCGCGGGCCGCCGCGCAGTCGCTCGCCGAAAACTACGTCGGGCTGCCGTTCGACGACGCGACGCCCCCCGAGGGAACCCGCCTTGACAACGCGCTGTGCGCGACTCTATGATCGGCCCATCGTTCGCTAATCGAATCTAGGTTCGATTGGCGAACAAATACCGGGATCGAGATCGGCCCCGGCGCGACACGCGGCACGCGCGTGTCCCCTCGACAGGCCGCGCATCGAGCCGCGGGTTCGTATCAGGAAGAGACATGGTCAACAAGATTTTCGAATCGCTTCAGTCGGCGGTGGCCGACATCCACGACGGCGCGACAATCATGATCGGCGGCTTCGGCACGGCCGGCATGCCGTCCGAGCTGATCGACGCGCTGATCGAACAGGGTGCGCGCGACCTGACGATCGTCAACAACAACGCGGGCAACGGCGAGACGGGCCTCGCGGCGCTGCTGAAGGCGAAGCAGGTGCGCAAGATCATCTGCTCGTTCCCGCGCCAGAGCGATTCGCAGGTGTTCGACGGGCTGTACCGCGCCGGCGAGATCGAGCTGGAACTCGTGCCGCAGGGCAACCTTGCGGAGCGTATCCGCGCGGCGGGCGCCGGCATCGGCGGCTTCTTCACGCCGACGGGTTACGGCACCAAGCTCGCGGAAGGCAAGGAAACGCGCGTGATCGACGGCAAGCCGTATGTGTTCGAGACGCCGATCCACGCCGATTTCGCGCTCGTGAAGGCGTACAAGGGCGATCGCTGGGGCAATCTCGTGTATCGCAAGACCGCGCGCAACTTCGGGCCGATCATGGCCAGCGCCGCGAAGGTCGCGATCGTGCAGGTGTCGGAAGTCGTGCCGCTCGGCGCGCTGAACCCGGAACACATCGTGACGCCGGGCATTTTCGTCCAGCGCGTCGTCGAGGTGCCGCAGGCCGCGCATGCGGCCGAGCTGGCTGCCGAACATGCTGCATCGCAAGCCGCTTGAGGGAGATATTCAGATGAAACGACTGACCCGCGATGAAATGGCCAAGCGCGTCGCCCAGGACATCCCCGAAGGCGCGTACGTGAACCTCGGCATCGGCGTGCCGACGCTGGTGGCGAACCACCTCGATCCGAGCAAGGAGATCTTCCTGCACAGCGAGAACGGCCTGCTCGGCATGGGCCCCGCGCCCGCGCCCGGCGAGGAAGACGACGAACTGATCAACGCCGGCAAGCAGCATGTGACGCTGCTCACCGGCGGCGCATATTTCCACCATTCGGATTCGTTCGCGATGATGCGCGGCGGCCACCTCGATTACTGCGTGCTCGGCGCGTTCCAGGTATCGGCGAACGGCGACCTCGCGAACTGGCATACGGGCGCGCCCGATGCGATTCCGGCGGTCGGCGGCGCGATGGACCTCGCGATCGGCGCGAAGCAGGTGTTCGTGATGATGGAGCACCTGACGAAGCAGGGCGAAAGCAAGATCGTCGCGCAGTGCTCGTATCCGGTCACCGGCGTGCAATGCGTGAGCCGTATCTATACGGATCTCGCCGTGCTCGACGTGACGGCCGACGGGCTGGCCGTGAGCGAGATCTTCACCGACCTGTCGTTCGACGAACTGCAGAAGCTGACCGGCGTGCCGCTGATCGACGCGACGCAAAAGGCGGCTGCCTGAACCGCAGGCGTGCCGGCGCGTCCGTTTGCGCGCATGCCGGCACGCTTGGGTGGACAATAGGCGCACGCCGTTTCCCCAATCTGATGCCATGCTCGAAGACAGCGCCCGCCTGACCTCCCTCATCTGCGGCACCGAGCCGCTCAACCGGATCTGGTCGCCCCGCGCGACGATCCAGCGGATGCTCGACGTCGAGGCCGCGCTCGCGCGTGCGCTCGCCGCGCAGCAGGTGATTCCCGCCGCCGCGGTCGCGCCGATCGAGCGCGCGTGCGACGCAAGCCGGCTCGACGCCGACGCGCTCGCGCACGGCGCGGCGCTCGGCGGCAATCTCGCGATTCCGCTCGTCAAGCAGCTCACCGCGCAGGTGAAGGCCGACGACCCCGAGGCCGCGAAGTTCGTGCACTGGGGGGCGACGAGCCAGGACATCATCGATACCGCGACCGTCCTGCAGCTACGCGACACGCTCGACGTGCTCGAGCCGATGCTCGACGAAGCGTGTGCGTCGCTCGCGGCGCTCGCGCGCACGCATCGCGCGACGCCGATGATCGGCCGCACGTGGCTGCAGCAGGCGCTGCCGATCACGCTCGGCCTGAAATTCGCGCAATGGCTCGACGCGCTGCTGCGCCATCGCGCGCGTTTCGCCGAATTGCGCGAACGCGCGCTGGTGCTGCAGTTCGGCGGCGCGGCCGGCACGCTCGCGAGCCTGCGCGAGCACGCGGCCGGCGTCACGGCCGCGCTGGCGGCGGACCTGAAGCTCGCCGCACCGGCCGTGCCGTGGCACACGCAGCGCGACCGCATCGCGGAAGCCGCGTCCTGCTTCGGGATGCTGACGGGTACGCTCGGCAAGATCGCGCGCGACGTGTCGCTGCAGATGCAGACCGAAGTCGGCGAGCTTGGCGAACCGGCCGCCGCCGGCAAGGGCGGCTCGTCGACGATGCCGCACAAGCGCAACCCGGTCGGTTGCGCGGCGGTGCTCACCGCCGCGGTGCGCGCACCGAACCTCGTCGCGACGGTGTTCGCGGGCATGGTCCAGGAACATGAACGTGCGCTCGGCGGCTGGCAGGCCGAATGGGAAGCGCTGCCCGATCTCGCGCGCCTGACCGGCGGCGCGCTTGCGCAGATCGCGCAGATCGTCGCGGGCCTCGACGTGAACACCGAGCGCCTTGCCGCGAATCTCGAACTGACGCGCGGGCTGATTCTCGGCGAAGCGGTGATGCTCGCGCTCGGCGACAAGATCGGCCGGCTCGACGCGCATCACGTCGTCGAGCATGCGTCGAAGGAAGCCGTGCGCACGGGCTCGACGCTGTTCGATGTGCTCGCCGCCGATGCGACCGTGTCGGCGCACCTGTCGCGCGACGCGCTCGCGCGGCTGCTTGATCCCGCTCATTACGTCGGCGAGGCGCAGGCCTGCGTCGACGCCGTGCTCGCGCTGCACGCGGGCACGCAATAACCAGGAGAACCTCGATGCCTTTCGCCACTGTCAACGGCGTGAAACTGCATTACCGGATCGACCGTGCCGCGCGTGACGACGCGCCGTGGCTCGTCTTCTCGAACTCGCTCGGCGCCGACCTGCAGATGTGGGCACCGCAGATCCGTCCGCTCACGCAGCACTTCAACATCCTGCGCTACGACACGCGCGGCCACGGCCATTCCGATGCACCGGCCGGTTCGTACACGATCGAGCAGCTCGCCGGCGACGTGATCGGCCTGCTCGACCACGTCGGCATCGATCGCGCGCATTTCTGCGGAATCTCGATGGGCGGGCTGACGGGCGCGGCGCTGGCCGCGCGCTTCCCGTCGCGCATTGTGCGCGCGGTGCTGTCGAACACCGCGGCAAAGATCGGTTCGCCGGAAGTGTGGGCGCCGCGCGCGCAGAAGGCGCGCGCCGAAGGGATGGCCGCGCTCGCCGACGCCGTGCTGCCGCGCTGGTTCACCGACGCATTCGTCGAGCGTGAGCCGCGCCTGTTCGATGCGATCCGCGACACCTTCGTCCATACCGACAAGGACGGTTATGCGGCGAACTGCGACGCGCTGAATGCCGCCGACCTGCGCGAAGAGGTGAAAGGCATCGCGCTGCCGGTGCTCGTCGTGACCGGCGCGAAGGATATGTCGACGCCGCCCGACCAGGGCCGCGCGCTCGCCGCCGCGATTCCGGGTGCGCAGCACGTCGAATTCGACGCCGCGCATATTTCGAACATCGAGTGCACCGACGGCTTCAACCGCGCGCTGCTCGATTTCCTGACCGCGTGAGGCACCGGCGATGAACGACCAGGAACGTTACGAAGCAGGGATGACGGTGCGTCGCGCGGTGCTCGGCGACGCGCACGTCGATCGTTCGATCGAGAACCGTACCGAGGTGACCGACGAATTCCAGAACCTGATCACGCGTTATGCATGGGGCGAGATCTGGACGCGCGACGGCCTGCCGCGCCATACGCGCAGCCTGCTGACCATCGCGATGATGGTGGCGCTCAATCGCGGCGAGGAGCTTGCGCTCCATCTGCGCGCCGCGCGCAACAACGGCGTGACCCGCGACGAGATCAAGGAAGTGCTGCTGCAGACCGCGATCTATTGCGGCGTGCCGGCCGCGAATTCCGCGTTCCATCTCGCGGACAAGATCTTCAAGGAACAGGACGCGGCCGCGTAAGACGGTCGGTCAGGCGCGGCCGGTTGAGGGCGGCCGCAACCGATCGCGTGGCCCGCTGTCGCAAGCGGGCCGTCGACGACGGAATCGATGAACGCGCCGGCAGAGCATCGGCGCACGGCACACCGGATGATTGGTGGACGAACAAAGGAAGGGCGCGGCTGCCATGCCGTATTGCTCATACATTATTAGCGTTGCATGGGACCGGAGTAAGCGCTGACGCGCCAATGCCGGTCGACCACGACGCATGAGATCCAGGTAGGCGCTGAGGCGTCAGCTTGGATCGACACAGGAGACTAGCGATGAATCGCGCACCCGTGGTCGATGTCCAGACCTTCATCAACGAGCAGCCGTTCGGCGGCTTTCAATGGCTCGTGTTCCTCATGTGTTTCGTGATCGTGCTGCTCGACGGCTTCGATACGGCCGCGATCGGCTTCATCGCGCCGTCGCTGCTCGGCGAATGGAACCTCACCAAGCCCGATCTCGCACCGGTACTCAGCGCCGCGCTGTTCGGCCTCGCGTGCGGCGCGCTCGTGTCGGGCCCGCTGTCCGACCGGCTCGGCCGCCGTTCGCTGCTGCTCGGCTCGGTATTCCTGTTCGGCGTCGCATGCCTGATGTCCGCATTCTCGACGACCATCGGGCACCTGACGATCCTGCGTTTCATCACCGGCGTCGGGCTGGGCGCGGCGATGCCGAACGCGGTCACGATGATGGGCGAGTTCTGCCCGGACAAGCGCCGCGCGACCGTGATCAACCTGATGTTCTGCGGCTTCCCGCTCGGCGCCGCGTTCGGCGGTTTCCTGGCCGCGTGGATGATTCCGCATTTCGGCTGGCGCAGCGTGCTGATCCTCGGCGGCGTGACGCCGCTGCTGCTCGGCGTGCTGTTGCTGCTGAAGATGCCGGAATCGGTGCGCTTCATGGTCGCGAGCGGCCAGCATGTCGACAAGATCCGCGCAACGCTTGCGCGCATCTCGCGCGAAGCGCTGAACGCCGGTTCGTTCGCGATGACCGAAGCCGCGCCGCAGACCGGCAGCAAGGGCCTCGGCGTCGTGCTGTCGCGCTCGTACATCGTCGGCTCGGTGATGCTGTGGCTCGCGTACTTCATGGGGCTCGTGATCTTCTACGCGTCGATCAACTGGATGCCGATCCTGCTGAAGGATGCCGGGCTGACGCCGAAGAGCGCGACGCTGATCTCCGCGCTGTTCCCGCTCGGCGGTGTGGGTGCCGTGCTGTGCGGCGTGCTGATGGACCGCTTCAACGCGAACCGCGTGATCGCCGTGTGCTACGCGCTGACGGCCGTCAGCGTGTATGCGATCGGGCAGGCGGCCGGCAACGTCGGGCTGCTCGTGCTGGTCGTGTTCGTGGCCGGCGTGCTGATGAACACCGCGCAATCGTCGATGCCGGCGCTCGCCGCCGCGTTCTATCCGACCGAGGGGCGCGGCACGGGTGTCGCGTGGATGCTCGGCGTCGGCCGCTTCGGCGGGATTGCGGGATCGTTCCTCGTCGCCGAGCTGACGCGCCGGCATTTCTTGTTCGCGGGCGTGTTTGCGACGATCGCCGTCGCGGGCTTGCTCGCGTGTGTCGCGCTGCTGATCAAGCAGATGGCGCGGCCGCATGGCGTGACGCAGCCGGCAGGCAAGATCGAATCGCTCGGGCATTGAGCGACGCGCGGGCCGGTGCGATGCGCCGGCCCGCCGATACGGCGGCCGTCGGGCCGCCGGTTATTCTTCCGCGTCGTGTTCCTTCACGAAGTTGCGCAGATACGCGCGCAGCGCGGCCTCCCGGCTGCGATGATCGGAGAGGTTCGCGGCGCCCATGTCTTCCTCTTCGCCGAACATCGTCGGCGGCGCGCAATAGATGCCGATCTCGATGTCTTCGCGCAACACACGAATCTCGTGCGTGAGCGGGCGATACTCGGCGATCCAGTGCATCCCCTCGATGTGTTCACCCGCCCTCAGCAGTGGCTTCATCGGCACTCTCCCGGCAGCAGCGGCGCAACCGGCGAAGCGGTTGCGCGCGCTCGTACCAAAAGGGTACGCCTGCATGGCACGAATCTCAACGGGCGCGCCGTGAGCGCTCACTGCGGCAGCAGGTGCGCGATCAGGGGGTACAGCGACAGGATCAGCAGCACGGCCATCGTCATGTTGAAGAGGCGCAGCGCGCGGGGATTCGACAGGAAGCGGCGCAGGCCGAGCCCGAACGCGGCCCACAGGCTGATGCACGGAAAGCCGATCAGAATGAATACGACGGCCATCCACGCGGCGTTCATCCCGTAGTCGCCGGACAGGCGGATCGTCGTCGCGGCGGTCAGCACCATCATCCATGCCTTCGGATTGATCCACTGGAAAGCGGCGGCTTCGATGAACGTCATCGGCCGCGGCTTGCCGCCGTGCGCCTTCACTTCGCCCGACGTGCCGATGCGCCACGCGAGGTACAGCAGGTACGCGACGCTCGCGACTTCGAGGATCGTATAGAGCAGCGGCAGGCGCTTGAATGCTTCGCCGAGGCCGAAGCCGACACAGAGCATCAGGATCGCGACGCCGGTGCTGATGCCGAACAGGTGCGGCATGGTGCGGCGGAAACCGAAGTTGACGCCGGATGCGAGCAGCATCGTGTTGTTCGGGCCGGGCGTGATCGACGTGACGAGCGCAAACAGCATGCCGGCGGGCAGCGCGCTCAGGGTGAGGAATTCCATCGCGGATTCTCCATTCTGTTCTGGACTGGGATGGAGGTCAGTTTAGCGACGGTTTTCTGTACAGTACCGGCACAGTTTAATTGACGATTGCCGGTACGGGGTTTGATCGCCCGTGCGCTGATGCGAGATAGCGCTTGCATGGCCGTGGTATAGCGCGCATTCTCATGACGTTCGATGTGCGTGACAGATGGTTTTGCTCTGACTCCTTACGCTTCCCCCTGTCCGCACAGCTAAGCAGAAGGCTCACCACGACGATCCTGCGCGCGAACGTCGAAGCTGCGAACTTCGCGCGTCAACCGAGCCTCCCTCCGAGGTTTGATCCGCCAGTTCCGTGCGCGAGAGATGCCGTCGGCGGCAAGCCTGCGGGTCGTCGTCCGGTCCTCGTATAGGGCGGCCGACGATGAAATTCAGTCACCGCGACGGTCCTGAAATTTGAAATTCTCTTTTGGGAACCGGCATGCCTAAGCAAACCGCACTGAAGCCAGCCACGCCCGCCAGCCACAGCGATTACGTTGACGTGAAAAAGGCGCGTGCCTTGGCACTGAAGCGCGCGGACAGCGAGCGTGCCGAGAAGCGGCGTGAAAATGACGCCCGCATCGATGTCAATGCGAGCAAGTGGCGTTACATCTGTCAGGAGAGTTAGATGGCGAATAACACCGTGACGCTCAACTTTCCGAATCCCAGTCGCTCCTACGACGCTTCCAGACACTGTGTGTGTTTCTGGGGCTACGACAATTCTCGCGAGATTACCTTTCTGGTCGACGATGCGATGCTGGCGAAACTGAACTTCGACATGGATTCTGGCGAGCCCGCCTTGCTTGCGGCCTTCGACCGCAATCGCGACCGGATTCTGGGACTCGCCCGAGACCTTTACAAGGGGGGACCTCAGAACCGGTACACGATCTCGTGAGGTCGGCCCCCGTTTGCACGCGTACCCTACGTGCGTCTTCTTTCTGACCTGCACTCGCCGCGTGTGCGAGTATTCCGGGGCTGAGGGGGCATGGATCGGTCGAAGGATGCGCTGCTTGATTGTCACGAACGCAGCAAGCACCGTCTCGACTTCTGCACTCCTGGCCCTGGGGGGGCTCGACTCGACAACCCAGCCGGATCATCCGTTTCGGGTATTTCACGGCGCACCGCGTGTTGCTCTGCCGTTAGCCGCGGACGCTCTGGCCACGCGCTACAACGCGTTACGCTGCGGCACCTTGCCGCCCACGCAGGGATTCGATCTGTCCCATCCGGCAATCCTGTTCGAACGCTCACTCTGCCTGTCGGCGTGGAAATCAGATGGCGCCCAGCGGTGGGCACTGCGCTGCAACCCTTCGAGCGGAAATCTGCATCCGACCGAAGGCTATCTTCTATATCCGGCTCTGCCCGGCTTCTCGCGTAACGTCTGCTTCGCGCGTTCGAGTCTCAAGCCGATGACGCTTCGTGTCGTTGGGGCGTCTTGGGTAGAGGCTGCAGCCACTGGAGGAGTGACATATGTCGGGTCAGCCATCCATGATCGAAAATCATCTGCTGGCAGCATTACCGGTAGAAGATCTGGCGCATATTTCGCCGCAGCTCGTGCTGGTCGACATGCCGTTGGGAAAGGTGCTGTACGAGTCGGGTGGTGCGCTCAGTCACGTCTATTTTCCGACGACGTCCATCGTGTCGCTGTTGTACGTGATGGAAGACGGTTCGTCAGCCGAAATTGCCATCGTCGGCAACGACGGGTTGATCGGCATCGCGCTATTCATGGGGGGCGAAACAACCCCGAGCCGCGCGATCGTCCAAAGCGCGGGACACGCTTACCGACTCGATGCGCGCATCCTGAAAGACGAGTTCCGTCGAGGCGGTTCGATGCAGCGGCTGTTGCTACGCTACACCCAGGCGCTCATCACACAGATGGCGCAAACAGCCGTATGCAATCGCCATCACTCGATCGATCAGCAGCTCTGTCGGTGGCTCCTGCTCAGCCTTGATCGCCTGCCATCGAGCGAACTGAAAATGACGCAGGAACTGATCGCCAACATGCTCGGTGTCCGCCGGTCGGGCGTGACGGAAGCTGCACTGAAACTTCAGGATGCCGGGTTGATCCGGTACAACTATGGGCACATCGAGGTATTGGATCGCTCCGGGCTCGAGAAGCGCGTGTGCGAATGCTACGGCGTGGTCAGGCGGGAATTCGACCGCCTGCTCCCTGATTTGAAGCGCCTTGAGAAACGGCGCTGATGCTATCCCGCATCCATGCCATCCCGCCCGTACGGCAGCGTACCGACTTCAGACGCTCGCACGCGCAGGCTGACACATGACGCACGGACTGCAGATCGGCCGCAGACTTCATCGAGATGTAAACGCCGTGATCGAAGTGGGCCGTCGCGATCCGTATCGCTTGCGCAGTTTTATCTCGACTCGGGCGGCGCGAGCCAATCAATGACGAAACCGGGGTTGTGGAGGGAGCATGTTGATGAACGATTGCCCGAAATGGGAAAAAAACGTGAAGGACGAGCAACAAGAACAGGCGGAGGCACGCGCGACCGACGATGGCATGCCCGTGGTTCACCCGGAGCGGCAGAGAAGCCGTGCCCATTCGTGGAAAGCCGTTACACCCAGGCAGCGTATTTCCGATGCAAGGAAGCGTCTGGGCATGGGTTTTCTGCCGAACCTATAGCGTATGTGTAGCAAAACTCCTCGCTCTCAAACAGAACGTGGAGCCGCCCCAGCAAGGCGGAACTCGAAGCCGGCCAAACGCCGGCTTTTTACTTTGGCGTGTCGCTCGTGACGACAAACGGCGCATGCATCACTTTCCCGCGTCGGTGAAGCGACGCAACCCGGGCAGATGAATTCGCCGAGTCGCGTTCGGCCGCTACGCCAGGACAAGTTCGTGGCAGGAGGACCGCAACGCCGGGTCGCCAATTCCTTCCGTACACTCGGCTACCAACGCTTCGCGGCTCATATGGCGCGATTTCGCCACTGCATCGATCTTTTCGACGAGTTGCGTGGGGAGGCATGGCAAGACCAGCACCGAACACGATGTCGGCCGGGCGATATCAATGAGCCTCCAGATGCAAAATTGGTGCCGCTGCGCGGAGCAAAGCGATGTCACCGCCATCGACGATTATTCGGACTGGATGCCTTCGCAAACAGACCTCGTTTCGAATAGGCTGCTGAGCTCGCCGTCTGCAAGGAATGCGCACGTTGGTGCAGTCAGAGAGTAGCCAGTATCCGGAGTTGATGTTCGCTTTCGGCCCCGCGAACCAGTGCGTAGGCCCGCATCTCCGTGCGCTCAAGGAGCGAAATGGATTCCGAGCCGGAAAAGTCGCTCCATGCGTCGTCCGCGATCGAGGTCGGCGCGCCGCGGGCTCTCGCGAACGCTCGCAGGAGAGGGCTTGCCGCGCGGCGCAGCACGAGGCGGTCAGCGTTCAGAACATACGGTGGGCAGTCAGTCCGTAAGACGAGGTAGTACGGAATCGCATTGCGATCACTTTGCATGGTGGCGATACCGGTGAGGAAGAATGCGTGCGTTCAGCTTCTCGTGTCGTCGTGGCCGACCGCTGCGTTTGACCGAACTACATGTCGATGACCGAAGCTCCACTCACCTTTCCATCGATGATGTCCTTTCCCTGCTGCCGGGCGGCACGCCTTGCCATACCAAAGTCGGAGTATGTATGCGGTTGGCCCAGCCTGAAAATACGGCTCGCTGCGGAGGTTGCTATCGCGCCCGGGCGGCATATCCGTACCGCGATGTCATACCCTTCGGCGTAACGGGAATGCCCGTCAAAGCGACTGAATGTACGGGCGAAGACGAGGGGATGAAGTTCGTACCCCTTGTAGAGAAGAAGCAGGTGTGTCGACATGATGGCCACTCCGCAGGGGGCGACTTGCTATACGCTCGAACGAGCTTTTCATTTCCGCCGCCGCAGCCGGCTTAGCAGGTCAAGCGCCACTGTGTCAGCGTCGTTGTTGATCATTTCCGCTCGCAACAGCAGACCGCCAACACGGACGGCTGCATCCCAACTGTCTTCCGTCATTGCCTGATGGTTGCGTGCAAGCTGCTCCGCAAGAGCCTGGAGCGCCGCCATCCTTGCCGATTCGCCGGAAGTCCGGCGCTCCTCCCTCCCGGCAATGAGCCGGAACAGGCCCAGGACCGACTCGGCGGTAACGGAGGGGATAGTCATTCGAACTTTATACGCCCTTTCGGTCCGCTCCGCCCATATATTCGCGCTGGCCCCGAGCCTGCCTAGTACCGCCTCGCATACCCCTCGCGATACAGCGAGGCGCCGATCGACGTCAGAACTGCGATCTCATCCTCACTTAATCGACTCCATGCCTCCGCCAACCAGCCGGCGAGTCCGGCACAAGCATGATCCAGATCGGCGGCCGCCTTTCCCTCTGCGTTCCTACGCTCGAAAATCATCATCACATCATGTGGCGTCATAGTCGGCTCCTCGTGAGCTTCCAGCATAGGTGATCGGTGGCGTCTGCCCCTACTCCTTCGCACGCTCGATGTTCGCTCTCCGGCGTGCCCGCAGCAACGAGCCGAAGCCAGCCGGTAGCGGTTCGACCTGGTGTCCTGTTCCGTTGACGTCAACATGCTACGCACGTATGGATCGGTTAAGGCCTGCGTGCGCCATGTCATCGCCCGCATCGCCGATGCATCCCGTGAACCGCGTCGGTCAGTTGCAGCCATGGGCCGTCGCTGGTCAGCTTCGCTTCAATATCGTCTGAATGCGTGTTCATATCAATTCGTATTCCTTCATGATCGGTCGGTCATGGACGGACGGAATGTCATTTGACTGAGGTGGATTCAATCGATCAAATGTCATGGCGACGTAGGCAGCCAACGACAGCCGATGGCCGGCTGTTGCCTGCCGCGGCGACGCACGGCATTTGATTCGACGAATGAGCGCTTCGGCCACGACTCTCATGGTCGCAATGGGACTACACTGAAGACGCTATAGCAGTAGGAGACAGCGATGACGGACTCCGACCCCCAAAGCACCTTCCGGGGCCTGCCGCTAACCGCGGAGCAGGACGCGGAAGTGAAACACTACATAAAGGTCCGAACCCGGCGTGGCCTGCCATGGGACACGCCGGAGCTAAGCGCGATGCTCAAGGACATGCTGCTACCCCCGGGTGACGGCAACAGCGATGTCGACTCCGCGGAGGACGAAACCAAAGCGGCCGCCGAGCGCGCAACGGCTTCGGTCGACGAAGCGATGGACCCTATCGAGGCGAGCGAGGAGTGGAATGCGGCCATGGAGTCGGAAAGCATGAAAGGACCCAGACGATAAAACTGCAGGCGATGACGCCTGTTTCCCGGTAGCGCCGTATGTGGGGGATCGTGAGGTATTCCACATGAGTTCGGTATGCATGATTTCAACGCTCGAACGCGTGCCGTCGGCCTCGCGACATCTCCGCTGAACACGAGGGGGCCGGATATGCGGCTGATCGAACCGGATGAACACAGAGACTTTCTGGCGACCTTGGAGAGCCGTGGCTTGGCAGAGGGCGATTTCGATCTTCAGGAAACGGATACGACCGACCCGAAGGGTGATGAGAACCTCGGTCTGCAGGGCTATGTCACCATCACCAGGCTCTCGACGCAGATTACGAAGGAATACGTGATCGGCGACGAAAGCGACTGGCTACAGCATTTCAGGAAAGATCTCGAAGCGGGTGCCTTCGACGGGCTGGAATGATATCCCGACGCGACGGGCCGCACTTGGGAGGAAGTTCGGCTCACGAGAGTCGCGGACTTCGAGGATGCGGAACGCATGCGGCCCGATCTGGCGGTGATGAATCCGTTGGAGGGCGTGCTTGCTGCCTTGGTCTGCGGCCCTCCAGGGATGGCCATCCTCTCGACCGACCTTCGACACCGCGTCAACCTGCCTTGGCAGCAGCATGTATTGCCGTCGGCCTCGATCCCGGCGACGCCCTGATTGCTCGGGCGGCTGGCGTGCCACCCGAATTTCAATTTGTCAACACGGGGAGATCGTTGGCCAAATGCGCATCGAGCCATTCGTGCGCCCAGTTTTTCGCAAAGGCAATCGCATCCTCGCGCACGTCGAAGCCAGCCAGATCTCCGCTCAGTTGAACGTCGCACTTACTGCCGTCTGCACGATCGATGCTGATCCGCGCGTGTGCCATGTATTCCCCGTCGGCCCTGCGCGGTGTCGGGTCGATATGGAATCGGGTTGAGTCGAGTTGCATTTTCCTTCCTCCTTCAGTTGCCGCGGGGCCCGTGGCCACCGCGAAGCGTATCGTCGCGACCAGAACAGTCAAAGCTTGAGGCGTGCCATGATCCGGCCTGCTTCCTGGTCCGGTTCGCGGCTCACCGTTTCGCCTTTGCGCAACAGCGCGCGGATCGAGAAAAACATCGGAAAGGCATCCTCATCGATTTCATGACGACGATCGAGAATGATCGCCATCCATCTCGGCGCGAGCGTCATACGGCAGGAACTGTTCGATGACACCGGAACCATCGCGCCGAATCCACTTCAACAGGTCATTCCTGTTCATATCCAGCCTCCCGACGTTGCCGGCGCGCCATGCGCCAGGCGTGTTTGAGTCTGTGGCGCCGCCGCGGACGCAGAAACAGGATGGACCGAGGAAGGGATCAGGACGCGTTATCCAACACGCTCGTGTCCTGCAGACAGGCATCGATCAGGCGCTTCGCATACGCAGCCGATACGCGGCGCGCTCGTCCGCATTGCGCGGTTTAGATGAGAGGCCCAATCACGTTCGGAGGGAGGGCGCCTTGAGTGGCGCGGGAATCGGTAGTGAGTCAGTCAACGACCCCATCCTACGCCCATTGGCGAACTTGTACAGCGAAAGTTCTGCGCGAACCGCCGCATGGCATGCCGCCCCGATCGGGCGCGGGACGGACCGGCTCAGCTGCGTGTGAACAATCGCCGATACGCGGGGAGATGGGGCCACGACGGTATCATCGAAATTTCAATTAGACATTCGAAGCAAATCGAAGCCACGGCGCCAAGGGTATACAACCGGGGCGAGCCTCGCCGGCCGCGGCGTGTCCTGCGCTGCCACCCGAAATGCGCCGACCGAAACAGCTTGACACGGTGTTGGGCCCCGCGTAGGGTGGGTGTCCGAAGCCTTCAAGAAGCGCGATTGCTGCTCATCACTGACCGCGGAACGCGGTATTCGTTGTCCTCTCCCTCCTTGATCCTTTTTCGTGCCCCCGCTATCGGGGCGCATACATTTGTCCAATATCAGGAGAATTTCCATGGATACCGGTACCGTCAAGTGGTTCAACGACAACAAGGGTTTTGGCTTCATCACGCCTGACAGCGGCGGCGATGATCTGTTCGCGCACTTCTCGGAGATTCGCGGCGATGGCTTCAAGACGCTGGCCGAAGGTCAAAAGGTCAGCTACGAGACGAAGAACGGGCCCAAGGGGCTGCAGGCTTCGAACATCGTTCCTCAGTAATCCACATCATTCGTCGGTCCCGCGTGCAGGATCGGCCGCGCAGTCAACGTCGGGGATCTTTCGCATCCGCGCGCAGGCGCCCACAGTCCTGCTGAGGCTACCGTTTCGCCTCGAGACGTACACCCCAAGGAAGAAAGTGGGGGATGCCGCGCATCCGGTGGCGAACGATCGGACGGCTCATTCATCGTGAGATCGCGATCGACGCATACAGAGGCAACTTTGACCAAGAGTCAATCGCGCAACAAAAGATCACTCGCGAGACCACGGCGCGCCAGGGATTTGCCGGTGCTCGGCACGGCGCTGAACTGGGTGCCACCGAATGCACCCTCTGCGCCCATCAAATCGAGCGGCAAGAAGCGCTCCACCGAGACGCGATAACGAGACACGTTAACGCCCGGACGAGGTGCGGCCCGCATGTCGCGTTGGTACGCGCCCCACGCATGAGCGTTTTCGATATTTGCACGGAAACCGCTCCCTGTCGGGAACCGGATATCCGCACGCCGCTGCGATTGCGGCGCGTCACATTGATTGGAGAAATTGATTTGGCAAAGGAAGAATTGCTGGAATTGGACGGCGTCGTGGATGAGGTGCTTCCGGACAGCAGGTTTCGCGTCACCCTGGAAAACGGCGCGGTCGTTGCGGCGTACGCATCGGGCCGCATGCGCAAACACCGCATCCGTATTCTCGCTGGCGACCGGGTCAAGCTGGAATTGTCGGTCTATGACCTCACCAAAGGACGTATCAATTTTCGGCACAAAGACGAACGGGCTTCGCCCGGTGTGCCTCGGAACCGATTTGTTCGACGTTAACCATGTAGCGCCGATACAGGATTGATTGCGCTCGTCTACGCAATTCGTCGCCATCAATCACCAGGAGTTCATCATGAGTATGCGTACCTATCGCGGATTCGAAATATATCCGCTGATTTATCCTCACTTTCACACAGGCTCTGGCCGTGCTCACAACTACGAAGCCGGTTTCGACGCGGCGGTCAAGGTCTGCCTGCGCGGCACTGACGCCACGCTGACCCGGAGCCAGACCTTCAAGCTTGTCGACGGTTCGCCGTTTGCCAGTGCCGGTGACGCACGCCGGGCTTCGCAACGTTACGCAGAAGACATCATCGATCAGAACCGAGGCGAACATGGGATGTTCGGCGCAGTTCTTTGACACGGCTCGCTGTTGAACAGCAATGCATCGGAGCGCGCATCAATCGGAGACACGCGTCCCGATCTGAAATTGCGCGAGCCGACGCCATGCTGCCGGTCAAAGGGAAACTCGCGTCGTAACACCGACATTCCTTGCTGTCCCGTGTTCTCAAGGCAGATCACCGGGCGAGCGGCCGCATCGTGCGGCTGGCGCGCTACGCGCTAATGGACGTGGCGTTGCCGATTAACGTTGCGTAACGACCAGGCCCCCGACGCAGATTCGATCGATGCCTCGCGCCTTTTCGTACCCCTGGATTCGCTCTTCGAGCAATCTGCGTGCGAGCGTTCGTGCGGCGTCACGCGCCTCCACATCCGATGCAAAATCCCCTTCGGTATCGTGTTGCTCAGAGGTGCCGGGATCCTCTCCGATGCGGTGCAAGTGGACGATTCCGCGGTAGCGCCCAGACGTGGTCTGCATTACGCGAAGGCGTGCCACGTGCGTGTGGGTCGTACACACTTCATCATCCATGATGCCTTCCTTGCCAGGACCCCTGGCGAGACAACGACATGGCAGACTTCACCCGCCTGCCTGCATCCGTGTGTTCGGCTCCCGGTAAACTTCGGCAAGGCGGGGCTTATCGCCGCCAGCGCCGAGAGGTCAATGTTTGCGGTGCATCCACCCCAAGTGATGGGAGTCCAGCCACTGAACGACTTCCTTACTTGAATGTTCGCTCTGGTAACGGCGCGCCAACGCGACTGCAACCACCGCGACCACCGCAAGACCAACCACCCAACCAATCATCGACTGAGTCATGACAGCCTCCTTGTGGATGTGGAATGCAGCCATGATTGAATTCTAGGCGTCTTGGGGGAAGGATTCACAAGTTTTGCGCCACGCTGCGCGGACGAATCGGCTCCACATGCACGATCCCTGGGGGAGGTACGCTCGGCCTTCACCTGATCGGTCTTGCCCCATATCCAAGGATCTGGGGCGCAAGCGATTTAGCAGGTCGTACACTGGAAAATGGTCGCGCCGGAAAGCGAACCTCTGCTATCTCGGCACCAGGATTTCGGCAAACGCGCGCTCAGGCGTCTTGCGACAGGCTACGTTTGATCAGCCGCCGGGCCAACAGGCGCCATCCGATCGCTTCGACGCGGCCGACATCCAGAACGGATCGCTGCTCTCAGGTCGCCCGGGTGATAGGGGCACATGCTCGGTCGAATCCGAGATATCTGTCGCCATGCGTCAGGTGTCGAGGCGGAAATCCTGTTGACGTACGAGCCGCGGTGAGGCCTGACCGTCAAAATCGCCGGCGCGCACACCAGCGCCAACCTCTACTTGCTCGTCGAGACCTGCAAGGCGAACGGGATCGGCCCGTGCAACCATCTGATCCGGTTGCTTCAATGTCTCCCGCTCGCGCAGACGGTCGACGGTTACGCCAGGCTACTACCCTGGAATATGCGCTCCAATCCTCACGAATCGACCGAAGCGTAAGTGTTGCAGCCTGCTTCCAATGAAGGCAACGCGCATGCTTGCCATCTCCAGTCCGCTTGCGGCGTAGTCGATCGCTCTTGCTTCCGGATTACCGGGAGTTGTGTTCCGGGCGCGACACAAAGATACTCTCTGGCGCGATATCCATCGCGGCGGCCGTGCCGAGCGTGAGGCGAATGAGCGTCACATTGAAGATCCTGCCTTTGAGAACCGCATACGCGGTATGGGCCGGAGCGTCCGACCAATATAAAGCAACAGCTTCTTGACGAGAGCACTTTCAAATGATCGATTTCAACGGGCCTGAAATCAATGTGGTGACGTGCACGTCCGGTGCACGCACCTTTCTCACCAACGCCTTTCTGGTCGAATTGCCGAACGGTGTCGTGGCCATCGACGCCATGATGACCGTATCGGATGCGCGCGAGGTGCGTCACCGGCTGGATGCCCTGCGCAAACCCTTGCTCGCGGTGCTGATCACGCACGGGCATCCCGATCACTACAACGGCATCGGCGAGCTGATCCGCGATCTTGATGATGTGCCGGTCATCACTACGCGGGGCGTCGACGAGGCGATGCGCCGTGTCGACGATGCCAAGGCAGTCCAGTGGCAGTCGGTGTTCGGCGACGATTGGCCGGCACGGCGCACCTTCCCGAATCGCCTCGTGCATGACGGCGACGTGCTGCATTTCGATGGCGTGCCGTTCGAGGCAAGAGAGTTCGGCCCTGGCGAATCGAACTGGGATCTGGTCTGGGCCGTGGGAAACCACCAGCGTGTCGCCTTCGTCGGTGACATGGTATTCAACGGCGTCCATTCCTTCATGAACGACGGCCATACGGCGGACTGGCTGCGCAGCCTCGATGCGCTCGAACGTCGGTCCGGCGACATCGCACTGTTCTATACGGGCCACGGTCAGGCGGGCAAGCCGCTCGACATGATTGCCGCACAGCGTGCTTATATCGGGTGCTATCGCGCGGCGGTGGCCCGTCTCGCCAACGGCAATCGCAGCCTGGACGATGCCGGAAAGGCCGAACTGGAGGCGATCATGAAGCGCTTCCTGCCCACGGCCGATCTCGACGTGTTCATCAAGGCCGGGGCGAATGCCGTTGCGGCCGAACTGGCGTTGGAGGAATCGGACAAGGCCATTTCCGCTGACCCGCACGCTCACTTCGACGCAAGGTGAGCAGGTCGCCGATGAAATGCAACGCATGTCGACCGTGAGCGGATGGCACTACGCGGTCGCTTGCACGCGTGGTTCATTGAAGGCCGAAGCCGGCCGGCAGCCGCAGCATCGTGGGCATGATGCGCGAACAAGGTACGGTGCTTGGCCGCGTCGAGGTCAGTCGTCGTCCTCTTCGTCGTCGCCAGCGGGGCGGCTGCTGATGAGCCGGCCGTCCTCGGTCAGGCTCAGGCGTTGCTCCTGGCCACCCTGCACGATGGTGACGACATAGCGTGCCTTGCCGTTCTTCACACGCCGTTGAATCACGCCGACATTGCCGCCTTGCCGTTGACGCTCGATCATTGCTCTCACCGCTTCCGGCGCGTGCTCGAGCGTCACGATCTCGCCGGCCCCCTGATCGGGCGCAGTCTTGTCGCAACCGGGCAGCGCGACGGACAGCGCGATCGCCAGCGCAATCACGCAACACGTTCGCATCGCTTGCTCCTTGCCCGGTCGCTCGCGTCGTCTTCTCGAACATGAGAACGACGATCGCACGGCAACGTCCTGGCCTGGTACGTCATGTTCGTTTCCCGGTGACCCAAGTCAGTGGCGGAGAAGCGGGAAAACCACGAGTCCGATGACGGCGGCCGCCGTCACGATCACCGGTTCCTGGAGCTTCTTGAAGCGCCACAGCAGCAGCACGGTCGTGACGGCGAGCAGGGCGGTCGGGACGTCGACGATCGATCGCTTCGCGATGACGAGGACGGAGCCCGTGATCGCGCCGACTGCCGCAGCCGTAATGCCATCGACGAATGCCTTGACGCCTGGACGGTGCCCATACTTCTTCACGTAGGGCGCGGGAATGACCGTGAACAGGTAACACGGCAGGAATGTCCCGAGCGCGGCGACGCATGCGCCAGGCAGGCCCGCCACGAGGTACCCGATGAAGCCGACGGTGATCACGACCGGGCCGGGCGTGATCATCGCGACCGCGACGGCATCCACGAACTGCTTGTCGTTCAGCCAGTGATGTTCGGTAACGACGCCGCCATAGAGGAACGGCACGATCGCGAGTCCGGAGCCGAACACGAACGCGCCGGCCTTCATGAAGAAGGCACCGATCTGGACGAGCTGCGGCAGGTCGATGCCACTCAGTAGCCCGCTGGCTGCCGGCAAGTTGGCGGCGGCAACCGCATTCAGCCCGCCCCGCTGCAGCCACCTGGGCGGCGCGCGCCACAGCCAGCCGATCAGGCCTGCGGCAACGAAAAGCCATGCGATTTCCGATTCCGTGACGAAGGTCACGGCAGCCAGCGTCAGGAAGATCGCCCAGAGGAGCTTGTCGTTGCCGACGGTCTTGGTCGTGAGCTTGTAAGCGCTCATCGCGATGATGCCGACCACCGCGGCACCGACGCCGTAGAAGACGGCCTGCATCCACGACAGCCCGCCAAAATGCGCGTACGCGAACCCGAGCGCGAGCACCATCAGGAACGACGGCAGCACGAACGCGATCCCGACGAGTGTCGCCCCTAGAAGGCGGTAGTGGACGAACCCGAGATAGATCGCGAGCTGGGCCGCCATCGGCCCCGGTGCGAGCTGGGCCAGCGTGAGCCCTTCCTTGTAGTCGGCCTCGGTTATCCAGCCGCGTCGCTCGACCAGGTCGCGACGCATATAGCCAGCGAGCGCGACCGGTCCGCCGAAACCGAACGTACCGAGACGCAGCATGTAGGCGACCAGCTCGCCAAGCGAGTAGGTCGGTTCGGTCGTGGCGATGGTCGTCGTCATGATTTGGCCGGGGTTTCGCTCTTGCCGTCCGATGTGAAGTGCGCATACAGGGAGTCGAGTACGGCGCCCATCTGCTCGAGCAACTGATCGTCGTTCTCCGTCCGTTGGCGCGTGCCGGCCATCACGGCCTCGAAGCCCACTGCTTCAGGCGCGGCGGGACCGCCCACGTCGAGTGCATGCACGATCTCGCCGAGACGCATTAGGGCCGGGTCCTTGTCGAGTCCGAAGCTGGCCAGCAGAACTTCGAATGTCACTCGCTCGCCCACGTGCGTAAAAGTCGCGCCGTCGAAATCGAAGCCCAGCGCGTCAGCCGGGCAATCCGCCGGCGACGCGAGCCAGATGAAGCGCGCTTGCGCGTCGATGAACCGGCGGATCAGCCACGCACTGGCGACGCGATCGACCCACATCCGCTGCCGCGTCGCCCAGGCGCGGCCCTGGTACTCGCCGATCGCGAGCGGACGAATGACGCGGTCCGCGGCATGCGGCTCGCCCGGCGACAGCACCGTGTCGACCAGCGCACCGAAATCCTGCAGGGCGACTTCGGCGCGGGTGGCCGAATCACCCGGGAAATAGTCGATCGCCCGGATGGCGTCGAGATCCTTGCGCGCGCGACGCAACAGGCGAGTGAGTTCGGCGGCTGATTGCCCGTCAAGCGTCTTGCGCACGTCGGCGAGCGCGCGTGTGAAGGTCGCGTAATCGTCGGCCCGGTCGAACAGCGCCCGGAATTCCTGTTCCTGGGACCGGTCGAGGCTCGGTGCGCGCAACAGGTGAGCTGCGCCGCCGCTCTCGGCAATCGCGCCCGCGAGTTCGCGCAGCGTCTCTTCATGCGCTTCGGTGTGGGGCAGCAGGTAAACGCCGTCGCGCAGCACCGCACAGCCTTTCGCCTTGAGCGCGCGCCAGAACCGCATGCGGGCCGTCGCGTTTTCCGTCGGAAGGGTCAGAACAAGCAGCGACCATGTAGAAATGGATTTCATGTAGCGAAGTCTACGTCTTGGTTATTTTTTCTACAAAATTTATTCGAGTGATCGCGTGTAGTCCCGCACGCCCTCCCGGCAGGTAGCCAGGGTGTGACAGGTATCCGCTCGCACGAGGCGCGCCAAGAAAGCGCTGCGCCTCGCTCGGGTGAGCGTGGGATGGGTGATCGCGTAATGCGGAACGAGGTGGACGACGCCCGGGTGCTTCGGGCCGGATTTCGGTCCGGCGGAACGATCTACGGCGTCACGACAAGTGCCGTATGCATCCCCGCTTCATAGCGGCCCGGCTTGTTGCAGATCAGCGCGTCGTGACCCCGGCGTGAGCTTGAATGACATGCGCTTGCGCTTGCCGGGCGCGATATCTTCCGCTTCCCCGATTGTTTTCAGGGGGTGCTCCATCCCCTGTCCTTTGCCGACAGGGAGCGCATCGTCGGGGGAGATCTGTCCTGAAGACGACGAACTCGTGGTTCGTTGCGGTCATGCACCGGATTGTCGACGGGCATCGCGTCGTCCGCCGAGTTGCTTTTCCGGTCGATCTGCCCGAGCTTGAAACGGCCGTCCTGTCGGTTGACCGGGCCGGGTTACGCGCCGTCACGCACAGCCGTCACGAGCGGCATCATCGCCGGCCCGATGGACGCGAGCAGGCGCTCTTTCGATACCCCGTCGCGGGATTGAACGGAAATGCCGTGCAACTGCGTCGCATAGAAATCGGCCAGCGCCTTGATGTCGGTGCCTCGCGCGAGCTGCCCCTGCTCGGCCGCGAGCTGCAAGCGTTCGGCGATCGATTGCGTGCGTGCGCGCCGGTGGGCGGCCAGCCATTCCATGACACCTTCGTTTTCGGCCGAGTAGTTGGTCGCGGCGGACACCACCATGCAGCCGTGCGGCTGGCCGCGCCTGGTATAAGCGGCGACGGCATCGCGCAGCATCCGTTCGACGGCCGCGCGGACATCGGTTTCCTCGCCGAGCGCACGATCGGCGAAGCCGCCTTCGCCTTGCTCGTAGAGTGCCACGGCCTCGTGGAACAGGGCTTCCTTGCTGCCGAACGCGGCATAGATGCGCGCTGACGCGATGCCCATCGCTTCGACCAGGTCGGACATCGACGTGCCTTCGTAGCCGCGCCGCCAGAACGCGAGCATCGCGCGTTTCAGCGCCGTGCCGCGATCAAATTCTCTCGGTCGTCCCGCCATATCCCTTTCGCCCGTCGTCACATCGTGCACGGATTTTATCGCGCGCCGTGTTGACACGTGCCGTTCCAGCACTCTATTCTTTGTCAATCGACAAACAATTGGAATCGATCATGCGTACTCTCAAGGGCCCCAGTCTTCATCTCGCGCAGTTCGCCGACGATGCGGCGCCGTTCGACAGCCTGCCGAATATCGCGCGATGGGCGGCCGGCGTCGGCTTCAAGGCGCTGCAGATTCCCGCGTGGGACGGTCGGCTGTTCGACGTGGAGACCGCCGCGGACAGTCAGGCCTATTGCGATGACATGAAGGGCATGCTGGCCGAACATGGGCTGGAGATCAGCGAACTGACCACGCATATCTTCGGGCAGCTGGTTGCCGTGCATCCGGCGTACGACGCCATGTGCGACAACTTCGCGCCCGAGGCCGTGCGCGGCAACCCGGCCGCGCGCACCGCATGGGCGCTGGATCGGCTCGAGCTGGCGGCACGGGCTTCACGCCGCCTGGGGCTGACCGACATGGGCACCTTTTCGGGCTCGTTCGCGTGGCCTTACCTGTTTCCGTTCCCGCAACGGCCCGCCGGCCTGATCGAGACGGCCTTCGACGAACTGGCGCGTCGCTGGCGGCCGATTCTCGACGCCTGCGACGAAAACGGCGTCAACCTCTGCTATGAGATTCACCCCAGCGAAGACCTGCACGACGGCGTCAGTTTCGAGCGCTTCCATGCGCTGGTCGGCCAGCACGCGCGCTGCAAGATGCTGTTCGATCCCAGCCATTTCGTGCTGCAGCAACTGGACTATCTGGCGTACATCGATATCTACCGCGACCACATCCGCATGTTCCATGTGAAGGACGCGGAGTTCCTGCCTTCGGGACGCCAGGGCATCTACGGCGGCTACAGTTCGTGGCTGGAGCGCGCCGGCCGTTTCCGTTCGCTTGGCGACGGTCAGGTCGACTTCAAGGCGATTTTTTCGAAATTTGCTCAGTACGACTACACAGGATGGGCCACCCTCGAATGGGAGTGCTGCCTGAAGAATCAGGAGGACGGCGCGCGCGAAGGCGTCGCGTTCATCAATGACCACATCATCCGGGTGACGGAGCGCATCTTCGACGACTTCGCCGGTGCCGCGGTCGATCAACGGCAAATCCACGACATGCTCGGCATCGCTTGAGCCGTTTCCCCCCACTGCCAGGAATCATCGATATGTCCGCTCAACTTCAGTCGTCGTCTGCCGACGCTCAAGGCTTTGCTCATCAATACGTACGCATCGACGGCCAGCGCATCCATTGCGTCACGGCCGGCGCCGGTACCCCGGTCCTGCTGATTCCGGGATGGCCGCAAACCTGGTACGCGTGGCGTCACGTGATGCAGGCGCTCGCCGCGCGCGGCTTCATGGCCGTCGCGGTCGATCCGCCAGGTACCGGCTATTCCGATCGGCCGCATGCGGGTTACGACACGGGGCACACGGCGGCGACGTTGCATCGCGTGATGGCGCAGCTCGGCTTCGATGTTTACCAGGTGGCCGGCCACGACGTCGGCATGTGGGTGGCCTATGCGCTGGCGAGCGACCGGCCCGACGCCGTGAAGTCGCTGGCGCTCACGGAGGCGGTGATCCCCGGGCTGGCGCCCGCGCCGTCGATCTTCGCCCCGCCGGAAGAAAACATCTTCCTGTGGCATTTCATGTTCAACCAGCTGGCCGACCTGCCCGAGACGCTGATTGCGGGCCGTGAGCGGGCGTATCTGGAGTTCATGTTCAACCGCTGGTCGTTCCGGCGCGATCGTGTGGCCGTCGATGTGTACATCGATGCCTATGCGGCACCGGGCGGCTTGCGCGGCGGCTTCTCCTATTACCGTGCGATTCCGGAGACGATCCGGCAGAACCAGGCGCGGGCGCAGCGCAAGCTGACGATGCCGGTGCTCGCCATCGGTGCCGAACATGCCACCGGCGATGCGCCGCTGGTCACGATGCGCGACAACGCGACCGATCTGCAGGGTACGGTGGTCCCGGCTTGCGGCCACTTCATCATGGAAGAGGCCCCCGACGCATTCATCGGCCATCTGTTGCCTTTCCTGGAGCGGAGCCGCTGATCATGCCGATCGACACCGACATCGCATCACTGCTGGAGCGACTGGCCGTGACCGAGGCGCCTGCTTCGCTGGACGCGTTGCGACGGGCGACCGATACGACACTGCGGGGCTGGCATGGACCGCTGGAAGCGGTCGACCATACGGAAACCTTCGCGGTGCCCACGCGCGACGGGCAGCAGATTCGCGTGCGGGCTTATTGGCCATCGGTCGCTTCGGAAAGCGCGGCACGCCGGCCGGCGCTCGTTTATGCGCACGGCGGCGGGTGGTGCCTCGGCACGCTCGATCTATACGACAATCCATGCCGCGCGCTGGCCAACGCGACGCAATGCGTCGTGCTGTCTGTCGATTACCGGCTTGCGCCGGAGCACCGGTTTCCGGTGCCGCTGGAGGATTTCTGCGATGCGCTGGACTGGGTGGTGCGCGAGGCGGCCGGCCTGGGGCTGGACCCGGCGCGCATCGCCGTCGGCGGCGACAGTGCGGGAGGAAACCTTGCGGCGGCTGCCTGTCTGGTCGCACGTGGGCGGGGCGGCCCGTCGATCGCGCATCAGCTGTTGCTGTATCCGCCGCTGGATGCGTCGATGAGCACGACGTCCTATCGGACTTGCGGGCAGGGCTACTACCTGACGCAAGATGTCATGCGGTATTGCTTCGACATGTACCTGACCGATCCGGCCGACGGCCGGTCACCCTGCGTGTCGCCGCTGCAGGCGGCTTCGCTCGAGGGCTTGCCACCGGCCACGTTGCTGGCCTGCGAGTACGATCCGGTGCGCGACGACGCGCACGCGTACGCGGAGCGATTGCGGGAGGCCGGCGTGGCGGCCGATTTCGCCGTGCTGCCGGGGATGATCCATGCGTGCATCCATATGGCCGGCGTGACGTCGGCA
The DNA here is from genome assembly GCF_040545135.1 of Burkholderia sp. 572. NCBI lineage: Bacteria > Pseudomonadati > Pseudomonadota > Betaproteobacteria > Burkholderiales > Burkholderiaceae > Burkholderia > Burkholderia sp. 572. The sequence continues at coordinate 230,108 of NZ_JBEPLH010000001.1, read as the reverse complement.
GCCCGCCAGGTGTTCGACGTGGCCGGCGCGCAGATGCGCAGGGCTTTCCAGCGGTGAGCGTATGGCCGAAGGGGGCGGCGCGAACTGCGTGGAGGGTTGTAGGGTTCGGCGGCAGTCGACCAGCGCGAGCTACCTGCGCCTCCGAACCCGCGCCTTCACACACTTGAACCAAAGCCGCATCGCACCGACCCCGCCCGCCACCGGAACTCGCGGCAACAGGAACGCATCGTCGGACGCCCCGGCGCAACCGCGCCGGGTCGTCGTCGCGTTGCGGTAGCCGGCGGCGGCGACCTGGTCGCGCACGCGCGGGTCGAGATCGCCGTACGGGTAGCAGAACGATTCGACAGGCTGGCCGCTCAACGCTTCGAGCCGCCGCTTCGATTCGATGATCTGGACTTCCGACACGTGGGCCGGCATGTGCGACAGCGCGACGTGATCGAGCGTATGCGAGCCGATTTCGTGGCCGCGATCGCGCCATGCGAGCATGTCCGCGCACGTCATGAGTGGCGAGCGCGCCGTATCGGCCCCCGCATCCCAGTCGTTCTCGCCGCCGAACCGGCCGGCGACGAAGTAGCAGGTCGCGGTGAAGCCGAGCTCGTCCAGCACGGGCATCGCATGCGTGAGCACGTTGAGAAAGCCGTCGTCGAACGAAATGCCGAAGACCTTCCCGCTGCGCTCGCCGCGCAGGTACGGCTGCAGTTCGCGCACGCTCAGGCCGCGGTAGCCGAGCCGCCTGAACAGCGTCATCTGGCGGCGGAACGCGTCGGGGGCGACGCTCAGGCTGCGCAGCCGGTCGGACGGCGGCGGCAGCGTGCGGATCTGGTGATACATCAGGATCGGGTAGCGCGTGGCGGACAGCAGCATGAGCGGGTCGCGGGAACGGGGAATTACGCGGCCTTGCGGAAAATCCGCAAGGTCTTGAAGTCGCCGACTTCGGTGAAATCGGCATTCGCCGCCCATTGCTCGATGATCGGCTCGGCCTTCCGGTATGCCGACGAGCCCTTGTAGAACAGCAGGTGGCCGTCGCGCGCGGTATGGCGTGCGAACAGGTCGAGCACTTCGGCGTCGGTCTTCGCGCCGTAGCGGCTGTTCGTTTCGTCGCGGAATTCGCACAGATGGAACAGCGTGACGACGTCGAACGCCGGCAGCAGGTCCGTATTGCTCGTGTAGATGTCGCCGAAATAGGCCAGGTAGGTCTTGCTCACCTCCGGTTGCCGCGTGACGAGATCGACGTACGACTTGTATTCCTTCGGCGACGCCGTCACGCCGAAGACGGTGTTGTTCAGGTGCGGCCGTGCGCATTCCACGCCGACGTGGTGGTGGCCGCCGGTGCCGAAGTGATAGATGCGGATGCCGTTGAGACGAGCGGATTCCAGCCATTCGACGAAGTGCACGTCGCACGGGCACTCCTGCGTGCGCAGGTCCCAGTACTTCTTCCAGATGTTCATTGCCATTAAACGGACCTCATGGATGTCACCCAACGATAGGGGTTGTGTCGAATCGATTTCTGATAGACGGACAACGTCGCATCGACAAACCGGTCGAACGAGAACTCGCGCTTGCCCTTCAGCCGCGCGCTGCGTCCCATCGCCCGCACGCACGCGGGCTCGCGCACGATCGCGCGCAGGATGGCCTCGATCGCCTCGGGCTCGCGCGGCGGGACGACCCAGCCGTCCACGCCCGGCTCGACGTTCTCGGGCAGCCCGCCCACGCGCGTCACGATCGCGGGGCAGCCGAGCGACATTGCCTCGCGGCACGCATACGACAGGCTCTCGTGGTACGACAGCACGAACGACACGTCGATGATCGAGAACGGCGCGCGCACATCGTCGAGACGCCCGGTGAAAGCGGTGCGCGACGCCATGTGGTGCCGCTCGATCTGCTCGCGTTGCTCGCCGGACGGTTCCGCGCCGACCAGCAGCACGCGAAACCGCTCGCGCTCGTGTTCGGGCAGGCGGCCCAGCGCCGCGATCAGGTCCATCCAGCCTTTCTCGGGCGCGGTGCCGGCGCTGCTGCCCAGCACGATCGCATCCGCGCCGGACGGCCCGAACAGCGCGATCTTGCGGCGGCGGATTTCGTCGGCGGCCAGCTGTTCCGCGGCCTGCCGGCGCACGCCGTGCTTGACGACCGTGACGTTGCCGTACGGCGACCGGAGCGCGAGCATGCTCGCCACGTAGTCGCTGACCGCGATGGTGTGGTCGGTTGCCAGCCGGGCGCGCAGCACGTTGCCGAAGCTGTCGGCGCGATAGGTGTTGTGCTTGGTGAGCACGACCGCGGGCCGGTACCGGCAGCCGAGCAGCGCGAGCATCACCTGCCGGTGATCGGCGGACCCGTTGACGTGGATGATGTCGAAGCGCTCGGCGCGGATCCGCTGGCGCAGCCGGACGATTTCCTGGCAGAGCCGGTTCCAGCGCGGCTTGAATTCCATGTCGAAGATCGCCACGTCGGGACTGTCCTTCAGCAGTCGCGACAAGCGGCTGCCTTCCGGCGACGCGACGGTCACACGATGGTGCCGGCTCATCGCGGCGGCGAGGTCGCGGACGTAGGTGTCCTGGCCGCCGCCGTAGTCGCCGTGGAAGTTGGTATACAGAATGTTCATCACGATGCTGCCTTTCCTCGATCATTCATTTGGCAGGACTGCTGAGAAAATGAATGCCTCAACGTGTTGAAAGCAATGACTCGAACCCGGTTCCGCATTGCCGATGCGTGATTGCACACCGATGCCCGGACGGGCGCCGCGAAACGTTTCGAAATATTACAGACGCATTACGTGCCGTAGTGTCGAGGTCTGCGCATCTTTGTGAGGATGTGTCGCGATCGATTGCAGTGTCGTCACATCGTGCGATGCCGCGGTGGGGGAGGGGGAATTCCGGCGCGAACGGTGGTGTGGCCCGGTTACCCTCGCCGACCGGGCCGTAAAAACAGGCCCGAAGCGGGCAGGAAGCGGGCCAGAAGCAGGCAGGAAGCGATCAGGAAGCGGGCAGGATCGCGACAAAACCCGATTTTTCGACGACATCCGGACGCAAATCAAGCCGGCAGACTTTCAGATTTGAAAGCCAGGGGGCCATTTGCGTTAGAATGCCCCCCCTGTCCGCCATGGCGACCGCCAAAGGCGGACTCGTCGCACCCAGAGAGACGTGGGTTTCGATTCGTAGCCGGGCGCGAAAGTTAGCCAGCCGTTAGCAACATACGCTTTGTGATTTGGATTACTAATGAAGAAGAAGCACAACATCACCAAGTACATCGTTGTCGCGATGATTCTTGGTATCGCCGTGGGTTACGCCTGCCATAGCGCATTTCCCGACCCGGCCATGGCGAAGGAAGTCGCCGGGTACGTGTCGTTGCTGTCCGACGTGTTCCTGCGCCTGATCAAGATGATCATCGCGCCGCTGGTATTTGCGACGCTGACCGTCGGCATCGCGCAGATGGGCGACGGCAGCGCGGTAGGCCGCGTCGGCGTCAAGGCGTTCGGCTGGTTCTTCATCGCTTCGTTTACGTCGTTGCTGCTCGGCCTGCTGACCGCAACGATCCTGCAACCGGGCAGCCACCTGAGCCTGCCGCTGCCGGCATCCGATGCAGCCCTCAACCTGAAGACGGGCGCCTTCACGCTGAAGGATTTCGTGGTCCACCTGGTGCCGAAGTCGATCGCGGAAGCGATGGCGAACAACGAAATCCTGCAGATCGTCATCTTCTCGATCTTCTTCGGCACCGCGCTGTCGGCGCTCGGCGAATCGGGCAAGCGCCTGACCGGCGTGATCGACGATCTCGCGCAGGTGATGCTGAAGGTCACGGGCGCCGTGATGTGGTTCGCGCCGGTCGCGGTGTTCGCGGCGCTGGCGTCGACGATCACCACCCAGGGGCTCGGCATCCTGCTCACGTTCGCGAAGTTCATGGCGAGCTTCTACCTGGCACTGGCGCTGCTGTGGGGCGTGCTGACGCTCGCCGGCGTGACGTTCCTCGGCAAGCGCGCGTTCACGCTGATCCGGCTGATCCGCGAGCCGTTCCTGCTGTCGTTCGCGACGGCGAGTTCCGAGGCCGCCTATCCGAAGCTGCTGGATGCGCTCGACCGCTTCGGCGTGAACCGCAAGATCTCGAGCTTCGTGCTGCCGATCGGCTATTCGTTCAACCTCGACGGCTCGATGATGTACTGCACGTTCGCGGTGCTGTTCATCGCGCAGGTGTACGGCATCCATCTGCCGCTGGGCACGCAGATCACGATGCTGCTGATGCTGATGGTCACGTCGAAGGGGATGGCGGGCGTGCCGCGCGCGTCGCTGGTCGTGATCGCGGCGACGCTCAACCAGTTCAACATGCCCGAAGCCGGGTTGCTGCTGATCATGGGCGTCGACATGTTCCTCGACATGGGGCGCTCGGCCACCAACGCCGTCGGCAACTCGATCGCGGCTGCCGTGGTCGCGAAGTGGGAGGGGCAGCTCGACGCCCCGCGCGACGACAACGATCCGGACAACGGACGCGTCATGAAGGTGAAGGTGCCGGAGACTTCGGCATCGGCTTGATGCATGGCAGTGCGGCAGTGCAGCAGTGCGGCGTTAGTGGCGCGTTGCCTGCCCCGCGGTAACGGATGATCGCCGGCCTGGATTCGCAATGGATTCAGGCCGGCGATTTGTCGGGTGCAATGAATCCGCATTGAATGCCGTGGCTTTTCCCGATTCTCCGAAACAGGCACTCGCCGTTTCAATCGATCGTCGCTGAACCGGCGGCGATATTCCCTCAGGTACGAGCCTGAATTTCCCGATCCCCGATTCGATGCGCAAGTGACCATTCACTGTCGCGCAGTCACGCGTGCCGCCGGCGCGCAGGGGCGCCACGGGCGATGCCGTCGAAGCCGTTCCCGCGAAAAGCGCAATGACGCGCGCGATCCGCAATTTTTTTCGATTTATATAACGCTATTCTCGCGCTGCGCATGATCGAACGCATGCCGTACGTAATACCGACTGCGCCGGATGCTTCAGCGGAAGAATTGACGTATTGCGGCTTTCAAGCCATCCGGCCGGCCCTTCATATGAGTGTTCGCACCATTCAGGAGCGCATCCGTCATGGTCGCCAGACAACGGTTTCAGGCCGCGCTGCTCGCCGCGGCGATCGCCGCGATTACCCCGCCCGTTCACGCACGCAACACCACCGACTGGCTGGCGAACACGTACGGCACGCTTGCGGCCCACGTCGGCAACGTCGCGCGTGCGATGTGGGTCGCGCCTGAAGGCGTGATCTATACGGCGTCGATGTGGGACGAGGACGAAGGCGGTGTCGCGATTTACCAGAACGGCAAGAGCGTCGGCTCGATCGGCACGCACTCGGAGTTCCAGGGCAGCGCGATCACGGGCAACGCGACCTCGCTGTTCGTCGCGCTGCAGCCCGGCAAGACGTACGGCAGCGGCGCGGTGGGGCGCTACAACCGTTCGACGAAGTATCGCGACCGCGTGATCCAGGTTAGCGCGGCCACCAACCAGCCGCGCATCGACGTCGTCACCGGGCTCGCGACGGCCGGCTCGCTGCTTTATGCGAGCGACTTCTACGGCAATCGCGTGCGCGTGTTCACCACCGACGGCGTGTGGCAGCGGGATATCGGCGTATCGGAGCCGGGCGCGCTCGCGCTGGACGCAGCGGGCAACGTGTGGGTGGCGCAGAAGCGCGCAGGCTCGATCGTCGGCTTCAGCCCGGCCGGTGCGCTGCTGAACACGATCCGGATGCCGTCCGGGTCGCAGCCGTCGGCGCTGTATTTCGATGCGGCGGCCGGGCAGCTGCTGGTGGGCGACGAAGGCCCGGACCAGAACATCAAGCGCTATACGGTGTCGGGCCGGCCCACACTGGCCGGCACCTTCGGCGTGCGCGGCGGCTATCTCGACACGACGACGGGCATCAAGGGGCAGGTCGGTGCGCAGCGCTTCACGCGCATCGTCGGGATCGGCAAGGACACCGGCGGCAATCTCTACGTGCTCAACAATCCATGGGGCGGCAGCTGGGATCTCGGCCGCAACGGCGCGACCGACATTCATGCTTACAGCAGCACCGGCAGCCTGCGGTGGACGCTGCAGTCGCTGAACTTCGAAGGCATCGCCGCGCCGGACCCGGTCACGGACGGTGCGCTGTTCTACGGCGGCACGCACGTGTACGGCGGCAGCGCGGGCGGCAGGTTCATCGCGAACACGGTCGATCCGTTCACGTACCCGGCCGATCCGCGCATCGACATGAACGACACGCAGCGCGACGAGCATTTCGGTCTGCTCACGTCGGTGGGCGCGAACCGGATTCTCGTCGCGGCCGGCCAGAACCCGCCGGTCTTCTACTTCTTCCACTTCAACGCGGCGAACGGCTATGTCGCGATTCCGGACGGCTCGATCCCGGGCCCCGCATTCAACACGACGCGGCGCGTGACGGGCGGCTTCAGCGTCGACAGCAAGGGCGGCGTGTGGGCCGGTCTCGACAAGACCGGCGCGATTACCCACTACCCGCTGACCGGCTTCGACGCGAGCGGCAAGCCGTCGTGGGGGCCGGGTGTCGCGACCCGCGTGCCCGACAGCATCCAGCCGCTCACGCGCATCGTCTATCTCGCGGACAGCGACACGATGGTGCTCGCGCAAGGCGCGATCGGGACCAACGACTGGACGTCGATCGGCACGCGCATCGAGGTGTATCACGGCTGGAGCGCGGGCAATACGACGAAGCCGGACCCGGTGATCACGCTGCCGCACAGCGGCGCGAAATCGATCGACGCGGTGGGCAACCATCTGTTCGTCGGCTACTGGTTCAGCAGCAGCGGGCCGCTGTGGCCGAACGTCGACGCGTTCAACCTGACGACCGGCAATCTCGACACAACGCTGGTCAACGCGAGCCCCGCGACCGTGGATACCAGCAGCGCGATCGATGCGATGTACAGCATTCGCGCATACCGCCGCTCGAACGGCGAGTACGTGGTGATGAAGAACAACGTGAAAGGCAACAGCATCACCGTGTACCGGTGGACGCCTTGATGAACGCGCGGCCGCCTCGACCGGCGGCCGGGCTCGCGAACGCCTCATCGTATTCGTCGCGATTTCGCCGGATTTCCACCGCGTATCCACGCAATTTCCACATCACGCGTTCGTAATGAGCGGCGTGCGCAACGCGCGCCTCACCGCCCGCCGGGCGGCCGTTCCAAACCTCACGACGCGGAAAAGCGGTTCCGGGCACAATGACAGCGGCACCGGCAGGCACTGCGCGTGCCCACGACGATGAACCGGATCGACTGACGGGTTGCGCCGGCGCATTGCAGCGCCGGTGAACTCGCGCGGCATGCCCCATGCCGCGTTTTTTATGCCGAAGTGACGAAACAATGAAGATGAAAACGACACCGAACCGCCTGTTTCTGATCGCCGCACTGGCCGGCGCGATGAGCGGCCCAGTCCACGCAGAGACGCCGGCGGCCGCCGCGACCGTTGCGACGGTCAACGGTACGCCGATCACGCAGGCCGACGTCGACACGTTGCTGCGCGCGTCCGGGCAACCCGACTCGCCGCAGGTCCGCCAGGCGATCAAGAATCAGCTGATTACGCGCGTGCTGGTCCAGCAGGCCGCCGAGAAGGCGAACTACGCCGACAAGCCCGAGGTCAAGGCGGCGGTGCAGCAGGCGAAGGCGAATGCCGAAGTGCAGCTTTACCTGCGCGACAACGTGAAGCCCGAGCCGGTGACCGACGAGCAGGTCAAGGCGCGCTACGACGAGCTCGTGGCGTCGCTCGGCAAGAACGAGTACAAGCCGCGCCTGATCGTCGTCCAGGATCCGGTGACGGCCGCGACGGTGCTGAGCGAGCTGAAGGCGGGCAAGTCGTTCGACGGGCTGGCGCGCCAGTACAGCATCGCGCCGAGCCGCGACAGCGGCGGCGAGTTGCCGTGGGTGAGCTTCCACACGCCGGCGGCGGAAGGCAAGACGTCCGGCTTGCCGCTGCCGGTCGCGCAGGCGCTCGAGAAACTGACGGTCGGCGCCGCGACGAAGGATTCGATCCCGGTCGACGGCGTGCGGGCGATCGTGAAGCTGGATGCGAAGCGGCCGACGCAGGTGCCGGGTTTCGCGACCGCGAAGCCGGCGCTGCAGCAGCAACTGCAGGCGGCCGCCGTGGAGAAGGCGAGCGCGCAGATGATCGGCAACCTGCTGAAGGACGCGAAGATCACGCAGTAACGCGGCGACGTCGAAACGCCGGGCGTCACGCGCGCCAGATCATGCTCGCGCTCGTGTCGGTTTCCGACGCGACGCGAAAGCCGAGCCGTTCGTAGAGCCGCCGCGCCGGGTTGCCGTGCAGCACGCTGAGCGATACCGGCACGTGCGCGCGCGCCGCGTCGGCCAGCAATGCGTTCAGCACGGCTTCGCCGATGCCCCGGCCCTGGTGATCGGGGAGGATCTGGATCTGGTGAACGTGCCACTCGTCGGCGGCGCGTGTCACCTTCAGCAAGCCGATTGCGTCGTCGGCGTCGCAGACGATCATCGCATCGTCGAAGTTCGCGCGAATGCGCCGGTCGTGCGCTTCGTCGTCGGTTGGCGCGCCGACGCGCTGCAGGTGCACGGTCATCGTGAGCCGACGCAGGGTCAGCAGGAACGGCAGGTCGGCGGCGCATGCCGGGCGCAGGCGGATTGCGTGTGTCATCGTGCGGACTCGTACGTTCGTTCGGGACGGGAGCGCCGACGGAAAGGTCGAACCCCGCAGCGCATCATCCGCGATGGCGGGAAGCCGGTCAAAGGGCGCAACGCCGAGCCCGGCGCGCATGCGTGGCCGATCATCCTGCGCGCCGGCCCGAGTGCGGGTGCACATCGGCGAGATTGGCGATCAGCGTGTCGATCACGACGCGCTTCAGACTCACGAGCGCCGAAGGCGCATCGCCTCCGCCCGCATGAAGGCACACGTCGACGGACGGCAGCGGCGGCAGGCCGTCGCGCTCGCCGAGCTGCCGTAGCGCCGGCGGCACACCCGCCATCGTTCTCGATGTAATGCCCAGGCCGCCGGCGACGCCGGCCCACAGGCTTTGCAGGCTGCCGGTCGTGTAGGCGAGCCGCCACGGGATGCCGGCCTTGTCGAGGGCGTCGGTACCCGCCTTGCGGAACAGGCACGGCGGCTTGTACAGCGCAAGATCGAGCGGCGCGCCGGCACGCGGACGCACGTCGATGCCTTGCGGCCCGATCCACGCCATCGGCAGCGTGACCAGGTGTTCGGCGTCGGCGCGATGCCCGCGCCCCATCGCGAGCACGATGTCGAGTTCGCCGCCATCGAGCCGGTCGAGCAACGCGCCGTTGCCGTCGACGACGATGTCGACGCGCACGCCCGGATGCGTGCGCTTGAACCGGCCGAGCGCGACGGGCAGCCACGCTTCGGCGAAATCGCCGGGCAGCCCGAATCGCACGGCCCCGTCGATCGCCGCGCCGCGGATCGCGCCGACCGCCTCGTCGTTCAGTTCGAGGATGCGGCGCGCATAGGACAGCATCAGCTCGCCGGCTTCGGTCGGCACGAGGCCGCGCCCCTGGCGGCGAAACAGCGGCTGGCCGATCTGCGTTTCGAGCTTGCGCATCTGCTGGCTGACCGCCGACTGCGAGCGGCCGATCCGGTCGGCGGCGCGGTTGAGGCTGCCGAGCCGATCCGCGGCAATCAGCGTGCGCAGCGCATCCATGTCGAGATTCGGAAGCGTCATGATTCGGTTTTTCTTATAAGTCGATTTCGAATTATCGTATTTATTGCATATTCCCGTCGCTACCATCGAGTGAACCGGTCGTTTCGGTTCACGGGGATGCGCGCGATACGCGGCTGCGGATGTCCGTGAGGTTGCTTCCCTTCTTTCCGACAAGGACATTGAATGAAAATCGGCTCGATATTCCGCCAAGGCTTTCCCGGCATGCTGCTGGCCGCGTCGATGATTCCCGGTGACGCATCGGCCGCGCCGTCGCTCGCGGGGACGTGGACGCTGGTCGCGGCGGACGTACAACATCCGGACGGCACGATCGGCCGCGACTACGGTGCCGATCCGACGGGCCTGCTGCTGATCGACGCGCACGGGAACTACTCGCTGCAGATCTTCAAGTCGGAACGCCCGCGCTTCGCGTCGAACGACAAGGCGACCGGCACGCCGGAGGAATTCCGTGACGCCGTGCTCGGCTCGAGTACCCACTACGGCACGCTGAGCGTCGATCCCGCGAACCACACGCTGGCGTTTCACATCAGCAATGCGTCGTACCCGAACTGGGCCGGGCAAACGCAGACGCGAACCTATCAATTGAAGGACGGCGAGCTGAGCTACCGCGTTCCGCCGCGTGCCAACGGCGACATTCCGATCTCGGTGTGGCGGCGAAAGGATTGAACCGGGAGGCCGTTCGATCCGTGACGCATGCGGCCGTGAGGCCGTGATCGCGGCCGTTCCGTCACGCGCCGGTTAGCCGGCGCCACACGCCGTTTCCGTTGGCCCGCGCAAGCCGCAGCCACCGGCCCGGCGAGCCGGATCAGAGGCCGCGGCTTCCCGTGCCTCCCCCACCGGTATTCCTCCGTCAGCCCTGTCCGCATATCATGCGCACATCGCGCACCTGCCGGCCGCAGGCGCCGCCGCTTCCGACGCGGCGGTGCGTCTGCCTGCACGGCGCAGCACACAGGGATTCTCGATGGACACCAAACGATCGCGGCCGGGCCTCGTCGCCGCGCTGCTCTGGGCGGCGCTGTATCTCTCGACCGGCTATATCTCGCACGAGTTCAACGGCCCCGTCCGGTTGACGGGCTACATCTGGCTGCCGGCCGGCGTGACGGTCGGCGCGTTCATGCTGCGGCCGATGCGCGAATGGCTGACGCTGGCCGGCGCGTTCCTGGCCGGGCAGCTCGTGCTGACCGGCATCGAACACGGCATTCTGGTCAACGCGGTGCTGTTCACGGTCGACGAGGTCGGCGCCGCCGCGCTCGCGGTGTGGCTCGTCCAGCGCGTGCGGTTCTCGCTCGAAGGGCTGTATTTCCTGCGCTCGGTGATCCTCGCCGGCCTGATCGCGGGCGTGATCGGCGCGATCGGCGGCGCGGCGTGGTACACGGCGGTCAAGGGCGCGCCGTTCCTCGACGTGTGGTCGGTGTGGGCCGCGTCCGATTTCGTCGGCGTGCTGCTGGTCACGCCGGTGCTCGCGTCGTGGTCGCGCTTTCGCGCGCACCGCTCGGGCGACCACGAGCGCTTCGACCTGGTACTCGGCATCGTCGCGTTCGCGCTGCTCGTGATCGGCGCACTCGTGATCTTCGACGGCGACACGTCGAAGAAATTCGGCACGGGCGCCGGCTTTGCGCTGACGTATATCCCGCTGTTCCTGACCGTCGCCGTGACGCTGCTGCTCGGCGGCCGCGCGGGCTCGTCGTCGGTGCTGGTGCTCGCGCTGATCGTGATCGAGCAGACCGCGCAGGGCGACGGCCCGTTCGCGTCGTTCCATGAGCACTACGGCAGTTCGCTGCTCGAGGCGCAGCTTTACCTGGCGGTCGCGTCGCTGCTGGTGCTGACGGTGAGCACGCTGAAGACGACGCGCGAGCGCGTGCACGAGCATGCGGCGGTCCTGCAGAACAACATGGAGCTCGCGCTCGCGAGCGCCGGCCAGATCGCGTATGTGCTCGATCCGGAATCGGGGCGGATCGAGTGGAGCGGCGACGTCGAGCGCGTGTTCGGTGTCGGCGTCGACGCGGCGCAGATCGCGAGCGTGTCGCTCGTGCTCGAACGTGTGCAGCCGGGCGACCGCGATGCGTTGAGCGACTACTGGAACGCGGAGATCGCCGGCGAGGATCGTGCGTCGCTGTCGCTGCGTATCGTGCAGCGCGACGGCGGCACGCAGACGATCACCGATCACGGCGCACCGTTGCTCGACTCGAATGTCGACGTGACGGTGGTGGCCGGCGTCTGGCAGCTCGAGCGCGTGTGGCCGGCGGACGAATGAGCGGGGACGCGTCATGACGGGGCGCACGGGCGTCCTGCTGATCCACGGGCTCGGCGGCACGCAATACGATCTCGGTTCGCTGCACAAGGCGGTGCGGCGCGCGGGCGGCGATACGCACATGATCACGCTGCCGGGGCACGGCACGCGCCCCGAGGATCTGGTCGGCGTGCGCGCGGAGGCATGGCTCGACGCGGTGACCGAGCAGTATCGCGCGCTGGAGAACGAGTACGACACCGTGCATGTCGCGGGCATGTGCATGGGCGCGCTGGTCGCGCTGCTGCTGTGCCATCGCGTGCAGCATGCGCGCGGCCGGCTCGCGCTGCTGGCCACGCCGATGTTCATCGACGGCTGGTCGACGCCGTGGTACCGGGCGTTGCGGCATGTGCTGTATCGCGTGCCGGGTGTCGCGGAGCGGATGCGCGTCGAGGAAGGCGATCCGTTCGGCATCAAGAACGCGACGATCCGCGCGATCGTGAAGAAGAAGTTCGAGCGCGAGGACAGTTTCCACTATGCGTGGGTGCCGCTCGCGTGCGTGCGCCAGGTCGACCGGATGCGCGACTGGGCGCTCGAGGCGGCAGCCGGCACGCCGTGCGCGACGCTCGTGCTGCATGCGCGCGAGGACGAGCTGACGAGCCTGCGCTCGGCCGATTTCCTGCTCGCGAAAATGCCCGACGCGCGCGGGATCGTGCTGGAGAACAGCTACCACATGATCTGCGCGGACAACGATCGCGACGACGTCGCGCGCCACGTGCTCGAATTCTTCGGGTTCGATCCGGTGCATGCGGTCAGCCCGGCGATGGCGCGCAGGATGGGGCGGATGGCGCCGTGACGAACGCTTACGCCGCTTCCGGGGGATGCGCGATCCGCGCCCGGATCTCGGGCGACGCAAGACACGTGGCAACCGCTTCGTAGCCGGGTGAGCCCGGGTAAGGCGCCACACGCGAAGGCGGACTGTGATTGGCCGGGCACAGGATGATCGCTTCATGCGGGCCGACCGCCGACAGGTCGAGGATCGCCGACGAACGCGTCAGCAGGAACAGCGGCCGCATCCCGGCGGCGGCCTGTTCGCGCAGACGGGCAATCAGTGCCTGTTGCGTGGGGCGATCGAGATCCTGTTCGATCATGTCGACGACCCGTGTGCGCGGGCCTTCGGCTTCGAGGGCGACGAGCAGCGCGGTCAGCGCCGCCGACGGCGTCGCGCCTCGGGCGGCGAGCGCTGCCGATGCACGGTCGACGCGCGACTTCAATGCAGGATCGGTGCGCAGCATGTCGCGTGCCGCCGCACCGTCGTTCTCTAGCCGGTCGAGGCCGACGAACGCGGCGCCGGGCAGCGCGTCGGCGAGCCGGAGCGCCAGCCGCGTCTTGCCGCTGCCGAGCGGGCCGATGATGTAGTTCAGCGGCCGGATGTCGCGACACTCGAACCACTCGCCGCCCCACGGCCACGGCAGGCTGAATGCCACGCCGGCGCGGCTGTCGTCGACGAGCCGGGTCAGTTCGCCGTCGGCCGGCATCCGGCCGCGCGCGAGGCCGGCGCGGATTGCGTGTACCCGATCGACCTTGCGCACGAGATCCTGAATGCCGTGGTCCAGCGCCGCTTCGTGAGCGGCCAGTGCGTCGTCCAGGCTGCGCGCGTCGCCGTCGAGCACGCTCGCCACCTGCGCGAGACTGAGGCCGAGCGCGCGCAGCGCGGCGATGTCGGCCGCGCGGGCGAGATCGTCCGGGCCGTATGCACGGTACCCGGCCGGCGTGCGTTCCGGCGTGACGAGGCCGTGCCGCTCGTACAGCCGCAACGCCTTGATCGAGACGCCGAGCCGCGCGGCGGCGGCCGACGCGTTCAAACGGGGCGTGGACGTGCTCATCCGTCACCTCTCCTTGCTGTCGATTCGTTGCGCCCAGCATAAAGGCGATCCCAAGGGCCGGGTCAAGCGAGCGGGCATGTGCGATACACACAATGTGTCGGCGCGGCGGCGGCTCCTTTCTCGCCGCGCCGCGCATCTGGGAGAATGCGGCTGCGGCCGTGCCGATTCACGGCCGGCGCCGACACGGCGCAGGATCCGACAGGTGGGAAATTGACCGACAACGAAGAACTTTCGCTCCACCAGGAGCGCCGCTTCTGGCAGCTTGCGCCGGTGAAATGGTGGATTCGCGGGCATGGCCGCGACGGCTATTCGTTCCGGCTGCTGCTGTGGCCGCCGGTGATCGTGTTCGTGCTCGAATTCCTCTGCATGATCTTCGATGCGCTATACACCAGCATCGGCATCAGCGCGGTCGCGACGCTGTTCCTCGGCTTCGCCGGATACCATGGCGCGCAGCGCGAATGGCTGGTGCCGTCCGCGACCACACGCGCGCTCGTGAAGGCACGCATGAAGAAGGCGGCCGAGCGGTTCTCGTCGCTCGGCGTGGGCGCGACCGTGCTCGCGATCTTCGTCGCCGCGACGTCGCTGTCGCTCGTGATGTCGGGTCAGCCGGTGCTGGACAGCGTATCGAAGGACGCCGTGTCGATCTTCATCGCGCTGGTGTTCCTGCCGGTGTACGTGTCCGGCGCGGTGCGCAAGCTGGCGATCGCTCGGATCGAGGAACTGGAGGCGCTGCGCAACGCGACCGTCGGCACCCGCCTGAAATTCGACCGGGCCGGCGCGGTGCGCGCGGTCGTCGTGCAGGGCGCGGCCGGGAAAGGGACGGTGTCCGTGCTGGAGTACACGGTGCTCGGGTTCAACCCGCCGCTCGAACAGGTCGGGCGCGAACCGCACGTGGCGCGGTAAAGGCGGGCGCCAGGTCGGCCGTAAAGGCGATGCCTCAGGCCGGAAAGCGCTCGTGTTCCGGCGCCGGCGTGAGGTTGTCGGGCCACTGCACTTCGAACAGCGTGCCGCCCGTGCGGCTCGGCATGCAGACAGCTTCGCCATGATGCGCATGGGCGATCGCCGCGACGACGGCGAGCCCGAGGCCGCTGCCGCCCGGCTGCGTGTCGTCGGCGCGCCGGAAGGCCTTGAACACGTGCGGCGCGAAATCGGCCGGGATGCCGGGGCCGTCGTCCCCGACGCGCAACCGGCACATCCCTTGTTCGATGCGCGTCTGGATGCGGATCGCGCCGGGCACCGCATGGCGGCGCGCGTTTTCCAGCAGCGCCAGCAGCGCCTGGCGGATGCGCACCGGGTCGCAACGCATGCGCCGCGTGTCGAGATCGAGCACCGGATGCTGGCCGGCGGCCCGCAGCGCCGGCTCGAACATGTCGACCACCGCACGCGCATCCGCCGCGAGATCGGTGTCGCGGATCTCGATGCTCAGGTGGCCGCTGTCCGCGAGGCTGACCACGCGCAGATCCTCGATCAGCCGCGTCAGCCCTTCGACCTGCCCGAGCAGGCTGCGGAACTGCGCTTCGTCGGGGGTGAACACGCCTTCGGCGAGCCCCTGCAGGCGCCCGCGCAGCACCGTGACGGGCGTGCGCAGCTCGTGCGCGATCGCCGCGTTCCAGAGCGCCTGCTCGTTGGTCACGCGCTGCAGTTCGCTGGCGAGCGCGTTGAAGTTGTCGGCGAGCAGCGCGGCTTCGTGCAGCGAACGGTCGCCCGCGACGGCGCGTGCGTCGAGATCGCCGCGCGCGACGCGGCGAATGCTTTCGGTGACCGAATTGAGCGGCACGAGGATGCGTCGCGCGAGATTGACCGCGACCGCGACCGACAGCGCGAGGCCGACCGCCGTGGTCGCGATCAGCCAGGCCCATTCCGGCCCGGTCGGCAGCAGGTTCTTCGTGTTGAAATGCGCGGACCAGTAATTGAACGCGATGTAGTAGAAGACGGTGGCGGTGAGCACTATCAGCACGGTCACGCCGAACACCATGCCTGCCATGGTCAGCGCGATCTGCCGGCTCAGGCCGTCGAGCTTCATGCTCAGCTCCAGAGCTTGTAGCCGACGCCGCGCACGCTGACCGGCACGCCCTGCACGCCGAGGTCGTCCAGCTTCTTGCGCAGCTTGCTGACGTGGCTGTCCACCGTGCGTTCCAGCGCGTCGCCTTCCGGCAGGCAGGTGGCCATCAGCTCGGCGCGGCTGAACACGCGCCGCGGCGCGCGCGCGAGTTGCGCGAGCAGCTTGAATTCGGTGAGCGTCAGGACGAGCGTGTGCCGTTCGCTGCCCACTTCGAGCGTGGCTTCGTGGTGTTCGAGATCGATCTCGAACGGCGCGACCCGCAGCACGCGCTGTTCTTCCTGGCGCGCGCCGGCCATCGAGCGGCGCAGCACCGCCTGCGCGCGCGCCACGACTTCGGCGGGATTGAACGGCTTCACCACGTAGTCGTCGGCGCCGATGCGCAGGCCGGTGAGCTTGTCGATGTCCTGGTCGAGCGCGGTCAGCATGATGACGGGCGTGTCGCCGCGATGACGGATTTCGGCGAGCACCTTCCAGCCGTCGACGTGCGGCATCTGCACATCGAGCAGCACGAGGTCGGGCTTGAGCTGCAGGTGCAGTTCCAGTGCGCGGCGGCCGTCGGCGGCGTGCACGGTGCGCAGGCCGCCGCGCGCGAGATAGGCGGTCAGGATCTCGGCGATCTCGGGTTCGTCCTCGGCGATGAGGACGAGCGCCTGGGCGTTCTGGCCGGCGCCGGGCGATGAAGAAAATTCGGGCATGGCCACTCGTTCAGATCCATCAGGGGGTTCCGTCAGGTCGCCATACTACCGCACGGCCGGCGCAATCGAACGGAGGCGGGGGGACAGCGCGGCGCGACGCGATTCGCGCCTGGCCGACGGATGTCCCGCCCTTGCCTGCGTTTGTAAAGAAGCTACGGCGTCGGACTCAGATGTGACCCAGCAGCACGAGTATCACGACGATGACGACGATCAACCCGACCGAGCCCGACGGCCAGTAGCCCCAGCTTCGGCTGTGCGGCCACGCCGGAAATGCCCCGATGAGCAGCAGAATCAGAATGATGATGAGGATCGTACCGAGCATCGCACCCCTCCTGACGTCGTGAATGGACGGTGCCTCCCGCCGCAATTCGCGTGCCGCGGCGGGGGCGGGCGAAAGCCGGCGCAAGCGCACGGTTGGAATGCCTGAAATTCACCCGATGAATACCGGCCGATTCAGAAAATAAAGTTTGAAAATGCATCCCCGCCCCCTATGCTGAATCCTTCTGATCTGGCGGGCATGCGATGGCTGAACTTTTTCTGGTACGGCACGGGCAGGCTTCCTTCGGCACGGACGACTACGACCGGCTTTCCGCGGCGGGCGAGCAGCAGGGCGTCTGGCTCGGCGAATACTTTGCACAGCAAGGCCTGGCGTTCGACCGCGTGATCTGCGGCACGATGAACCGCCACGCGCAGACGGTCGACGCGATCCTGCGCGGGATGGGCCGCGAGGGCGCGGCGATCGACCGCCATCCCGGCCTGAACGAATACGACTTCCACGGTCTGTTCGCCGCCGCCGCGCACGACTACCCGGACATCGCCCGCCTCGCGGCCGGCTCGATGAAGGCGCATTTCCGCGCGCTGCGGCAGGTGCTGCAGCTCTGGTCGGAAGACAAGCTCGGAGATTCGGCCCCCGAGACCTGGGCGCACTTCCAGCAGCGCGTGGCCGATGCCCGCGCGGCCATCCGCCACGGCGGCGGCCAGCGCGTGCTGACGGTGAGCTCCGGCGGCCCGATCGCGGTCACCGTGCAGCAGGTGCTGGCCGCCCCGCCGTCGAGCGCGATCGCGCTGAACCTGCAGATCCGCAACAGCAGCCTTTCGCAGTTTTTCTTCAACGCCGATGCATTCCACCTCGCGTCGTTCAACGGCATCCCGCATCTGGAGGATCCCGAACGACACGCGCTGCGAACCTACGGCTGACCCACGAACGATCGCGACGATGACGAACCCTACCCAGCAACTCGACGTAGCCCGCCTCACGCGCTATCTGGAAGCGCACGTGCCGGGTTTCGAAGGCCCGGTCGACACGGAGAAGTTTGCCGGCGGCCAGTCGAATCCGACTTTCCTGCTGCATGCGAAGAGCGGCCGCTACGTGCTGCGCCGCCAGCCGCCGGGCGAACTGCTGAAATCCGCGCACGCGGTCGACCGCGAATTCCGCGTGCTGAGCGCGCTGTCGGGCACCGCGGTGCCGGTCGCGCATCCGTATCACCTCTGCGAAGACCGCGACGTGATCGGCAGCCTGTTCTACGTGATGAGCTTCGAGGACGGCCGGATCTTCTGGGATCCCGCACTGCCGGAGCTGCCGAAGGCCGATCGCGCGGTGTGCTACGACGCCTTGCTGCAGACGATGGCCGCGTTGCACGACGTCGATGTCGACGCGGTGGGCCTCGCCGACTACGGCCGCCCCGGCAACTACTTCGAGCGCCAGATCGGCGTCTGGACGAAGCAGTACCGCGCGGCGGAAACGGAGCGCCTCGACGCGATGGAGACGCTGATCGACTGGCTGCCGAAGGCGTGCCCGGCCGACACGGGCCGGCCGACGCTGGTGCATGGCGATTTCCGGATCGACAACCTGATGTTCGCACGCGACAGCTATCGCGTGCAGGCCGTGCTCGACTGGGAACTGTCGACGCTCGGCAACCCGCTCGCCGATCTCGCGTACTTCTGCATGTGCCTGCGACTGCCGTCGGGCGGGCAGGTGCGCGGGCTCGCGGGCCAGGATCGCGCGGAACTCGGCATTCCCGACGAAGCGGCGATCGTTGCGCGTTATTGCGAGCTGCGCGGCATCGAGCCGATCCGCGACTGGCATTTCTACCTCGCATTCAGTTTCTTCCGGCTCGCGGCGATCGCGCAGGGCGTGAAGGCGCGCGCGCTGCAGGGCAACGCATCGAGCGAGCAGGCGCTGCGCGTTGGCGCGATGGCCGGGCGTCTCGCCGAGATGGCCGTCGGCGTGATCGACGCGCATCGCTGACCGCGCCGGGCACGACACCACATCAATGGAGGAGCACAGCAACATGGCAACGAATCTGTTCGACCTGACGGGCAAGATCGCACTGGTGACGGGCGCGAGCCGCGGCATCGGCGAGGAAATCGCGAAACTGCTCGCGGAGCAGGGCGCGCACGTGATCGTGTCGAGCCGCAAGCTCGACGACTGCCAGGCCGTGGCCGACGCGATCATCGCGGCGGGCGGCCGCGCCGAGGCGCTGGCCTGCCACGTCGGGCGCCTGGAAGACATCGCCGCGACGTTCGAGCATATCCGCGGCAAGCACGGGCGGCTCGACATCCTCGTGAACAACGCGGCCGCGAACCCGTATTTCGGGCACATCCTCGATACCGATCTCGCCGCTTACGACAAGACGGTCGACGTGAACATCCGCGGCTACTTCTTCATGTCGGTCGAGGCCGGCAAGCTGATGAAGGAACACGGCGGCGGCGCGATCGTCAACACGGCGTCGGTGAATGCGCTGCAGCCGGGCGACCGGCAGGGCATCTACTCGATCACGAAGGCGGCCGTCGTCAACATGACGAAGGCGTTCGCGAAGGAATGCGGGCCGTTCGGCATCCGCGTGAACGCGCTGCTGCCGGGGCTCACGAAGACGAAGTTCGCGGGCGCGCTGTTCGCCGACAAGGACATCTACGAGACGTGGAAGGCAAAGATCCCGCTGCGCCGCCACGCGGAACCGCGCGAAATGGCCGGCACCGTGCTGTACCTCGTGTCGGACGCGGCGAGCTACACGAACGGCGAATGCATCGTCGTCGACGGCGGCCTGACGATCTGAGCGCGCGATGAAGATCGACAGCTACGCCGGCCAGGCCGTGATGATCACCGGCGCCGCGAGCGGCTTCGGCGCGTTGCTCACGAGCGAGCTCGCCGCGATGGGCGCGCGGCTGGCGCTCGGCGACCTGAACGGCGAGGCGCTCGAACGCGTGGCCGCGCCGCTGCGCGCGGCCGGCGCCGACGTGATCGCGCGGCGCTGCGACGTGCGTGCCGAAGCGGACGTCGCAGCGCTGGTGCATGCGGCGGCCGAGCGTTTCGGCCGGCTCGACGTGGGCATCAACAATGCGGGCATCGCACCGCCGATGAAGGCGCTGATCGACACCGACGAAGCCGATCTCGACCTGAGCTTCGCGGTGAACGCGAAGGGCGTGTTCTTCGGGATGAAGCACCAGATCCGCCAGATGCTCGCGCAGCGCGAAGGCGTGATCCTGAACGTCGCGTCGATGGCCGGGCTCGGCGGCGCGCCGAAGCTGGCCGCCTACGCGGCGTCGAAGCATGCGGTGGTCGGGCTCACGAAGACGGCGGCCATCGAATACGCGCGCCACGGCATTCGCGTGAATGCGGTGTGCCCGTTCTACAGCACGACGCCGATGGTCACCGACAGCGATATCGGCGACCGCCAGGATTTTCTCGCGCAGGGCTCGCCGATGAAGCGGCTCGGCCGGCCCGAGGAAATCGTCGCGACGATGCTGACGCTGTGCGCGAAGGAAAACACTTATCTGACCGGGCAGGCCGTCGCCGTCGACGGCGGTGTCTCGGCCTTCTGACGGAACCGAACGAACGGAATCGAGGAGTCGATCATGGACTTTGGCTACACCCCGAAAGTGGAAGAACTGCGCAGCCGCGTGCGCGCATTCATGGATGCACACATCGTGCCGCGCATCCGCCAGTGGAACGAGGAAGTGCACGCGGGCCAGTATCCCGTGTCGTTCATGGAGGAACTGAAGGAGCGCGCGAAGGCGGAAGGGCTGTGGAACCTGTTCCTGCCGCACCTGAAGGACGACGAGCCCGGCACGGGCCTGACGAACCTCGAATACGCACCGCTCGCCGAGATCATGGGGCGCGTGGGCTGGGCGTCGGAAGTGTTCAACTGCAACGCGCCGGACACCGGCAACATGGAGCTGCTGCACATGTTCGCGACGCCCGGGCAGCGCGAGCAGTGGCTGAAGCCGCTGCTGCGCGGCGAGATCCGTTCGGCGTTCGCGATGACGGAGCCCGATGTCGCATCGTCGGATGCGACGAACATCACGACGCGTATCGAGCGCGTGGGCGACGAGTACGTGATCAACGGCCGCAAGTGGTTCATCACCAACGCCGCGCATCCGAACTGCAAGATCTTCATCGTGATGGGCAAGACCGATCCCGAGGCCGAGTCGCACCGGCAGCAGAGCATGATTCTCGTGCCGCGCGACACGCCGGGCGTGACGGTCGTGCGCAACATCACGGTGGTC
Organism: Burkholderia sp. 572; assembly: GCF_040545135.1. Classification (NCBI taxonomy): domain Bacteria; kingdom Pseudomonadati; phylum Pseudomonadota; class Betaproteobacteria; order Burkholderiales; family Burkholderiaceae; genus Burkholderia; species Burkholderia sp. 572. The sequence goes on along the minus strand of NZ_JBEPLH010000001.1, from coordinate 209,063 downwards.
AATCACTACGCGCCGGAAGGGCACTGCGAGATCACGTTCGACAACGTGCGCGTGCCGGCGAGCAACCTGCTCGGCGAGGAAGGCAGCGGCTTCGCGCTCGCGCAGGCCCGCCTCGGGCCGGGCCGCATCCACCACTGCATGCGGTCGATCGGCGCGGCCGAGCTCGCGCTGGAGCTGATGGTCGACCGCGCGCAGTCGCGCGTCGCGTTCGGCAAGCCGCTGAACCGGCACGGCACGGTCGGCGAATGGATCGCGCGCTCGCGCATCGAGATCGAGCAGGCGCGCCTGCTCGTGCTGAAGGCCGCGTGGATGATCGACAAGGTCGGCGCGAAGGCCGCGCGCAAGGAAATCGCGATGATCAAGGCGCTGGTGCCGACCGTGTACGCGAACGTCTGCGACCGCGCGATGCAGGTGTTCGGCGCGGCGGGGTTGAGCCCCGATACGCCGCTCGCCGATCTCTGGACCTGGGGCCGCGCGCTGCGCTTCGCCGACGGCCCGGACGAGGTGCACCTGCAGGCGATCGCGCGGATGGAAATCAAGGACGGCGTGCCGGGTTCGACGGCGCCGTACCTGACGCCGCCGCTGCGCGCCTGAGCGTCGCGCCGGGATGCGCAGGGCCGTGGACGAGCGGGTGGCGCACGCCGTAAGATGCCGGCAAGGAGATCCGGCGATGCGCCTTTCGAAGATTGACCTGAACCTGTTCGTCGTATTCGACGCGATCTACACCAAGCGCAACCTGACGCGCGCGGCCGAGGTGCTGAATCTCACGCAGCCGGCCGTCAGCAACGCGCTGGCGCGGCTGCGCAAGACCCTGAACGATCCGCTGTTCGTCAGCACGCCGGCCGGGATGATGCCGACGCCGCTGGCCGAGAACATCGTCGGCCGTGTGCGCGAGGCGATGCAGCTGCTCGATTCGAGCGCGCACGAAGGCGACGTGTTCGATCCGGCGTCGTCGACGCGCGTGTTCCGGATGAGCATGAGCGACCTGACCGAAGCGCTGCTGCTGCCCGCGCTCGGCGAACTGCTGCAGAAGCATGCGCCCGGCATGCACGTGCGCAGCTACACGATGGATCGCCGCGAAGTCGCGACCGCGCTCGCGAACGGCTCCGTCGACATCGCGATCGACGCGCCGCTGATCGGCGATCCGCACCTTCATCAGGCGCTGCTCGTGCGCGACCGCTATGCGTGCATGATCCGCGACGATCACCCGTTCAAGGGCGACACGCTCACCATGGACGACTACCTGTCGATGGGGCACATCCACGTGTCGAGCCGCCGCAAGGGCAGCGGGCACGTCGACGCGGAGCTGACGCGCCTCGGGTTGCGCCGCACCATCCAGATGCGCGTGCAGCACTACATGGTCGCGCCGCTGATCGCGATGCGCGGCGACCTGGCGCTGACGGCGCCGCTGCGGCTGCTGCAGCGGTATCCGGCGCGGATTCTCGAACTGCCGTTCGAGATGCCGGCGCTCGAATACTTCTGCTACTGGCATCGCAGCGCGGATCAGGATCAGGGCAGCCGGTGGCTGCGCGAGCAACTGGTGACGCTGATGGGCGGGATCGGCGAGCCGCGGTGAGGCGCACGCGGCGGCGGTCAGCTTCGCAATGCCCGCGCCAGCACTTTCGCCACATGCATCGCCTGCGCTTGCGCGCCGTCCTGAATCTGATGCCGGCAACTCGTGCCGTCCGCGACGACGATCGCGCCTTCGGCCCGCGCACGCACGGCCGGCAGCAGCGACAGCTCGGCCATGGCCTGCGACGCGGCGTAATGCTCGGCTTCATAGCCGAAGCTGCCGGCCATCCCGCAGCACGACGATTCGACCGGCGTTACCTTGAGCCCCGGAATCCAGCGCAGCACCGTCTGCACCGGCGTGAACGCGCCGAACGCCTTCTGATGGCAGTGGCCGTGCACGAGCGCTTCGTTCGCATCGATCGCGTGCAGCGGCAGCGACAACCGGCCGGCCTCGTGTTCGCGGACGAGAAACTCTTCGAACAGGAACGCGTGGCTCGCGAGCCGTGTGGCTTCGTCGCCATAACCGTAGGCAAGAAACTCGTCGCGCATCGACAGCAGGCACGAAGGCTCCAGCCCGACGATCGCGACACCGCGTTCGAGGTACGGCCGCAGCGCATCGAGCGTGCGCCTGGCCTCGGATTTCGCTTCGTCGACGAGCCCGGCCGCGAGGAACGTGCGGCCGCAGCACAGTGGCCGCGCGCCTGCGCGCACGTTGAAATGCACGGTGTAGCCGGCCGCTTCGAGCACGGCCTGCGCGGCGCGCGCGTTGTCCGGTTCCTGGTAGTTGCTGAACGTATCGACGAACAGCAGCACTTCGCGGGTGGCCGAGCCGGTTTGCGAGGGCGTTGATGTCCCCGTATCCGCACCCACATCCGCCAGAAACGGCCGCGCGAACCCGGGCAGCGCACGCTGCGGCGCGAGGCCGATCCATCGCTTGATCGACGACGCGACGACCGGCACGCCATTGACGAACGCGATCGCGCCGCGCATGCGCGCGGCCCACGGCGCATAACGCGGCAGATATGCGACGAGCCGTTCACGCAGCGTCGTGCCGTGCTTGCGGTTCCACGCGTGCCGCGCCTCGATCTTGAAGCGCGCCATGTCGACGCCCGTCGGACAGTCGCGTTTGCAGCCCTTGCACGACACGCACAGGTCGAGCGCGGCCTTCACGTCGTCGCCGGCGAGGCCGTCGGCGCCGAGCTGGCCCGTCACCGCGAGCCGCAGCGTGTTCGCACGGCCGCGCGTCACGTGCTGTTCGTCGCGCGTCACGCGGTAGCTCGGGCACATCGTGCCCGCGTCGAACTTGCGGCAGTGGCCGTTGTTGTTGCACATCTCGACGGCCGCCGCGAGCCCGTGCGTGATGTCGGTGCCCGAGCCGGGGGCGGTTTCTTCGCCGGTCAGCGGATTGCGCGTGACGTTCCATGCCGACCAGTCGAGCGCGGGCCGCAGCGGCAGCGCCGCATAGCCGGGCGCGAAACGGAAATGCTCGCGCGCATCCATCTTCGGCGGATTGACGATCTTGTCCGGGTTGAAACGGTTGTCGGGATCGAACAGCGTCTTGATCTCCGCGAACGCCGCATTCAGGCGCGGGCCGTACTGCCACGCGACCCATTCGCCGCGGCACAGCCCGTCGCCGTGTTCGCCCGAATACGCGCCCTTGTACTCGCGCACGAGTGCCGCCGCTTCTTCGGCGATCTCGCGCATGCGCGTCGCGCCGTCGCGCCGCATGTCGAGGATCGGCCGCACGTGCAGCGTGCCGACGCTCGCGTGCGCGTACCACGTGCCTTCGGTCTCGTGCCTGTGGAACACGTCGGTCAGGCGGCGCGTGTATTCGGCGAGGTGTTCGAGCGGCACCGCGCAATCCTCGATGAACGACACCGGCTTGCCGTCGCCCTTCATGCTCATCATGATGTTCAGCCCCGCCTTGCGCACCTCCCACAGCGCCTTCTGCGCGCCGGCATCGGTCATCTTCACGACGCTGCCGGGCAGGCCGAGATCGGCCATCAGTTCGGCGAGCCGGTCGAGCTGCGCGTGTTGCGCGTCGCGCGATTCGCCGGCGAACTCGACGAGCAGGATCGCCTGCGGCCGGCCGACCAGCGCCCGTTCGATCACGGGCCGGAACGCCGGGTTCTCCATCGACAGGTCGATCATCGTGCGATCGACCAGCTCGACGGCCACCGGCTTCAGCTTCACGATGTGCTGCGCGGTGTCCATCGCCTGGTAGAAGGTCGGGAAGTTCACAACACCGAGCGTCTTGTGCGCGGGCAGCGGCGCGAGCTTCAGCGTGATCTGCCGGCTGTAGGCGAGCGTGCCTTCCGAGCCGACGAGCAGGTGCGCGAGATTCGCGTGGCCGTCGTCTGTGTAAGCGCGCGGGTTCTGGCAGTCGAACAGGTCGAGGTTGTAGCCGGCCACGCGGCGCAGCACCTTCGGCACGCGCTCGACGATCTCGTCGCGCTCGCGCTTCGCGATGCGTTCGACGCCGTGCAGCAGCTCGAGCGTGCGGCGATCGGTGACGGGCTGCGCGAGCGAACCGAACCGGCATTCGCTGCCGTCGGCGAGGATCGCGTCGATCGCGAGCACGTTGTGCACCATGTTTCCGTACTCGATCGAGCGCGACCCGCACGAGTTGTTGCCGGCCATCCCGCCGATCGTGCATTGCGCGGCCGTCGACACGTCGACCGGAAACCACAGCCCGTGCGGTTTCAGCCACGCGTTCAGGTGGTCGAGCACGATGCCGGGCTCGACGGTGACGGTGCGTGCCTGCGCATCGAATGCGACGATCCGGTTCAGCCATTTGCTGTTGTCGACGACGAGCGCCTCGCCGACCGTCTGCCCGCACTGGCTGGTGCCGGCGCCGCGCGCGAGCACGGGAATCTTGCGGTCGCGTGCGATGTCGAGCGCGATCCGCAGGTCGTCCTGGTCGCGCGGCACGACCACGCCGAGCGGCATGATCTGGTAGATCGACGCGTCGGTCGCATAACGACCGCGGCTCGCGCGATCGGCGTGGACGTCGCCGCGCATTTCGCGCCGCAGCCGCTCGAACAGCGGCGACAGCGCGGCGCCTTGCGACGGCACGAGATGGACGGGGCGAACCAGCGAAGGCGAGACGGCGGATGTCATGGCGGCGGTCGGTATCGGGTGGGAACGGATCGGGCGAGGATCGGGTGAGGCTCAGGCGAGCGTGACGCTGACGGGCGGCAGCCCCGCGATGCGGCCGACGGCCGTGCCCGCGGCCCGCGGAAAATGCATGCCCGTGTACGAGCCGGTCGTGACGACGGTGCCGGCCGGCAGCGCGATGCCGCGCCGTGACGCGTGATTCACGAGCCACGGCAGCAGGCGGCGCGGGTCGCCGGCCGGGTTGGTGCCAGGTGCGGTGCCGGCGATGTCGTGCCCGTCGAACGTGAACGCCGGGGCCGGCGCGGCGAACGGGAAATCGGCGCGATAGCCGGTCATCTCGCCCAGCACGAGCGCACCGTGGTTCTGCAGGTCGGCGAGCTGGGCGGCAGGCGTGACGTCCGGCCATTCGCGGAAGCGGCTCGCGACGATCTCGATCGCAGCGCCCATCTGCGCGATACCGTCGAACACTTCATCGTCGGCATAGGCGGGCGCATGCGGCGCGAAGTCGCGGCCGAAGCGGAACGCGATCTCCAGTTCGAGGCCGAGCGGCCGGAACGCGCCGCGCGGCAGCGTGACGCCGCTCGCATGGCGGCAGTCGTCCGGCAGCGGCGCGCCCTGGATCGGCCCGTCGGGCTGTTTCGCGCCGACCTTCCACGCGCCGATCGCGGCACGGCGCTCGGCGAGCAGTTGCGCCTGCACCGCATAGGCGGCGTCGGCATCGGCGGGGACGAGGGCCGAAGGCAGCGCGGCGAACGCGATGCCGTGTTGCCAGCCGGCGGCGAGCCGGACGGCGAGGTCGTGGGTAGCCTGGGTCATCGTTGCAGTCGGGGAAAAGGCGGGTGCCGCGGGCGGCAGCGCCCCGTTGGCATCAGGCCGGCGAGCGATTGGCGGCCGGTTGTTCGGCGGGTGCGTCGGCGAAGCGGCTTTCCGGCTGCATGCGGAACGCGAGCAGCACGCCCACGCCCATCAGCACCATGCTGCCGATGAACGGCAGCTCCCAGCTGCCGAAGCGGTCGATCACGAAGCCGGAGATCACGGGCGACAGGATCGCCGCGAGCGCGGAGCCGGAATTCATCATCCCGCTCGCGGTGCCCGAGTATTCCGGCGCGATGTCCATCGGCACGGCCCACATCGGGCCGATCGTCATTTCGGCGAAGAAGAAGCCGGCCGCGAGGCACGCCATCGACACGTACAGGTGATGCGTGAACAGCAGCGGCAACAGCGACAGCAGCGTGAGCAGCATGCAGATCGACACCATCCAGCTGCGTGCGCGCTTGAGGCTGCCGGTACGCGCGAGGATGCGGTCGGTGACGATCCCGCCGAGCGTGTCGCCGATCACGCCCGCGAAGAACACCGCCGACGCGAACACCGCCGATTTCTTCAGGTCGAGGTCGTAGCTGTGCAGGAAATACTGCGGAATCCAGCTCAGGAACAGCCACAGCGTCCAGCCGTAGCAGAAGTACACGATCGTGACGGGCATCATCCGGCGGAACAACGGGCCCCAGGGCACGGCGGCGGGTTTCGGCTTCGGTTGCGGCAGCGCGTCGAGCTCGGCCTGCGTGATGCGCGGGTGGTCCTTCGGGTGTTCGGTATAGACGAGCGCCCACACCGCGACCCACACGATGCTGATCACGCCGCAGATGTAGAACGATTCGCGCCACCCGTACACGGCCATCACCGCGACGACGGCGGCCGGCGCGACCGCGTTGCCGACGCGCGAGAACGCATGCGTGATGCCCTGCGCGAAGCCGCGTTTCTCGCGCGGCACCCAGCGCGACATCGCCGACGTGGCCGCCGGGAACGTCGCGCCTTCGCCGAGCCCGAGCAGCAGGCGCGCGGCGAGCAGCGACGCGAGGCCGCCGGCCATCCCGGTGAGCAGCGTCGCGACGGCCCACAGCAGCCCGCAGGCGAGCAGCGTGCGGCGCGCGCCGAAGCGGTCGCTGACCCAGCCGCCGATGATCTGGAATACGAGATACGGATACGCGAACGCGGAGAACACGAGGCCGATCTCCGTCCTGTTCAGCCCGAATTCCTTGCCGAACCCGGCAGCGGCCGTGCTCACGTTCACGCGATCGAGGTACGTGATGAAGTACATCACGCACAGCATCACCAGCACGATGCCGGTCGCTCGGAACAGCTTCATGTTTCGTCTCCTGGATGTTGTCTGGCTTGCTGCCCGTGCCGGCGTCGAGGCCGGCATCGAGATGGGTCGTGCCGATGAAGCGGGGCGGGCGCCGGCAGCGGCCGTTGCGTGTCGCGACGACCGCGCGGCCGCCCGTGAAGCGGAAAGGGCGCGTCAGGCGGCGTGCGGGAAACGTGCGCGCCGCCCGCCGGCGCTCAGGCCGCCGCGCGCAGCGCGGGGGCGTGCGTGTTCGATGCGAGGGTGTCCATCGCCGCGACGACGCCGCTCGCGGCAACCGGCACGCCGGCGAGCTTCAGCCCCATCTCGCAGCCGGCGAGCGTGGCCATCAGCGTGAGGTCGTTGCAGTCGCCGAGATGGCCGATGCGGAACATCTTGCCGCGCATCTTGCCGAGCGCCTGCCCGAGCGACATGTCGAAGCGTTCGTAGATCAGCTTGCGCACGGCGTCCGCGTCGACGCCGTCGGGCATCATCACGCCGGTCAGCACGGGGCTGTAGACGGCCGGGTCCGCGCACTGGATCTCGAGGCCCCACGCGCGCACCGCGCGGCGCGTGGCTTCCGCGAGCCGCTGGTGGCGCGCGAACACGGCGTCGAGCCCTTCGCCGAGGATCATGTCGAGCGCTTCGGCGAGCCCGTACAGCAGGTTGGTGTTCGGCGTGTACGGCCAGTAGCCGTTCCTGTTCGCCTCGATGATCTCGTGCCAGCCCCAGAACGCGCGCGGCAGCGTCGCGTGCCCGCTCGCCGCGAGCGCCTTCGGCGACACCGCGTTGAAGCTGATGCCGGGCGGCAGCATCAGCCCTTTCTGCGAACCCGACACCGTCACGTCGACGCCCCATTCGTCATGGCGGTAGTCGGCGGACGCGAGCCCCGAGATCGTGTCGACCATCAGCAGCGCCGGGTGGCCGGCCGCGTCGATCGCGCGGCGCACGGCCGCGATGTCGGAGGTGACGCCGGTGGAGGTTTCGTTGTGCACCACGCACACCGCCTTGATGGCGTGCGTGGTATCGGCGCGCAGGCGCGCCTCGATCATGTCGGGCTGCACGCCGCGGCGCCAGCCTTCGATGCCCGGCAGCCCGAGGAATTCGGGCTTCAGGCCGAGCGCGTCGGCCATCTTCTTCCACAGCGTCGCGAAGTGGCCGGTCTCGTACATCAGCACGGTGTCGCCGGCGCTCAGCGTGTTGGTCAGCGCGGCTTCCCATGCGCCGGTACCCGACGCCGGATAGATGATCACCGGCTGCGTGGTCTTGAAGATCTTCCTGATGCCGGCGAGCACCTTGAGGCCGAGCGCGCCGAATTCGGGGCCACGGTGGTCGATGGTCGGATAGCTCATCGCCCGCAGGATGCGGTCGGGCACCGGGCTCGGCCCCGGAATCTGCAGGAAATGGCGGCCGGACGGATGAAAGTCGAGTTGCAGCATGGTTGTTCTGTCTCCTTGGTTGCATTTTGAATTTTGCATGCAAAATACTTTAGCAGAGCGACCACGGCAAACCCAAGGACTGATTTCGCCGAAAATGCCGGTGTTTACCCGGCGTTGGCGGGGAGATATTCGGGTCGGGCGAGTTGAAGTAGAATCGCGTGAAGCAAGAAGGAAGGATTTTGCATGCAAGATTTGAATGATCTTGAGCAGGCCGGCGGTGCGCCGGCACTGCCGAAACTGGAGCGGCAGCGGCTGCACGACACGGTCGTCGAGCACCTGCGCAAATTCATCGTCGAAGGCGTGCTCGCGCCGGGCATGCGGCTGAACGAGCGCGAGCTGTGCGAGACGCTCGGCATCTCGCGCACGCCGCTGCGCGAGGCGTTCAAGGTGCTGGCGGCCGAGGGGCTGCTGGTGCTGTCGCCGAATCGCGGCGCGAGCGTGTACCGGATGAGCGAATCGGAGATCCGCGAGACGTTCGAGCTGATGTCGGGGCTGGAGGCGTTTTCAGGCGAGCTGGCCTGCGAGCGCATCACGCAAGCGGAGCTCGCGGAGATCAAGGCGCTGCATTACTCGATGCTCGCGTGCCGGCTGCAGAACGACCTGCCCGGCTACTACAGCCGCAACCAGGAAATCCACGACCGCATCAACGAGGCCGCGCGCAACTCGGCGCTGCGCGCCACGTACCAGTCGATCAATCGCCGGATCATGTCGATGCGGTTCCGCTCGAACCAGCACGTCGAGAAATGGGATCGCGCGGTGCACGATCACGAGGAGATGATCAAGGCGCTGGAGGCGCGCGACGGCAAGGCGCTGGCGGTGATCCTGCGGCGGCATCTGCTGGAGAAGCGCGACGCGGTGTTGTTGCAGCAGGGGGCTGTGGACGCGTAGTCGTACGTCGCACGCGAACGGTCATCGCGTCGTGCGGGCAGGCCGCGCCGCTACATCGCCGCCCGCTGCCCCTCTCTCGGCCCGTGCCCCGTCCACCGCTTGAACGCGCGCCGGAAGTTGTGCGCGTCGCTGAACCCGACTTCGTGTGCAACATCCTCGATCGACAGCCGCGGATTGCTCAGCAGCGTGAACGCGCGTTTGCGGCGGATCGTGTCGATCACCGTCTGGTACGACACGCCCTGGTCGGCGAGCCGCCGTCGCAGCGTGCGCTCGCTCATGCACAGCTGCGCGGCGATCTCGGCGAGCGACGGCGCATGCCGCAGGTCGCGCCGCATGATCCGTTCGATCGATTCGAGAAATTCGGTGCCTTCGGGTTCGGGCGGCAGCGCGTCCTGCAGGAATTCGAGCACCTGGCGATGCGCGAGCGGATCGTGGGTCGCGATCGGGCGGTTGCCGAGCGCGGCGTCGCACGAAAACAGGTTCTGCTCCTGTTCGAACCGCACCGGGCACGGGAACACGCGGGCGTATTGCTCCGCATAGGCCGGCGGCGGGTAGCTGAGATCGACGACCTTCGGCTGGAACGCGGGGCCGACGAGCGAGCGCCCGATCTTCACGAAGCTGCCGAACGCCTCCTCGACGAGGAACGCCTCGATGTCGGGCTCGAGGAAGACGTTGGTCGCGCGGACCGACAGCGTGCGCGCATCCGACATCACGTCGAAGCGCATCAGCGGCCCCGTGTGGCGCTGCAGCCCGATACCGGTCACGATCGCGTCCTTCAGCGTCGGGCTCGTCAGCATCGCATAGCCGACCAGCCCGATCGACGCGATCGTCTCGCTCGTGCCGAGTTCGAGGCCGAGCGCCCGCCCCGGCGCCATCTCGAGCGCGCGGCGGATCATCGTGCTCGCCTGGCGCAATGAAATCCGGCACGACGGATTCGACAGGTCGGCGACGTCGAAGCCGAGCCCGAGGCACAGCCGCGTGGGGTCGATGCCCAGTTCCTTGCTTGTCTCCGCGAGGCACCGCAACAGATGGACCGGCAGATTCGCCGTCGTATAACGGTCGGTATCGTCCATGGATGCTCCGTATTTTTTTCCATGGATTGTACTCGTCCCGCCCGGCCGGAGACCCGGTGCCGCCCCGGCCGCGATCGCCCACATCCCGCGCGGCCCCGCTTCAGAAGTAGTGACGCAGGCCGACCGTCGCGCCGAGCTGCGTGGTGCTGGTGCTCGGCGCCTGTCCGTTCACGCCGACCAGCTGCGCGCCGACCAGCCCGCCGCGGTAGATCGCGTAGTCGACTTCCGCATAGAGCATGCTGCGCTTCGACAGGCTGTAGCCGGCGATCACCTGGAACTGGCGCGCACGGCCGTCGAAATCCGCCGTATAACCGGACTGCTGCGTCCACCACGCGTTGACGGCCGCCGTGAACGCCGACGTGAAGCGGTAGGTCAGCCCCGCGAGCGCCATCTTGCGGCGGCGGAACCCGCCGGGCACGGTCGGGTCGACGACCTGCGCGGGCGAGATGATCCCGAGCCCCGCCAGATCGGTCGGGCTGAACGGGCCGTTCTCGAACGACGTGAAGTCGTTGTCGCGTGCGTTCTCGATGTAGCCGGCGTTGACGGTCGCGTTGCCGATCGTCACCGAGCCGCCGCCCGTGTAGATGTCGAATTTCCCGTGCGTGACGTCGTCCCAGCTGCGCATGAACGATGCGCCGACCGTGAACGGCCCCTTGTCCGGCGCATACGCGGCGGCCGCGCCGAGCTGGCCGCCGCGCACGCCGCCGCCCGCGTGGCCGCCCGGCGCGTATTGCGCGAGCAGGTAGAAGCTGCCGAGCTGCGCGCCGTACTGGATCATGTTGCTGGTGCGCGCGCCCGCGAGCATCGTCTGCTCCGGCTTGAACAGGTTGAAGTACGGGTCCTGCGGGCCGGCCCACAGGTTCGAGCCGAAGGTCAGCGACGCCATCTCGAACGGCACGTTGTACTGGCGCCCGAGCGAGAGCTGGCCAAGCGTAGTGGACGTCAGCCCCACGTACGCGACCTGGAAGAAATTCGGCGAGCCGGCCGGCACGATGGCGCCGCTGTTGGGGCCGAAGTGGCTTTCGACGTTGAACTGCGCGGACAACCCGCCGCCCAGATCCTCGTTGCCCTTGAGCCCCCAGTAGCTTTCCGTCAGGCCGCCCCCGTCGGCCATCGAGATCTTGCGGGCCGTCGACACCGGCGTGCCGTCGGCGCCGTACGACACGCCGTGCGTTTCGTAGCGGATGCCCGCATCGATCACGCCGTACAGCGTCACGTTGCCTTGCGCGTGCGCACCGGTACCGGCCAGGACCATCATCGCGCAGCACGCGGCGCGAACGCTATCGTGACGATTCATTCTTCTGGACTCCGCATCGAACTGGGGACGGACGGCTCGTGCCGTCGGGAACGACTGTAGAAAGCCAAATTTGCGCGGGCCAAGGCCGCGGCGGCCATTCTCGTGGTGCGTCGCGGCCACGGCATGGCGCACTGCGGTCAGGGCGCCGCGCCGGCCACGGCAGCGGGTGCCGCGCGCCGCAGCGCCAGCCGCACGAACGGGGCGGCGGCCAGCACGGCCACGCACAGCACGTGGGCGACGCGCGTGCCGCCGAAGCGGCCGAGCAGCGCGCCCGACAGCGCGGTGCCGATGCCGGCCGCGAAGAACGTGATGACGAGCGTGCGCGCGACCAGCGAGCCGTCCGGGTCGACGTCGGACAGCATGCCGGTGAGGAACGGCACGATCACGAAGAACGCACTGTTCAGCACGAACTGGCTCAGGAAGTACGCGCTGCCGCCGCGCGCGCCGAAGAACCATTCGATCGACGCGATCATCGCGAGCTGCGCGGCCCAGATCAGCGCGAGGCGGTGCCGGTGGCTGGCCGGATGCGACGGAATCGACGCGCCGACGAAGCCGAGCAGGGACGACACCGACAGCAGCACGCCGATCGTCGTGGGCGACAGCCCGGCACGCTCGCCGACGAAACCGGCGATCGCCCATTGCGACGCCTGCACGCCATAGACGAGCGCCGTCACGACCCAGATCGCGATCACCGGCCGCCACGGCAGCGTGCCGGCGCGCAAGCGGGCCTGCGCGGGCGCGCTCGCGAACGCGTCGATGCCGCGGATCGCGGGCGCCAGCACGGCGACGACGGCGGCCAGCAGCGCGAACACCCAGCGTCCGAGCCACGCGGCCGGCAGCGCGGAGATCAGCACGAGGATGCCGCCGTTGACGACGCCCGCGAGCAGGTTGATTTGCCCCCACAGGCGGTCGGTCGATGCGCGCTGCGACACGCCGGACGCGACGACGACGAACAGCATCCCCTCGAACAGCCCCGTCATCCCGCGTGCGAGCGCCGCCGACACGATGCCGGGCGCGACCGCGCCGAGGGCCTGGCCGGCGATCGCGCCGATCAGGCCGGCCAGCGTGAACGGCCGAGCGGCGCGCGCGATCCGGTGCGACAGCAGCGCGCAACTGATCGCGATGCCGAGGATCTCGGCGCTGACGAGCGCGGTCGCGGTGCCCTCGTCGAGCCGGAAGCGCGTCATCACCGCCGCGACGAGGAACGGCGACAGGATCAGGCCGTTGGTGGCGGCCGCGAACGCGAGCGCAAGGCGGACGACGGCGCCGGTCGACGGATCGGGACGCGACGGCGCGGCCGCGTGCAGCGTGGCTGTGCTCATGAGGCCTCCTGGCTGGATCGCGGCCGGTCTTGCGCGGCGCCGGCCGTTTCGTGCATCGGGTGTGCCCCCCGGCGGGCCGGCGTGGCGCGAGCGGTGGCGCTTGCGTTTGCGCCTGCGCTTTGCGGCAGGCCGAACAGCGTGCGCAGGTACGGCGTCAGGAAGCGGCCGTGCGGGTCCATCCGCTCGCGCAGCGCGAGGAAATCGTCCCAGTGCGGGTAGCACGCCGCCAGCTCGGCGGCCTTCATCGTGTGCACCTTGCCCCAGTGCGGCCGCCCGCCGTGATTGCGGCAGATGGCCTGCACGCCCGAGAAATACGCGTCGAACGGCATCCCGCGATACTGGTGCGCCGAGATGCGTACGCTGTCGCGCCCGTAGTCGGGGCTCAGCCAGATGTCGTCGCCGCGCACCCAGCGGTATTCGAGCGGGAACATCAACGGAAAGCTGCGGCGCGCGATGAATGCGCGGATTTCGCGCAGCGCGTCGGCGCCGCGGTCGGCCGGCACCGACCACTCCATTTCGTTGAAGCGCACGCGGCGCACCGTCGACAGCATCGCGTAGCTCGCATCCACGTGCCGGCCGGCCGACACGGTCGATGCGCACAGCCGGCTCAGCGCCGGGCACAGCGCCGGCACGCGCCGGCCGAGCCCGCACAGCGCGCCGAACACCGTGTTCTCGAGGAACGACTCGGACGCGCGGCTCGCCCAGTGCACTGCGTCGGCCGGCTCGTCGGTCATGTCCCACGCCTTGGTCAGCACGGTGTCGGTGTGCGGGAACCAGTAGAACTCGAACGAGCGATGCCTGGCGATCAGCGCGTCCGCCTGAGCGAGGCAATCGTCGAGCCGCATGCCGCCGCGCTCGAGGCGCAGCTTGAACGCGGGCACGAGGCGCAGGCCGATCTCGGTCAGCACGCCGAGCGCGCCGAGCCCGATTCGGCCGCCGGCGAACAGCTCGGGATGCGTGTCGGCGCTCGCGCGAATCTCGCTGCCGTCCGCGCACATGATGGTCAGGCTGTCGATCTGCGTCGCCAGGTTGCCGAGCGTGATGCCGGTGCCGTGCGTGCCGGTGCTGGTCGCGCCGGCGATCGACTGCACGTTGATGTCGCCGAGGTTCTCCATCGCGAGGCCGTGCGCGGCGAGCGCCGGGCCCAGCGCCCACAGCCGCGTGCCGGCATGCACGCGCGCGACGCGCCGGTCGCGGTCGACGTCGATCACGCCCTGCATCGCGTCGAGCGACAGGATCACGTCGTCGGTCTGCACGAGCGGCGAGAACGAGTGCCCGGCGCCGGCCGCGCGCACGGTGGCGCCGGCTGCCGCCGCGTCGCGCAGCACCGCCGCGAGCGCGGCGTGCGACGCGGGCGTCGACACGGTTGCATCAGGACTGCAGACATATCCCGACCAGTTACGCCACATGGCATTGTCTCCGTGGTTGTCGATCGAATGAGGTGAACGGTTTGAACGACGGGCCGCGCGGCCCGCTAGAAAAAGCTCTTGCCTTCGCCGCGATAGGTGGGCGCCTCGCCGACCACGCGGCCGCCGCGGATCAGCAGCAGCGTGTTGAAGCGTTCGCACAGTTCGCCGGCCTTCGCGTGGCGGAACAGGATCGGGTCGCCGATCGCCGGTGCGACGCCGCGCGGCACGCGCACGGGCGTCTGCACCTCGCCCGCGCCTTCGTTGTCGATCAGCGTGCAGCCGGCCGGCAGCCACGGGCGGGGCAGCCGGCTCTTGCCGGCCGGGCCCGATGCGATATAGCCGCCGCCCGAGCAGGTCACGATGCCCGGCTGCGGAATCCGCACGACCGGCAGCGCGAAGCCGGCGGCGGGTTGCGCATGAAACGCCGCATAGTGATCGAACAGCGCCGGCGCGTAGAGACCGGAGCCGGCGGCGAGCTCGGTGACCGATGCGTCGCCCAGCGTGCTTTCGAAGCTGCCGGTGCCGCCGCCGTTCACGAAGCGCAACGTGTGGCCCGCCGCCGCGAGCGCCTGCACGGCCGCGTGGCGGCGCGCGTTGATCTCGCGCGCCGAGCGGCGCTTCAGGTGGCGCACCAGCGCGTTGCGCGCGCCGCTGCCCGGCTCCGTGTCGGCCACGCCGGCGATCTGCCCTTCGTAACCCATCAGCCCGTCGAGCCGCACGTGCTGCCGCTCGCCGATGCGGTTCGCGAGGGCGAGTGCGGCGGCCACGTCGCGCACCGGCGAGCGGTACATGCCGAAATACAGGCCCGGATACGCGGACGACATGTCGAGATCGATCGCGAGCGGGATCGTCACGCTTTCCGCGCGTGCGAGGCGGTCGATCGCGTCGACCTGGGCGGCATCGTCGACCATCAGCGTGATCGAGCGGCCCCGCCCGAGCTGCGCGGCCACCGCGCGAAGGTCGTCGGCTTCGACCGTCGGATAGGCGACGACGATGTCGTCGAACCCGCCGTCCGCAAGCCACGCGGCTTCCGCGGCCGAATAGCACAGCTGCCCCTGCATGAACGGGCCGGCGGCGAGCACCGCGCCGATCAGTTCGCGCGAGCGTACCGATTTCGTCGCGAGTCGGATCGGCAGGCCGCGCGCGCGGCGCTTCAGGTCGGCGAGGTTCGCGTCGAAGCAGTCGAGATCGACGAATGCGGCGGGAAGGCGGCGGCCCGCGAGCGCGTCGCGGTAGGTCGGATAGTCGTGGACGGCGGCGGGTGCGCGATGCGGAAGGTCTGCACGGCTCATGGAACGGGCTCGGCTGGGTGGGGTGTGTGCCGCGCCGACCGTTCGGCGCGTGTCGGAAACCAGCATAGGGCCGGCCAAAATGACGACCAAGCGCTCAGCGGGTCGTTCGACGGGTCTTATCCGGCCATCCGTATCGGCCACGCGCAAGCGTGAGCGTCGCGCCCCGTGAAGGTGGATCGTTGCTTGCTTGGTGTCGCGGCGCACATCGCGTGTGCCGGCGCGAACCACCGCCGGGCGGGCACGACGCTCGACATCACGCGCGTGCCGATGCGACAACGAAATGCGTTTCAAACGTCTTGCCGGCCATCGCCGCTGTGCGCGGGTTTAGTGCCCGCGTTCTAGTGCCGCTTTTGACTGCATGCCGGATTCGACCTAGAACCTACTCGCGGATGCACCGGCGAAGAACGGCATGACGTGACGAGGAGGCGACGTGAAGAAGAACAGGGCACTCTGGCGGCGCACGGGCGCGATCGCGGCGATCGGCGTGGCCGCCGTCGCGATCTGGCGATACGAAGCGGCGACACCGGCGCAAGCCGCGTCATCCGGCACGCCGGTCGCGACGGCGGGCACACGGTCCGGCGCGGCCGATACGTTCGGTACCGGCGTCGGCGCCGCGACACCGGGCCCCGAGGAGCGACGGCTCGACGTCGACGCGCTGCGCCGCAGCCTTGCCGGGCGCCCCGATGCGGACGCGGAAGTGAAGCGCGTCGTCGCATTCGCGCGCTTCCGCGACGAGGTCGCCGCTTACGGCGATCGCCGCAACAGCCTGCCGCCAACCGAGCGCGACGCGCTCGCGCGCCGGATTCTCGACGAACTTCCCGACCACGTCGCGCGCAACGAGATCGTGCCCGTGCAGGCCGAAGCGCTGAGCGCGGCGCTGCTGACCGACACCGAAGCCGACCCGGCGACGCGCGGCGCGGCGATCCGGTCGATGCGCGCGCAATGGGACACCTATGCGCAGCGGACGGTCGGCCCGTCGCCGGCGCAGGACCCACGCTATCTCTCGTACGAACAGCAGAGCCGCGACGTCGTCCGGCAGGTTCAGGCGAGCATTCCCGATCCCGACCAGCAGCAAGCCGTCATCGCGCAACGCCTGCAGGCGCTGCGCGTCCAGCTGTTCGACGGCGCTTCACCGTCCGGCGTGCACTGAGCGCCGAATCCGCGCGGCCGGGGCGGCGCCCGGCGGCCGCGTCATGTCCATCGACAAGGAGGGGAGATGTCCACAGCACGATGCCTGCTGCGCGCGGCCGTTGCCGCGCTGCTCGGTTGCGCGGCACTGAACGGTCACGCGGCCGATACGACGATGCCGGATCCGTCGGTTCCTTATTATTCGTGGTACGAAGTGACGTTGCCGGAGAGCACCGGTGCATCGTGCGGCAACGGCACGCCGATGCGTTTCTACATCAATCGAGCACAGTCGGACAACCTGCTGTACATGATGGAGCCGGGCGGCGCGTGCTGGGACTACGGCACCTGCACGCAGACGTCGACCGGTGCCGAGGCCGGCCTCGGCGGCTTCAACCCGGACGGCATCCCGCACAACTACATGAACGGCACCGCGAACGAGAGCCTGCTGTCGTCGTTCCTGTCGCCGCTGCTGACGCGCATGGATCTCGCGCACATTCTCGTCGGCGAGCCGAAGGTCGAAACGCAGCAATGGACACAGGTTTTCGTGCCCTATTGCACCGGAGATATCCACATGGGCAGCGCGGTGCGCAACTACACGTCGCCGTCCGGCGACTGGCGCCTGCAGCACTACAGCGGGCTGAAGAACATCCAGGCCGTCGCGCAGTGGCTGATGTCGCACGGCTTCGGCAAGCCGAACCGGCTGCTCGTGTACGGGATGAGCGCGGGCGGCTACGGCACGCTCGCGAACTACGCGACGCTGCGCAACACGCTGCAGCCGCAGGCGCACAGTTCGCTGCTCGACGACGCCGGCACGGTGTTCAACACGCCGTTCGATGCGGACGCGGCCACGCATCCGTCGGTCGGCCTGTACGACCGCGTGCGCACCGAGTGGGGGATGACGGGCCCCGACGGGATGATCACCGTGAACAGCCGCCTGACCAGCCGGTTCGACCCCGGCAACATGGGGAGCGCGTACGCGGCGCTGTCGGCGACCTTTCCGCATGATCGCTTCGGTTTTTCCAGCTACCAGCGCGACAAGATCATCGCCGCGTATCACTATCGCGCGTTCGTGCCGGCCGTGATCGCGGCGCCGGACGACGCGACGAAGGACGCGCTGTCGCTCGCGATGTTCGGGAAGGAGCTGGACGGGCTGAAGCAGACGCTGAACCCGCTGCCGAACTTCGGCTATTTCATGCCGTGGGCGCGCAACGACTTCATCGCCAACCATCAGGTGACGGCGGTCAGCTTCACCGGGTCGGGGATCCACGAGAACGGCACCGACGCGGATATCGGCACCTTCGTCGACAACCTGCTGAACCAGCAGGACCCGGCCGAGACGCCGGTGATGAAGGCGTTCCGCACGCAGCAGTGGTCGGATTTCACGTTCTCGACGTTTCTCGCGTGGATCGACAGCGTGTTCAACCTGACCGGCGAAGCGGGGCCGATCTCGGGGCACCGGGCGTGAACGGGTGACGGAGGCGCGGCGCGTTGTTCTGCGCCGCGCCGACGTTGCGCCGGGCGTGCGCGTTCAGTACGAATCGTCGTCGAAGCGGGACGATGCCGGCCGGCGCTTCATCTCCTTCAGCCATTCCCTGACGTTGTCCGGGTCGTCGAATTCGCGCACCACGATGGTCAGGTCCTGGTTGCTGCGCTGCATGCCGGCAATGTCGCGCGTCAGTATCCGCATGACCGTATCGGGCGCGATCTTGACGGACGATGCGATGCCGTAGGTTCGGCGGAAGTGGGTTTCGACGTGCCGGATCTCCTGGTCCAGCTCGCGCACCTGTTCCTCCAGGATGCCGTTGTAGCGCATCAGCCGGTCTTCGCCGAGGCCGTCGATCGCGCGCCGGTCGATCTGCTCGATCTCGAGCTGCAGTTCCAGCAGTTGCAGCAGGTTGCCTTTCGCATACGCGTGGTTGACCCGCTGCATCAGCACGGTCTTGCGTTCCTGTTCCTTCGGATCGGTTTCGCGATCGGGATGCAGCACGCTCGCGAGCTTGCGATAGACGTCGCGGATCGACTTGCTCGATTCGGCCTGCTCGGCTTCGCGTCTCGCTTGCGCCGCCGATTGCCGGGGCGCTTTCTTGCGTTTCGCGCGCTGCGCCTCGCGGGCCTCGTGCTCGGCCATGTCGCGCCTGAACTGTTCGTCCAGCTCGGCTTGCATGCGCTCGGCGAGTTCGTCGGGCGACAGCGTGTCGAGATCGTCTTCCTGCGTGGGGGCGGGCGCCGGTTCCGGTGCCTGCTTCGGCCGTGCGCGATCGGCTGCCGTGCGGTCGTCGTCGCCGGATGCGCGGTGCCGGTTGTAGATGATCTTCAACTGCGCGTCGTCGCTGACGTCGAGCAGGTCGCGCGCCATGTTCGCGATCACGTCGGACAGCGTGCGCTGCTCGGCCTTGCTCAAGCCCTTTTGCAGGAACGCGTCGTCGAGCCGGTTGAGCAGGCTGATCCGCAACGCCGTCGCCGCCTGCTCGAGCGGCAGCAGCCCGTCGACGAATTTCTTCTGGAAGGCCGGTGTCACGGCGTCCCATGCGCCGAGGCGTTCGCGCCGTGTCTCGATCTGCTGGACGAGCGTATTGAACGTCTTCTGGGCTTTCGACAGGCTGGCTGTCTCGTGGCCGGGCGCGATGACGACCGCGGCACCGCGTCGTGCGGTCATGATGAATGTCCTCCGGCCGCGGCAGGACGCGCAGCAGGCCGGTATTCTAGCCGGATGTGCGGCCGGCGGCGCGCAACGGCCTGCTTCGCCGGCGCTTCCGGCCGCGCGTTACGGCCGCGGCGCGGCGACCGCCGGTGCGCCCGCATCCGTGCCCGGCATGCCGCCCGGCCCATAGGCGGCAGCGGCGTTGTTGCGTGCCGCGAGACGCTTGGCGGTCAGGCGCTCCTGCGCGGCGACGATGTCGCCCGGATAGTTGTCCCCGTTGCTGGCGACCGGATCGTAGCCGACGGCTTCGAGGTCGAACAGTTCCTGGCGTACCTGCGCACGCGTGAGCGTCGGGTGCGACGACTGCGCGTACGACACGGCCGGCGCGGCGAGCAGGGCCGTCGCGGCAGCGGTGGCGACGACGACGGTGGCGATGATCGATTTCATGATTTCCTCAGACGGTTGCGTGGCGGTTCAGCGAACCGACGAAGCAAGTTTAGGAATCCATGCCGGCCGGATAAATGCCGATTCCGGGTGAACTGTGTTTCCGGAATGCGCCACAGTGGGCGACGGGCGTGCCATGCCGCCGTGCCGCCACGTCGTCAATCGCCGAACAACTGCCCCTGCCCGGAGATCACGCGTTCGAAATCGTCGCGCAGGAACGGCAGGATCGCGTCGGCGACGGGCTGCAACTGGCGGCTCAGGTAGAACGCGTAGTCGATCGGCGAGCGCATCGTCTCGAGCGGCTCGGGGCCGGCCGTCGTCATCACGTAGCTGATCCAGCCGCCGCGCTGATATTGCAACGGCCGGCCCTGCGCGTGGTTGAACTCGTCGGCGATCCGCGCCGCGCGCACGTGCGGCGGCACGTTGCGCTCGTATTCGCGCAGCGGCCGGCGCACGCGCTTGCGGTAGACGAGCTGGTCGTCGAATTCGCCGGCCAGCGTGCGCTGCACGTAGTCGCGAATGAAGTCCTGGTAGGGCTCGCGGCTGAACACGCGTCGATACAGCTCGCGCTGGAACTGCTGCGCGAGCGGCGTCCAGTCGGTGCGCACCGTTTCGAGCCCCTTGAACACGAGATCCTCGCCGCCGTCGGCCGCCGCGGCGAGGCCCGCGTAACGCTTCTTGCTGCCTTCTTCCGCACCGCGCACGGTCGGCATCAGGAAGCGGCGATAGTGCCGCTCGTACTGCAGCTCCAACGCGCTCTCGAGCCCGAAGTGGTCGCGCAGGTGCGCGTGCCACCAGCGGTTCACGTGTTCGACGAGCGCGCGGCCCTTGGCGCCGGCTTCGTCGTCGTCGTGCGCGCGGCCGAGCCACACGAACGTCGAATCGGTATCGCCATAGATCACTTCGTAGCCCTGCGCTTCGATCAGCTCGCGCGTGCGGTGCATGATCTCGTGCCCGCGCATCGTGATCGACGACGCGAGGCGCGGGTCGAAGAAGCGGCAGCCCGTCGAGCCGAGCACGCCGTAGAACGAATTCATGATGATCTTCAGCGCCTGCGACAGCGGCGCGTTGCGCTGCCGCTTCGCATCGTCGCGGCCTTCCCACACGCGGCGCACGATATCGGGCAGGCAGTGTGCGGTACGCGAGAAGCGCGCGCCGAGAAAGCCGGGCACCGATGCGTCGTCGCCGGGATTCGCGAGCCCTTCGATCAGCCCGACCGGATCGATCAGGAACGTGCGGATGATCGACGGATAGAGGCTCTTGTAGTCGAACACGAGCACCGAGTCGTACAGCCCGGGGCGCGAATCCATCACGAAGCCGCCGGGGCTGTTTTGCCCCGTCACGTCGCCGAGGTTCGGCGCGACGTAGCCGAGCCGGTGCATGCGGGGCAGGTACAGGTGCGTGAAGGCCGCGACCGACCCGCCGGTGCGATCGGCCGCGAGGCCCGTCACGCTTGCGCGCTCGAGCGCGAAGGACAGCAGGTCCGCCTTGTCGAAGATGCGCGTGACGAGTTCGCAGTCCTTCAGGTTGTAGCGCGCGAGCGCCGGCTTGTCGTGATCGAAGCGGCGCTGGATCTCGTCCATTCGCTGGTACGGATTGTCGATCGACTTGCCTTCGCCGAGCAGTGCCTGCGACACGTATTCGAGGCTGAACGACGGGAACGTCCACGTCGCGGATTTCAGCATGTCGATGCCGTCGAGGATCAGCCGGCCGGCCGCGCCCGCGAAGAAGTGGTCCGGCTGCTGGCCGTGCGCGCGCCAGTCGAGCACGCTGCCGCCGCGCCCGAGCTTCAGCGGGATGCCGTATTGCTCCGAATGCGCATGCAGGATGCGCAGGTCGAACTGCACGAGGTTCCAGCCGATCACGGCATCGGGATCGTGTGTTTCGAACCAGTCGTTGAGCCGCGTGAGTATCGCGGCGCGACTGTCGCAATAGTCGAGGTCGAAGTCCCGCGTGCCCGCGTCGCTGCCTGCTTCGCTGCTTGCATCGCCGTTCGGCGGGCCGAGCATGTAGACCTGCCGCTGCCCGCAGCCTTCGAGCGCGATCGAATACAGTTCGCCGTGGACGCTGGTTTCGATGTCGAGCGACACGCAGCGCAGGGCCGGGCGGTAGCCGGTCGCGGCTTTCAGCTCGGTGCCGGTCAGCGTGCCGTCGCGGCCGGGCCGGCCGCGAAACTGCACGCATGCCGTGATGAAGCGTTCCATCGCGTAGCGGTCGGGCGGTTGCACGTCGGCTTCGTAGACGTCGATGCCGGCTGCGGCGAGGCGTTTTTGCAGCCCGGACAGATGGCGATAGCGCTTGCAATAGAGGCCGACGACAGGGCGCTGCCGGAAATCGCGCAGCGCGAGCGGGCGCAACTCGGCGTCGTGCTCGCCCGCCAGCGCGCGTTCGGCGAGCGCCTGCTGTTCGGCGGGGATGAACGCGACGGCTTCCTGCGGGCGCAGGCGCACGCGGCGCGGACCGTGTTCGGTTGCCAGCCAGAACTCGATCTCGATGCCGGATGCGGTGTCCCGCCAGTGGCGGGTGAGGATGAAACCCTGCTCGAACGCCGTCAAAACGCTTGCTCGTCGTGAATGCCCAGGCGGCGGATTTTAGCGCTTGAATGGCGGCCGTGCCGACGGGGGCGCGCGTGGCAACAGGTGGCAGGAAGCCGGCGGGCGATGCGCGATCTTCCGCGTGCCGGCTGGCGTTCGGTTTTTCGAGGCGATTGGCGTCCGGCGCGCGACGGAAAGAAGGCGACTACTCGCGCCGCAGCGTTTCGAGCACGGCGGATGGCGGTCGCCGGCACGCGCCGTAGCCATTGGACTGCAGCCTGGGCATCATGCCGACGACGAAGTCGATGAACGTTCTCACCTTGGCCGGAACGTGGTTCCGGCTGGGGTAGTAGACATACAGCGGGAACGTCTCGTCGCACCAGTCGGTCAGCACCGGCTCCAGTGTGCCGGCACGCAGGTGCGTGTCGATTCCGAGGTCGATCACCTGGGCGATCCCGAAGCCTGCAACGCAGGCGCCGATCTTGGTGCCCGCATCCGTGACGGTCAGGCTGCCGGTTACGGCCACTTTCACTTTTTCGCCGTCACGCCAGAACTCCCAGTCGAAGGGGCGGCCGGTAGCCGGGTCGATGGCCAGGATGCATTCGTGGCCGTCGTCGACCAGATCCTGCGGCGACCTCGGCCGGCCGCGCCGCTCCAGGTAGGACGGCGCGGCCACCGTCAGCACCCGCGGGCTGTACAGCCTTCGACAGACCAAGGTGGAAACGGATGGGGGGCCGAAGCGGATGGCGAGATCGAAGCCGTCGCTGACGAGGTCCGAGAGGTCGTTCCGGGTCTCCAGCTTCAGGTGCAGAGCGGGGTGTTCCTTCATGAACCGGGCCAGCTCCGGCGCGAGCACAAGGCGGGCGAACGCGGCATCGCACGCCACACGGAGCGTGCCGCTGGCGACCGAGGCCTGGCCGGAAGTGCCGGCGGTCGCCTCCTCGATCCCCTGCAGTAATGGCAGCACCTTCGACAACAGTTCGTGGCCCGCGTCCGTCACTTCGACGTGCCGGCTGGTGCGATGCACGAGCTTCGCGCGCAGGCGATCCTCCAGCCGCTGGATCGCGCGACTGACCGCGGGCTGAGTCTTGCCGAGGCGGGAGGCCGCTCGACCGAAGCTCCCGGATTCGGCCAGGGCCGCAAGGACAAGCAAGCCGCTTACCAGTCCTCCGTCGAGGTCTTCCATGATCCATGTGTTCCTGTAATGGCAGCGATAACCGGGTCGCCGTAGCCGAGGGCGGGGGCGATCGCTCACTATACGAGCGGTTCACTATCGAGGAAAGCCAGCCATGACCCAGACCCAGGCCGTAGTCGCGTTGATCGACGACTACTTCAATTTGGCTTATGAGCCGAAGAGCCGCGACTTCGACAAGGTTTTTCACCCGAGCTGCATGATTCAGTGGCTCGACGAAGGCCGGTTTCGCACGCTGGCGTCGCACGAGTATGCGGCGCTCATCAACGGGAGGCCGAGTCCGCGATCGACCGGCGCGCCCAGGGACGAGGCGATCCTCTCGATGGCGCATGTGTCGGACGGCCTTTCAACGGCGACGGTGCGGGTGCGGATCGGCAACCGGTTGTTCAACGATCACTTCGTCATGCACAAGGTGGATGGCAGCTGGTTGATCGCAACCAAGGCGTCCGCCGTGGTGCGTACGTTCGACTGAAGCGCCGCGCGGCAGATGCGCGTCGGGTTCCCGGGGTTTTTTGCGCCGACGAAATGCGGTGTCGCGGGATCGACGGGGGGAATCCGTAATGGGAACCTGCTCGAACGCTGTCGAGACGCCCGCTCGTCGTGGATGCCCGGGCGGCCGATTTCAGCGCTTGGGCGGGGCTGTGCCGGGACGGGGTGCGCGATACCGTTCCGGCATCCGGGCCGATGATCGTAAGATTCGGGCTCGATTGAACCCGTCAAGGATCATTGAATGAAACTCGCGATTGATCGCGTCGCACGTGTTGCCGGCTGCGTCGTCGTTGCGGCCTGCCTGTGTGGAAGCGGGCGTGCGATAGGCGCTTCCCCGCAAGTGAAGGCATTGCCGGCGACCACGGAAGCCAACTGGATACAGGCGGTCAGGCAGCATCGGACAAAAGATGGCGCAACGGTTGCCGAAGTGCTGGCCTATGCGGAAAAAATGCGGCCGCGCATCTTCAAGGCCGGACGATTCGAAGTGGGTTACAACGGCGCGACCGGCGTTGCCAGCTCGGTTTCGATCGGCTACTGGATCGGAACGAAGCGCGCGCCGGACGATGCGTTCGTCGATCTCGGATATTCGATGTCGCCTGATGGCCGCGTGATGCCTGTCTCGCCGGACGCGCACACGGCCACGGCATTGGAGAACGGACGGAAGGCGTTTCTGCGCGCCGTCGACGACGCCTATCGGGACACATGCCTGTCCGATCCCGATCATCCGCCGGCATGCTGACGAATCCGGCCCGATTGACGTCACGGAATCATCATTCGTAGAATCGCCGGTCAAGAACAACATCATTCTGAGAGAGGCGCCATGAATGCGCACCGCATGATGGAAGCAATTGCGGAACGGCCGGCTCGGCAAGCATTGCTTGTCGCGTTCCATTCCCGGCTTGGCAATCGTGCTCCGATTCCCCACCGCAGGGCCGGGCAGCCCTGCATCGGTCGCGATGACGTGCCGACACATCGCGCAAGCTGCGTGGGAGCGCATGACGCATGCCGACCTGACTTCGCCTGCCTCGTTTCCAGTCGCCGCTGGTGAAAGCCTCCATGCCGCAGTCGACCGGCCTGTCGCTCGACCTGAGCGAAGGCAATCGACCGCAGAACCGCACGCATCCACTGATCCCGCTTGCATTCGACTCGCTGTCGCTCGTCCTCGGGCTGCCGGGGCGGGCCCTTCTGCGCGACACGCTCGAGGGTCTTGACCGGACAGCCGGTTCGGCGGAAACGGTCGCAACCGGTGTGTCGCCCCGATTGGTGCCGTGGGTCGTTGCCCGGAAGCACCGCACGAAACGCATACGCGCATTCTCCCGGCGGATGCCCGGCCGTCCTGTTGCTGCGGGGATGGCGCGGCTGTTCTGTTTGCCTGGAAGTGCGGCGCCGCACGCATTGCCGATGAACCCATTTACCCCGGACTCCCTATGAACGCCTCCTCCCGGCAAATTTCTTTACCCGGTATCGCCGCGCTCATCGCGGCGGTCATTACCACGGCGCAATTTCTGATCGGCCTCTACGTGTGGTCGACGAAGTCTTCGCCGTCCGTGAATATGCTGGCCGTGCAACTGTCCACTTTCATCGGGAGCCTGGTGTTTCGAAGCGGCCTGGTGTTCCTGATCGTCCGCTGGCACGGAGAGTATCGGGACCAGCTTGCATTCCGTCGCCCCGCGTTGCCGCTGACGGCCTTTGCGTTGTGCCTGCTGGTCTGGCAGGCCGCGCAGGTACTGGTATTCCAGGCGCTCGTGGGCATGTTGCGCGGCGGTTCCCTCAGCCTGACGCACATCGTGACGCTCATCGCGCCGGTGAACGCCGTCCTCTATGCGCTCGTCGCCTGGCTTGCGTGGTGGTTCGTCACCCACCTGTTTCGCAACGACGCGTTGCCCGGGGCGCCGCGCGGCAATGCGCGGCGGCGCATTGCGGGTCTCGCGGCCTGGTTGTTTGCCAGCGTATTGCTGCTCTTCATGACGCAGGCCGTGATGATCCTGCTCGACTATTTCGACGACGATCTCAAGCTAGTGATGCTGAACTACGTCGGGGGGATCGTCGTTCCCGCCGCGATCGTCTTCGCAGGCGCGATGCTCGGCCTGCCTCGCGATCTCGGTCGACTGCACGTCCGGCGTCTGCTGGGGGCGTCGCTTGCGTCGATGGCATCGGTCCTGCTGCTGGCTTATGCGGTGCTGCGCCTCGTGGGCGACGTGCTCGGAATAGCCAGCCTGATGTCCGGCATCATGCCGGTCGTCGTTCTCGCCGCAACCGGCGCGGCCTACTGGGTGTGGTTCCGCGTGTTCTATGCCGCTGCGCGTCGCGAGACCGCTGGACCGTCGCAAGGCATGCCGTCGGCGTGAAACCCGCAAGCGGATATGGCGTGATCCGCGTGCACGACGAGACGACCCGCGGCGATTCGGCAGCGTGCGCATCGGCGCACGCACCGGCGCCCTACACCCACGCGACATCCTGCTTCAAGTGCTCTGCCCGTTGCGGCCGCTGATACAGATACCCCTGCGCATACTGAATCCCGACCGTCTGCAGCGCGCGATGCTGCGCTTCCGTTTCCACGCCCTCCGCGATGATCTTCAGGTCGTAGTGATGCGCGACGGACGCGATTCCCTCGATCAATCCCGCGCTGCCGCCGTTCAGTTGCGAGACGAACTGGCGATCGATCTTCACGTAGTCGAACGGAAAACGCGACAGCATGTCGAGATTGCTGTGATGCGTGCCGAAATCGTCGATCGCGAATTTCGCGCCTTTCGCTCTCAGCGCATGGAAGATCGCGGTGGTCCGCGCGTTCTTCTCGAGCAGGATGCGCTCGGTGACTTCGAGCACCAGCGTAAAGCCGGGCGGCAGTGCGCGAATCGCATTCTCGACGATGGACACGAACCGCGTGCGCTCGAGATCCTTCGGCGCGATGTTGACGGCGATGCGCAGCGGCATTGACGGCGTCAGCGCGGAGAGTTCCGACACGGCGGTCCGCAGCACGAATTCGGTCACTTTCGGCAGCACCGCGCTCGATTCGACCTGCGGGATGAACACCGCCGGGCTGATGGCCCCCCACTTCGGATGCTGCCAGCGCAGCAGCGCCTCGACGCCGACGGTCCTGCGCGTCCCGACCTCGACGATCGGCTGGTACACGACATGGAGTTCGTCGCGCCTGAGCGCGTTGCGCACGGCCTTCAGCAGCAGCCGGCGCGGCGCCATCGCCAGCAGGTAGGCCGCCATCACGAGGCCATCCGCCAGCAGCACGATCGTGATGCCGATCAGCCGATAGTGGTGCCGAACCTGCGACGCGTAGTGAGGGGATGCCGCAACCGACACCGTGAACGGCCAGCGGGGCGACACGATCGTGCTGCCGCCTGCGGGTTCCGCGGCCGATTCCGGCGCAAACTTTCCGTGCTGATCGAGATGGCCCGAACCCGCGATCGACAGCGTCGCGGTTTCCGTCCCGTAGCGGGCACCGTGCGCGAGTGCGTCGGCCACGTAGTCGCCTTCGACCAGGTAGAGCACGCCCGCGCCGGGCGCGGTGGCGTAAAACACGGGCAGCACCGGGATGCCCTGCTGGAACGGCGTCTGGCGCAGCAGCGTGACGAGCGTCGAACCCGGTTCCGGCTCGTGCGTGTACGCGCCCAGCGGCAAGTCGATTGCTCCCAGCGCCGACGAGCACATGACACGGCCGTCGTACACCAGCGCGACGGCGCGCAGGTAGCGCAGGCGCGTGCCTATCTCGGCGAGCGTCCGGAATACCGTCGCGCATGGCCGCCCGACGAGTGCGGTGAGTTCATCCACATGCCGCAGGCGCGCGCCGTCCAGAATGCGGTCGACCGATGCCACGATGTCGTTCGCCACGACGCGTTCATGTTCGATGACGGTATCGCGCGCATAGCGGTCGGCAAGCGCGATCGCGAATGCCGGCATGAGTACGCAAACGATAACGGCGACGAACAAGACGACCCGCGGCCAGGCGCCGCTGCGCTGGAAAACTGGTTTCGAGCCTGGCGTGAACGCCGACATTCCCGCGGTCGCCTTTGGTGTTGTGTGTTGGGAGAGGCAAGTCGAACCGGTCGATACATCGACGGCACGCCTGCGTCATGCGCGCCGCCATCTCGATGCGATCGATTCTACGGTCGCGACGGACATCCGTGACAGCCTCGTCGCAATTGGCCGTTCATTCCGAGGCTTGCCTCCATGAACATGCGCATCCGGCGCATATGAATTGGTGGAACGCACCGAAAAAATCCCCGGCCGCATGGTCTTGCGGCCGGGACGAAAAAACACCGTCTCTTGGCACGAGGATGGTGCGCGGCAAGTATAAGATGTGACGAGAGATTACGAAATATTGTTATTCAACAATTGGTGTAATTTTGTCATTGTGTCTCGACAGGAAACATTCTTTCGGGATGCTGTCTTTGCCGACCTGCCCGCGGCCCCACGTTCGGTCGCCGCGCGATACGGTCGCACGTCTCGCCGGAGCTTCGGGATGGAAGAAAATACCGTGCCCACGGTCATCGTGATCGATGGTGCAGCCGCAGCCGACGGCGGTTCGCTGTGGATCCGGATCGACGTAAACGGGCAGGCCCGCAATTACGTGCTCGATCGCGCGCTCGCTTCGCGCGGCACGCCGCGCTACAACACCATCAGCGGCGCACAGGGTCCGCTTTCGAAAGGCGAACGAAAGGAAGCGCTTGCGCTGCTGCGCAGCATTGCCGACCCCGCGATGTGGGCCGGCATGGTCGGTACGTTCACGCAGGTGCTGCAGGCGTCCGAAGATGAGTGAACGATGCGGTGCCCGCGCGTCGCGCGGGCCGCGTTCAGAAATCGTCGCGCATCTTGCGTAGCAGGTCACCGCCCGACTGATGCGTGTCCACGGCGGTGAGGACGTCGGTCAGGAACCACGGCAGGTTCAGTTGCGTATTGGAATCGCCGACGCACACGCGGATCGGCGGCGCCTTCGACGGTGAGTGCGCGTCGGGCGTGGCGCTGCGGGACGGCACGCAGTTGTTCGCGTGCGCTTGAACGGGAACCGGGCCGGCGCTGCCGGATGTTGCACCGGCGGCTGCCGGCAAGCTGACGGCGGCAAGCAGGGTCAGGACAGCGACAGCGGCAACGCGTTTCATGGGATTCTCCGGCGATGCTCGTTCGACCGCGCGGGCGGACGCGAGTTCGTCGGCGGCACGGTTGCGCACCGCGCTCAGCCGCGCGCGACGCTCGCCGCCCGCGCAGGTTGCCGGCTGCGCCACTGCTGCGGCGATTCGCCGGTCCAGCGCCGAAAGGCGCGCGTAAATGCGCTGTGTTCCGAATACCCGAGCAGCCACGCGACTTCCGCGAGGGTCAGCCGTGGATCGTTCAGGTGGTCGATCGCGAGCCGCCGCCGCGTGTCCTCGCGCAGTGTCCGGAAGTTGAGCCCGAGTTCGGCAAGCCGCCGATGCAGCGTGCGCGACGACACATGCAGGTCCGACGCGATCTGTTCGATGCTCGCTTCGCCTTGCGTCAGCAGGCGCGCGACGGCTTCGCGCACCGACTGTTCGAGATCGTCCGTCTGTCGCAGCTCGGCCAGTAGCGCGCTTGCCTGGCGTTCCATCATCCGCAGCAGTGCGTCGTCCGGTTGGCGCAGCGGCTGTGTGAGCAGGTGCAGCGGGAACGCGAGGCGGTTCACCGGCTGGCCGAACCGCACCGGGCAGCCGAAATAATCGACGTAGGGCCGATCGTCGCCGGGCGACGGGTGCACGAAGCAGACTTCGTCGGGCCCGTCACGCGTGCCGGTGATGTTGCGTGCGAACTGGACGATGGCCGTGAGCGCGACTTCGTCGACGAGCGGGCCGAGCGGCTCGGGCGCATCGTGCCATTCGATCGCGACCGACGCCGCCTCGACGCGCACTTCCATGCGCGCGACGTTCGCGATCAGGTGCTCGTATTGCTGCCAGCGCGCGAGTGCGGCGCCGGCGTCGCGGCACGCATGCAGCGCGTAGCCGAGCGCGCCGAGATGGGCCGGCGTGATCCGCTGGCCGACGTGCAGGCCGAGCAGCGGATCGTCGAGCACGTGCACCGCGCATTCGAGCAGGCGCCGCCAGTGCGCGCTCGCGTACAGCGTGAGCCCGCGGTCGTCCTCGGGCGGCCGCACCTCGCCCAGCACGCGCGCGGCATCCTTGCCCTGCTCGGACAGATAGTCGAACAGCAGCCGCACGTAGGTGCTCGAGTAGTAGACGCGCTGCGTCGAAAGCGGGGAGGCGGCGGGCATGGCGGAAAGTGTCAAGTAATCGTCGGCAAGTGTCAACGCGCAGCGACCCGCGCGCGACCATACTGCCGGCCAGTTCCTGACCGAGGCTGCGAACATGCCGACCGAGTTGATGACGTGGCTCCATGCGTTCCTGGGTAACGACGTGGACTGGAAGCAGGTGTTGCTGATCGGCATGACGCCGGTCTTCCTGATCGCGTTCGCGATCGAATACGCGGTGATGACCGGGCGCGGGCGCCGTGAACCGTTTCGCTGGAAGGAGATCGTCGCGAACCTGTCGCTCGGCGCCGGCTATCAGGTGGCCGAGACCGTGATGGGGCTCCTGTTCACCGGTGCGATCTTCGCGTGGGTCTACCGGCACCGGCTGTTCGACGTGCCGGTGAACGTCCTCACGATCGTGCCGATCTTCGTCGTCGTGGAATGCTGCTACTACTGGTTTCATCGCACGTCGCACCGCGTGCGCTGGTTCTGGGCCGCGCATGTGCCGCATCACAGCGGTGAAGTGATGAACTTCACGACGGCGATGCGGCAGTCGTTGCTGAACGCGTTCGTCGGCGTGTTCCTGTTCTACCTGCCGCCAGTCTGGCTCGGCATCCCGCCCGCGGTCGTGCTGTTCCTGCTCGCGGTCGATCTCGTGTACCAGTACTTCGTGCATACCGAAGCGATCGGGCGGCTGCCGCGCTGGTTCGAGTACGTGTTCGACACGCCGTCGAACCATCGCGCGCATCACGGCCGCAATCCGCGCTTTATCGACAGGAACTACGGCGGCGTGCTGATCGTCTTCGATCGCCTGTTCGGCACCTATGTCGAGGAAACGGAGCCGGTCGACTACGGGATCACGCAGCAGATTCGTTCGTACAACTTCATGGTGCTGAACCTGCACGAATTCGTCGACATGTGGCGTGACGTATTCGCGCCGGGGCCGATCCTGCAGCGGCTGAAGCATCTGTGGATGCCGCCCGAATGGGAGCGGCCGGGGCATCGGCCGATCCATACGTGGAGCGTCGAGCGCAAGGGTGACGACGGACGGGAATGAGATTCGGGCTGGCGGGGCGATCCAAACGTTAAGAATAGTTTGGATCGCCGGTTGGATGCTTGCGATGTGCATGGCCCTCCTTTATTGTGCCGCCACGACGGCCCCGACACAGGGGCGTCGAGCCAGATCGCAAGGAGCATTCGTCATTACCGCATCGACTCGTCGCACACACGTGCGTGCATTTCTCGTGGCCTCGTTCGCCTATCTCAATCTTGCACATCCTGCGTCAGCGGTCTACACGGAGGCGTGGATGAGCGACGGCGACGTGAAGGAATACGCGCGGCAGGTCAAGCATCCGGCCGTGGCGGCGAGCAGTGCGACAGCCGCAAAGCCGGTTCGGCAGCCCGTTCGCTCGCGCGCGACCGGCCCGGTCGCCGCGCATGCCGACGCGAAGCCTGCCGCCAAGTCGCAGCCGGCTGCGGCCAAGGTGCGGAGGCCTCAGGAGGCGGGGCGTACCGACCCGAAACGGAAAACCGCCGCGAATCCGCAGCGCGTACGGGCGGTACGCACGGGTACGGTCGTGCGGCCTGAAGTGTCGAAGCATTGACGCTGCGCCGCGCGCCGCACTGCCGCGCGCTCGGTGATAATCGCAGCATTCGACGGTTACGGAGAACATCGTGTCGCTCATGGATCGCTTGTTGTCACGTGGCGTGCCGAACACCTCGTCGCGAAGGCAGGTGACCGTGCGCGTGTGGCTCGACGAACAGGGACGCGTGCGCGATCTGAAGGTCCGGCGCAGCTGCGGCGATTCCGCGCTCGACGAGAAAGCGCTCCACGCGATTGCCGTGATGCGCTTCCCCGCCGGTCACCTCGGCTCCGGCGGGAAATCCGCCAAGCGCTGGCACGATCTCAACTATCCGGTGGACTGACGGCGCGCCGCTGTCCGTCACGGATACCCGTAACACCGCTTCAACCCCGCGTAGTCATAGAAGTGACTGCCCGGCGCGAGCTTCGCGCCATCGCACGCAGCCTGGAAATCCGTTTCACGCTCGTTGTACAGCATCTTCACGATGAGCCGCGATCCGTTGCGATAGACATCCCACTGCATGTTCGCGGCCATCGGCGACACCTGATCGCCGCGCCACGGGTTGTTCGCGTACGTGTACGTCTGCGCTTGCGGCGTCGGCACGAATACGTTCTTCAGGTGCATGATCGACGCGAACGGAATCATGATCTCCGCATGCGTGAAGCGCAGCTTCGCGGCGCGGGTCAGGTCGCCGCGCGCGATCGCATCGACTTCATCGAAGAAATCGTCCTGCAGCACCTTCGCCATCCGGTACGTGACGGGGTTCGCTTCCTGGATGCCGGGCCCCTTCTGGTAGTAGTCCTCGGCATCCTGCAGATACGCGAGATACTGCGCCTGCTCCGCGCCGATGTACTTTTCCATCGTGACGCCGCCCGTTTCTGCCGCCATCGCGGGCGCGACCTGCAACAGGTTGTACAGCACGTTCACCGCATCGACAGCCGTCGCGATCTTCGTCTTGCCGTCGCCCTTCAGCGTGTTGGTGAACTTGCCGTCCGCCGACGTGAACGCATAGGTGCCCGTGTTCGCGAACGTGTAGCCGCTGGTGCCGAGCTTCGCGATGAATGCCTGCGACACGAGCGCGGACAGCACCGTTTGCGCGACCTCGGCCGCCTGCGGCGCGGCCTTGATCGCGTTGAGCTTCGCGGCCACCGTCGCATCGTTCGCATAAGCCTGGTAGGCCTGGCTCGCCTGGTAGGTCGCGTAGTACGGATTGCCCGTATCGGTCACGAGGTCGGTGGCCGGCTTCAGCGAGTGGAAGTACAGCAGGAAACGGTTGGTGCCGGCCGGCTGCACGACCGGCGCGCTCGCGGGATAACCGGACGGCGCGGCCGGCAGCGTGATCGCCGGGGCCAGTGCCGGTTGCGCGGCCACGAGCGACGAGGAGAAAAAGGTCGAACTGTCGACCGCGCGATCCTGGCCCGAGTTGACGACGACGATCTGCCGGTTCCCGGCCGCGAACAGCGTGGGCAGCCGCTGCGCGAGGCGCGCGGCGAGTTGCTGGTGTTCACGGATGCCGGTTTGCGTGAGGTTGCCGTACCCGGGCGTGGAGATGCCCGCCACGCCATAGCCGAGCAGCGCATTGGCTTTCATCATCGCGTACGTATCGGCCTTGAGCTGTGCGCCGAGCGCGGTCAGGGCGCCGTCGGCTTCGGCTTTGACCAGCATCGCGTAGATCGCGCCGTCGTACTTGAAACCCGACAGCCCGCGCGAGCCGTGGCGCGCGACGAGTTCAGTGTAGACGGGCGCGTAGCCGGCGGGCGGTGCTTCGTACGTCGCGGCGTCCTGCTGCGGACGGTATGGCGTCTTCGTCTGGTAATAGGTCGCGGGTGCCGGCGTGGGCTGGGGTTGCGGTTGCGGTGCGGGCGTCGAGCCGCTGTTGTCGGCCGAGGCCGCGGGCGGCGTCGAATCGTCCCCGCCGCAAGCGGCGAGCAGCAGGCAGGTAAGGGCGAGGGCGGCGGCGGTGCGGGTCGGGCGTGTCATCGTGGTGTGCAACGGGCGGGACGATGCGGTTTCGCGTCGTCCCGTTTCCGGGAGGGATGGGTCAAGCCCGGAAGTGTTGCAAGCGACTTTGACAGCAGAATGTCAGGATTCGGTCGGGCAATCGTCGGATGGCCGCCGAATCGAGGGTGGCCGGCCGTCGCCAGCCGGTGTGCGGGCGGTCAGTGCAGGCCGGCCGATGCGATCGAGCGTACGGTGTCGGTGATGTTCACGCAGCGCGACAGGCCGAAATGCTCGGCTTCCCGGCGCTCCGGTTCGCTGCTCGCGATCCCCACCGCGCGTTCGGGCGGTACGCCGAGTGCCTGCAGTGCGACGTCGAAAGGATGCTGGTTTGATCCGGAGTCCTGCTGATTGGCATCCGTGACGACGACCGAGAAGCGGTCGAGGTTCGCGCGGCCGAACTGGCCTTCGAACATGTCGCTGAGCCGTGCGGCCGGCAGCGTCGTGACGAGACCGAGTCGATATCCTTCTTCCGATGCCCGGTCGAGCCACTGGATGATCGCGTCGCGTTGATGGCGCGATTCATGCGAATCCGGTGTTGCTTCGATTTGCGCGAATGCAGCGTCGAGACGGGTGACGATGGCTTCGATAACCACGGTGATTCCTCTTCAGAAACGTGATGATCCGTTCGCCGACGGGAATGCCACACACCTTAGCGTCCATCCTGAAAACGCGACCAATTAATATTTTTATCCAACCTATACGATTCGACTAATGAATCGGGGTGTGAGCCAGAACCGGCGCGGGATGCGTGTCGCGCGACATTTTTCGAGCGACATGCCTCGCATCGACGGTTTTCGATGTGATGCACCAAAGTCGCGCACGTTGTGGATGCAACCGTTATATGCATATAGAAAAACGGCATATCGAGCGATGGCCGCCCGATATGCCGTTGTGCGATGCTCGCGTGCGAGTCGTCGATCAGTGCAGCTTGATCGACGGCTGGTTGCGGCTTTGCAGCCAGTGGCTCAGCGACTGGAACAGCGCACGCTTCACGCCGACCACGCTGAACAGGTGCTTGCGATACAGGAACTTGTACAGGCCGATCGCGGCGAGCCCGTCGACGATCAGCGAGCGCGAACGCACGCCGAGGTCGGCCTGGTACACGGCGCCCGCATGCCCGAGCGACACGACGGTGCCTGCATCACGGAACGTGAAGCCGGCCACCGGCTTGCCGGCGACGCGGCGCGCGAACGCGTTGACCAGATACACGGCCTGCTGGTACGCAACCTGCGCGCGCGGCGGCAGGAAGCCGCTCGCACCGGCCGTCGGGCACGCGGCGCAGTCGCCGAACGCATACACGTGCGGATCGTCGGGCGTCTGCAGCGTATCGGTCACGATCACCTGGTTCGCACGATTGAGCGCGATGTCGCCGATTTCGCGCAGCATCACGGGGCCCGCCACGCCGGCCGCCCAGATCGTGATGTCGCTCGCGAGCCGTTCGCCCGTCGCGGTCGTCACGGCATCCGCGCCGACTTCCGCCACGCGGGTATCGGTCAGCACGTCCACGTTCAGCGCGCGAAGCTGCGCATGCATCTTGCCGGACAGCCGCGCGTCGAGTGCCGGCAGGATGCGCGGGCCGCCTTCGATCAACCGGATGTGCACGTCGCGTGCGGATACCAGCGCCTTGAAGCGGTACGTCGTCAGCTGCTGGATCGCATGCCGCAATGCCGCGGCCAGCTCGACGCCCGTCGCACCCGCGCCGATCACGTTGATGCAGATCGGCGCCGCCCGCCGCGCGGGTTGCTGCTCGGCCAGGTGATTCGCCTTCGTGCAGGCCGCGAGGAACTTCCGGCGGAAATCCTCGGCCTGGTCGAGGTTTTCGAGCGGCAACGCATGGCGCGCGGCACCCGGCACGTTGAAGAAGTTCGTCACGCTGCCGACGGCGAGCACGAGGTCGTCATAGTCGAGCTCGCGCTGCGGCAGGATTTCCGTGCCGTCCGCGTCCTGTACGGCCGCGATCGTTGCGGTGCGTGCCGCGCGGTCGACCCGCTGCAGCGCGCCCTGCACGAAACGGAAACCGTGGCGCTTTGCTTGCGCCGCGTACTCGATCGTGTGCGATGCCGGGTCGCGATGGCCCGAAGCGGCTTCGTGCAGCAGCGGCTTCCAGAAGTGCGTCGGGTAGCGGTCGACGAGCACGACTTCGGCTTGGCCGCGGCGTCCGACCGTATCGCCGAGACGCGTGGCGAGGTGCAGGCCGCCGGCGCCGCCGCCGACGATCACGATGCGCGGCAGGCGCGGTGCGCGGTCCGTTGCAAGGTTGGGCGTGGTGTTGTCCATGTGGGGCTCCCGCTGAATGACGATTCGGATGACATTGCTCAAGAACCGACGATATAGTTTCGAACCCACTCGAACAATTTAATGTTTATAAGCGACTCATATGTATTCACTTATAGGAAAGACCGCGACGTTCCGGCAGCTGAAGGCGCTGGACATGATTGCGCGGCTCGGCAGCGTGTCGCGGGCGGCCGAGGAGCTGAACCTGACGCAGCCGGCCGTGTCGCTGCAGGTTCGCCTGCTCGAGGAGGCGGTGGGCGCCGCCTTGCTGCAGCGGGTGGGGCGCGGGGTACAGCTGACCGCGGCCGGCGAGATCGTGTCGCGCTATGCGCGCGAGATCCTGCATCTGTGGAGCGAGGCCGGCGACGAAGTGGCCGCGCTGACCGGCGATCTCGGCGGCACGCTGCGGATCGGTGCGATCACGACGGCCGAGTACCTGATTCCGCCGCTGCTCGTGAAATTCACCGCGACGCGTCCGCATGTGAAGACTTATTTCAAGGTTGGAAATCGCGACGACATCATCCGCATGCTCGCCACGCATGAAATCGATCTCGCGGTGATGGGCAGCGCGCCGAAGGAATTGCGTACGCATGCGGTGGAGTTCGCGAAGCATCCGATGGTGTTCGTCGCGGCGCCTGGCCATCCGCTGATGCAGCGCAAGCGCATCTCGCTGAAGGATCTCGAATCCGCGCACCTGCTCGTGCGCGAACGCGGCGCGGGCACGCGCTCGACCGTCGAGAACCTCTTCAAGACGGCCGGCCACCGCTTCCATGTGGGCTCCGAACTGTCGAGCAACGAGGCGATCAAGCAGATGGCCGAAGCCGGGCTCGGTGTCGCGTTCCTGTCGTTGCACGCGTGTGCACTCGAATTGCGCACCGGGCTGCTCGGGCAACTGCCGTTCCCTGGCAACCCGATCGAACGCGAATGGTATGTGGTCACGCTCGCCGACCGGCGCATTTCGCAGGTCACGGGGCTGTTCCGCGATTTCCTGATCAAGCAGGGCGCGCCGGTGATCGACGGCGCGACGGTGGCACCGCACGAGCGGCGGCGCAAGTAGGTGGACGATGCCGGCCGTGCGGCCGGTCAGACGAGCCCGAAGTCGTCGTTGCTGTCGGGGATCGACGCGAGCAGCCGTTCGAGCCGGTACCAGCCCACGATGCGCAGGCACCGGGCGGCTATCGTGGTGCGGTCGTTGCGGGAGCGGGAGCGGGGGCCGGACGAGGGACGGGTGGCGGCGGGCGACGGCGCGGTGAGCGCGGCGCGTTGCGCAAGGCAGTGAGGCATGACGGTCTCCGTAGGTGTCGGATGGGGCCATCGTAAGCGGCACGGCGGCCGCCGGCGCACACGCAAGGATGGCCACGAGCAGAAACGGATGATCTTTTTCTGCTCAGCCGGGGTGAGCCGCCGACAGGCCCGGCAGGCGGGCCGAAAACGCGTCACAATGCGCGTTCGACATCCCCATCAACCGGAGGAAGGCCATGAGCGATGCGATTCTCGCGGCGCCGACGGACAACGGCGTCCCGGTCAGCCTGCGCTCCAGCCGCGGGCTCGGCTGGCAGGGCTTTGGCGCGTCGCTGCTGGAAATCCGCGCGGGCACCTACCGGATTCCGGCGGCCGAGCATCACCGGATCGGCGTGCATATAGGCGGGCCCGTTCGCGCGGATTGCGTGTGCGACGGCGAACGCGTATCGCGCATTCAGGCGCATGGCGACGTCGACGTGATTCCGGCGGGCTTGCCCGGCCAGTGGACCGACAGCGCCGACTGCCGGATCCTGCACATCATGCTCAGCGACACGTTCGTGCGGCGCACCGTCGAGCAGCTCGAACTGAAGCCGTCGCAGGGGCAGATCCGCCGCCGGCTGCAGGTGCGCGACCCGCGCCTTCAGCACATCGCGTGGGCGATGGCGGCCGAACTCGAAGCGGAGGACGCGTCGGATCCGCTCTATGCGGAAAGCCTGTGCACGGCGCTCGTCGCGCGGCTGGTCGACGGCCAGCCGGCGCTTCGCGAGCGCCGCCGCACGCTCGCGCCGAAGGCGGCCGCGCGCGTGATCGACTATGTCGAAGCGAATCTCGAGCGGCGCATGACGCTTGCCGAACTCGCGGCGCTCGTGTCGATCAGCGTCCCGCATTTCAAGGTGCTGTTCCGCGAAACGCTCGGGATGCCCGTGCATCAGTACGTCGTGCGGCGCCGGGTCGAGCGGGCGAAGACGTTGCTGCTCGAAGGCCGGCTGAGTATCAGCCAGATCGCGCTCGAAGCCGGGTTTGCGCACCAGAGCCACATGGCGAACTGGATGAATCGCGTGGTGGGTGCGACGCCGACGGAGATTGCGCGATCGGGGGAGCGGGGTGGGTTGAGGCTGGCGTATGAGGGCGAGGGGAAGGGCTGACGCATAGCTACAAGTCCGGTGACTGTGTCGGTTTCGGTAGCTGTTTCGACACGACCACTGTGATTGCAGGCAATCGGTTGGGAATCCGGGCATGAATGTACACAGATGCGGCGGTGTGTCTGGGGCAGTAATGGGGTTGGTGAAAGGTAGCGCGAGTGGATGCCACCCCTAACCTAAACAGCGGTGATGGCGGTTTTATGGCCTAGTGATATAGAAACAAGAGTGGATTCCCAAGGCATGCTTTTACTTCATTGACTGGCACGCACTGTGGACCTACTCCTTCAGAATATTTACTTGTCAATCGTGCGAAGCAGGATGCGTTGGCGATGGCTTGCTTGTAGATTTTTGAGTTCTTGGTGGTCGATAAATTCAATTCCTCAGTCAGCCCAAATCCTCTTTGAAAATCGTAATTAATAGTTCTCTGTACATCGATGGCGAATAGATATTTATCCCAACATTTCTTGTATTCTGATGTTGCGTAAGGGGAGTCGCTGTGAAGTGATAATTTGTGGCGAAGATTGATATCTCCGACTATAAAAAAATACTCGGGCCTCGGGAGCCATGCTATTGCGTCACCGTAGCCGTGGAGGTAAGCCTTTTGAAGATCTCCATTTATGAATGCCTCTCGACCTCTCTCTTCGGCTTCCCTTGCATTTTTAATGCTCTCATTTTTGTTTATATTTTCTCGATATCCTTCGACTGTTCTTCTGAACATGGTCCACTCGGTTGCGGGGCTGCTGTTCAAATCAGGTGATGCGAATGACCAATCGGAGAACCCGATGATCGCAACGAGAAAGCAAGCGGTGTAAAGGGAGCAGCTACGCACTATCTTGTTCTCCGAGGTTGACCTTTGACAATGAGGGTGCCTACGCTGTTTCCGTCTGGACCGCGGTGGCGAACAAGCGTTTCGTGAATCTCGGACCACTTCTTCAGGTGCACAACGGTAACGCATCCTTCCGATACGTTTCCCACGTGAACATATCTGCTGTTGTTGCCATGGGCGATAGGAAACCAGACTTGATGATGGGATAGATTTGGATATTCGCGTTTATACTGCTCGGTATATTCTTTTTTGTGAGGGAAGTCGGGTAGCAAAATTGTATAGGTTCCGGGTGGGATAGGATGAAATTCGCCGCCCCAGCTTGTGTTCATTGTCGCTTCAAACCTGATTTCGCCGAGTGTCCCGCTGGCTAATTGCTGTGGCAACATTCTCTTTCGAGTGATTGATTCCCAACTCTCATCATAAGCGCCATAGGTCATGACGAGTTCGACAGATTTTTGTGTGGGCGCTGTCTTGCCAAGGTATTGGCTGGCGTTCGAATCTGACAGAAAGGCGATTGTTCCCCGAGATTCCCCTTCCATTACCTTGAAGTAAGTGCGGCCATTTTTGCTGCCAATAAGCGTGACTTTGCAATACTTGAAAAGTGATTTCCACTCTGAACGTGGAAGATCGTCTCTCCCGACAAGTAACCAGCCACTGTCGATGTCGACTTTATTGACGTAACGTATCACGTCAGTTTGAACTACTTGGAAGCTATGCGGTGTAGTATTGGTCGCGGCGTTGGCCGACCATGCGAGATTTGTCATCGATCAGTCCTGGATTTAACGTGTAAGCAGCCAATCCATATCTGGTTCGATGGTTAGGCTCTGTGTTTCTACGCAAATTACGCGCTCAGTACGTCCATGCATGTCGGTGGTTCCGCGATATACCGTGCCGTCTGCTGCCGTGATTTTGTAAGGCATCCCTGGAATCGAATGCCCGTCCAGATCACGCAAGATGAATTGCTCGTCGTAACCACAGCCGTTCGCGAATGCGGTGTGAGCGGAGACCATGTTCGCTGGGGCCGTCCGTGCTATAAGCACCGCTCCG
This sequence comes from Burkholderia sp. 572, assembly GCF_040545135.1. Taxonomy (NCBI): domain Bacteria; kingdom Pseudomonadati; phylum Pseudomonadota; class Betaproteobacteria; order Burkholderiales; family Burkholderiaceae; genus Burkholderia; species Burkholderia sp. 572. Next base: position 168,844 of record NZ_JBEPLH010000001.1, on the reverse strand, counting down.
CAGGTCGTTCTATGCCCTTCGACGGCCATGGGCCGATCGTCACTTATCGACGTTTCGAGGCCTTCTGCGATTTTGAAAATATGGGGCGGGCATTTTGGGCAGGTCACAAGATCGCCTTGGCGAGCAATTGGAATGTCGTTCCATGTGTGAAATTGATTTCCGGATATGACAACCCCTCCGTGAGAAGTCATATCCCCCACGACACACTGCGCTCGACCTATCAGACTGGCTCTCATTGACCGCTCCATATTATTGCGGATTTAAAATATTGATTCGATTGGGATGGCGTGCTTCATTGTTGAAAGCAAGTTAATTGGCTATATAGCCATCTTCTAACAAAAGGAGGTTTGGAATAAGAAGAAGTGAACCCGATGCGAGCAAGAAAGTACATGAGATGCATCCTTAAAAATATAGAGATGAATCTGATTTTTATTGAGATTGCTCGGAATCCCGTAATGGGAATCTGGTCTGTACGTCTCGTCCATGGGCGAGCAGGGCGATCAGTGGGGACTCCCCGCGCGGGGAGTGATCTGGCCTTGTTGAGCAACTGCGATTTGTGCGGTTGGTTGTTAGCCGCAGGTTAGAACGTGAGCAACTGTCAAATTTATTCGCGCTCAATAACTCGCAAAAGTTCGGTGCGTCGTTTCGACATGGTGCCCAACGCCTGAGTCGGAAGTGGTGTTTCGGCAGCGCCAACGAAATCGCGATCATCTGAGACTCAGTTCTTTAGACATGAGTCTCGGGTGATCAGCGTGGCACATTCTCGTCGTCGAGCTTATCCCACTCAGCATCAGCCGCTTCACCAAGGCGGCCAACTGTCAAGGCGATCAGACGCAAGTAAATACCGTCTCCGGGTGGCTCTTGTATTCCCGTTGCTTCGCTTCCGTCCCCTTGATTACAAAGACCGTGAGGTGTCGAACGCGTGCTACTGGGGTTTATCCGGTTCCGCGAAAAACCGTCAAACATTGAATCGTTCGTCCATTTCTGTCCGATTCATCCGTTTGTGTCCGACACCCTGGCTCTCCGACTCGACAATCACCCCACCTTCATCCCCCCAGGAGCGAACCGTGTTCGTGATCTTCGGAGCATCAGGCAACGTCGGCCAGTCGACCGTGACGACCTTGCGCAACGCCGGCCATCCCGTGCGCGCGGTGTTGCGCGACGTACGCCATCGTGAACGCTTCGCGCAGCTTGGCTGCGATGTCGTGATCGCCGAGCTGACGGACGTGAACGCGGTCGCATCCGCGATCGACGGCGCACAGGCCGTACAGATACTGTGCCCGGTACCCGTCGCCGACCCCGATCCGGCCGCGACGATGGCGCGGACGATCGACGTCGCCACCGCCGCACTCGCCGCAAACCCGCCGCCTGCGCTACTCGCCCTGTCGGATTACGGCGCGGAGCGCGAAGGCAACACGGGCATCACGCGTCTATTCCATTACCTCGAGGAGCGGCTGAGAACGATCCCGACGCAATTGACGCTGCTACGTTCGGCCGAGCATCTGCAGAACTGGGCGCGCGTGCTGCCGGTCGCGCTCGGCACCGGCGTGCTGCCGAGCTTCCACCATCCGGTCGGCAAGGTGTTCCCGACGGTCTGGGCGCCCGATGTGGGCGTCGTCGCGGCGCGGTTGCTGCTCGATGCGCCCGAGGGCGGCAACGGGCCGCGCATCGTCAGCGTCGAAGGGCCGCAGCGGGTGAGCGTGGCGGCGATCGCCGATACGCTCGGCGCGGCGGCGGGCCGGTCCATCGTCGCGCGTGAACTGCCGCGCGACACCTGGGCCGCGACGCTGCTGCGGGCGGGCCTCAGCGAACGCCATGCACAGTTGATCGTCGATCTCTACGACGTGCACAACGCCGGACAGATCGACGTCGAGGCGGGCGTGTCGGAGCGGCTTTACGGCACGACGGCGCCGGCCGATGCACTCGCGCAGCTGTTGCGCCAGCACGCGCGCTGATCGACGCGGCGGCGAGCGTTGCGCGTGTTGCGCATCACGCCTGTCGCCGCACCTTGTTCAGTACCGCATACGAAAGCGACCCGATCACGATCCCCCAGAACGCGGAACCGAGCCCGAGCCACGTCATGCCCGACGCGGTCGCGAGGAACGTGATCACCGACGCCTCGCGGTGATTCTCGTCCTCGAAGATCCCGTGCACGTTCGCGCCGATCGCGCCGATCAGCGCGAGCCCCGCGAGGATCGCGACGAACGCCTTCGGCAGCGCGAAGAACACCGTGACGATCGTGCCCGCGAAGAGCCCGCCGACCAGGTAGAACGCACCGTTCGCGAGCCCGGCGACGTAGCGCCGGCCCGCATCCTCGTGCGCGTCCTTGCCGGTGCAGAGCGCGGCCGTGATCGCCGCGACGACGATCGTGATCCCGCCGAAGCACGCGACCACGAGCGACATCACGCTGGTCGCCGTGATGATCGGGCGCGCGGGCGTGTGATAGCCGGACACGCGCAGGATCGTCATGCCCGGCAGGAACTGGCCGGTGAGGCTGACGACGACGAGCGGCAGCGCGAGGCTGAGCGTCGTGCCGAGCGTCCATTCGGGCGCGATGAAGATCGGGTGCGCGATGCTCGGCGACACGTTGCCGAGATGCGTCATCCCGAGCGCCGTCGCGAGCGCGGCGCCCGTCAGCAGCACGAGCACGATGCTGTAGCGCGGCAGCAGGCGCTTGAAGATCACGTAGGCCGCGATCATCCCGAACGCGAGCGCGGGCTGCTCCGATGCGGCGGCGAACGCGTGCGTGCCGAACGGCAGCAGGATGCCGGCCATCATCCCGCATGCGATGCCGCGCGGAATGTGACGCACGAGCCGGTCGAAATAGCCGGTCACGCCGATCAGCAGGATGATCAGCGCGGCCGTGATGTAGGCGCCGACGGCCTGGTTGAGCGTCAGTTGCGGAAACAGGCCGACGAGCAGCGCGGTGCCGGGTGCCGACCACGCGGTGACGACCGGCACCTTCAGCTTCCAGCTCGCGAACAGGCCCGAGATGCCCGCGCCGATCGAGATCGCCCAGACCCACGACGACACCATTTCATTGGACACGTGCGCGGCCTGCGACGCCTGGAAGAAGATCGCGAGCGGGCCCGCGTAGGAAATCAGGACCGCGAGAAAGCCCGCGGTGATCGCGGAAACGGACCAGTCGTTGCCGATCGCGCGGATTGCGCCGGGCGGGGTGTTCGATTGCATCGTCGTGGGGGCGTGCGGCGCGTGGCCGGGGGCAGAGCCGGGGCGAATGATTGTTGGAAGCCCCGGACGAGCCGCCATTCTGGACATTGGCGGCGCAATTGGCAATGCGCGGGCACGAGCGGTATCGTCGGCATTTCGTAAGAAAAATGCGGCGCGGCGGACGAATCGGCGGCCGTACGGCCTGACGCCCGCGTCGCTGAATCGGGCTGCTTCACGAAGAAGTGCGGCTCCGCCGCACGTCACGTACTGACCTGCAGCACCTTGTCGACCACCGCCACCTTTACCCCGCTCCCCGTCGACAGCGACGCCGTGCCTTGGTCGAACGGATGCACGGGCGTATCGGTCGGCGTCCACGCATGGCGCGCGAGCAACGCGCGATACCCGCCGCGGATCACGAAGCCGCCGCATTTCTTCGCATACGCGTCGCGCCGCATCCGGTACGCGCGCGGCAGGTCGTACCACGGCAGCTTCGGCAGGTCGTGATGAACGAGGTGGTAGTTGTTGTTCAGGTACAGCAGCCGCATCGCGAAGCCGGCCTCGTTGATCGTGATGCGCGCCTTCGGGTGCCGCGCGGCGCGGTGCTCGTACAGCGAGCGGATCATCGCGAGCGACAGCGCGGGCCACGTGACGGCCAGCAGGTAGTACCACCACGGCACGCCGATCTCGCGTTGCAGCCATGCGAGCAGCACGACCACGCAGGCTACGTGCATGATCCACATCGGCAGATGGCGGAAGTCGCCGCGCCGGAACCTGGAGACCGCATCGGCGACCGTCGCGGCGATGGCGAGCGGCGGCCCCACGACGATTCGTCCGATGAAAGTCTTGCGCGCGACCGTCAGCGCGCGACGCCAGCGCGGCAGCCGCGCCCAGCGTTCGCGCGTTACGTAGTTCGTTTCGGGATCGACGCCCGGCACGGTCAGGTCTTCGTCGCGGTGATGGTCGAGGTGCGTGTCGCGATACAGCGTGTACGGATACCAGACCGTCAGCGGCGGATAGCCGAGCAGCTTGTTCATGAACGCGGAACGTGTCGGATGGCCGTGCAGCAGTTCGTGCTGCAGCGACATGTGCCATGCGCCGAGCAGGATCAGCGGCGGCGTCGCGGCCGCGAGCGACAGGTGCCCGTCGCGCACGAGCAGCAGCACGGCCAGCCAGCCGCCGTAGATGACGGCGACCAGCAGCCAGGTCGGCCACTCGGTGCGGGCGGTGAAGCGGGCGCCGAGCGCGGCAATCGCGCGCGCGTGATCGACGTCGAAGTATTCGGCCATGGCGTTGAGGCGGATGGATCGGGCAGTGCGGGGAACGAGCGATGGAACCGGTGCGCTCGGCCCGGTGCGCAGGTGTCTCGCGGATCACGGTCGGCCTGTCCGGTATCGCGACGATGGCGATGCTCGGGCAGGCATCACGACGGTACCGGGATCGCCCGGCACGGCCAACCAATCGATTCGCATTTGCTTATCGCCGCGCGGCCGATAAGCTTCAGGCGCGCGGCATGACGGTCGTGCCCCCGTTCCGGCGTGATGAACCGGGTTTCGCTGTGCCGCCGTCGCTGCGTAGAATGCCCGCATGAGCCAATGGATCGCCGCCCTGCCGATGTACAACGTGACGCCGCGCCATGCCGTGCTGTGGCGCGCGCTGCTGCGCGACGCGCTCGCCGCGTTCGCGCGCGCGGGCGGGCCCGCCGATGTCGCGCTGCCCGACGAACCGTTCGGCGACCTGCACGCGCTGTGGCGGCGCGGTGATCTGCTGCTGTCGCAGACTTGCGGCTTTCCGTACCGGATGCTGGGCTTGCGCGACGACGTGCGATTGATCGCGACACCGCGTTTCGATGCGGACGGCTGCGACGGCGCGCGATACCGCAGCATGCTGGTCGTGTCGGCACGCGCCCATGCGGGCGGCGCGACGACGCTCGCCGCCTGCCGGGGACTGCGGGCCGCGTTCAACGGCGACGACTCTCACAGCGGGATGAACGCGCTCCGGCATGCGGTTGCGCCGCATGCGCTCGACGGACGCTTCTTCGGCTCGGTTACCGCGCTCGGCTCGCACCTGAACGTGCTGCGTGCGCTGGCTGCGGAAGAGGTAGATTGCGCGGCGATCGACTGCGTAACGTTCGCGTATGTGCGCGACGCGCTGCCCGGGTTGCTGAAGGACATCCGGGTCATCGGCATGAGCGCTGCCGCGCCGGGATTGCCGTTCATCGCATCGCGGGCGCTGGAAGATACGCGGGTCGCCGCATTGCAGGATGCGCTCGACGTCGCGGTCGCGGCCGATGCGGAACGCGCGCGCGTGCTGCGGCTGAAGGGATTCGAGCGGCTTTCGCCGGAAGACTACGACACGATTGCCGTGTTTGCTCGGGACGCCGCCGCGCACGGGTATCCGGAACTGGCATGATGCGCGGCGGTGCGGTGCACCGCAGGGCGGCGCGCAACGGCGGAACCGTCCGCGCCGCTTCCCGTCACTCCTCGTCCATCAACCGGACCTTGACCCGCTTGCCCTTGATCTTCCCCGCATTGAGCTTGCGGAGCGCGTCGCGCGCGACGCCGCGCTCGATTGCGACATAGGTCGAGAACTCGGTCACGTTGATCTTGCCGATCTGCTTGCCGTCGAACCCGGCGTCGCCGGTCAGCGCGCCGAGCACGTCGCCCGGGCGGATCTTGTCCTTGCGTCCGCCGAGGATCTGCAGCGTTTCCATCGGCGGCGTCAGCACGCCGTCGTCGGCCGGCTTCAGTTCCGCGAGCGGATGCCATTCGACGTCACGCTTCTGCGCCTGCTCGATCGCACCGACGCGGCCCATCTCGTCCATGCTCGCGAGGCTCAGCGCCCAACCGTCCTGATCCGCGCGGCCCGTCCGGCCGATACGGTGCACGTGCACTTCGGGATCGGGCGTCACGTCGACGTTGATCACGGCTTCGAGCTGCGCGATGTCGAGCCCGCGCGCCGCGACGTCGGTCGCCACCAGCACCGAGCAGCTGCGGTTCGCGAACTGGATCAGCACCTGGTCGCGCTCGCGCTGGTCGAGCTCGCCGTGCAGCGCGAGCGCGTGGAAGCCCTGCGCGTGCAGCACGTCGAGCAGGTCGCGGCACTGCTGCTTCGTGTTGCAGAACGCGATCGTGCTCACCGGCCGGTAATGGTTCAGCAACTGGCCGACCGCATGCAGACGCTCGTTCTCCGTCACTTCATAGAAACGCTGGCGGATCTTGCTGTTGTCGTGACGCTCCTCGAGCTTCACTTCCTTCGGATTGCGCAGGAACTGCTGGCTCAGCTTGACGATGCCGTCCGGATAGGTCGCGGAGAACAGCAGCGTCTGGCGCGTGGTCGGGCACATCCGCGCGACCTTCGCGATGTCGTCGAAGAAGCCCATGTCGAGCATCCGGTCGGCTTCGTCGAGCACCAGCGTGTTCAGCGCGTCGAGCTTCAGGTTGCCGCGATCGAGGTGATCCACGATGCGGCCCGGCGTGCCGACGACGATGTGCGCGCCGTGCTCGAGGCTCTGCGCCTGCGGGCGCATCGGCGTGCCGCCGCAGAGCGTCAGCACCTTCACGTTCTCCTCGGCGCGCGCGAGGCGGCGCACTTCCTGCGCGACCTGGTCGGCGAGTTCGCGCGTCGGGCACAGGATCATCGCCTGCACGTCGAAGCGGCGCGCGTCGAGGCGGGCCAGCAGCGCGAGCGAGAACGCGGCGGTCTTGCCGCTGCCCGTCTTCGCCTGCGCGATCAGGTCCTGGCCGGCCAGCGCGACCGGCAGGCTCGCGGCCTGGATCGGCGTCATGTCGACATAACCGAGCTGGGCGAGGTTGGCGAGCGTGGCCGGCGTCAGCGGCAGCGCGCTGAAGGGCGTGGCGGTCGGCTGGGTCATTGGAGGTCTCCGAGGTAAGGCTTGCCTTCCATCTGTTCGTAGACGACGTTGCCTTCATCGTCCTCGAAGCGCTCGAGGTAGTTGCGGGCGCCGCACAGCGGGCAGCGGAACAGCAGCCCCTGGCCTTCGTCCTTGATGACGACGTCGGACTGTTCCCACTGCGTGCCGCAGCTCTGGTTTCGGCAGGTAAACACGGATTTTTCTCCAGCTGAATTCGGTTGATGGCGCGCCCGGCGGGCGCGGCAACGAGGTGCGGCGCTCGCGCGGCTCGGGCGCGGGCCGCACCGGCGGTCGCGTGGACCGCGTCGATGCGGATGGTGGATCGGTGGCGACGGCGTCGCGCGTGCCCGCATTCTAGCGGATGCGGGCGGGCGGCTGGGGGCGGCCGCTCGCGCGTGGCCCGTAGCGGGCGAGCGGCCGGGGCGACCGGCTGCGGTTCGGCCGTTAGCGGGCGGCCGGCAGCGGACGGCCGGTGGCGGATGGCCGGCAGCGGACGATCGGCAGCGGCGCGGCGGGCGGCATGGCAGCCGGCGAAGCCTCCGCAGGACGAAGCACGCCACGGCATCCGCATCCGCCATGCAAAACGGCCACCCCGGAGGGTGGCCGTGCGGTGCGGCGAATCGGGGCCGGACGCGTTACAGCGCCATGTCGGCCGACGCCTTCGCGGGGCGTGCCGGGGCCGTGCCCGTCGCCTGCGACGGCGTCGCCATGTCGATCTTCGGCGGCGGCGCCAGTTGCAGCACGTCGCTCGTGTAGGTCCATTCCTCGACGACCTTCGCCGGGCTGTCGTTCAGCTTCGTGCCGTAGCTCGGCACGATCTGGCGGATCTTCTGCTGCCACTCGGGCGTCGCGACCTTGTCCTTGAACACCTTCTTCATCAGGTTCAGCATGATCGGCGCGGCCGTCGACGCGCCCGGCGACGCGCCGAGCAGGCCCGCGATGCTGCCGTCCTGCGAGCTGACGATCTCGGTGCCGAGCTTCAGCACGCCACCCTTCACCGGGTCGCGCTTGATGATCTGCACGCGCTGGCCGGCCTGCCACAGGCGCCAGTCTTCCTTCTTCGCGTTCGGGAAGTATTCCTTCAGCGCGTTGAAGCGGTCGTCGTCCGACAGCATCAGCTGGCCGGCGAGGTACTGGACCAGCGGGAATTCGTCGACGCCCACGCGCATCATCGGCGCGACGTTGTGCGTGTTGGTGCTCTTGAGCAGGTCGAAGTACGAACCGTTCTTCAGGAACTTGGTCGAGAACGTCGCGAACGGCCCGAACAGGATGATCTTCTTGCCGTCGATGATCCGCGTGTCGAGGTGCGGCACCGACATCGGCGGCGAGCCGACCGACGCCTTGCCGTACGCCTTCGCGAGATGCTGCTTCACGACCTCGGGGTTGTCGGTCACGAGGAACGAGCCGCCGACCGGGAACGCGCCGTAGTCCTTCGCCTCGGGGATGCCCGACGCCTGCAGCAGGTGCAGCGCACCGCCGCCCGCGCCGATGAACACGAACTTCGCGTCGACCGACTGCGCCGGTTCATCCGAGTGCAGCTTGACCCACGTCACGTGCCACGTGCCGTCGGCATTGCGCGTGATCTCGCGCACTTCGCTCGACAGCGACAGCGTGAAGTTCGGCTGCGTCTTCAGGTAGCCGACGAACTGGCGCGTGATCTCGCCGAAGTTCACGTCGGTGCCGATCGGCGTCCACGTCGCCGCGACCTTCTGGTTGCGGTCGCGGCCTTCCATCATCAGCGGCACCCACTGCTTGATCTGGTCGTAGTCCTCCGAATACTGCATGCCGCGGAACAGCGGGCTGGCCTGCAGCGCCTCGTAGCGCTTCTTCAGGAAGCGCACGTTGTCGTCGCCCCACACGAAGCTCATGTGCGGCGTCGAGTTGATGAACGAGTGCGGGTTCTTCAGCACGCCCTGCTTGACCTGCCACGCCCAGAACTGGCGCGAGATCTGGAACGACTCGTTGATCTCGATGGCCTTCGAGATGTCGACCTTGCCGTCCGCCTTCTCCGGCGTGTAGTTGAGTTCGGCGAGCGCCGAGTGGCCGGTGCCGGCGTTGTTCCAGCCGTTCGAGCTTTCCAGCGCAACGCCGTCGAGGCGCTCGACCATCGTCATCGACCAGTCAGGCTGGAGCTCGTGCAGCCAGACGCCGAGCGTCGAGCTCATGATGCCGCCGCCCACCAGCAGGACGTCGACCTTCTTCGTATCGGCGGCGTGCGCGGACGACGCGGCGACGCACAGCGCGAGCGCCGACAGTATTACCCGTAACGTTTTGATCACAGCAGATCCCTTTTTCAACTTGGATGCATCGGTTTGCCAAGCCGCCCGGCGCGCGTGTCGACCGCGGTGAAACGCGGATCCGGAGATCCGGATCGCGAATCCGGAATTCCGGATCGACGCCGCGCCGCGTTGCATTTGCGCACGCGAAACCGTCGGGAAGGACACCTTCGGATCGGCTTTTCGCGGGCAGGCAAGCGCCTGCGTCACAGTGGCGCACGACGCGCCCGGGCCCTTGCGGCAAGCCTTGGCGGAAGGCGCTTCAGGCTGCGTGGAAAGAGGCCGCGCGCGACGCGTTTTGCGGGGGGCGGGGTGGCAAGGGGCGCGTAATGTAACCGAACTCGTTTGCTGTGTCACAAACGAAAAATACCGTTGTTTTCGTGGGGTTTTTTGCGTGTCCGGGTTTCCGGAATGACGGTCGGCGGAACCGGGAAACGTGTGGATAACTGCGCGGGATCGCGAGGGGTTTTCGGGAGCGTCTTGCTCGTGTCTCGTCGTGTCGCGGCAGCGTGCCGCGACACGATCGCGCGACGTCACGTCACTTTACTTGGCGGCACCGTTCCGGCAGAACTGGTCGTACGCTTGCGCCGAATTCGCGAAGCCCTTCTGCTTCGCGAGTTCCCACGGGCGCTCGCATCGTTGGGTCGTTTCGCACCACGAATAACCGGCTGAACCGATGCAGCCATGCGCGTCGCGATCGCTGCCGACCATCGGCGGGGCGGGCGGCGCCGACGATTGGGCCGGCGTCGTGGATGGTGCGGCACAGGCGCTCAATGCGAACGCGCAGGCCAGCGTGGCGGCCAGCGACAGGGAAGGGACGAAACGCTTCATGGGTGGTGCTCCATGGGATGAGTATTCGGAGAATCGGCTGACGGCCCCTGCGTTCGCCGCGTCGTTCAGGCGCCCGGTACCGGCACGCGCGACGAGAACTTCACTTCGCGCAACGCGAGGCTCGACTGGATCGACGAGACCCCGGCCTGCTTGCGCAGCACGCGCTCGACGAATTCGGCGTACGCATCGAGATCGGCCGCGACGACCTGCAGGATGTAGTCGGCCGCGCCGGTGATCTTGTGGCACGACGTCACTTCGTCGTGCCGTCGCATCACCTCCTCGAAGTGATCGGAATCCTCGTCGGAATGCATGTTGAACGTCACCTGCACGAACGCGAACACGTTCATGCCGAGCGCGCGCCGGTCGAGATTCGCCTGGTAGCCGGTGATGACGCCTTCGTCCTCGAGCCGCTTGCGGCGGCGCCAGCAGGGCGTGACGCTCAGCGACAGCTTCTCGCCGAGCGTCGCGTTCGACAGCGCGCCGTCGTCCTGCAGCAGGCGCAGCATGGCGCGGTCCACGCCATCCAGTTCGACCGAAGCGCGAATTTTGCTCATTTTCGGGATTCCGTAGGCGGTTTTCGCAAAATTGTACGAAAGGCGCGCGTCGAAAGCAAAGTTATTGCCGCCTGCGGTCAATAAACTGTTGCCACCCTCACCGCAACAGTCAACCATGCTCACGGTCTACAGCAGCGATCACCAATTGCATCGCGGCGTCGAACTGAAGGACGGCGCGATCACCGATTCGTTCGAAAACCCCCTTCGCGCCGAGACGGTGCTCGCGCAGGTGCGTGCCGCAGGACTTGGCGACGTCATCGCGCCGAAACCGTTCGACCGCGCGCACTACGCGGCCGCGCACAGCGCGCGCTACGTCGATTTCCTCGCCGGCGCGTGGGACGAGTGGGCCGCGACGGGCCGCACCTGCCAGGCGCTGCCGCTCGTGTGGCCGGTGCGCGCGATGCCGGCCGCCGCGACGCCGCCCGCGTTCATCGACGGCAAGCTCGGCTTCTACGCGATGGACGCCGGCGCGCCGATCAACGCCGGCACGTGGGACGCCGTGAGCGCGAGCGCGAACTCGGCGCTCACCGGCGCCGACCTGCTGTCGAGCGGCGCGGCGCGCGCGGCGTTCGCGCTGTGCCGCCCGCCCGGCCATCACGCGGGCCGCGAGTACATGGGCGGCTATTGCTACCTGAACAACGCGGCGATCGCCGCGCAGCACTGCATCGCGCAGGGCGCCGCGCGCGTCGCGGTGCTCGACGTCGATTTCCACCACGGCAACGGCACGCAGGACATCTTCTACGACCGTGCGGACGTGCTGTTCGCATCGATCCACGGCGAGGCGCCGGTGTCGTACCCATACTTCTCCGGCTACGCGGAGGAGCGCGGCATCGGCGCGGGCGAAGGCTTCAACCTGAACCTGCCGCTGCCGAAGGGCACGCTGTGGGATACCTATTCGGCGGCGCTCGACCAGGCGGCAACCGCGATCGCCGCGCATGCGCCCGACGCGCTCGTCGTCTCGCTCGGCGTCGATACCTTCGAGCACGACCCGATCAGCCATTTCCGGCTGCGCTCGCCCGACTACCTGCGCATCGGCGCGGCGCTCGCGCGCCTGAACCTGCCGACGCTGTTCGTGATGGAAGGCGGCTACATGGTCGACGAGATCGGCATCAACGCGGTGAACGTACTGCTGGGATTCGAAGGGCGCGCGTGAGCGCATGCGCGGCCTTCGACGAACGACGAATCCGAACACGAACGAAGTGCGACAAAGGAGGAGACAGGCATGAACCGGCATCACAAGACGGCACTCGCCACCGCGGCCGCATTGACGTGCGCGCTGGCCGCATGGCCCGCGCACGCGGACGAGATCGTGCGCATCGGCCACGTCGCGCCGCTGACCGGCGCGATCGCGCATCTCGGCAAGGACAGCGAGAACGGCGCGCGCCTCGCGGTCGAGGAAATCAATGCGAAGGGGCTGACGATCGGCGGCAAGAAGGTCACGCTGCAGCTCGACGCGCAGGACGACGCGGGCGATCCGCGTACCGCGACGCAGGTCGCGCAGCGGCTCGTCGACGACAAGGTGATCGGGGTCGTCGGCCATCACAACTCGGGCACGTCGATTCCGGCGTCGCGCGTCTATCGCGACGGCGGCGTCGTGCAGATCTCGCAGGCCGCGACCAACCCGACCTACACGCAGCAGGGCTTCAAGACGACCTATCGCGTCGTCGCGACCGACGCGCAGCAGGGGCCCGCGCTCGCGATGTATGCGGCGAAGAACATGGGCATCAGGACGGTGGCCGTGGTCGACGATTCGACCGCGTACGGGCAGGGCCTCGCGACCGAGTTCGAGAAAGCCGCGAAGGCGGCCGGCATGAAGGTCGTGTCGCGCGACGCGACCAACGACAAGGCGATCGACTTCCGCGCGATCCTCACGAAGATCAAGGGCGCGAACCCGGACGCGATCATGTACGGCGGCATGGACGCGACGGGCGGCCCGCTCGCGAAGCAGGCGCGCCAGCTCGGCATGCGGGCGAAGATCCTCGCCGGCGACGGCGTGTGCTCGACCGACCTGCCGAAGCTCGCGGGCCCGGCCTCCGACAACGTCGTGTGCTCCGAAGCCGGCATCGCGCTCGAGAAGATGCCGGGCGGCGCGGCGTTCGCGAAGCGCTACGAAGCGCGTTACCACCAGCCGATGCAGGTGTATGCGCCGTTCTCGTACGACGCCGTCCACATCATCGTCGACGCGATGAAACGCGCGAACTCGACCGATCCGGCGAAGGTGCTGGCCGCGATGCCGGCCACCGACTATCGCGGCGTGATCGGCGAAACGAGCTTCACGCCGCAGGGCGACCTGAAGCACGGCGCGATCTCGGTGTTCACGTACAAGAGCGGCAAGAAGGCGCTGCTCGATATCGTGAAGATGTGACGCGGCGGTGATGTTGCGTTGGTGTTGCGTCTGATGTCGCGGGGGCCGCGAAGCGGGACAGGCTTCGCGGCCTTCGCCGTTTACAGCGCGCGCACTCGCGCGCTGTCGGCGCGGCGCTCCGCGTCGTGCACGATGTGCAGCTCGCGTGCGCGGATCGGCAGCACGCAATCCGCATCGGCAAGCGCCTTGCGCACCTGGCGCGCGAGGCGCCAGCGCATCGCCCAGAACTTGTCGGTGTGCGTCCACACGCGCATGTTCGCGACCGCCGTGCTGTCGTCGAAGCGCATCACCATCACGTCCGGTTCCGGCTCGCGGAGCACGTCGGGATCGGCGAGCGCCAGCTTGCGCAGCGCATCGAGCGCACGGTCGATGTCGTCGTGTACCGATACTTCCACTTCGAGATCGAGGCGGCGTGTCGGGTTGCGCGTGTAGTTGCGAATCGAGCTGCCCCACAGCGCGCTGTTCGGCACGTACTCGCAGATGCCGTCCGGTTTCGTCAGCCGCGTCATGAAGAGCCCGACCTCGTCGACGGTGCCCGCGACGCCCGTGCCGCCGTCGATATAGTCGCCGACCTTGAACGGCCGCAGCAGCAGAAGCATGATGCCGGCCGCGATGTTCTGCATCGTGCCTTGCAGCGCGAGCCCGATCGCGAGGCCTGCGGCGCCGAGCACCGCGACGATGCTCGCGGTTTCGATGCCGAGCTGCGACAGCGCGCCGACGATCGCGACGATGCGGATGCCCCACACGGCCACGTCGCAGAGGATCGGCCGCAGCGTGTCGTCGACGCGCTCCTTGTTCGAGAGCAGGCGGTTCAGCCAGTTGCCGATGCGTTTCGACAGCCACCAGCCGACGACGAGCAGCGCCAGGCCGGCACATAGCTTGATGGAGAGGGTGGACAGTGCGTTCCACAGGAACGTCCAGCGTTCCGGGTGTAGTTGGTCGAGAAACATGAAGGGATTCCGGGTTGAGGAAGCCGTGCGCGATGCGACGCGAATGTGCCGTGGTCGGGCACGCTCGCGCTCACGCGCCGGCAGCGTTCGACTGTACCTGCGGCACGATGGTTCGCTCGCATGGGTGGGGTCAAATGCCGCACAGCCGTGCCGCCGGTGCATGACATCGCGATTTCGATCTAGTACGAAGCGACTTTTCCAGTAACTGAGACTTGTCCTATTCAGATGCTTCGATCGCGCCGATACACTCGTCTTCACGTTGCCGGGTCGCGACGATCTTTCCTCCGCGATACCCGGTTCTTTCCCGATTTTTCATTGACAGACAGCGAGTGACGACGTCATGCGGTTAGACCTGCGTTTCCGTCTCGCACGCGAACAAGGTCTATCCGCGCTCCGCGGCGCTTGCGGTTTCCCGATGCGCCGCGCGCTGCTGCGCGGTGTCGTTGCGGCCGCCTGTGTGGCGGGTTCACCGGGTGCGTCGGCGCATGTGTCCCACGACACCGCGCCGTTTTCGCCCGTGACGGCCGACCTTGTCGACGTGCCTTTTTTCGATGCCGCGCGAACAACGTGGGGCGGCTTGCATGCATCGTCGGCAGCGCCGCTCGACGTTGCCTACGCGTTGCCTGCGTCGACCGTGCCGAGCGTGCATGAACGCGATGGCGCCGTTGCGCGCTTCGGTGCATGTGTGGCCTACCGCGTGCTGTGCGATGCGGCGCGCGGTGCGGTCGAACGCGCGTACGCGTCGAGGTTCGATTACGGTCTTGCATCGGCGTTGCCCGCGATGGGTGAACAGGCCGCGTATGAACGGCGTCCCGTCGATCTCGCCGCCGCTGAACCGTTCGTGCTCGAAGAGGCCGAGCGCGGCGCGCGTGGCGGCGCGATCGTCGGCAGCCTGCGGGCGTCGCTGGCGCGCGCCGATCTGCCGGCCGGCGTTGCCGAGCAGGTCATCCGCATGCTCGCCGGGCGCATCGACCTGAAACAGCACGGCGCACTCGGCGACACCTTCCGCGTCGCATACGAACCCGACGACAGCGCGATGCAGCCGGGCGGCACGCGCGTGACGGCGCTCGAGCTCCGCTTTCGCGGCCAGTACGTCGCGGGCGTGTGGTTTGCGCCCGCTGACGGCGCGTCGGGTGGCTATTACGACTTCGACGGCGTGCCGCTCGCCGGTTCGCGGTTTGCGATGCCGGTCAACGCAACGCGGATCAGCTCGCATTTCGGGGCGCGCGTGCATCCGGTGACCGGCGCGCGTCATGTGCATTCCGGCGTCGATCTCGCGGCACCGGCCGGGCGCGCGGTTCATGCGTCGGAACGTGGGGTCGTGACGTTCATCGGCACCGAGCCGAGCGGCTATGGCAAGTACGTGGTGATTCGCCATGAAGGCGGCTATGCGTCGTACTACGCGCACCTGTCGGCGTTCGAGCCGACGCTGCGAACCGGCATGCGGGTCGCGCGCGGCCAGCGTGTCGGCGCGGTCGGCAGCACGGGGACGGCCACGGGGCCGCATCTGCATTTCGAGGTGCGCAGGCATGACCGTCTCGTCGACCCGGTCGCGCTGGTACAGGCGGGCGACGCGGCGAAGCTGAAGGGCGAGCGGCGCGTGGCGTTCAACCAGGTGGCGCTCGATGCGCGCACGCAGCTCGCGTCTGCCGACTGGCTGCGGTCGGTCGCGATGTCGACGCTTTCCCCGTCGCACGATGGCTGACCCCGCGGACTTGCAATGTGGGAATTAGATCGTTTGGTTAACTGACGAATCGCAAAGACGTCGCCTTAGAGTCTGAAGGAAGCGTGTAGAAGACGAATTGACAAACGGAAGCCGGATACCCGGTTCACCTGGCCTGACGAGAGGTACCTGATCGGGGCGCGTGGCCGGCAGCGGGCATGTCGCTTTGTCGCAGGAGTCGCAATACATGCGGATGGTCACGTGCCCGGAGCGCGCCGACCGGAAGGACTCGACAGGTATGATGGGAGTTAGCATATTTGCTAATATCGCGATGAAGAAGTGGACGATCCTGTACTACGACGAACGGGTAAAGCGTGAGGTGTTCGCTTTGCCCAAGGGTATTCTGGCTGGCTACCTCCGACTGATCGAGGCGATGGAAGAACACGGTGCGGATCTGCGGATGCCGTATTCGCGCGCGATGGAGGAAGGATTGTTTGAATTGCGCCCGCGAGGCCGTGAAGGCATCGGGCGTGTGTTCTATTGCATCCGGGTGGGATATGAACTCGTCGTCCTGCATTCCTTCGTCAAGAAGACGCAGGAAACACCCAACGACGAGTTGCAAATCGCCCGCAGGCGAATGAAGGAGGTACGTAACAATGGCTAAGGCTCGCCCCGCACATACAAGCGAGGAGCGGTATGCACCGGTCCGACACACTGCCGAAGACACCGCACGTCTGCTCACCGATCCGGCCATCAAGGCGGAATACGATGCACTGGAAGAGGAGTTCACCGCGCTTCGTGCGTTGCTCGACGCGCGCAAGGATGCGGGCCTGACTCAGGCTCAGGTCGCCGAACGAATGGGCACCACGACGTCGGCCGTATCGAGGCTCGAAGCTTCGTTTTCGAGCGAGAAGCACTCGCCGTCGTTTGCGACGCTGCGCAAGTACGCCGCAGCGTGCGGCAAGAAGCTCGTCATTTCGTTCGCATGAACACGCTGGCGTCAGGCGCTGATTTCGCAAACGAACTTCGTCGGGAGACCGCATACGCGGCCACGATCCTGACTGTGAATCCCGCACCTCGAGAAACTGCAGCCCGTCTGGTTCATCGTGTGGGCACTTCGTAGTCGAACACATTGGCTGCAGAATCAGCGTGGTTCGATTGTTTGTCACGTTCGTTCACGTTAACGCCACAGGTTCGACCGGCAACCAGATTTCCAGCACGCCGGCGCCCGTCACCGGATCGTAGTCGCCGCTGTAGCGCTCGAACTCGGGTGCGTCCACCGCCTTGAATCCCGACGTCGGCAGCCAGCCGTTCCAGATGCTGTAGAAGGTCTGGTGCAACGTCGAGACATGCCCGGCGTGTTCGAACACCGCGTACCGCTGTGGCGCCAGTTCGACCCAGCGAAACGGCGCGGGCAGCCGGTCGCGGCTCGTGACTTCCACGCCCGCGATGTATTCGAAGCTGCCGTCCGCATCGGGGTTGCAGCACACGCCGTACGTCACGTCGCCGACCTGGCCGGGAAGGGTACCGATGTATGGGATGAACGCTTGCCAGAGCGCCGGAATCCCTTCGTTGGTGTCAAACGTATAGCGGTCGCTCATGCCCGCGATCACCCGCTTGCCGGCGGTTTCGAAGCGCGACGGCCTCACGTCGATGATCTTCAGTTCTTTCATGCGCAGCGGCTCCACAAGAGACAATCCGTCGAGGGTGCGCCGTGCCCGCACGTCCTCGGGCGTGACGCCGAAGAGATCGCGGAAGGCGCGCGTGAACGCCTCATGGGAGCCATAGCCGGCATCGAGCGCCACGTGCAGGATGTCCGGCGCGCCTTGCGCGAGTGCGCGTGCCGCGCGCGTGAGCCGCCGCGACCGCACGTAGCGCATCACCGGCCAGCCGGTGTTCATCGAGAACAGGCGCGAGAAGCCGAAGCGCGACATGTCGCAACTGGCGGAGATCCTGTCGAGCGTCAGTTCCGTGTCTAGCGTGGTTTCGATAAACCAGAGTGCTTGTCCTACCGGATTCATGGCGTGCCAATGAGTGTGTCGGGCGGACTATATGGTATCGGCGCCGGGGGCATTTGATCGTTCTTGCGGCGCGGGCAGGGCGTGCGCCGGCTGACGCACTGGAGCGGATCGCCACGCCGTGCGGCGTGGCGACGGCGGGCAGGGCGGTGCGACTCAGCCCAGCGGCCAGTTCAGGAACACGATGCCGTCGTTGTAGTCGTCGTCGGCGCCGTCTTCCGAGCCGACGATCCCGAAATACGACTTCTTGAAGATATCGACCTGCCGCGAGCCGAGCCGCGACGGCTTGCCGTTCGCCATCACGATTACGCGCACGCGTCCCTTGCCGGAATCGAGCACCTTGGTGCCGAGGTTCTGGTCCTGCGCGCCGGCACCCTTGAACGTGGCGGCCGGTTTCGGGTTGTCGTCGACGTAGATGTCGATCGTCTGGTCGTTCGCGGCGTTGGTGAGCGCGGTGACGCCGAACTTGATGTTCGGCGGCAGGTTGAACGTGCCGTCGCGCTCGCCGCCGCCGATGCCGCCGGCACCGCTGCCGCTGTCCGCACCGGTTTCGTTGCCGCCGCCGGCGGGCGACGACGATGACGCCGCCGTTTCCCCGATCGCGGACAGGCTCGCGTACGAGTCGATATGCATCGCGCTGCCGCGCACGCTTTTCCACTGGCCCTTCACGAACGTGACGCCGGTGCCGACGTCGATCGTCGCGACGAGCGTGAACGGCATGCGCCCGGTGCTTTCGGGCACCTTCGACGAATAGGTGAAGCAGCCGTCCGCGACGACGCCCTTGTCGGTCGCGATCGCGAAATAGATGCCGGGGAAGTTGTTGCCGGTCGCGTACGGCGTCGGCACGTTGAGGATGACCTGCAGTTTCCCGTTTCGAATCTCTGCCTTGGCGATGTCGATGTACAGGCCCGGGATGTCGACGTAGGTCTCCGAGGTCGCCACGGGTGCACTGATGATCGAAGCCGAAAGGAGGGGCATGGATGTCTCCGTTGGTAGGACGGGTTTCTGTGGAGTGCGGCGCGAGGCGCCGCTGAATGCGGTGCCCAACCGCCGGCCGGCCCGGAGGCGGCCGGCGGTGGTCGGTCGTCGGCCGTGCGTCAGGTCAGCCGATCGGCCACTGGAGCACGACGATGCCGTCGTTGTAGTCGCTGTCGTGGCCGTCTTCCGACACGACGATCCCGAAGTTGACCGTGTACGGCGAGCCGTCCGATTTCTTGCCGTTGATCGGCGCGAGGCGCGCGTCGGTGGCTGACGGCTTGCCGTTCACCGACACTTCGAAGCGGATCTTGCCGTTGCCGGAATTCAGCGTCGCTTCACGCGGGCCGTCGCGCGTCGTCAGCTTGTGATACGCGGCGGGTTCCTTGCTGTCGCCGATGAACAGCTTGATGTGCTGCTGCTCGGCGGCATTCGCGAAGAAAATCGCGCGGAAATCGGTATTCGGCGGAATCGAAAACTCGCCGGCGCGATTGGAAGACGTTTGAGAATCGGCCATGCTCTCCTCCTGAGGAATGATGGGTAAGGCTTGGAGCCGTGTCGCGCAAACGTTTGCCGTTTGAAATGCGACGCATCGAGCATGCCGAAAAATAAATCAGAAAATATTCGCCGGGGAATGGCTATTGTTCAGTAAATCGAAAACCGAGGTTAATCGATTTAATGAAACGTGTTTAATTGGTGCTATTTGTAAATATTCGGGAAACTATATCGGCGCCCATATCGCTTTTCTGAACGATGCGCGATAACGCCGGCGGGGAGGCAGGGGAGGCGACAGCAATCGGGCTTGGGCGCGGACGTTCGGCGTTCGCATATGGCAGCGTTCGTTTCAACATCAGCATCTCGGTCATGGCCGCGCCCACCGGCCACCACCGAACGCCCGCGCCGAAACCCGATCGCGATGGAAATGGGGTGCGGCAACCGGCGAAGTGGATTGACCCACTCACTCCGAACGTGAACAGGGCTCCACCGGCGCCGCACCCATGAAGCATATCGACGGGGCTGCGCGACGCCTATCGGACAGGACTGATTCTGAGCGATCAAATTCGGCGTCATTTGCGCCCGGCCCGTTGACAGCCCCCGTCACCCTGTGATTTGATTCCGGCCATGCAAGCCGCCCAGCCCCTCTTCTCGCTACGACTACTAGCCCGTTTCTCCGGGCTGGGTCTGCGGCTGCGCGCTTTCCATCTGCTTCTTTCCTGAAGCGCCAGATTTCCCCCGCATCACCGACCTGGCCCCGGTTGTCGACCGGCGCCTGAGTTCGTCTTTCTTCCGAATCGTTCCGCTCCGTCCCGGTCGCTCAACCGCCAAGGCTGTCGTTCGCCGTACCGCTTTGCCGTTGTGCCGCTTTCCACCGTTTTCACCGCTGTGCGCGCAGCCTGCCACCACGACTGATGGCCATCGCGCCGCGGTTTCCCGACCAACCGACCGAGGACCGAACATCATGATGCTGAAGAACCCCGCGACGAAGTACCGACCGTTCACGCCCGTCAACCTGCCGAACCGCATGTGGCCGACGCGCACGATCACGCAAGCGCCGATCTGGATGAGCACCGACCTGCGCGACGGCAACCAGTCGCTGTTCGAGCCGATGGACGCGGCGCGCAAGATGCGGATGTTCAAGATGCTGGTCGCGATCGGCTTCAAGGAGATCGAGGTCGCGTTTCCGTCGGCGTCGGAGACCGACTTCAACTTCGTGCGCGAACTGATCGAAGGCGGCCACATTCCCGACGACGTGACGATCGAGGTGCTCACGCAGGCCCGCGACGACCTGATCGAGCGTACCTTCGACTCGCTGCGCGGCGCGAAGCGCGCGATTGTTCACCTGTACAACGCGACCGCGCCGGAATTCCGCAAGATCGTGTTCGGCCTCGACCGCGACGGCGTGAAGGCACTCGCGGTGAACGCGGCGCGCACGATCAAGCGCTTCGCCGACGCCGCGACCGACACGCATTTCACGCTGCAATACAGCCCGGAAACCTTCACGGCGACCGAGCTGGATTTCGCGAAGGAAGTCTGCGACGCCGTGTTCGACGTCTGGCAGCCGACGCCGGAGCACAAGGCGATCGTGAACCTGCCCGCCACGGTCGAAGTCGGCACGCCGAACTTCTATGCGGACCAGATCGAATGGATGCACCGCAACCTCGCGCGCCGCGATGCGCTGATCGTGTCCGTGCATCCGCACAACGACCGCGGCACTGCGGTCGCGGCGGCCGAGCTCGCGGTGATGGCCGGCGCGGACCGGATCGAGGGCTGCCTGTTCGGCAACGGCGAGCGAACCGGTAACGTCGATCTCGTCACGCTCGCGCTGAACCTCTACTCGCAGGGCGTCGATCCGGGCCTCGATTTCTCGCAGATCAACGAAGTCGCACGCACGTCCGAGGAATGCACGCAGTTGCCGATCCATCCGCGCCATCCGTATGTCGGCGATCTCGTGTTCACCGCGTTCTCCGGCTCGCATCAGGACGCGATCAAGAAGGGCTTCGCGGTACAGAAACCCGACGCCGTATGGGAAATGCCGTACCTGCCGATCGATCCGAGCGATGTCGGCCGCACGTACGACTCGATCATTCGCGTGAACAGCCAGTCGGGCAAGGGCGGTATCGCGTACCTGCTCGAGCAGAGCTATGGCGTCGCGCTGCCGCGCCGCCTGCAGGTCGACTTCAGCGCGGCCGTGCAGCGCCTGACCGACGACAGCGGGCTCGAGGTGACGAGCGCGCAGATCTGGTCGCTGTTTCAGCAGGAATACGTGGAAGGCGATGCGCCGCTGCGTTATGTCGGCCATGAGCTGAGCGAACGCGACGGCCGCGAGACGATCGTGCTGACCGCCGACGTGCACGGCGAGCGCCGCGTGCTGCGCGGTGAAGGCAACGGCCCGCTCGACGCGCTGATGCATGCGCTGCGTACGCCGCTGCGCATCCAGCACTACGAGGAGCGCGCGCTGTCGCAAGGCGCCGATGCGAAGGCGATCGCGATCGCGGAGCTGGCCGGGTCGGGCGTGCGCGGCAGCGCGTTCGGCGTCGGCATCGACGCGAACCTGACGACCGCGTCGATCCGCGCGGTGATCAGCGGTGTCAACCGCGCGTATGCGCGTGCGGACGAAGCGGTGCAGGCGACGTTTTTTGGCGCGCATTCCGCGGTGAAGGCTGTCGCGTAAGCGGCGTCGTGGCGGCTGCGCCGGCGGTGTCCGGCGCGGTCGCGTCGCCGCCGCCTTGGTGGCCGTCCCGGTGGCCGCTGCGCGGCCCGGCAAGCGCATCGCGCAGTTCCACCTTCATGAAATCCACCCACGCGCGCGTCTTCGCGTCGATGTGCCGGCGTGACGGATACACCAGAAACACGCCCACGTCGTCCGCCCGGTAATCGGGCAGCACGCGCACCAGCGCGCCTGAACGCAGATCGTCCGCCGCGACGAATTCCGGCAGCAGGCCGATTCCCGCCCCTTCCCGCACCGCGATCGCGAGCGATGCCGCGACGTCGGCCGTCATCGCCGGCTCGAACGCGACCGTTTCCGCATCCGCACCGCGCGTCAGTGCCCATTCACCCGCCGGGTAGGCCGGTGCGACCAGCTGCAGGCAGCGATGCCGCACGAGCGCGCGCGGCGTATCCGGCATGCCGTGATGCGCGACATACGCGGGTGCCGCGCACAGCACGCTGCTGATTCGCCCGACATCGATCGCGACCTGATCGGAGTTCGGCAGGTTCGGCATTGCGATGATGGCGACGTCGTAGCTGCCGCGGATCAGGTCGGGCACGTGCGGTGCGAGCGTCAAATCGACGCTGACTTCCGGATAACGCGCCTGGAAGCGCGCGACCAGCGGAATCACGAAACGGTTCGCGATGCTGGCGCTGCAGTGCGCGCGCAGTCGTCCGTACGGATGCAGCCGCGCGCCGCGCGCTTCGCGTTCGCTCGCGTCCACTGCGAGCGTGATGTCGCGTGCGCGGGCCAGATAGCGTTCACCGGCTTCGGTCAGGCACATCGAGCGCGTCGTGCGGTTCAGCAGCCGGATGCCGAGATGCGTTTCGAGCGACGCGATCGCGCGGCTGACATACGCGGTCGTGAGGTTGAGCCGCTTGCCGGTTTCGGTGAAGGTTCCCGCGTCGGCGAGCGTGACGAAAACCTGCATGCGTTGAATCAGATCCATCGGCGGAGCGCGAGTGTCGTGCGATGCCGCCACTGTAGCGGGCCACACGTTGCGCCGCGCACGCGCGGCAGCGCTCGATCGTCGCGAAACGGACAGCGCCGCTTATCGCCGCCGGAAGTATTCGCTCGGCGGCACGCCGAGCGCCTTGCGGAACATTGCCGCGAACGCGCTCGGGCTGTCGTAGCCGTGCTCGAGCGCGAGTTCGAGGATCGGCGTGCCGGCCGCGAGGCGCGGCAGGCTCAGCAGCAATCGCGCGTGGCGGCACCATGCGCCGTGCGTCATGCCCGTCTCGCGCTTGAACGTGCGTGCGAGCGTGCGCTCGTTCATGTGGGCATCGCGCGCCCACGACTGCAGCGTGACGGCCGCCGACGGGTCGTTGATCAGCTGCGTGCACAGCGCGGCGAGTGCCGGATGGCGCGGCATCGGCACATGCAGCGACAGCAGCGGCGCGATTTCGATTTCGTCGAGGATCAGCGCGAGCACGCGTCCCGCGCGATGCGAAAGGTCGTAGTCGGCCGGCAGTTCGCACGCGGTCACGATCAGTTCGCGCAGCAACGTGCCGACCTCGATCACGCGGCACTCGCCCGGCAGGCTCGGCCGCACTTCGCGCGCGACGAACACCGAGCGCATCTGCACGTCGCCGGCCATCCGGATCTCGTGCTGCGTGCCGGCCGGCACCCACACCGCGCGCCCGGTCGGCACGACCCAGCTGCCGGCATCCGCATGCACGAGCATCACGCCGGAAATCGCGTGAATCAGCTGGCCGTGCCGGTGCGAATGCGGCGGATACAGGACGCCGGACGCCGCGTCGGACACGGCGACCGCGATCTGCTTGTGCTTGTCCTTGCGCTCGAGCGCGCTGAAAAATGGGTCCACTTGTCCTTTTCTCGACGACGAATGCGCTTTGCGCGCGAGATCGACTGAATGTGCCGAAATTACCATAGGCCCATCGTTTGTTCGACTGCTACCGCACGATGCGCGCCTCCTTCCTTGCTTCGCTTTCCTTCGATTTACCCGTTGCCGCCTCGTCTTGCGCGCCGCGCATCGCCGCCACGCTGCTGAGCGCGGCGATGCTGGGCGCATGCTCCGTCGGCGAGCCGTATCGCCCGCCGTCGATCGATGCGGCACATCGCGCGCCGTTCGATGCCGCGGCGGATGCGCCCGTCGCGCCGGGCGGCGCGTTGCCCGATCGCTGGTGGCAACTGTTCGACGATCCGGCGCTGGACGCACTCGTGCGCGAAGCGCTCGCGCAAAACCGCGATTTCGCGGTGGCCGCGGCGCGCGTCGAGCGGGCGCGCGCCGTGCTCGACGAAGCGGGCGCCGCGCGATTGCCCGATACGACGGCCGGCTTCGGCGTCGACTACGGCAAGCATGCGCCCGACCAGATCGTCGCGAGCGCGAAGGGCACCGATGCACGTACGCGCCGGGGATTCGCGCCGTCGTTCGCGTTGTCGTGGGAAGTCGATCTGTGGGGGCGTGTCGGCCATCTCGTCGATGCCGCGCGCGCCGATTCGGAGGCCGTGCAGGCGGCATCGGATGCGATGCGCGTCACGGTGGCCGCCGAGACGACAGCCGCCTACGCGCAGGCGTGCGCGTACGGCGAGCGGATCGACGTGGCCGAGCGTTCGGTCGCGATCGCCGACCGCCTCGCCGCGCTGACCGCACGGCAGCGCACGCACGGTCTCGTGTCCGATCTGGAAGTCGCGCGGTCGCGCGCGTTCGCCGACGATACGCGTGCCGAACTGCCGGCGCTGACTGGCGCGCGCCGCGCCGCGTTGTATGAGCTGGCGGTGCTGACCGGGCACGCGCCCGGCGCGATTCCCGATGCGGCCGCGCGCTGCCATGCGACGCCGGCACTGGCGCGGACGTTTCCGGTCGGCGATGGCGCCGCGCTGCTCCGGCGCCGGCCCGACCTGCGCGAAAGCGAGCGCCGGCTCGCCGCGTCGAACGCGCGGATCGGTGCCGCCACGGCCGAGCTGTATCCGTCGATCGTGCTCGGCGGGTCGGTGAACTGGCTGTCGACGACCGGCGATCCGTCGTCGCTCGGCGACAAGTACGCGATCGCGTGGGGCGTCGGGCCGCTGATTACCTGGCGCTTTCCGAATCTCGCGGCGAGCCGCGCGCAGCTCGCACAGGCACGCGCGGACGATGCCGCCGCTCGCGCGTCGTTCGACGCGCAGGTGCTGCGCGCGCTGAAGGAAACCGAACAGGCGCTCGCGCGATACGGTGCCGAGTGGCGCCACAAGGCCGCGCTCGAAACCGCGCGCGCCGAGCACGCGCGCGCTTTCCGGCTCGCGGAACTGAACTACGACGCGGGCGCGCTGGATTTTCTCGGCGTGCTCGACGCGCAGCGCAGCCTCGTCGCGGTCGATGCGGCGCTGGCCGCGTCGACGCAGCAGGTCGCGCTCGATCAGGTTGCCGTCTTCAAGGCACTGGGGGGCGGCTGGCAGCGTCAGGGCCAGCGCAAGCCCGTTATTGACGTGAACGGGCCCTGACAGGCCGTTCGTGAATCCGCACGCACTCGACCATTCCGATTCCGATCATGAGCACCACAGCCGTACCCGAGAAATCCGCCCGTTTCGCGCGGCGCCACTGGATCGCCGCCGGCGCCTTCATCACCGTCATCGTGCTGGCCGGGTTCGGCTGGCGCTGGTGGACGGTCGGCCGCTTCATCGAGCATACCGACGATGCCTACGTGCGCGCCGACATCGTGACCGTCAGCCCGCGGGTGGCCGGTTATGTCGCACGCGTGGCCGTCGACGACAACCAGCCCGTGAAGCGCGGCGACGTGCTCGTCACGCTCGACGATCGCGACTATCGCGCGAAGCTCGACGACGCGCAGGCGGCCGTTGCCGCCGCCGATGCGACGTTGCAGGCCGAGGAAGCCGCGGCCGCGACGCTCGACGCGCAGGTCGGCCAGCAGCGCAGCGTGATCGAGCAGGCGCAGGCCGACGCGGCCGCCGCGCGTGCCGAGGCGACCCGACGCGACGCGGATGCGGCGCGCTACAAGCAGTTGCTCGCCGAATCGGCCGCCAGCGGGCAGCGTTGGGAGCAGGCGCACGCCGATGCGCTGAAGGCGCGCGCGGAACTGGCGCGCGCCGGCGCGGCCGTGCGCGCGCAGGACGACCAGCAGACGGTGTTGCGCCGGCGCCGTGCGCAAAGCGCGGCCGCGATCGAGCAGGCGCGTGCGCGGCTCGCGGCGTCCCGCGCGAAGCTCGCGCTGGCGCAACTCGATCTCGAGCACACGGTGATCCGCGCGACCCGCGACGGCACGATCGGCCAGCGGGCGGTGCGCGCGGGTCAGTACGTCGAGGTCGGGATGCCGTTGCTCGCGGTCGTGCCGCTGCGCGACGTGTACGTCGTCGCGAACTTCAAGGAGACGCAGCTCGGCGCGATGCGCGACGGGCAGCCGGTCGAGATCGACGTCGATACCTACTCGGGCCGCACGCTGCACGGCCGCGTGCTCGGGCTCGCCCCGGGCTCGGGCGCCGAATTCGCGCTGCTGCCGCCCGACAATGCGACCGGCAACTTCACGAAGATCGTGCAGCGCGTACCCGTGAAGATCCGCCTCGATGCGCCGCCGCCGGGCCTCGTGCTGAGGCCTGGCATGTCGGTGATCGCGCGCGTCGATACGCGCGGCGCACCGGGAGCCGGATCGTGACGGCCGCGGCATCGCGGGCCGCGCAGGCCGCACAGGCCGCGCACGACGAAACCGTCTCGCTGCGCGCGTGGGTCGCGGTGCTCGGCGGCGTGTTCGGCTGCTTCATGGCGGGGATGAACGTGCACGTGACGAACGCGTCGCTGCCCGACATCCGCGGGTCGCTGGGCGCGAGCTTCGAGGAAGGCTCGTGGATCTCGACCGCGTACCTCGTTGCCGAGATCGTCGTGATTCCGCTCACCGGCTGGCTCGTGCAGGTGTTCTCCGCGCGCCGCGTGCTGCTCGTCGGCGCAACGGGGTTCCTCGCGTTCTCGATCGCGTGCTCGGTCGCGCCGACCATTTCGACGATGATCGTCGCGCGCGCGCTGCAGGGCGCGTTCGGCGGCGTGCTGATTCCGCTGTCGTTCCAGCTGATCGTCACCGAGCTGCCACCGTCGAAGCATCCGCTCGGGATGGCGCTGTTCGCGGTCGCGAACAATGTCGCGCAGGCGGCCGGGCCGTCGCTCGGCGGCTGGCTCACCGACATGTATTCGTGGCGCTGGATCTTCTATCTGCAGATTCCGCCCGCGATCGCGCTGATCGCGGCGATCGCGTGGGCGATCCGCCCGGTGCCCGTGCAGTTGTCGAAGCTGCGCCAGGCCGACTGGTTCGGGATCGCGACGATGGCGATCGGCTTGAGCGCGCTGCAGATCGTGCTGGAGGAGGGCGGGCGCAAGGACTGGTTCGCGTCCGACCTGATCGTCGAGCTGTCGATCGTCGCGGTGGCCGGGCTCGTCGCGTTCGTCGCGATCGAGCTGCGGCGCGAGGCGCCGTTCATCAACCTGCGGCTGCTCGGCCGCTACAACTTCGGGATCGCGAGCCTGATGCAGTTCCTGTTCGGCGCGGTGGTGTTCGGCGTCGTGTTCCTCGTGCCGAACTACTTCGCCGAGCTGCACGGCTACAGCGCGCGCGACATCGGCCTCGCGATGATCCCGTACGGGCTCGTGCAGTTCGTGATGTCGTTCCTGACGCCGCCGCTGATGCGCCGCACGAGCCCGCGCGCGACGATCGTGCTCGGCTTCGCGCTCGTCGCGGCCGGCTGCCTGATGAACATCCACCTGACCGCCGACGCCGCGTCGAACGTGATCGTGCCGTCGCTCGTCGTGCGCGGGATCGGGCAGTCGCTCGTCGTGATCGCGCTGTCGGTGATGGCCGTCGACGGGATCGAGAAGGCGCAGCTCGGTTCGGCGTCCGGCGTGTTCAACATGGTGCGCAATGTCGGCGGTGCGATCGGCATCGCGGTGGCGAGCCAGATCGTCGTCGAGCGGCAGAAGCTGCATGCGATGCGGATCGGCGAGGCCGTGACGCCGTTCTCGGAAGCGTTTCAGGAACGCATGGCGATGCTGGTGCGGCTGCTGTCGCGCGTGCATGTGCCGCGTGCCGATGCGTTGCCGGGTTCGGCGACCGGCGGCGTGCACGAGCTGGCGCTCGCGCTCGTGAACCAGCGCGTGATGCGTGAGGCGCTGTTGATGGCGTACAGCGATACGTTCCTGATCGCGGGTGTTGCGATGGCGGGATGTACGGCGGCGGCGTTCCTGTTGAAGGGGAAAAGGACAGCGTGATGGGGACGGACGCCCGATATCGAAGCCTGACATACCTGACAGGCGAAGAATTCCTGCAATGGGCGTATCGTTCACCCGGCGCAGGCGGGACGACCGGCCTGCGGCCGATATCGTGAGCCAGGCCGGCGCATGTCGCCGGCCTGTCGTTCGTGGTGGCCACGGACGCCAGGGTCGCGCAGATCCGCGCTTCAGGCCCCTCCTCTCCGTGGTCCTTGTCCATTCAACCGGCCCTTTGTCGGGCCCATCGCGAGGAAAGCGTCATGACGAAACCCGATTCCCTGAAAGGCGACATCAAGGAGCAAGCCCAGGAAGCCGATCGCCACAACCTGGCGCGCCCCGCCGTGAACGGCGCATTGTGGGCGCGCGGACTGACGACGCAGCGGGTGGCCGACCTGTTCAGGACGCAGCGGGGCCTGCCGGGGCACTGGATGCAGGTTCAGAACGAGGTCAACGCCGGGAACCGCTATTTCTATGGTGTCCAGAACGGCCACCAGACGACCGACGAAGGCAAGGAACTGATCCGCTGGATCGCCGATGCGGTGATCAGCGCCGCGCAGCGCGCGGAGTTCGATTTTCCGCTGCAGCAGCTTCAATTTACGGCCGACACGGGCTGGCTGAAGCTGCAGCGCGTGTCGGGTCGTGTGATGGTGTTGTCGCGCCCCTGACCGTCAGGTCCGGCGCATCGTCGGAACGCGTAGCGGCCGGGGCGCGGCCGCTACGCCCCCTTCGTTCCTTTTGCCGACTGTCAGACTGAAACCGTGATGCCTGCCGAATGCGGTGGGCCCGCAGGCCGCACCACGATTTCCACCTGCTGGCCCAGCGACGCCAGCGTCTGCATCAGCAGTTCCAGCGAGACGTTCCGGAGTCTTTCGCGTTGCTCGGGCGTGACGACCGGCCGGGCCATCTCCGCGAGCGCCGCAGCCTCGTCTTCGCTCAGGCCGCGCGAGACGGTCAGTGCGTTGATCTTCAGGACGAGCGCGGATTTGGCCGACAGTGCGCCCGCGTCATCGAGGCCGAAGTCGGCCGGCAAGGTGCCGGCACGTTGTCGCGAGTCGTTGCGATTCATTGCGCGCCTCCCGTGATCACCGAGAACGTCGGCCGCGGCTGGCCTGTCGAGCGATCGGCATCCTGGCCGATATCGTCGCCGGGCGCTTCTTCGATCGGCGTGACCACCAGCCGCTTGTGCATCACCTCGATCCGCAGGCGCTGCCCGGGTTCGAAACCCGCTGCGTCGATCCAGCGGCCGGACAGCTTCATCCACAGATGGAGGGCCGGCGGTGCCGTGTCGGCGAGCCTCAGATGTGGAACGATGCGGCGAGTCTGAAAAGACGTGCGAGCGGACATGGAACAATCGTGAAAGCGAACCGGTGCGTTATGATTCCCGTCAGCCATGACTGACTCCTGTACTGAGTGGGTTGTGGTCAGCGGCCCGCGCGTGGTAGTGCACGCGCGGGCCGCGCTCGTTTACGCAGTGGATTTCGATCGGCATCCCGTCACATGGTTGGCATGGCGAAATGAAATGGCATTCCAGGCGGAAACGTGCAATCACTCTAGCCGAGATCGGCCGGCATCAGGTGTCGGTCCGGAGCGTCTTCGTCTGCACTGACGGACGCCCCGATGTCTTGCAGGCTTGCTGCGAAACGATTCCCCGGCGATTGCGCCGGCGGGCCGCGTCGTCACTTTATTGACGATATGTCAGAAAGCGTGTCGGTCGAATGCTCCGATTCGCCGCCACACGTCGCACGAGGATGTCATGGGCGTCGTGCAGGGCCGCCCGAACTTGCGCGGGAACGCCGCCGTGCTTTCCGCAACGGCGGCCGCGCATCATGCGTGCAGCGCGTCCATCTGCCGGCGCGCGCTCGCCGCGGTCGGGGCGCGGATGTGACGCAGCGATGCCGCGGCCTTTCGGCCGACGCGCGTTACTGGCCGAAGCGGTCCGCCACGGCGTCCTTCAGCCGCGCGGCGGTGATCTCGCCCATGTGCGATTCGACGAGATTGCCTTTCGCATCGAAGAAGAGCGTCGTCGGCAGCCCGCGCGAACCGTAGGCCTGCATCGCGTGCAGAGTGCGATCGAGCAGCACGTGATCGAACCGCAGCCCTTTCTGTTCGAGGAACGCGCGCACCGCTTGCGCATCTTCGCCCTGGTTGACCATCAGCACCGTCATCCCCGGATGATCCTGCTGCGCTTGCGCGAGGATCGGCATTTCGCGCTGGCACGGCGGGCACCACGTGGCCCACAGGTTCACGACGACCGGCTTGCCCGCGAAGCGTTGCGCAGGCACCGGCGTGGCGTCGAGCGCTTCGAGCCGCAACGCGGCAAGCGGCGGCGCGCCGTGCTGCAACGTTGCGAGCGTGCCCTGCGCGATGCCCCACGCGGCGAGGCCCGCGAGCATGCCGGCCATCACCGGGCGACGCAGCGCGGGCAGGCGGCGCAGGCGCCAGCCCGCGAACACGATTCCGGCCGCGAGGCCGATGCGCCAGTCGAAGCCGCCGTCGCCGAGCGCGACGATCGAGCGCGGCGCGGCGGCGTACTCGTGCCACCACTGCGCGACGTAGCCGATGCGCGCGGCGATCAGCCCGAGCAGCAAGGTATCGAGGATCAGGCTCGATGCGGTCTTGTGCTGGCCGTCCGGCGGGCGGCGCTGGATGAAACGGGCGACGAGCCACGCGAGCAGCGCGGCGACGGCCACCGCGACGACGCGGATCGAGAAGGGACCGATGCTTAACATGAGCAGGAAAGGGGCGACTTGATCGAGCGGGGGCAGGAGGACGATGATCGGCCGATGAAGGCGATGCGGTCAACGGTCGTGATGCGATTCGACATGGCCCGATGCGTGCGGGTTCCCGGCGTGGCGTGCGCATATTCGGGATGCCGTCATTGTTCGGTCGGTGCGCGGTCGTTCAGGCTGGTCTGATGATCGGTTGCGAATCGCTCGTCGACAATGCGGTCGCCGGTCCGGCGTGGTGTCCGTCGGTGTCTCGAAAGGGATCTCTGCTTGACGGTCGGTTCCCCCGAGCGGCTGCATTCCCGTCGTTTCACATGCAATCGTGAATGCGTTGTGGCGGTGGATGGGCTCGGCCGCGATCCGATTCATGCCGGCCGATTCGATGGAACGGGATCGTCGCCGGATACGGGCACCGGGCAGTCACTCGCGCGCGGCGTGGCGCCAGGTTGGTGGCAGGCACAGGGTTCCGATGAAGCAACACATATGAACCGTCGTTGCTGATCGGCCGACTGATGGCTGAGCATTTGTGCAAGCGAGGCTTGCGACCGAATTTAGGAATTCGGCGATGCTGTCATGCCGCGCGCGGGCGCGCGGTGAGCGGCGGGGTATGCCCGGTGACTGGCGAGCAGGCTGCAAGGCCCCGGTCGGCGACGATCGTTGCGTGCGACATCCGCATCGTCGCCGGCGGATGAGCGCGACCGCTGCCGCCCGGCCGGCCGCGTATTCGCGGCCGGCCGGGCGTCGGGCATTACTGCGTCTTCGTCTGCGTGGCGTTCGCCTGTTGCGCGCCGGCCGCCGGTTCGAGCGTCGTCAGCGTCTGCTCGGTGAACTTCTCGTACAACCAGTTCATGCGCGTATCGTCCATGCCGCCGGCGATGCCGCCGAGCGCGTACGAAGCCGATACCTTGAAGCGGTCGATCTGATGATTGTCGGCGTCGAGCAGCGTCACGGTGCCGTCGACGTGATCGTTGCCCGCCATGAAGCCGAACATGACGGCCGAGAAGCTCGAGCGCACGCGAATGCCGTTGACTTCGACGTTCAGGTGCATTGCATCGGTCGAATCCGCTTTTGCCAGCAGCTTGCGTGCGTCCAGTGCGCTTTCGATTTTTTCCTGCAGCTTCTTCGCGTCGAACTTCAGGTTGTCTTTCAACGCTTCCTGCGCGGTATTGTCGAGCGTGACCTTCACGACCACGGGTTTTGTGCCGAATTTCATCGTCGATGCGGTCACGGCGGCCCCCGCCGGATCGCTGGCGTCGCGTGTCACGCTGCTGGCGCAGCCCGACAGGAAGCCGATCGTCACCAATGCCAGAGCGGCATGACGGAATACAGATTTCATGATTTGGTCTTTTTAGTTCGGGTTATTTGAGATGGCTCTATGGCCGGGCGGGAATCTAGCACAGGGCGATCCGGTTCAAATGGTCGAATAGATCGAACAATCCATTTGATCCGGATTCGTCGCGGCCTTCGGCGCCGATGCAGACTTGCGCCGCTCACGTGACGGCCGATGACGGCGCGCGGCTCGCCGGAGCGACCGGTTCCACGCGCAAGCGGGAGGCTGGCTTCCGCCGTGGCAGCACCGGCTATGTGCCTGTCGTCACGGGTTGTTACCCGGCGCCGCCCCGCCGAGCCGATATGCCGTGAAGAACTCGTACCACGGCGACCCTTCCGCGACCGGCACGTCGAGCGCCGCGGTCCGCCGCTTCAACGCGCCGAACACGTCGTTGATACGCGCGGCCTGCCCTGCATCGTTGAACGGATGGGGCCGTGCCCGGCCGGCCGCGAACGCGCCATATGCAATCGCGAGCAGGCGTGCGCTGTCGTCGGTCGACGCGATCGATCCGTTGATCGCTTCGGCGAGGCGCGGCCGGTCTTCGGCGCGTGATCCGGACAGGCACAGGAACACGATCGCCGACAGTTCGTGCAGATCCTTCACACGCAGCAGCGCCGGCAGCCGCGCGACGATGCGCTCGACCGGTTCGTCGCGCAGTGCGTCGCCGAAGTCGAGCACGGCGGTCATCGGGTTCGTGTCCGCTGTCAGGCGATCGAGCGCCGACGGTGCGGCCGACGTGCTGGCGCCGTCCGGCATCGCTGCCGGCGCAGACCGCAACGCATCGGCCACCTGCTGCGTCCATTCCGGAAAGATCATCCGCACGTTGCCGAACTGCTCGCCGCCTTCCGCCGCCGGATTCCATCGATACACGATCGTGCCGCCGCGAATGAACGGCGAATACAGGTGTTCGGGCGTTTGCGGCAGCGGCCACCGGTTGATCGGCAGCCAGGCGAGCGTCAGCCAGTCGTAGCGGCCGGTGGCGGGCACGGCAGGGCTCGAGCTCGCGACGACCTGCCACGTGCCGCGATTCGCGTATCGACGCCGCGCGTCGGGCACCGGGACGGTCCTGCCTTTCGCGGTGTCGAAGTACGTCGTGCCGGTCACGTTCGATCCGCTGTCCGCGGCCGGCGTGATGGTGGAGATGACCCACGACATGCCGTCCGCCGAACGGTAGTCGGACGGCTTCAGCGTCGCGACGTCGTGCACCATGCGCGTTTCTGCCGCGACGGGGCTCGGGGGGAGATTGGCGGGCGCGGCCAGGATGCTCGGCATGGGATGTCCTCGGAATCGGGTGCGTATCGCCGGGCGGGGGCGACGCGCGGCGGCGCGGATTGTTTTATGTCACTGTAGAACGTCGCCGCCGGAAACGGAAACCGGCCGCGCGGCACAGCCTGGTCGCGCGTTCCGCCGCATCGGCTTACCATGCGCATCCTGAGCCAACGACGCACACCGGGCGGGAGCGCGCATGACCGACACGAAAGCCATCACCGAACACTGGACACAGGTCGCCGACCAATGGATCGGCTGGGCCGGCAAGCCCGGGCACGATGCGTTCTGGAAATACCGCGCGGGGCTCGCGTCCTATATCGGCCGCGACACCGGCCGCGCACTGGAGATCGGCTGCGGCGAAGGCCGCGTGAGCCGCGAACTGAAGGCGCTCGGCTACGACGTGACCGCGACCGACGTGGTGCCCGCGATGCTCGACGCCGCCCGTCATGCGGATTCCGCGCATCGCTACGAGCTGGCCGACGCGGCGTCGCTGCCGTTCGACGCGGCCAGCTTTGATCTCGTGATGGCGTACAACGTGCTGATGGATCTCGACGACATGCAGCGCGCGCTGAACGAGGCGCGCCGCGTGCTGAAGCCGGGCGGGCTGCTGTTCATCTCGCTCGTGCATCCGTTCCGCGATCGCGGCGGCTTCGCGGGGCCGCAACCCGATGCGCCGTTCGTGCTGAAGGGCAGCTATTTCGGGCGCGAGCACTTCGACGGCGTGGAAACGCGCGACGGGCTGTCGATGCATTTCGCGGGCTGGTCGCTGCCGCTGCAGGCGTATATGGACGCACTGGAAGCGGCCGGGTTCGCGATCGTGTCGCTGCGCGAGCCGCCGCCCGACCACGCCGATACGGATCAACTGAAGCAGTGGGCGCGCGTGCCGCTGTTTCTGTGGATCAAGGCGCGGCCGGTGGGGTGAGCGCGACCCGGACGTGTGTCGGTGGACTGAACTGGGCGGGTGTCAGTTGTCCCTGCCGTGATTGGCCAGCAATTCCGAGCGACCAATGACCTCTCTCGTGTTGTCGGCCTTGTCGGCATCCGAGAAACCGGCGGCCTCGATGATTGGCGTGAGCGCTTTGAGTGCGACCTGCGGTTTGGTGCTGCGAAGCGATCCCATCCCTTCGTTCCATGCATGCAGCATCTGTTTGGCGATCCACCGCCACCGCGTCTCGTTTTTTGCTGCTTCGACGATATCTTTCCCTGTCGATACGGCGGAGTCGCACAGCGCTTCGACCATTTCGCGGTATTGCCTTGGCGGGATGCCGAGGCGCGTGTTGAAAAAGCGCTCCAGCGTTTTCCCCGGAGCCCACGTTTTTCGACCTTCGATGCTCAGCCCTGGCGGGTTGTTTGCAAAGCGCGGATAAGCCTCCGTGGTGACGATGTCATAGGCGGGTGTGTAGATGACGTCGTCGATGTTCGAGTAGATGAGTGCGATGTTCTTCGCGTGACAGTCCGCGTTGCGCACGACGTAGTTGGTGATGAGTTGCCAGCCGAGTTGCTCGGCCTCTCGTCGCCAATTGGCGGGGCCGATGTAGGGCTTCGTTGCGTTGAGGACCTGTTCGGTCGACGGGCGGTACTTCTCATGCGGAGGCAGGCCAAGCAGGCTGCAAGCGTCTTCGAGGCCAAGGGCTGGTTTGCCTTGTTCGTCGATGTCGAACCGGTCGACGACGAGCACACGGCCGTCGTCCGACATCGTGGTCTTCGCTACTCGTGCGACCCCGAGTCTTGCCAGCACCTGCATCGAGTAATGCTCGTTGAAACCGAGATAGGGCGTTTGCTCGTCGGATCCCTTGACGATGTGCCGGCTCGTGCGTAGCGTTTGCTTGCCTACGGGTGCCTGGCCTGACCGGAGTTCAGGCGCAAGGAATTTGGGTACGGCGCCTGAAATGGCGGCGCGAGCGTAATACCGCACGAGTTCCGCAAAGCGGGCGGTCGTGATGTCTTCGTGCAGCAGGCTCTTCAGGTCGAGCGGGTCGAGCTCGCCGCCAGGGGTGCCGCCTTCGGGTGTGACTGTTACCCGGCCGATACCGGAGCCGCCGATGATGGCCAGGAGCGAGAGGTCGGTTCCGTCGAGATAAGGGCCGAACTCTTCGCGAATCACTTGAAAGAGAAACCCTTCGGGCAGGTTCTGCCGGAAGAAGGGATGCAGATCGCGAGGCCAGACCCAGGCATCTTCGCGAACGGGCATGGTCAGGCTGGCAAAGTCGGCGTCGAGGGCGTCTGCGGTGTAGCGCAACGCATAGTCGTCCGCTTGGCGGTAGAGGTGAGCAACGAGTTTGCCTTTGACATACACGTGGAGGCGCATGGTCACGTATCTCCCATCGTGCGCTGTTCGGCCAGCACGTCATCGAGCGTGCGCCCGTGTCCGCGCTTCACGACGCGCAGGTCGTAGCCGGCGGCCTCAAGGAGGCGGACGAGCGCAGATACGCTCATGTCGCCTCGTGCAAGTGTCTCCATGCGTGCGAGCGTCGTGCGTGCGACACCGGCGTGCTCAGCCAGCTCACTCTGAGAAAGTCCCGCCGCGTGGCGGGCATCCCTCAGCATTTCTCCCACATCGGCCAATGTTGTCATTTGTAGCCCCAAGGCATCAGAAAGCGCCAAACCGGCTTTAATTGTAGCCCTCCTGCTACAAAATGGCATACAAGGATTGTAGCCTCAGGGATACAAAAATGGATGTAACCGGAGATTTTGTGTCTCGAGGGCTACCAAGCTGCCGAGGTAACCGCGACTGTGATCGATCGTGGCATTCAATCGGGCGGGCTTATCCAGGGGCTGACGCTGGTTGGTGTTCCTGCATTCAGCGCGTTGAAGAAAGGGGCGCACATGCCGTCGTCTTCGCGGGGCAAGGTGGCAGATGAGCGCCCGGCCGCGCGTACTCAGCGCAACAACTCCTTCCGGTAGAGCACGGCTCCCGGCTTTTCCGCGACGGTGTCGTAGAGCCGCATCGCCGTGTGGTTCGATTCGTGTGTTTGCCAGGACACGCGTTCGGCGCGATGCGCACGCGCGGTGTCGTACACGGCTTCGATGAGCGCGCGGCCGACGCCCTTGCCGCGCTCGCTGTCGAGCGTGAACAGATCCTGCAGGTAGCAGACCGGCCCGGCGTGCGTCGTGCTGCGGTGATACAGGAAATGCACGAGCCCGACGAGCTTGCCGTCGCGCTCCGCGACGAAAGCATGGACGGGCTCGTAGCCGTCGAAGAAGCGCGACCACGTGAGCTGCGTGATGCGCATCGGCAGGGCCGTATCGTCGAAGCGGCCGTAGAAGCGGTTATAGCCGTCCCATAGCGGCAGCCACTGGTCGTAGTCGTTTTCAGCGACCGCGCGTACGGTCAGTCCTGTTTCGTTGGCGTTCATGTTGGCGGACCTTTCGATGAGAAGGGCGCGCGCGTCCGATCCGGCCGGCGCGTCGCAGGTCTCTACGATAGGACGTTCGCGGCACCATCGGTAGGCCCATGACGACTACATTTCATGGTGCCACGGCCAACGGTCGAGCATCCACGCAACAGGCTCATGAAGACGAAGAAACACGGTCGAGATGAGTCGACGGCTCGACCGCGATCGCGATCTTTCCTCGAACACCGTGGCGGGGACTTTCCAGCCGGGCATGGGCGAGCGGAATATCGGCAAGGGAATAGACGGCGCCGACGTGTGGCCGCAACTGTCCGCGCGCAACCAACGCGCTCAACTCATCCAGCTTGCCGCGGTTTTGCCTCGTGAAAACGAAGTGATAGCTCGCGTTCTTGCCCCAGGCCTGAATGACGTTTTGCGGCTGTGCGATGTCCACGATCGTGACGACGCGGCCAAGCTGTGCGAGCGCGTCGGGGCTGCGCGACAAGGTGTTGCCGCCGATGGTGTCGAACACGACGTCGACTCCGCGGCCGCCCGTGGTCCGCATGACGGCGTCGACGTAATCGTCCTTTTCGTAGTCGATGACCTCATCGGCCCCCAGACTTCGGGCGAATTCGACGTTGGCTGCGCGCACGGTCGTGAACACCCTCGCGCCGATGGCTTTGGCGAGCTGGATCGCCACATGGCCGACGCCTCCCGCGCCACCGTGTACCAGAATGCTTTCCCCCACGCGCAGCGCCGCACGCACGACCAGTGCTTCCCATGCCGTCCCGCCGACCAGGGTCAGGCTTGCCGCTTCGAGATGGCTCAGTGACGGCGGCTTCTTCCCGACGATGTTTTCCGCGGCAACGTGGTACTCGGCATAACTGCCCGGCCCGTCGAAGATTTGCGGGGTGTACCAGACTTCGTCTCCCGGAGAGAAGGCCGTCACACCCGGCCCGACTGCTTCGACCACGCCGGAGACGTCATGCCCGGTAATGGCCGGCAGCGGCACCAGGTCGGGATAGTCGCCACGCCGGACCTGATAGTCCAGCGGGTTGATGGACGTCGCATGGACGCGGACCAGAACTTGTCCCGCGTGCGGCACGGGCTTGGGTACGTCACGCAGTTCGAACGATTCCGGGCCGCCAAATGATTTGAGCATGAGCGCTTTCATTGGAACTCCTTGTTTCGATAAAAAGGGATATCGGGAATTATCGATATGATGCGGCAAAAAATTACAGCTCTTTGCCAATGGCCTTGGCAAGCGCACTGATGGCTGCTTCGTTGCGCTTGTAGTAGGTCCACTGGCCGATGCGCCTGACCTCGACCAGGCCGGCGCGTTGCAGCGTGGCAAGATAATCGGACACCGTCGACTGCGACAGCCCGACACCCTCCTGAATGCTGCTGACGCAAACGCCCACCGTGAGCACGTCCCCTTCGTCCTGCGGAGGGAAGTTTTTCACGGGATCCTTCAAGCCTTGCAGGATCTCGAGACGAGTCCGGTTCGAGAGGGCCTTGAAAATGTCGAGCAATTCCATGGCGCGGAGTATATCGAGATTTACCGATATGTCAATGTGAGGGGCATCCGCCGTTTGGTAGTGTCCAGGGCTAACCGGTCTTCGAAGGCCCCGCGTTGCTGCCGTCGTGCCGCCCGAACGCCGCCGTGTCTTTGCTTTCGGTCTGTTAGACTTTTCGGCCGTCTGTCGCCATCCGGGTCGCCCCCGGTTTTTCGCGTCATGAACGAACACCACGCGCCGAATCCGATTGTCGAGGTGCTGCGAGCCTACTGGAAGGCCGATCGCTGGATGCTGCTGACGGTCGCGGCGGTCGTCGTGCTGTCGAGTGCGAGCGCCGTCGCCGCGCCCTATCTGTTCTCGCGCCTGATCGACGCGCTGTCGCATCGCGGCGTGCTCCATGCGCTGATCCCGGGCTTTGTGCTCTATGCGGTGTTGCTGGGCCTGTCCAGCGCGCTGCAACGCGTGGTGCAGTACCTGTCCTTCACGAGTTCCAAGAATCTCGGATTCATCACCGGCACGCGCTTCTTCGAACGCATCCTGAAGAAGACCACGGCCTTCTTCGTCGAACACAATCCGGCCGAAATCCAGAGTGCGAACGAACGCGGCAGCCGCGCACTGTCGGTGCTCGTGCAACTCGCGCTGATGGATCTGATCCCCGGCACGCTTCAGATCGTGCTGACGCTCGCCACGCTCGGCGCGCTGATCAATTTCGAGGTCGTGGCCATCACGGCCGCCTACGGCGCGGTCGCAGTGACGATCGCGATCGTTGCCGCGCGGCGCTCGCGCGCGTTTCTCGACCGCGCCATCGAGGCCGGGCAGGAGAATGCGCGTTTCGTCGGCGGCGCGATCAATGCGATGGAGACGCTTCGGCATTTCGGCAGCCATCGGTGGATGAGCGAACGTTTCTCCGAGAAAGCGCGCGTCGAGCGCGACAGCTGGCGCGCATACGTGCTGCAGCACGTCGGCTATCTCGCGCTGCTGGGTCTCTGCCTCGCGGTCCAGTTCTCGGTGACGTTCTGGTTGCTGCTGCCGCGCCATGAAGCCGGTGCGCTGTCGATCGGCGACATCGTGCTGTTCAACACGTTGCTGTTGCAACTGAACCTGCCGTTCGAAATGCTCGCGCGCTCGATCGACGAGAGTGCGCGCTCCCGCGCGGCCCTCGTGCCGTTCGCGGAGCTCTGGACGGCACCCGAGGAGCGGCAGGTGTCGCACGCATCGGCGTTCGTGCCGCGCGAAGGGCGCGTGGTGTTCGATCATGTCGGCTACGCGTACGGCAATGGGCGCGGCGTGACCGATGTCGATTTCGTCGCCGAGCGCGGGGCCGTCACGTTCATCGTCGGCGAAACGGGGGCGGGGAAATCGACGATCTTCAAGCTGGCGCTGAAGTCGATCGAACCGACCGGCGGGCGCATTCTCGTCGACGGCGTCGATCTCGCGGACATCGACCGCGCCGACTGGTACGGTGCGGTCGCCGTCGTGCCGCAGGACGTAGTGCTGCTGAACGAAAGCCTGGAGGACAACATTCTGCTCGGCCGGCCGCACGATGCTCGGCGTTTGCGGGAAGCCGCTGCGAGGGCCGCGATCCTGACGTTCATCGACGGCCTGTCGGACGGCTTCCGCACGACGGTGGGCGAGCGCGGGCTGAAGCTGTCCGGCGGCGAGCGCCAGCGCATCGCGATCGCCCGGGCGCTGTACGGCAACCCGACCGTACTGTTTCTCGACGAGGCGAGTTCCGCGCTGGATGAAGCGACGGAGCGCGACATCATGGAACACGTACGACTGCTCGCGCGCGATGTCACGGTGATCGCGATCACCCACCGGCGCTCGGTCATCGGCGCGGCCGACAAGGTCGTGCGGCTCGGCCGGGCAGGCGTGCCGGCCTGACACAGGCACGCAACCGCGTCGCCGCTACCGTCCCTTACCCGCGCATCGGCGGGTTCAACCGCGCGAACGCCGCCTGCCGGCGATACGGGAAGTACGGATAAGGCGCTTCGACGGCACTCGCCGCATCGAGCTTCGCGACCTGCGCATCGGTCAGCGCCCAGCCTGCCGCGCCGAGGTTCTGGCGCAACTGTTCCTCGTTGCGCGCGCCGATGATCACCGACGACACGGTCGGCCGTTGCAGCAGCCAGTTCAGCGCGATCTGCGGCACCGTCTTGCCGGTTTCCTCCGCGATCGCGTCGAGCACATCGACCACGTCGTACAGTCGCGCTTCGTCGACCGGCGGCCCGTAGCTCGCCGTTTCATGCAGGCGGCTGCCTTCGGGCAGCGGCGCGTTGCGCTGGATCTTGCCGGTGAGCCGGCCCCAGCCGAGCGGGCTCCACACGAGTGCGCCGAGGCCCTGGTCGGCGCCGAGCGGCATCAGGTCCCACTCGTAGTCGCGGCCGACGAGCGAGTAGTAGACCTGGTTCGCGACGTAACGCGACCAGCCGTGCCGATCCGCCACCGCCAGCGACTTCATGATCTGCCACCCCGCGAAGTTCGACACGCCGATGTAGCGCAGCTTGCCCGCGCGCACGAGATCGTCGAGCGTCGACATCACTTCCTCGACCGGCGTGCCCGCGTCGAACGCATGAAGTTGCAGCAGGTCGATGTAGTCGGTGTCGAGGCGGCGCAGCGCGTGGTCGACCGCACGGACCAGTCGCGCGCGCGACGTGCCCGCGTCGTTCGGGCCGTCGCCGGTCGGCAGGCCCGTCTTCGTCGAGATCAGCACGCGGTCGCGACGCCCCTTGATCGCGGCGCCGAGCACGCGCTCGGATTCACCGTCCGAATACACGTCGGCCGTGTCGAACAGGTTCACCCCGGCTTCGAGGCAGATGTCGATCAGGCGGCGCGCTTCGTCGACGCCCGTGTTGCCCCATGCGCTGAACAGCGGGCCGGTGCCGCCGAATGTGCCGGCGCCGAAGCTCAGGACGGGAACCTTGAGGCCGGAGCGGCCGAGGGTGCGGTATTCCATGGCGGGTTTCCTGTGGATGATCGAAGCGCTGGGGCGGACGGCGGTGACATCGAGCGTTGCCGCACTGTATCGCTTGCGGACATTTCGGATAATCGGGCAGGCTTCGAAAATATCCTTCGGAAGGAGCGAACAATGCTGCTCGACAATCTCGCGCTGTTCCTGCGCATCGTGGAGAAGGGCGGGCTGGCTGCGGCGGGCCGCGAGGTCGGGCTGTCGCCGGCCACGGTGTCCGAGCGACTGACGGCGCTCGAGCGTCACTACGGCGCGGCGCTGCTCACGCGCACGACGCGCGCGATCAGCCTGACCGACGAGGGCCGCACGCTCGTCGACGGCGCGCGGCGCCTGCTGGCCGAAGCCGACGAACTCGAAAGCCGCGTGCGGCTGGGCGTGCAGACGCTGTCGGGGCCCGTGCGGCTGAGCGCACCGGCCGATCTCGGGCGCGAGCGTGTGGTGCCCGTTGTCGATGCGTTCCTGGCCGAGCATCCAGGTGTGACGGTCGACCTGCATCTCGGCGACGGTTACGTCGATCTCGTCGGGCAGGGGCTCGATTTCGCGATTCGCCGCGGCACGCTCGCGGACAGTTCGCTGCGCAGCCGCTCGCTCGGCCGCGCGCGGCGCGTGGTCTGTGCGTCGCCTGCGTATCTCGCCGCGCACGGCACGCCAACGCATCCGGACGATCTCGT
The DNA here is from genome assembly GCF_040545135.1 of Burkholderia sp. 572. Classification (NCBI taxonomy): domain Bacteria; kingdom Pseudomonadati; phylum Pseudomonadota; class Betaproteobacteria; order Burkholderiales; family Burkholderiaceae; genus Burkholderia; species Burkholderia sp. 572. Next base: position 126,941 of record NZ_JBEPLH010000001.1, on the reverse strand, counting down.
TTCTCACGACTGCCTCGTGATGCGTTTCGGGCCGGACTTGTATGCCGAATGGCCGTTCAGCATCGACGGCGAACCGAAGCGCGTGATGGTACGCGGCCGGCGTGTGGCCAACGACGGCGCGCTCGTGCGGGCGTGGTGCATCGCGGGGCATGGCGTCGCGCTGAAGTCGCTGGTCGACGTCGAGCAGGATCTGGCGTCCGGCGCGCTCGTCGAGATCCTGCGCGACTTCTCGCCGGGCGACGTCGACTTGCAGATCGTGTATCCGGGCCGTGCCGCGCAGCCGACGCGCGTGCGTGCGCTGATCGACCGGCTGGCGCAGGCACTGACGGCGGCGTGACGCAGATTACACGGGCTGTCGCGAAACGTTGAGGCAGCGATCCCGCTGCTTTTGCGTCGCGTGTCGATGCAACGCCCGTGCACACCACATCGCCAGCAGCAATCGTCCTTCAAACCAATTGCCCACATTTTGTCATTTAGCTAATATTCGAAACGTCAAACGAAACCGCATCCCATGGACGACGTTACCCGCATCAGCGCCCTGGCCAACGAAAGCCGTCTGGCCGTGATGCGCTGGCTCAAGCAGCCGCGCAAGCATTTCCCGCCGCAGCCGCACGGCGACTTCGACGAGCTCGGCGTGTGCTGCACGTACATCACCGAGAAGCTCGGCATCGCGCCGGCCACGACCACGCGCCACATGCGCATCCTCGCGGATGCCGGGCTCGTGCGGGCGACCCGCGTCGGCAAGTTCACGTACTACAAGCGGATCGACGGCGCGCTGCAGCAGCTCGGCCAAGATCTTTCGCAACTCTGATTCCATTTCCCCCGAGGCAACCGACATGGACGAACTTGCACTGCTGGCCGACGCCGACCGGCGCGCGCACGCGTATCTGGCCGCAACCGGCGAGCGACGCGCGTTTCCCGACGCGGCCGCGCTGGCCGGCCTCGCCGCCTTCGACGAGCCGCTGCCCGACGCGGGCCGCCCGGCCGACGACGTGCTGCGCCTGCTCGACGAGCACGGCACCCCCGCGACGGTCGCGTCGAACGGCCCGAACTACTTCGGCTTCGTGATCGGCGCGGCGCTTCCAGCTGCTGCCGCGGCAGAGCGACTGATGCTCGCGTGGGACCAGTGCGCGTCGTCGTACGCGAATTCGCCGGTCGCGGCGACGATCGAACGCCAGGCCGCGCGCTGGGTCGTCGATGCGCTCGCGTTGCCCGAAGGCAGCGCGGTCGGGTTCGGTACGAGCGCGACAGCCTGCACGCTCGTCGCGCTGGTGGCCGCGCGGCGCGCGCTGCTCGCGCGCAAGGGCTGGGATATCGACGAGGACGGGCTGATCGGCGCGCCCGAAGTGAAGGTCGTGATTTCCGCGCTCGCGCACATCACGGTGAAGAAGGCGCTGCGCGTGCTCGGCTTCGGGATGAAGCGCATCGTCGTCGCGCCGGTCGATGCGCACGGCCGCATCGACCCCGCCCAGTTGCCGCCGCTCGACGACATGACGATCCTCTGCGTGCAGGCCGGCGAAGTGAACACCGGCGAATTCGATCCGTTCGCGGCGCTGATTCCGCCCGCGAAGGCGGCCGGCGCATGGGTGCACGTGGACGGCGCGTTCGGCCTGTGGGCACGCGCATCGTCGAAGCGCGCGCTGACGGACGGCATCGACGGCGCGGACAGCTGGACGACCGACGGCCACAAGTGGCTCAACACGCCGTACGACGGCGCGATGGTGATCTGCCGCGACGCGGCGGCGCTCGCCACCGCGATGAACAGCGATGCCGTCTACCTGAGCGGCGCGCAGGATGCGCAGAAGAACCTGAACCTCGAATTCTCGCGGCGCGCGCGCGGCATTCCCGTGTGGGCTGCGTTGCGTGCGCTCGGCCGCGCCGGCGTGGCGACGATGGTCGAGCGGCATTGCGCGCAGGCGGCGCGGGTTGCGGACGGCCTGCGTGCGGCCGGCTACGAGGTGCTGAACCGCGTCGTGCTGAACCAGGTGCTCGTGCGCGCCGGCACCGATGACGAAACCGCGGCGATCCTCGAAGCCGCACAGGCATCGGGCGACGTGTGGTTCGGCGCGACCGTGTGGCAGGGGCGGCCGGCGTTCCGGATCAGCGTGTCGTCGTGGCGCACGGAAGATGCGCACATCGATCGGCTCGTCGCGTTGCTGACGGCGTTGCGCGGCGTGCACGTGCGCTGAGCGTCGCGCGGCGTCCGCGCCCGTCACGTCGGCGGGCGCAAGCTTCGTGCATTCGATGACGTGCAGCGCGGCACGCACCATTCGCATCGACGCGCTCGCGCGACGAACGGGGGCGTGTGAGCCGCGTGCGACGGCGGTGCGGATGCCACGGCTGCCAGCGTGAAAATGTCGGACAATAGCCGCTGCGCGCGCCGCGCCGGCGCAGCGTTCAACCGATGCATTCACGCTTGCGAGATCCCCATGTCGACTCCCTTTCCCCGGGAACTGCTGAAGGCCGCCGATATCGCGAAGATGGAACCGACGCGCGCGGTGCACTCGCTGAATCCCAATGCCGTCCGGCTCAAACGACAACTCAGCGACCTGACCGGCCTGACGCAATTCGGTATCCACCTGCTCACGCTGATGCCCGGTCACGAATCGGCCGAGTATCACCGTCACCTGTACGAAGAAGAATTCGTCTACGTGCTGTCCGGCACGGGCTCGGTCACGATCGGCGAACGCGTCAGTGAAATCGGGCCCGGTGATTTCATCGGCTTTCCGCGCGGCGGTGAAGCGCATACGGTGCAGAACACCGGCGATGCACCGCTGGAGCTGCTCGTCGGCGGGCAGCGGCTCGAACACGATGTCTGCGAATACCCGCGTATCGGCAAGCGGCTTTATATCGCCGGCGAGCTTGAAGACTACGTCGAGCTGCCGAAACAGCCCTGATTGCCGATCGCATTCGCAATGTCGAATTCCGTATAAAAAACCGAATTAATTACCTCTTGTTTAGATAAACAAAATAAAAATTCGTAAAAATACGGGGTAGAGAAACCACGTTTATTTGGGCACGCTTGTGCGCATTGTCCATTCCCGGGTGCCGGCATTTCGACCTGCCGGCGTGTCTTTTTCGGGCATCCGGGTACGGAAATAAATACACGCGTCCGGCAGTTTCGACCGATTGACCGCGTACGCGACAAGTCACGAAAAGATTCCTGATTTAAAGCTCAGTAGTTCGAATCAGCGGCTTGATTCAAGAACGAAACGGAGACAGGCGATGTCGAGGAACTGGGGGTTGAGAGCGGCGCTGCTGGCGCTCTGTGTTGGCTTGGCTTCGTGCGGGGGCGATGGCGATTCGCCGTCGGCAGCCGCTTCGAATCTGTCGGCCGCGGCACAGTCGCAAGGCAACGAAGACGGCAACGGCGGCAACAGCGGCAACGGCAATGGAAACGACAACGACAACGCAGCATCGAAGAAGAACGCCGACATTCGCGTCGTTCAGTACGTCAATCCGCTGATCGGCACCGACTACGCGACCGACCAGCCGGCCGACCCGGTCGGCTCGGGTCTGGGCGGCGGCACGTTCCCGGGGCCGACGGTCCCGTTCGGGATGATGCAGTGGAGCCCGATGACGCCCACCGCCCAGTACGACAGCCGCAAAGGCGACGGCTCCGGCTTCTCCGGCGGCTACTGGTACGGCGACACGTCGATCAACGCATTCAGCATCCTGCACCTGAGCGGCACCGGCTGCTGGGCGAACGGCGGCTACTTGAACGTGATGCCGCAGCTCGCGCCCGGCGACGCCGGCACCCCCGCCAGCTTCAGCCACGCGAACGAGACCGCGCAGGCCGGCTATTACGGCGTCACGCTCGGCAACGGCATCAAGGCGGAACTGACGACGACGCTGCGCACCGGCTTCGCGCGCTTCACGTATCCGGCACTCGCGCAGGGCCAGCAGGCGACGATCGCGATCGATCCGACCGTGCTGAACAACCGCGCGCAAGGCTCGACGGGCGACACGATCAGCCAGGCCGGCGACCGCGCGTTGTCGGGCACGATCGCGGGCGGCGGATTCTGCTGGGCCGGGCATGCGGTACCCGTCTACTACTACGCGGAATTCAGCCAGCCGTTCGCGGTGAAGCCGGCGCTGTCGAACGACAGCCCCGTGGCGTTGACGTTCAATGTCGACCGCAAGCACCCGGACGTGATGATGAAGCTCGGCATTTCGTTCGTCAGCGAAGCGAATGCGAAGGCGAACCTGCTCGCCGAGAATCCGGGCACCGATGCGCAGGGCAACCGGAACTGGCGTTTCGACAAGGTACGCCGCGCGGCGAGCGCCGCGTGGAACGCGCGCCTGAACGCGATTCAGGTCACGGGCGGCAGCGACGCGGACAAGACGAAGTTCTACACCGCGCTGTATCACGCGTCGCTGCACCCGAACGTGTTCAACGACGTGAACGGCCAGTATCCGGACTTCTACGCGTCGAACGGCGTATCGGCCGCGCCGACGCGTCAGGTCGAGAAAGGCCGCACGATGTACGCGAACTTCTCCGGCTGGGACATCGACCGCTCGTTCATGCAGCTTCAGGCATTGCTCGATCCGGTGCGGACCAGCGACATCGTGCAGTCGCTCGTGCTCGATGCAAAAGCGTGCGGCGCGTTCCCGCGCTGGGCGTACTTCAATACCGAGACGGCCGTGATGCCCGGCGATGCGGGCTCGATCATCGTCGCGAACGCGCATGCGTTCGGCGCGACGAACTTCGACACGCAGGCCGCGCTGTCGATCATGAAGCGCAGCACGACGCCGGGCGCCGCATGCGCCGGCACGCCGGTGATGGGCAGCCGCGCGGATTACGACCGGCTCGGCTACGTGCCGTCGTCGGGCCCGGGCGACAACCAGACGGCGTCGAACACGCTCGAATATGCGGTGCGCGACTTCGCGGTGTCGCGCTTCGCGACGGCGCTCGGCGATACGGCGACGGCCGGCACGCTGCTGAAGTCGAGCGGCAACTGGCAGAACCTGTTCGACAGGAACGCGATCCAGCCGAAGACGTCGGCGGGCGCCTGGGTCACCGACGGCACCGGCTTCATGGAAGGCAACTCGGAGCAGTACACGTGGTACGTGCCGCACGATCTCGGCGGCGTGGTCGCGCAGGCCGGCGGCGCCGCACCGGTCGTCAAGCGGCTCGACACGTTCTTCTCGCACCTGAACATCGGCACCGTGCAGCCGTACTTCTACGTCGGCAACGAAGTGACGATGGCCGTGCCGTGGGTCTATGCATGGGCGGGCGCGCCGTCGCATACGCAGCGCGTGCTGCACGCGTCGCTCGCGAACGCGTTCGGCACCGGTGCGGCCGGGCTGCCCGGCAACGACGATCTCGGCGCGATCTCGGGCTGGTACGTGTGGGCCGCGCTCGGTCTCTACCCGGTCGTGCCGGGCGTGAGCGGCGTCGCGCTGGCGAGCCCGCAGTTCGAGAAGATCGTCGTGCGCGTCGGGCAGCAGGACGGCAGCTACCGCCTGCTGCACATCGTCGCGCCGGGCGCGGGTTCGGGCGATGCCGCGTCGTTCTACGTGAAGTCGCTGAAGCTGAACGGCGCACCTTACCCGACCGCGTGGCTGCCGTTCGAGCACATCGCGAAGGGCGGAAAGCTGTCGTATTCGATGACGGCCGACGCGAGCGCGGCGACGTGGGGCACCGACGCATCCGCGATGCCGTCGTTCCCGCAGGCGGCCGGCGCGCCGTAACGGTCGAGAAGATCAACGAGCGGTTCTTGCCGACAGGATCGACGCAGAGAGAGGGAGGGACGAACGGATGAAGCTACGTCATGTGGTGGGTATCGGGTGCCTTGCCGTGTTGTCGGGGTGCGGGGGCGATCAGACTTCGACGGATGCGAGCGTGCTCGCGCAGATGTCGAACGCGCAGGGCAACCGGAACGACCAGGGCGATCAGAACGACCAGGGCGAGAACGGCGGCGCGGGCAAGCGATCGCTGCTGCGCAGCGTCGATCCGATGATCGGCACCGCGAACCTCGACATCAACGCGGACTGGAGCAGCGGCGTGCGCGGCCACGGCCACGTGTACCCGGGCGCGACCGTGCCGTTCGGCATGGTGCAGCTCGGGCCGGACACGACCGGCGGCGCGCACACGCTGCCGTGGAACTGGGATCGCACGTCCGGCTATCAGTACGACGATCCGCTCATCACCGGCTTCACGCACACGCACCTGTCGGGCACCGGCATCGGTTCGGGTGGCGAAGTGCGGTTCCTGCCGACGCTGGCGCCGGTCGACACCGCGACGCTGGCCAAGGTGGCCGCCGATGCGTCGATCACCTACAACGCGTCGTTCAGCCACGACGACGAAACCGCGAGCCCCGGCTACTACCGCGTGAAGATGGCGCCGGTCGGCAGCGGCAGCACGCCGTGGAACGTGAAGGGCGCGAAGATTCTCGCGGAGATGACGGCCACCGCGCACGCGGGCGTGCATCGCTACACGTATTTCCCGAGCGCGGCTGCGCAGAAGCGCAGCATGATCGTCAGCATCGACAACCCGATCGGCGGCTCGACCGCGAGCGGCAAGATCCGGGTCGTCGATGCGCAGACGATCGCCGGCTGGGAGATCACGAACAACTGGGCGAACAACAAGCCGACGTATTTCGTCGCGCGTTTCTCGAAGCCGTTCGATACGAAACACGTCGCGTTCAGCGCCGACGGCTTCAAGGCCTACCTGTCGTTCGCCGACGGTAACGACAGCGGCGCGGTTACGGTGAAGGTCGGCATCTCGCCGTCGAGCATCGCGGATGCACAGGCCAATCTCGCCGCGGAAGTCGGCGCGAAGTCGTTCGACCAGGTGCGCGGCGCGGCCGAACGCGTGTGGGCCGACGCACTCGGACGGATCAGGATCAAGGGCGGCAGCGCCGACCAGCGGACGATGTTCTATACGTCGCTGTATCGCACGATGCTCGCGCCGACCGTCTACAACAACGCGGACGGCAGCTACGTCGGCACCGATTCGACCAACGACGGCACGACGTCGCCGCCGACGACGAGCAAGCACGCGAATCCGGGCTTCGACTATTCGTCGACGTTCTCGCTGTGGGACACCTTCCGTGCCGAGTCGCCGTTGATGACGCTGGTGCAGCCCGAGCGCGTCGACGGCTGGGTCAAGTCGCTGCTCACGCAGTTCAGGCAGAACGGCAAGGGCGAGCTGCCGGTGTGGCCGCTCGCGCAAACGGAAACCTTCACGATGGCCGGCCACCCGTCGATCCCGCTGATCGCCGACGCGTACCTGAAGCACCTGACGAGCGCGGGCATCGACGACATCTGGACCGCGTTGACCACCACGCAGGGCGCGAGCGCGCACGGCTTCGACCAGTACCGCCAGCGCGGCTACGTGGTCGCGGGCGACAACGCATCGGTGTCGACGACGCAGGACTATGCGTTCGACGACTGGGCGACGGCCGCGGTCGGCAAGGCGGCGGGCAAGAGCACGGCCGACTACCGGCCCTACCTGCAGCGCAGCCGGAATTACCGGAACGTGTTCAACCCGACGCTGAACAACGGCTGGAAGTTCTCGCAGCCGAAGGATGCGCAGGGCAACTGGGTGGCGGGCTTCGACCCGACGGCGGCGGAGAAGACGGACTTCTCCGAATCGAATGCGTGGATCGATACGTGGAACATCTTCCACGACTTCCCGGGGCTCGTTGCGTTGCTCGGCGGGAAAAGCCAGTTCATCGCGCAGCTCGATCGCACGTTCGATCCGGCGAACCCGCTGACCTTCCTCGGCAACCAGGGCTTTCCGGACCTGACCGGCCGCAGCGGCCAGTTCTTCGCCGGGAACGAGCCGGCGAACCATCTGCCGTACCTGTACGACGTCGCGGGCATGCCGTCGAAGACACAGGACCGCGTGCGCACGGTGATGGACGACATGTATTCGCTGACGTTGACGGCCGGCGATCGCGCGCTGCTGAGCGGCGACAGCCTGAAGGCCGCGCTGGCCGACCCGCGCCGCGTGCGCGATTCGGCCATTCCCGGCAACGACGACTGCGGGCAGCTGTCCGCGTGGTACGTGCTGTCCGCGCTCGGCACCTATTCGCTGAATCCGGTGGGCGGCGTGTTCTACCTTGGCACGCCGCTGTTCGCGGAAGCGACGCTCGACATCCCGGTTGCATCGGGCGGCGGAGACGGCGGTGCGCTGAAGTTCGGCAAGTCGCGGCGCTTCACCGTGACGGCGCACACGGCCGGCGGCGGCGCGCCGTCGTCGGTCAATCGCTATGTGCAGTCGGTGAGCCTGAACGGCGTGCCGCTGCATCGGCCGTACATCACGTACGACGAGATGAAGGCCGGCGGCACGCTCGATTTCGTGATGGGGGCGACGCCGAACGATGGTTGGGTCAGCCAGTGGAACGGTCAGGATCCGAACAGCGCGCTCGCACCTTCGCTGACGTTGGCAGGGAAGTAGCGGCAGGCAACAGCAAGCGGCCCGCATCGACGCGGGCCGATTGGCTTCATCCGGCGGCGCCGGTTTCGAGCGGATCGGCATCCTTGCGGCCGTCTTATCCGGCCGTGTGGGGCAGTTGCCGGATCGTCACCGGGCCGCTGAGCGACTGCTGGGGCAGCAAGGGGCTGATCGTCGCCGGGATGCGGGTGCGGGCGGCAAGGCGTGCGCCGGCCGCGCTGACGGGGCGGTTGCGCTGGCGGCTCGTGGCGAGCGTGTTGCCCGGTCTCGGCACGGCGATGGTCTGTCCGGGCCTGATTGCCGCCGTGTCCGATGCGGCCGATGCGTCCGATGCGTCCAGTCCCGGCTGGCGGGCGCGCTCGCTCGCCGAGCGTGTATCGGTTCTGATGCGATCTCGGCTGTGCGATCCGCGCGTTGCCGGCCGGCTGGATGGCCGGCCGATTCGGCTTCGCCGGAGCGACCCTCGTGGTGGCCGCGGTGACTTTCGCGTCTGGGAGACGTCGTCGCGCTTATGATGCGGGAACGCCACTGACAGGGTTCCCCGACATGGACGCGCCGCTTCCGCCGATTTCTGCCCCGATTCCCGAAACGGAACCTGAAACCGAAACCGTCGCCGAGCCGCGCGCGTCGCGGTTGCATCGGCCGGTCGCGCTCGTCACCGGATCGACGTCGGGAATCGGCGCGGCGATCGCGCGCCGCCTGGCGGCGGACGGTTATGCGGTGATCCTGCATTCGCGCAGTTCGGCGGACGTGGGGCGCGCAATGGCGCGCGAACTCGGCGCGGCCTACGTGCAGGCCGATCTCGCCGACGATGCCGAACGCGTGCGGCTGATTCGCGACGCACTGGCCGTGCACGGGCGGCTCGACGTCCTCGTCAACAATGCGGGCGTCAGCCGCGTGATTCCGCATGACGACCTTGCCGCGGCGACGCCCGACGTGTGGCGCGAGATGCACGAGATCAACGTGATCGCGCCATTCCGGCTCGTCGCCGAAGCGGAGGCCGCGCTGCGTGAGGCGGCGTCGCACGGGCGGGCCGGGTGCGTCGTGAACGTCAGTTCGCATGCGGGCGTGCGGCCGAAGGGCGCGTCGATTCCCTACGCGGCCGCGAAGGCCGCGCTCAATCACACGACGCGGCTGCTCGCGCGCACGCTCGCGCCGGCGATTCGCGTCAACGCGGTCGCGCCGGGGCTCGTCGATACGCCGCTCACGGCCGACTGGACGGACGCGCAGCAGCTCTGGCGCGAGCGCGCGCCGATGCGGCGGGCGGCGGCGCCGGATGACATCGCGCAGACGGTCGCGATGCTCGTCGCGTCCGATTACGTGACGGGCGAGATCGTGATGCTCGACGGGGGGATGAACCTGACGTGATGCGGTGATGCGGCGATGCGGCGATGCGGTGATGCGGTGATGCGGTGATGCGGTGATGTCGTGATGCAATGTCGCGGCCGGACAGCCGCGCGCAAGAATCATGCACGCGATTGCCGCGACCGCTTTCCTGCCCGCGTACGCGGATCAGCCGAGGCGCGACCGCAGTTGCGTGAGCGCCTGGTCGTGCGTGCGCTCGAACTTCAGCGGCGTGACGGCGACATACCCTTCGCCGAGTGCGACCGTTTCCGAATCCGGGTCGTCCTCGCGCGGCGCGCGGGCCAGCTTCAGCCAGTGATAGTCGATCTCGCGCGGATCGCGGCCCGACACGATCTCGACGCCCTGCAGCGTACCGGCCCCCTGGTTCGTCACCTTCAGGCCGCGCACGTCGTCGGCCGGCCGTGCCGGGAAATTCACGTTGAGGCACGCGTCGCTGTCCCAGCCGGCGGCGACGAGCCGGCGAATGACGTCCGGCGCATGCGCGAGCGCGGTGTTCCATGGCACCGCGTTGCGATCGGTGAAGGCCTGGCTCAGCGCGATGGCCGGTACGCCGACCAGCATGCTCGTCATCGCGGCACCGACCGTGCCGGAAAACACCGTTTCGGTGCCGAGATTCGCACCGCGGTTCACGCCGGACAGCACGACGTCGGGCCGCGCGTCCTTCATCAGGTGGCTGACCGCGATCGCGACGCAATCGCCGGGCGTGCCGCGCACCGCGAAGCGGCGTTCGCCCTTGCGATGCACGCGCAGCGGTTCGTGCAGGCTCAGCGAATGCGACGTGCCGCTCTGGTCCTCCGCCGGCGCGACGATCCACACTTCGCGCGCCAGTTGCATGGCGACCTGTTCGAGTACTTCAAGGCCGGGGGCGTCGAATCCGTCGTCGTTGGTCAGCAGGACACGGTCGAAAAGCGGGCGGGTTTCTTGCATCGGGACGATCCTCACGGAGATGGGCGATGAGAGGGAAGGGCGGCGTGGCGCAAGCCACAAGGCTAGCATCCCGGCGCGAGAATCGTCGTGTTGCGTCGTCGGCGCGGACATGAAAACGGGCGCATTGTGCGCCCGTTCGTCGGTTGAGATGCCACGTAAGCGGCGATCGGCCCTTCCGGCGGCTAGCCCCGCGAATGATTATTTCCAAAACAGGAGAATGTGCGTTGCCGGCCGGAGCGCGAGATCGGTCGTCGCTCGTCCCCTTGGGGGACGGCTGGCAACGCACGTTCACAAGCCCGCTATCAGCGGGAACAGGCCCTATCCGATCAGATGCCGCAGCAGCCCCGCCGACGCGACGCCGACGATGACGGTCGGCAGGATCGACAGGCGCGTCGCCGCGAGCAGCGTGATCGCGAGCGCGAGCAGGTCGGCCGGCCGCGTCGACACGAAGGCTGGCGCGATCACCGAGATCAGCACGCAGCCGGGCACGTTCTCCATCACCGATGCCATCCGCGGGCTGAGCGTGCGGTTGCGCAGCAGCACGTAGCCGAGGATGCGCGACAGGTAGGTCGTCGACGCCATCAGCACGATCGTCGCGACGGTGCTGAAATCCGGAAGCTCAGGCATCGCGCGGCTCCCACAGCAACGCGGCGACGAGCCCCGCGCATGCGCCGGCCGCGACGTACCATGCGCCGGGCACAGCCAGGTGCGTGGCCGCCGCGACGACGAGGCTCACGAACCACGGACGGCTCGCGCGCATTCCCTTCCACATCCCGCGCAGCAGCACCAGGAATACGGCCGTGAACGCCATGTCGAAGCCGTACTGCTCGACGTTGCCGATCGTCGGGCCGACCGCCGCGCCGAGCGTGGTCATCGAGATCCACGTCAGGTAGAGCCCGATACAGATGCCCGCGTAATAGGGCACGCTGATGTGCGTGGCCGAGCGCGAGCGCGCGTCGGCGAGCGACATCGCCCAGCTCTCGTCGCACATGAAGAACAGCGCGACGAACGCGCGGCGGCGCGGCAGGCGCCGGATGTACGGCTCAAACGCCGCGCCCATCAGGATGTGGCGCGAATTCACGAGGAACGACATCGCGACGATCAGCGCGATATGCGGCGGCGAGGTCCACAGATGGATCGCCGCGAATTCGGAACCGCCGCCGAAATTCAGGCCCGTCATCATCGGCACCTCGAACAGGCTGAGCCCTTTCTGCGCGGCCTGCGCGCCGAGGACCAGCGCGAACGGCACGAAACCCAGCATGACGGGCAGCGCCGCGCGCAAACCGCGGCCCATCTCGGCGACATAGGCGGGCTTGTCGCGAAGCCCGGACGACGTTGAAACGCTACTGCTCATTACTCCTCCTTCGGGGGGAGGGATTGTCTGCTTTTTTGACTCGAATCGGGTTGCGTTGTGGCCATAACTTTCAGAGAATTTGGCATTGAACGCGTGATTTGCGAATTTTTTGGAATCGGATGCCAAATGAAACTGGATGCCATCGACCGGCGGATCCTGAGCGCGCTGCAGCGCGACGGCCGCATGCAGAACGTGGAGCTCGCGCACGAGGTCGGGCTGTCGCCGTCGCCGTGCCTGCGGCGCGTGCGGCTTCTCGAGGAAGCGGGCGTGATCGAGAAATACGTGGCCGTGCTGAATCCCGCGAAGGTCGGCAAGGGGCTGACGATCTTCACGCGCGTGTGGCTGAAGGGGCAGGACGCGGAATCCGTGAACCGTTTCGCCGATGCCGTCCAGCAGATGCCGGAAGTCGTCGAATGCCACCTGATGGCGGGCGACTGCGATTTCCTGCTGCGCGTCGTCGCGGCCGACATCGACGACTATCGGCGCTTCCAGATGGAAACCCTCACGCGCATTCCCGGCGTGCTGAGCGTGAAGACCGACATTCCGATGCAGAAGGTCAAGCTGACGTCGGCGCTGCCGACCTAGCGCCGAACGGGTGCGAGGCGATGACTCGACGAACGGTCAGGTCTCGGTGACAATCGCCGGGTAATCTGGCGAGTCACGCCGCTTCGAACGTATCGCACGCACCGCCGTGCGATGTTCGATGCGCAAGCAACTAACGGTCAATGTCGATGCGATCGGGCAGGCGGTGCTGCGCGCCGGGTCATGCGCCGGCGCGGATGCGTTTCTTCTTGTCGGGCCATTCATGCAGCCATTCAACAATCCGTGGAATTCGCTGGAAATCGTCAAGCTCGTGCTCGGCGTGCTGACGCCGTTGTCGGTGGCCTGCCTCGGCTGGCTCGTCGCGCGTCGGCTGAAGCGGCTCGAACTCGTACAGTGGACCAACCAGCGGCTGATCGAGAAGCGCCTCGCGCTGTACGACGCGGTCGCGCCACAGCTCAATGCGCTGCTGTGCTTCTATACGTGGATCGGCTACTGGAAGGACATCTCGCCGGACGACGTGATCCGCGCGAAGCGCGAGCTCGACCGCACGTTTCATATCTACCGCTACCTGTTCGACGAGGATGTGTACGACGCGTATCACACGTATATCCACGCGCTGTTCGACATGCACACGGGCCCGGGCCGCGACGCGCGAATCCGCTCGCTGATCCAGTCGCCGGACGGCGACCGGAGCGTACACGGGGCGTATGAATGGAAGCCGGCGTGGTCCGAGCGTTTCGCGACCGCGAATGTCGTGCCGAAGGACGACGTGCTGCGGCATTACACGCAGTTGATGGAACGGCTGCGCGTGGCACTGGGCGCGACGCGCTGACGGCTCGGCCTCGCACCTCACGCTTCGCGCCTTACGCTTCGCGCCTTACGCCGCGCACCTCACGCCGGTATCGAAATCCGCCACCCGGCGGCACGGATTCACGCCCTCGCACAAGAAGCGGATGCGGAGCGCGGTAGCTGCTGACATCCTCGCGCCATGTTCACTCTCGCGAGGTCCATATGATTGTCGACACCGGCTGCCAGCCGCTCATGATCCGCTCGCCCGGTGCGGGCCGGCGGCGTCTTTTCTCCACCGGTTCTCCCGAACCTCATGACATGCCGTTGCCGGTCGAGCCGGAGATCGGCGACATCGTGTTCATCCGCGTGACGGTGCGGCCGTTTCTCGAGGTCGCTAGCGCGACACGGTCGTGGACGAATCACGTCGGGATCGTCGTCGGCCGGCGCGGTGGCGAGCCGCTCGTCGCCGAGAGCACGTTTCCGCTGTCGCGCGTCACGACGATGTCGCGGTTTCTTGCGCGTTCCCATCGCGGCGCATGCGTGATCGCGCGGCTGAAGCAGCCGTTCGATGCCGCGCAGCGGCGCCGGCTCGTCGACGCGGCGATGCGCCGGGTCGGCGTGGTCTACGACACGGGTTTCAATCTCGCGTCGCGCCGGCAGTTCTGTTCGCGTTTTGTTCGGGAGGTTGTGCGTGACGCGACGCGGATCACGCTCGGCGATGTCGAAACCTTCGACACGCTGCTGCGCCGGAATCCCGATCATCCGCTCGGTTTCTGGAAGGTCTGGTACTTCGGGCGGATTCCGTGGCAGCGCCGCACGGTGACGCCGGCGAGCTTGATGGACAGCCGGGAACTGCGCGTGGTAGTGGATACGCGCGATCGTACCGACGATGCTTGCGCGGGCGGGGATTAGGCGGGATGCAAGGCACTTGGGCGATCAGTCGCGCGAGGAACCGACGGCCGATTCATGCACGTCCGTGCGTTGGTGCGACTCAGGCGAAAGAGATCACGAGTTTCTTGCCGCATGCGGCCGCATACTTGCGCAGCGTATCAATCGACGGCGAGTGCTGGCCTGTCGCGAGTGCACGTTCGAGCCGCGTGACGGCAGGCGCCTTCGTGCCCATGCGCTCTGCCACATCGGCTTGCGAAAGACCGGCGGCTCGCCGGGCGGCCAGCATTGCGTCGAGCAGCGCGAATTCCTCGCGGTTCAGCCGGTCGTACTCGGCGCGTACCGTCGGATCGGCCAACGCGCGCTCGCGCAGTGCCTTATAGGTTGCCATCTCGAATCTCCTTCAATCGGCGGCGCGCGGTCTCCAGGTCCTTCTGCGGCGTTTTCTGCGTCTTCTTCACGTAGCAGTGAAGCATGACGATCCGCCGGTTGACGACCGCGCAGTAAAACACACGTGCGATACCTTCCAGGCCCTTCAACCGCATTTCGTACAACCCGTCGCCCATCGGCCTGGTGTGAGGTTCGCCCAGATTCGGGCCGTACTGCTCCATGCGGTCAGCGAGTGCGAAGAATCTGGCGATCAGCGTTTTCGGCAACGCAAATACGCCAGCCTCGACTTGCTCGCTGAAGAAATGGATTTCATCCGCGACGGTTCGCATGGTAACAAATTTGTTATTTCCTTGCAGGAAGGAGCGCCGTCGTGTCTGTCATGAGGGCGGCTCGTCGAATGCACGGAAGCACCGGAGAAACGTCTGGACGTTTCTCCGGTGCTTCGTTGCTGATGTGCGAGCCAGATTGTTTGCCGGTGGCCTGATTTCGACTAGTTATCCGAATGGATATCAGGCCTGCCCGTGCGCTTCTGCAGGAAGCGAGATCAGTTCCGCCCCGCCACCGCGAGCCTTGCCGCGAGCCCCACGAACACCGTACCGAGCAGGTATTGCGGCAGCTTCGACGCGCGGCGGCGCGCGCCGATCCGCCGGCTCAGCCGGCTCGCGGAGAGAATCACCGCGCCGTTCACGACGAGCCCGATCAGGTTGAGCACCGTCGCGAGCACGAGAATCTGCACGGCGATCGAGCCATGCTCGGGCCGCACGAACTGCGGGAACAGCGCGAGCACGAACAGCGCCATCTTCGGATTCAGCAGGTTCGTCGTCAGGCCCTGACGGAAGATCGTAGTGGTCGAGTGGCGACGCTGCGACGCGACAGGCGACAGCGAGGTTGCGTCGGAACGGAACGTCTTCCACGCGAGATAGAGCAGATACGCGGCGCCGGCGAAACGCACGATGTCGTACGCGATCGGCACCGCGAGAAAGAGCTGCGACAGCCCGAGCGCGGCGGCGAGTGCATGACAGTAAGTGCCGGCCTGAATGCCGGCGAGCGTCGCAAAGCCAGCACGCCGGCCCTGGCTCACGCTGCGGGACGCGATCAGCAGCATGTCGGGCCCCGGCGTGGCGGTCAGCGCGAGACACGCGCCGGAGAACAGCGCGAGCGTGGAGAGGTCGATCATGGGAATCCCTTTTGCGTGAGCGGCGTAAAAAGGAATGCCAGTTTAGGAGTGCCGCTGCAGGCGGTCAACCGTGCTCGCGCCATGATTTGGCCGACGGCCGACAGGCTTCCATCCTTTCGATAAAACGGAAGCCGTCTTGACCATTCGCTCGCTTCGTGCGACTGCATCAGCAATTAACAATTTAGTCACGAATTTTCGTACGTGATCTAAATACATGCGAAATGTCTGTCTGTAGCATTCGGCCCTTGAGTCAGTGCTGGCAAGTGCCTTGCCGGCAAGGTCCGAACCTGTTCCATGTGGGTAGATCATATGCAAGTCGTCGACCACCGTCGGGTCGATATCGGTAACGTCGAAGCGACACGATCGCTCGATGGCGGTTCGTATGCGGTGCCGCGCGACGCAAGCGTGACGCGGCGGGCCCGCCACGCATTGTGCGCGGCGCTGATCTGCGGCGGTGCCGCGGGCCTGTTCGAACCGGCGCTTGCGCAAGTGCCGGACGCGGGGCGAGCGATGCGCGACATCGAGACGCCGCGTCCGGATCTGCCGCCGGAATCCGCGCCAGAGCTTACGGTTCCGCCGTCGGAAGAGGCCGCCGAGAGCGCGCCGGAGTCGGGGCCGCTCGTGTTCGTTCGCGCATTCGCGCTCGACGGCAATACCGTGTTCGGCAGCGACAAACTGCTGCCGCTCGTCGCCGATCTGGCCGGCGGCACGTTGAGTTTCGCCGACCTGCAACGCGCCGCCGGGCGTATCACAGCCTTCTATCGCCGCCATGGCTACGTGCTTGCACGCGCCTACCTGCCTCGCCAGGACATCGATGACGGCGTCGTGCGTATCGAAATCACCGAAGGGCGCTACGGCGCCATCACGATCCAGAACCATTCGCGCGTGCTCGGTGCCGCGCTGCGTCAGCCGCTCTCCGCGCTGCATCCGGGCGACGTCGTACGCGGGCCCGATCTCGAGCGCAGCCTGTTGCTGCTCGACGACCTGGCCGGCGTCGGTGCGCGCGGCACGTTGCGTCCGGGCGAAATGCCGGGCACCACCGATCTCGTCGTCGACGCCGACAAAGGGCCGCTCGCGTCCGGATCGCTCGAATTCGACAACTTCGGCGACGTGGCGCTCGGGCGCTACCGTCTCGGCGGCAGTATCGACGTCAATTCACCGCTGCGGCTCGGCGATCGCCTGAGCCTGCGCGGGCTCGTCAGCAACGAACTGCAGCGCTACTACCGTGCCGCCTACCAGGTACCGGTCGGGCCCGCGTCGACGCGGGTCGGCGTCGCGTATTCGTCGCTGCGCTACCGGCTCGGCGGCGCGTTTTCCGATCTCGATTCCCAGGGCCGTGCGAGCGTGCAAACCGCGTACGTCACGCAGCCGCTCGTGCGCGCGCGCACCCTGAGCGTCACCGCGCAGATCCAGTACGAAAACAAGAACCTGCGCGACGACTACGGCATCTTCGACATCCGGCGCGACAAGAACGTCGGCCTGTGGACCTTCGGCGTCAGCGGCAACAGTCAGGACGGCTGGCTGGGTGGCGGCCGAAACGGGTTCTCGGTGATGTTCGGCATCGGACGGTTGCGCAGCAACGATCCGTTCGAGGCGGATGCGCTGAAGAAGTCGATCGGCAGCTTTGCGAAGCTGAATGTGAGCGCGCTGCGCGTGCAGGCGCTGGGGCGTCGGTTCGAGTTGTACACGCAATTCAGCGCGCAGCTCGCGTCGCGCAATCTCGACGAATCGGAGAAATTCAGTCTCGGCGGCCCGTATGGCGTGCGCGCGTATGCGCTCGGCGCTGGCAGTGGCGACCAGGGCTGGCAGGCCAGCGCCGAGTTGCGTTATCTCGTCGCGCCCGGATGGCAGGTCAGCACGTTCGTCGACGCCGGGCGCGTGCAGGCCGACAAGCACCCATGGACACGAGAGCGAAACATGCAGCACATGCAGGCCGGCGGTGTCGGCGCGAGCTGGTACGGCGCGAAGCGCCAGGTGATGTTGACGGCCGCGTGGCCGCTCGGTGCGGCGTTCGGTTCGCCGACCCGCGCGCCGAGCGTATGGGTTCAGGCCGCTCAGTATTTCTGAGCACGCGTGATCGGTCCGTCTGGCAAGGCGGGTTTCCAATTATAAATTGAAGAGGATACCAAAATGAACAAGGCCTATTCATTGGTATGGAACGAAGCGCAGGGCAGCTGGTGCGCGGTCGGGGAAACGGCGCGCCGTCGCGGCAAGTCGGGCGGCGGCAAGCGCCTGCTCGCGGCGGGCGTGTCGCTGCTGGGGCTGGCGGCGGCGTCGGGCGCATACGCGCTGCCGACGGGCGGCGTGATTGCGGAGGGCCAAGCGGACATCGCGACGTCGGCGGACAACAAGACGATGTCGATCCACCAACACACGGACAAACTGATCACGAACTGGCAGGACTTCAGCGTGGGCGGCGGCGAGCGGGTGTCGTTCAAGCAGCCGACGAACCAGTCGATCGCGCTGAACCGCGTGATCGGTGCAAACGGCAGCCAGATTCACGGTCAGCTGGACGCGAACGGGCGCGTGTTCCTGGTGAACCCGAACGGAGTGATGTTCGGCGCGGGTGCGCAGGTGAACGTGGGTGGCCTGGTGGCGTCGACACAGAACCTGACGGATGCGGATTTCATGGCGGGCCGCTACCGGTTCGCGGGCACGTCGGGCCAGTCGGTGGAGAACGCGGGGACGATCGCGGCGACGGAAGGCGGCAGCGTGGCGTTGCTGGGTGCACGCGTATCGAACACGGGCGTGATCCGTGCACAGATGGGTCGCGTGGCGCTGGGCGCGGGCAATGCGTTCAACGTGAACTTCGACGGCAACGGGCTGCTGAACCTGCAGGTCGAAGGCGGAGCGGTGGACGCGCAGGCGAACAACGGCGGGCTGCTGAAGGCGGACGGCGGGGAAGTGCTGATGACGGCGCGCGCGGCCGGCGACCTGCTGGGTTCGGTGGTGAAGAACACCGGCACGATCGAGGCGAAGGGGCTGAGCAGCCGCGGCGGGAAGATCACGCTGGACGGTGGCCAGGTGCATGTCGCGGGCAAGCTGGACGCGAGCGCGCAGGACGCATCGACGACGGGCGGCACGGTGACGACGCGCGGCGAGCGGGTGGTGGTGTCGCGCGACGTGCAGGTGGATACGCGTGCGGCGTCAGGCAAGGCGGGCCTGTGGACGATCGAGGCGGCTAACGCTGGGGTCGGCGCCGACGCGATCGACGGTCAAACGCTGTCGCGCAATCTGGGCACGACGAACGTGGCGCTGACCAACACGTCGGTCGACCTGACGGTGGGCGACGCGGTGAGCTGGACGAGCGACAACGCGCTGGCGCTGACGTCGAAAAAGGGCAACGTCGAGCTGAAGCAGGCGTTGACGGCGAGCGGCGCGAACGCGGGCGTGACGGTGAACGCGGCAAAACAAATCCGGCTCGGCAACAAGCTGACGCTGACAGGCGAAAACGCGAGCCTGGCGCTGAACTCGGGCAGCGGGCATACGCTGACGAACGACGATGCGGTGGTCACGCTGTCGGGTCGCAATGCGTCGTTCTCGGCGAACGGCGAAGCGTATCGGGTGATCCACGATCTCGCGGGGCTGCGCGGTGTCGACGGCAACATGAACGGTCGTTACGTGCTGGGCAATGCGATCGACGGCAACGGCGCGCAATTCCGCAGCCTCGGCGGTGACGGCGCATTCGGCGGCGTGTTCGACGGGTTGGGCAACACAATTTCCCGCTTGACGATCAATGGCAACGGTCAGTATGTCGGCCTGTTCGGGGTGAATCGCGGCCGTATCGCGAATCTCGCGCTCGACTCGTTCGCCGTCAACGAAGCCGCGACTGGAACGCCCGCGTCGGTCGGTGCGCTCGCCGGAGCCAATCACGGCGGGACGATCTCGAACGTTCGCGTGACGAAGACGACGGTTTCGTCGAACGGGAAGATCAGCAGCCTCGTCGGCGGCCTCGTCGGCGACAACATCGCCGGTGTCATCGACGGCGCTCGATTCCAGGGCCGCATCACAGCCAACGACGTGGCTGATTCAATCGGCGGCATTGCCGGCAGGCATGCATTCGGGGCGCGGATCACGAATAGCCAGGCCGATGCCGAGATCACGAGCATGCGGTCGTCGAACTACATGCGTGCCGTCGGCGGTCTCGTCGGCAGGAGTATTCAAGCGACGGTGTCGAATTCGAAGAGTACCGGCAGGATCTCGGTGGGTGACCGCGTGTACGCGGGCGGCCTCGTCGGTCAGTCGGTGGACAGCATGATCGACAACGCAACCACGACGGTCGACGTGTCGGCCGGGAAGTCGAGCTTCGTCGGCGGCGCGGTCGGCCGCAGCGATGGCAGCACGATTCGTGGTTCGTCGGCGCACGGCATCGTCAGCGCGATGGACGGCAGCACGGTCGGCGGATTCATCGGCCTCAACAAAGGCGGCCAGATCCAGGACTCGAAAGCGTTCGGCGCGGTGTACGCGAAAGGCGCCGCGGCCGTAGGCGGCTTCGCGGGGGAGAACGTCGACGGCGGCGTGTTCGACAACGTGGAGGCGAACGGAAACGTGACCGACATTGCGAGCGGCGTCGTGGGAGGTCTGGTCGGCAGGAACGCGGGCGTCATCCGGCGAGGCACGGCGGCAGGCGATGTCGGCGCGGGGCAGGGAGGCAGCGTGGGCGGACTCGTCGCCGTGAACGACGGGGCCATCGAGCAGTCCGCGGCGAGCGGAGCCGTGCGTGCGGGCTCGGCGAGCCGGGTCGGTGGGCTCGTCGGCCTGAACCGCGGAACGGTTTCGGGGTCGAGTGCGACCGGATCGGTCACGGCGGCCCGCGACAGCTACGCCGGAGGTCTGGTCGGCGAAAACATCGGCCAACAAGCCAGCATCCGGGCCTCGAAGGCATCGGGCAACGTGACGGCCGTCGGCGGCCTGTTCGTCGGCGGGTTCGCTGGGGCGAACGGTAATGGCGCGCTGATTGCCGATTCGGAATCGTCGGGGATGGTCGCTGGCGCGGGTTCGTTCGCCGGTGGGTTCGTGGGCACGAATTATGGCGCGATCCGTTCGTCGCATACGAGTTCGAAGTTTGATGACTCGGAGGTGGGCATGCCCTTGGTGAGAGGCGGATTCGTTGCATTCAACACGGGGCGCATCGAATCGAGCAATACGAGCGGCGCGGCCGCACGTGAACCGTTCGCCAGCGTCAACGTGGGCTGGATCGACGACAAGCGGTAATTCATCTCGGTGAAGAGCAGGGCGCGAATGCCCCGGGGTGGCAACCAGGATCGGACGGTTGTCGCCCCGAACACGGCATGCCGGTTCCGCGGCAGGTTAGAGCCGGCGAGCATGGTGCCGATGGTGCCGTAATCCGCGAAACGAGCAACGAACATATTCGTTCCACGCTCGATAAGCGGTTTGTATAGGTATACGAAATGATTCGCGTATGCCAGTCAATCATGAGGAAATGAAAAATGAACAAGGCCTATTCATTGGTATGGAATGAGGTGCAGGGCGGTTGGTGCGCGGTCGGGGAAACCGCACGCCGTCGCGGCAAGTCGGGCGGCGGCAAGCGCCTGCTGGCGGCGGGCGTGTCGCTGCTGGGGTTGGTGGCGTCGGGCGCATACGCGCTGCCGACGGGTGGCGATATCAAGTCGGGTAGCGCGAACATCGATACATCGGCGGACGGCAAGACGATGTCGATCCACCAGCACACGGACAAGCTGATCACGAACTGGCAGGACTTCAGCGTGGGCGGCGGCGAGCGGGTGTCGTTCAAGCAGCCGACGAACCAGTCGATCGCGCTGAACCGGGTGATCGGTGCGAACGGCAGCCAGATTCACGGCCAGCTGGACGCGAACGGGCGCGTGTTCCTGGTGAACCCGAACGGGGTGATGTTCGGCGCGGGCGCGCAGGTGAACGTTGGCGGTCTGGTGGCGTCGACGCAGAACCTGTCGGACGCGGATTTCCTGGCGGGTCGCTACCGGTTCGCGGGGACGTCGGGCCAGTCGGTGGAGAACGCCGGGACGATCGCGGCGTCGGACGGCGGCAGCGTGGCGCTGCTGGGCGCACGCGTATCGAACACGGGCGTGATTCGCGCGCAGATGGGCCGCGTGGCGCTGGGCGCGGGCAATGCGTTCAACGTGAACTTCGACGGCAACGGCCTGCTGAACCTGCAGGTTGAAAGCGGGGCGGTGGACGCTCAGGCGAACAACGGCGGGCTGCTGAAGGCGGACGGCGGGGAAGTGCTGATGACGGCGCGCGCGGCAGGCGATCTGCTGGGCTCGGTGGTGAAGAACAGCGGCACGATCGAGGCGAAGGGGCTGAGCAGCCGCGCCGGGAAGATCACGCTCGACGGCGGTCAGGTTTACGTCGGCGGGAAACTGGACGCGAGCGCGCAGGATGCGTCGACGGCAGGCGGCACGGTGACGACGCGCGGCGAGCGGGTGGTGGTGTCGCGCGACGTGCAGGTGGATACGCGTGCGGCGTCGGGCAAGGCGGGCCTGTGGACGATCGAGGCGGCTAACGCTGGGGTCGGCGCCGACGCGATCGACGGTCAGACGCTGTCGCGCAACCTGGGCACGACGAACGTGGCGCTGACCAACACGTCGGGCGACCTGACGGTGGGCGACGCGGTGAGCTGGACGAGCGACAACGCGCTGGCGCTGACGTCGAAAAAGGGCAACGTCGAGCTGAAGCAGGCGTTGACGGCGAGCGGCGCGAACGCGGGCGTGACGGTAAACGCGGCAAAACAAATCCGGCTCGGCAACAAGCTGACGCTGACGGGCGAAAACGCGAGCCTGGCGCTGAACTCGGGCAGCGGCCACACGCTGACGAACGACGATGCGGTGGTCACGCTGTCGGGCCGCAATGCATCGTTCTCGGCGAACGGCGAAGCGTATCGGGTGATTCACGATCTGGCGGGGCTGCGCGACGTCGAAGGCAACATGAACGGCCGCTACGTGCTGGGCAATGCGGTCGACGGCAAGGGCGCGCAATTCCGCAGCCTCGGCGGCAGCAGCGCGAGCTTCGGCGGCGTGTTCGACGGTCTGGGCAATACCGTGCGCAACCTGTCGGTTACGAATCCCGGCGTGGCGGCCGTCGGGTTGTTCGCGGCCAATACCGGCCGTATCGCCAACCTCACGCTTGAGAAAATCACGGCGCGGGCATTTGGTTCGGCCGACAGCGCGCCCGTCAGTGTTGGCGTATTGGCCGGCTACAACATGGGCGAGATCTCGAACGTGAAGGCGAAGGACATCCTGGTCAGCGGCAGAGGCCGTACGATCGTCGGTGGTCTGGTCGGCAGCAACTGGAGCGGGCAGATCGATCGCGCATCCGTTTCCGGCCGTGTCGAAGGCGACAAGGATGCGATGTCCGTCGGCGGTCTGGTCGGAGAAAACCTCACTGTCCTGTGGCCGAATCGCGGCGACGCGATCATCAGCAACAGCCGCGCCGACGTACAGGTCAGCAGCCAGTCGGCCGGCAACACGGGCGGTCTGGTCGGTCTCAACCGCGGCGTCATCACGGCGTCGACGGCAGCAGGCAGCGTTACCGCCATGGCCCGCGGCGCGCGTGTCGGCGGTCTCGTCGGTTTCCACGAACGCGGGAGCATCGAGGCATCTTTGTCGTCCGCGAGCGTGCTGGCCGGCCATGACGCGACGGCGGGCGGCCTCGTCGGCTACAACACCGCATCGATCGACGCCTCCGACGCGACGGGCAGCGTGACCGTGGGCGACAACGCCAAGGCGGGCGGCCTCGTCGGGGAAAATCTCGGCAAGATCGCCGCGTCGACGGCGAGCGGCAACGTCGTTGCCGGCAAGTCGGCCATCGTCGGCGGGCTCGTCGGCGTCAACCGTGCGACGATCCTGGCGTCGATGGCGAACGGCAGCGTTCAGGCCGGCAACGCCGCGGTAGCGGGCGGGCTCGTGGGATATAACGCGGGCACCGTCAGCGCATCCACCGCGAACGGCGACGTGTCGACGGGTGCCGACAGCGAACTGGGTGGCCTCGTTGGCCGCAACGGGTTCCTCGGCAAGGTGCTCGCATCGAATGCGTATGGCAACGTGGACGGGCACGACAACGTGAAGGCCGGCGGGCTCGTCGGCTTGAACGACGGCGAGATTGAAGGTTCGTCGGCCGATGGGACGGTCAAGGTCGGTGCGCGGAGCGTGGCGGGTGGCCTGGTCGGCATCAACACTGAAAGTGTGAAGTCGTCCGATTCACGCGGGTCGGTTGTCGCCGGCGCATCGAGCACCGTGGGCGGCCTCGTGGGCGAAAACCGCGGCACCGTGATCGCTTCCTCGGCGGCCGGCAGCGTATCGGCCGGCGCGAACGGAAACGCAGGCGGGCTCGTCGGTACGAACGCGGGCAAGGTGGCAGGTTCCAGCGCGAGCGGGGCCGTCAACATTGCCGGTACGGGTAGTGCCGGCGGTCTGGTCGGGCGCAACGAAGGCAGCGTGTCGTCGTCAAGCGCGTCGGGCGACGTTGTCGCGGGAGACGATAGTTACGTCGGCGGGCTGGTCGGGCAGAACGTCATGAGCGCATCGATCGATGCATCCGACGCGTTCGGTTCGGCGAAGGGTGGCGATGGCAGCAAGGTCGGCGGTCTCGTCGGCGAAAACGACGGCAGGATCGCGTCGTCGTCGTCGTCGGGTGCGGTGTCCGGCGGGCACAACGCATGGCTGGGCGGCGTGGCAGGTGCAAACTTCGGCACCGTCGAGCGTTCGAGCTCGAGCAGTCGTGTTGCCTACACGGCCGGCTACGACCAGCTCTACGGCGGGCTGGTCGGCCTCAACTTCGGCTGGATGCGCGGCAATGGCGTGAGCGGAAGCGCGGCGGCGGTGCCGCTCGCGGGGCTCAATTTCGGCGAAATCGGGAACTGATCGGTCCCGTTCCGGGAGGCGGCGTTCGTTGCCGTGACGCTCGCCTCCCGGGCACATCGCGCTGTCGCGGCTTCGATCCGACGTCCGTTCGGCGCAGGTGCCGGGCGGGTTGGCCGGTCGGCGATGGTGGTATGCATGCCATAGCCGACCGGTCGTCGTCGAAACGATGCCTTTCAAAGGTTCTTCACGTCGCTTCGTGAAGAACCTTTTCTTTTTGGCGGCGAGCCTGGCACGCCCGCAGAATCGTCGGAACAGTCGGTATTCGCGTCGGCAGTACGCGTCATGGCGGCAGCGCGATCGGAGTTATCTCTAAAAAACTTCGACACATTGCGTTGCCCGAGAGGTTGATCCGCCGAACACGCATTCAACGCAATGCGGAACAAGCGACTCATATTTGCGGCATCAAGTTTCGGTCAAGTCCGAAATTATTTCGACATTCTGTGTGACGTGTACGAAATGGTTCATTCGATGAGGACGCCCGCGCGGGCCTTTGGCATGATCGGAAATCCCTCTTTTTTCAGGTGTATTCCGAGACGATCACGGGTGCCGGAACGATGTCGTTCCGGTTGCGTTCGCGATCGTCGCCGCGCGCCATGTCGCAGAGCCCGCTTCAATCCCTTCGTCGCTACCAGAGCATTTCGGTGTTCGGCGGCGGAATCGTCGTCACCGTCCTTGTCCTGATCGCTTGCGGTCTCGGGATGGCGTCGATCGTCTCGGGTTACGTCGAGGGGGCGCGGCGCAACTACCTGAACGGCCTGGAGCAGACGCTCAACGAAATCCACGTGAGCGAAACCTCGTTCCGCAACGGCGTCGCGAACGCGCAACTGATCTGGCAGGAGGCCAGCGACGCGCCGGCGGCCGTCGTCGACGAATTCTTCGCCAACGACCAACGCATCGCGACCCGGCCGTATCCGTCGCTCATCGTCGGTGTGCCGGCGCAAACCGGCAACCGGGCCGAAGTCGCGCGCTATCTGTCGCTGTCGGTGCTGCTGTCGCGCATCTGCGCGGCCAGTTCGATCAATCGCGGGCGTACGCTGGAGGGCTACCACTACAGCACGCGTACGGGATTGCTCGCGCTGATTCCCCATCGGGACCGCGACGATCCGGCACTGGTTTCACTGGAAAGCCGTACGCGCGTGCTGGACGCGTTGCGCGTCGATTTCGAGCGCCCGTATCCTGGCATCGCCGATACGCGTCCGCATGTGCGCTGGCTGGCGCCGTTCATCGATCACGTGTCGGGGCAGTCGCGTATCCGGATTGCGGCCGAGGCGCGCGACAACGGTAAACCGTTTGCGGTGCTCGTCACCGAATATCCACCCGATTACCTGCTGTCCTGGCTTGCCGACTATCGCCCGGAAGGCGCGTTCTACATCACGACGGCCGATGGCCGGCTCGTCACGATGGATCCGTCGGCGCACGATGCCGATCGCGTGGAAAGCCTGCTGAAGCTGAACCCGTGGCGGGACGGTGCGTCGTCGTCGGGCGCACCCGTGTTTCGCGACGGCTTCCTGTTGTTTCACGGCAAGCTCGAATCGACGGGCTGGACGCTTGCGTATGCGCTGTCGTGGACCGACATCGCGGCCGGCGTCGCGCATTCTGCCGGTATGCTCGGTGCCGCGACATTGCTCGCGCTCATGGTCATGTGGGGGCTGCTGCTGCGCTTTCATCGGCGAGAGTTCGTGCCGCTTTACACGCGTTCGCAGCGCGTGTTCGACAGCGAAGCGCTGTGCCGCAGCGTGATCGAGATGGCGCCGATCGGGCTCGGGCTGATCGCGCGCGACGACGGGCGTTTCATGCTCGCGAGCCCTGCGCTCACGGACATGGTCGGGAGGATCGGCGGCGACTATCACGCGCTGTCGAGCCAGGTGGCCGACGCATGGCAGGCGCGCGGCGACGCAGGCGGCGTGCTGCACGACGACCTCCTGGTGGGGGGCGTGGAAGCCGCGCATCTGCACCTCGAATTCATTGCGTGCGGCGCACGCTATCAGGGAACGGACGTGCTGATCGCCGCGGTCGCCGACATGACCGCCAAGCGGCAGCTTGTGCAGCAACTGGAAGAGGCCGTGCGCGCGGCCGATTCGGCCAACGCCGCGAAATCGTCGTTCCTCGCGGCGATGAGCCACGAGATCCGTACGCCGCTGAACGTGATTCTCGGCAACCTTGAACTGCTCGAGCGCTCGGCGCTCGACGCGACCCAGCATGATCGCGTGCACACGTTGCGCACGTCGGCGACGAGCCTGCTCGCGCTTGTCAGCGACATTCTCGATTTCTCGAAGATCGAGGCCGGTGCGATGTCGGTGGAATCGATCGAGTTCGACGTGATCGCGACGATCGAGCGCGAGTTGAACGCGTTCGCGACGATCGCGAAGGCGAAGGGGGTGCAGCTATTCTGCGAGATCCATGCGAGCAGTACGCAACAGATGCGCGGCGATCCGACCCGGTTCGCGCAAGTGCTCCGCAACCTGCTGAGCAACGCGCTCAAGTTTACCGATGTCGGCCGCGTGACCGTGCGCGTCGCGGTCGTTGCAGAAAGGCACGACAGGCCGGAACTGTCGGTCGAGGTCGAGGACACCGGCATTGGCATCGCCGCTGAACATCGACGCAAGCTGTTCAACGCATTTTCGCAGGTCGATACGTCGATCACGCGGCGTTACGGGGGCACGGGGCTCGGGCTTGTGCTGTGCGACCGGCTCGTCGCGGCGATGGGCGGCCGCATCGAAGTGGCGAGCCAACCGGGCGTCGGCAGCCGTTTCACGGTGCTTCTGCCGCTCGGCCTGGACGTCGTCGCACTCGACCGGCCGCGCACGGCTCACGCACACGGGCTGACGCTGATCGCCGCACATCTCGGGTGGCGCGATTTTGCGTTGCCGCATCTGCGCGCATGGGGATTCGACGTCAGTGTGTACGACAGCCCGTCGAGTCTGCCGGCCGGCATTGCACGACGGGGCACGGTCGTGCTGTTCGGCGATTCCGACACGTGGTCGCACGCAGATCTGGCCAGCCTGAGCGATTGCGCATCGCTGATACTCGCGATACCCGACGGCCCGCTCGAACCGTATCGCGCGGGCGACACGGTACGCGTATCGAGTTATTCGCTCGGTGGCTTGCGCGCTGCGCTGGCGCTCGGCGGCCCGATGCGAGACGAAAGCGGGATTGATGCCGTATCGGGCGATGCCCCGCGGCGTGACGATTCGCATGCTCGCGATTCGGCGATGGCCGAATCGTCGCGCGACGTGGTCGCGTCAGGCAGTCGCGCATTGCGCGTGCTTGTCGCGGACGACGAAACCATCAACGGCTCGATTTTCAGCGAGCAACTGTACGCGCTCGGCTGCACGCCAGCCGAGGTCGGATCGGGGCGTGCGGCGCTCGAATCGCTGGCCGGCGGCGAATGGGACGTGCTGTTGATCGGCGACGATCTGCCCGACATGCGCGCGCACCAACTGGCGGAAGCGGCGCGCGGCGTCGATCCCGCGTGCGACGTACTGGTCGTGACGTCGCATTTGACGCCCGAAGGCATGCACCGATGCGCGGCAGCCGGTGTGCGGCGCGTATTGACAAAACCCGTGACGCTCGGTCACCTGCGCGGCGCGCTTGCGCATGCGGGGCAGCGGCGTGCCGCGACTTCGGCGAAGGAACCGTGCGTGGCCGCTTGCTCATTGGGCTCAACCAATCATGAAACAGCTTTGTATGACAAGTAACCAACAGCAGCGTACGCGTCAACGCATATCCAAAATAACAAGGGCAGGGTGCCGGCGCACGTTCATGTCGCGCGGCAGATTTCAAATCAATACTGGAGGGGAACGTCGTGCGTCACATAGGGAAGGTATTCGCACTGTTGCTCGATTTTGCCGCGCTCTCTGAGAAGTCCCGTCGGGAATTCCTGACGATGATGAACGAGTTTCTGCTCATGTCACCGGTTCAGCGGCGCCGTACGCTGAACGAGTGGAAAAATCGGGTGGACGGCAACTCGCGTGACCTGCCCGGCGATTCGAGCCACCGATAGCGCCGCGTCGCGGCCCGCCCGTGCTGCGTGAGAGCGTAGCCGGCATCCCGTAACGGCGCCGAGCCGTCTTGAGCTTCGGCAATCTGCGCGGCGCGTCCGTGCGGACAGGTCGTGCGTATCACGAGCGCCGGCACCTGTCGTCCGCCGCGTGGCCCACGCAAATTGCAGGGCGAAGCGGGATTTATCCTAAAATTGAGTCACTATTTGTCCGGTGCGCCTAATATGGCCAGCCATCGACACGATGGCGCGAGCATGCTCCCCGTCGCGGCGGGGACCGGAAGCGTGACTGAAAGCCTCGGGGAAACAGGAACATGGACGAATTCTTTGTGCGCGTGATGGTGGCCGACGATCATCCGGCATCCGCACTCGGCATGTCGCAGTCGCTGCAAGGCAACAGCACGATCAAGCTCGTGGGCACCGTTTCGAACTCGACGGACCTGGTCGCAGCGCTCGACGCGCAGCAAAGCGATGTGCTCGTGCTCGACTATGTGATGCCGGGCGGCAAGTACGGCGACGGGCTCGTGCTGCTGTCGTTCCTGCAGCGCCGCTATCCGGCGCTCCATATCGTGACGATCACGATGATCGACAATCCGAGCGTGCTGCGCGCGATCCACAAGCAGGGCGTGAGTTGCATCCTCAGCAAGTCGGACGCGATTTCGCACCTGATCGGCGCCGTGCATGCCGCGTACGTCGGTGCGAACTACATGTCGCCGTACATCAAGCAGCTCTTGCAGGACATCGAATCCGAGCCCGTCGCCCGCGCACTGACGACACGCGAGATCGAGGTTGTCCGATTGTTCGGCGCGGGCTACACGGTGGGCGAGATCGCCGCGCAGCTCCATCGCAGCAAGCAAACCATCAGTTCGCAGAAATCGAGCGCGATGAAGAAACTCGGGATCGTTCGCGACGCGGATCTGATCCGTTACAACGATGAGCAAAAGCTCGCCGGCGCGTCCGACGACGATACCGCGTCGACATGACGCGCGAGGGCCGGCTGCCGCTCCGGCCGGCTTCGGGGCAGACGCCGCCGAGTGACGCATTGCGTGCGGGCGGAGGCACGCCACGCGACCCGACTACCCTGTTTTCCAGGGAGCCGATGCGCCCGCATCGGCGAATGATGCGGTACGCCCGACCACGAGCAACGAGATCGACACGACATGCCCGCAAAGCTGAAAAGACTTTTCTCGCACGGCGCGGTGGCTGTTCGCAAGCCATTCGAGCCGGGGCGCGTCCGGCGGCAGCAGCAGTTTCTGCTGTACGGCAGCGGCGCGGCGATCTCGGCGTTCATTCTGGTGTGCGCGACGCTCGTTTTGCTGCTCGACGTGCAGGAGTCGCTCGAGCGTTTCCGCGTCGAGTTCACGGGGCGCAGGGCCGAACTCGTTGCCGAGGTGGAGATCATGCGTGCGCTGCGGAATCGCTATGTCGAGGACATGGAGCTGCAGTGGGCCGGCGTCGCTGAAAATTCGCCGGGCCTGCCCGGGTTGCTCGCCGGCAAGCACGGCAAGCAGACGTTCGTCGGGCGCAAAGGGCGAATTGCGATCGCCGCATTCGCCGACATCCCGCCGGCCGCATCGGCGAACAGTCAATTGCCTTACCTCGCCCGCTATCTCGAGGGGGTAGAGGTGACGGGCGTCCTGCCCCCGCCGCAACCGGCCGATCCGGGCGGTTCCGCTTATCTGATCGATCCGAACGGAGATTTCATCGTGGCGGCAGGGCATCCGCTCGTGAAGCGGGCGCTTGCACTGCCAGCCGGTTTCGATGTGAGGGCACTGGCCGAGCAACTGCTGCCGACGACAAACGATACGGCCGCATCGACAGCGGATGCGGCCGTATCGACCGCGCCCGCCGTTCGTCGAAACGCGATTGCGCTGGACCGGCGATTCGATCCGGTGCTCGGACGCTCCGTGCTGCGGATGGTGCAATGGGTGCGCGGCGCGAACGGCAAGCCGGTCGTCTGGTTCGTCATCAACAGCCTGCCGCTGATAGAGGGGATACTGCGCTCACCGGGCGCCGGCAGGGAATACGCGCTCATCGATTCCAGCGGAAATCTCCTGCTCGGCGGGCAACCCGACGGTGCGATGGTGGCCACTGCGCTCGAGCATGCGCGCCACGAGGCCGGCGAGCGAGCGGCCGCACATCGCGTCGGCATGAACTTCGTCGTCAGCGACCGGGTACCGAGATCGGACGAGGTGGTGATGGCGACCATCTCATGGCGTGCGGTTCTGAGCGACATAGCCTTGCGCGCGAGCTTGACGGTTGCGCCCGCGCTTTTCGCGATCGCGCTGCTGTGGATCGCAATCGTGATGTTCGACAGGCGCGCGCTGCGTCCTGCGAATCGGCGGGCGATTCGCCTGATCGAAAGCGAGGCGCTCAACCGGACGCTGATCCGCACGGCGCCGGCCGGGCTCGTGCTGCTGTCGTTCGTCGACGGCGAAGCGATCGTGCGCAACGACGCGCTGATCGCGTACGAGCGGGACGTGTCGGGCGAGCCGCTCGGCAAGCGGCTGTGGCGCGCGTACCGGGACGGCGCGCCCGCCGGCAACACGCGTGCGCGTGTGACGCGGGAGCTGGCCGTCGAGCGCGCGGGACACGGCACCGTCTATCTCGACGCGCACATCGTGCGCACCAAGTACCGCGGCATCGACGTGCTGCTGTGCACGCTGCTCGACATCACCGCCCGCAAGCAGGCGGAGGAGAAGCTGCACGAGGCGCGCGAAGCCGCCGAGTTCGCGAACAAGGCGAAATCGACGTTCCTCGCGACGATGAGCCACGAGATCCGCACGCCGCTGAACGCGATCATCGGTAACCTGGAGCTGATGGAGCGCGCCCAGATGGCGGCGCCGCTGCGGCGCCGGCTGGGGACGATCATGTCGTCGTCCGATACGCTGCTGCGCGTGATCAACGACGTGCTCGATCTGTCGAAGGCCGAGTCAAACCAGATGGTGCTCGAAAGCATTCCGTTCGACCTGCGCCGCGTTGTGAACGATGTGGCCGCGATCTTCCGTCCGCTCGCGGATGCGAAAAACCTTGCGCTGACGTGCCGTATTGCCCCGGATCTCGCCGATGGTTACGTGGGAGATTCGACACGACTGCGGCAACTGGTCTCGAACCTCGTCAGCAATGCGATCAAGTTTACTAAGCGCGGCGGTGTGACGATCGACGTGCGGCTTGCAGCGGTGGGCCCGACCGGCCGTGGCGTCGAAATCGCGGTCAGCGATACGGGCATCGGCATTCCCGAAGACAGCCTGCCGACCCTGTTCGACGTCTATATCCAGGCCGACGCGTCGATCTACCGGCGTTTCGGCGGCACGGGGCTCGGGCTGCCCCTGTGCCGACGCATCGCGGCGCTGATGCACGGCGGGTTGAGTGTCGACAGCAGTCTTGGCGAAGGCACGACGTTCGTGGCCGAGTTGCCGCTGCCCGAAGCGCCGTCCGGCTGGCGAGACGATGCGCCGGAATCCGGGACGTTTGCGGAAACTGCGCGCGGGTACGAAGCGGAGGCGGAATCCGAAGCGGGAGAAGAGACCGACGCGCGCGCGGAGGCCGACGGTAACGAACCGCTGCAAGTGCTCGTCGCCGAGGATCATCCGGCAAGCCGGGCGTTGCTGCGCGACCAGCTCGACGCGTTGGGCTACGACGCGACGATCGTTTCCAACGGCATCGAGGCGATGCGCGCCTTCTTCGAGCGTCCGTACGACGTCGTGCTGACCGATCTCGGCATGCCGGAACTCGACGGCTTCGCGCTCGCGAACTTCCTGCGCGAGCAGGGCGCGCGCGTGCCCGTGATCGCGATGACGGCACACGCGACCGACGAGGATCGCCGGCGCTGCGCGCAGGCCGGCGCGGTGGAGGTCGTGCTCAAGCCGCTGTCGATCGAGACGCTCGACGCGGCGTTGCGGCAGCATGCGGGACGCAACGCCGCGTCGCCCGCACCGACGTCCGGGCGACCGCCTGTCGCGCCCGCGATGACCGACGAGGTGCGGCGCACGCTGCGCGATGCGACGCTGCATTCGCTCGCGGCGATCGACGACGCACTTGTGACCGGCGACGCCGATACGCTTCGCATCGAACTGCATTCGATGCGCGGTGGTTTCGCGCTGGCGGGCGACATCGATGCGCGCGATGCATGCGCGCGCGCCGAACACGCGATGCGGGATGGCGGACCGGCAGCATTGAAACGCGTGTGGGATTCGACCGAGGAGGCTGTCCGGTTGGCACTCGGGCGGCTGTGGGCGAAGGACGAGCCTGGCTCGCGCGTAGCGGGAAAATAGGCCGAAGTATTGATCGCCGGTTCTGGACTGACGGCCGTCGTGCTGCGCATCGCAAAATGAACATCCCGATACCCACCGTGCCGACGCAGATGCGTTTCTGCCTGTTCAAGCACGGCCCAATCCTCACGATAGCCGCGCGGAATGAATGCGTGGCAGTGGTCGGCGTGAAAGCTTGTCGTCCTGATCGATCATTGGGACATAGTGGAAACACACATCATTTCGCCCTGATAGAAAGGGCAATCGCACGCATTGTTCCGGCGTGGTCGACTTCGAGCGCGCGGGCTACGACGAGCCCGCGCGTCGGCGATACCCGGCGCGCGGGCGCGCGCCGGGAACATCGATTACTGATACATGATCGAGTACATCACCGACGTGTTCACCGTACCCTGACCTGCGGGACCACCCGTCGCGACGTACTGCGCGTAGTACGGAAGATCCGCGGCACCGTTCGTCAGTGCGACGATCTTCGAGTTTTCGTCGGCCTTGCCGACCCCGATGTTGGTCGTGTCGCCGTTGAGCAGACCGATTTCGACGTTCTTTGCCGTCCCCGCTGCGTTGATCAGTTGACCGGTCGTCGAGTTGACCGTGGTACCCGGCTCGAAGTGCGTGTAAACATTACCCGTCGCCGGCGAGCAGTTCTTCAGGCCGATCTTGAACGGCGTGCGGCCGGCCGTCATCCCGCCCGATACGAGCGCCGACGTCGACACCTTCGGCAGCGCGACGGTGAAGTCCTTGTTGCCGGTGCCGTTGCCGTCGATCGTGCAGGTCTGCGAGCCGATCTTGCCGTTGATGGTGATCGTGCCGTCCGCGGCGTGCGACACGGCCGGCAGTGCTGCCGCGGCAGCGATGGTGAGAGCGGCGATGCTGGAGAATGCGAGTTTCATGTCAATTCCTCTAGTACTAGGAGATGTAAAAACGGACTCCGCCGTCGAGCCGTCCGCATGCCGTGACCGGCCGTACGGGCGACACCCGACTTCGTCCGTCAATGATCTTCCGATGCAATCCTGCAGGACTGCGAAGCAGAAGTCTGTTCCGGCCATCGTTCGAGCGATGACCGCCGTTGCACACCGGTCGTTCGCGATTGCCTTGCGACCGGTGCGCTACCGAATCATTTACTGATAGCTCATCGTGAACGTCGCGACACCCTTGACCGTTCCGCCGGACACCTGGCCGGTCGCGATGTATTGCGCGGACAGCGGAATGCTGGTCGTTGTCGCGGACGGCCCGACAAGCCATTGGTTGGTATTGCCAATGGCGATGGAATCCGGACCGTAACTGACGGGCTGCCCGTTTCTCAGGATGCGAAGCTTCACGCCTTTCGCCGACGAATCGGGCGTGAGGGTCAACTGATTGCCGGTATTGCTCTGATCGGTCAAATCGGTCAGTGTCACGTAAACATTCGACCCGGATTTACAGTTCAAACCGATATTGAATTCCTTATCCCCCGCTGTCACGCCAACGGCATTGAGTTTGCTTGCCGCGACGGGCTGCAATGGCACATTGATCGACGGCGTGGTGACCGTGCAGGTGTTCGGCATGATGATCAGTTTTCCGTTGTTGTTGATCCAGTAAAACTGATATTGGGCTTTGGATTGTGGATTTCCCCGGCTTACTATGCCTACGGTCCACCAGCCGGCGGTATAAACCGGGAGCTGTGTTTTATATATATCGTCATTGAGCTTGATTAATTCGACTTTAACGCGAAATCGTCCGTCAATCGGTTTGGTAGCCGGATTCGCGGGGGCCCAGTCCTGAGTGGCGCCGCCGTACACCATCATGACCTCTCCAGTATCGAGGTTGGTAAAGCGCAATCCTAGCGAGTGCGTAGTGGAGGAGTACTTGGTGTAAACCACGCCAGGGATATTGGATTGGTACCCGCCACTACTGAAATAGGTTTGATAGCCTCCGGGCGGAGTTGTGTTGGCTCCGCAGACGTAATCCATTACCGGTTCCACTGTCGTGGTCGCCAGAACGGCACCGTTCGGTGTGTCATGGGAGACAAGCACATTGCCGAAGCTGAAAGTTCGCTGGTAATCGTTCCAGTTTCCGTTGCCGTAACGGCAAAGATTGGTTTGCGCCAGGCTGGGATTCGAATGAATCCAGCTTGCAAAGAAAATCATGGAAATAAAAAGATATTTGAATCTCATGTTTTCATGTTCCATTTATCGTGATTTCGATTGAATTCGACTCAGTGAGAAGCGGCACTCAGGTGCGAGTCATCGCTCGAGCGGACCGTCGCGGCGCCGGTTTGATCTGAATCGGTGAAATGCTCGCGCGCCTCCGTTGCGACGGCGTCTTGCGGGCGCGTATTCCCCGGCACGGTGCGCGCGCATATCGCGTCGACACGCGCGTACACTTCGGCCTTGTCGTGTTTGGTCGGCAAGCGGTAGCTGAGCGAGCAGACTTCGGTTGCTCGATTGCCCCATTTCGCCGTCAGCACGCCGGTTTCGCCGAGGCCGCGGGCGAACAACATGCCGCCTTGTCCGGACAATCCGACGGTCTTGCCCTCAGCATCGACCACCGTGCTCCCGAACGGCACCGGTGCGCCGTCCGGCTGGCGCATCGTCAGCAGCACGGGGCGACCGGTAACTGTCTCGAACTTGAGCTTGACCACCGAATTCGCCCGCGGTGCGATCTGCTGACTGGTCGACAGCATTTCGACATCGGTCGGAATACCCTTCGGGTCGAGCTCGACGGTGTTCATCTTGTACGGTGTCAGGTACGGGAGCACCGCATAGCCACGCCCGTCGATCCGGACATCTGTGCCGTTCGTGATGCGCGCGCCGATGGCATCCTTCGCCTCGATGATCGCGGCCGTTTCGCCAAGGTCGTTGGCGAGCGTGATGCCGCCCGCATGGCCGACGACCGCACCCGACACGCCGACGGACACGCTCGAATAGCCGCTGCCGCCGCTCGCGCTGCCGGAGAGCGTCGCGAACGGGCTGCGATACTGCGCGTTGCCGCCGCCGGACGTCGCGCCTTTGCCGGCGTTGACGTTCATGCCATACGAGAACGCGTTGGATTTCCCGACGGTGCCGGTCAGCGACATCTGCCCGGTTGCGCCTCCGCGGCTGTCGTGCGCGACGCTCGTGGTCAGCGTCGGCGCGTACGATCGCCGGCCGAGCGGAACCGTCACGTTGGCGTACACCTGGTTGTTCAGGCGGCCCGAGTAGCCGTCGCGCTGTCGCGAAACGGACAGGTTGTAGCTCAGGTTGACGCCGCCGATCCGCAAGCTGTTGTTGTAGCCGAGCTGGAACTGCGTCGTCGTGCCCTGGCGGTTCCAGTAGCTGGACGTCGAGCCCACCGCGAACAGGCTGCCGCGTCCTTCGCCGAGTGTCTGGTTCAGCGTCAACTGAATCTGGTTGCGCTGCCGGTATGCGTTGTTCGGATCTGCTCCGGCCGCGGCCTGCTCACGGGCGTACATCGCGTCGCGCAGCTCCCAGTAGCCGCGAGAAGAATAGCGATAGGCGGCGACCGCGATGTTCGTGCCGGTTGCCTCGACGGATTTGCTGTAGCTCACGCGCACACTCTGGCCGTTCGTCGCCGACACGCCCGGGATGCGTGCACTGGCGTGCGTGACGTCGACGGCGAGCGCGCCGACCGGCGTGTTGAAGGCCGCGCCGACCAGTCCGGCCAGATAGTTTTCCGCGACGATCGCGCCGACGTAACCCGTCAGCAGGTTGCTGATGCCGCGCTGATACGTGCCCTGCGCGAAATTCGGATGACGATCGAGTTGCGGCTCGCGCAACTGGCCGAGCGCGACGCCGAAACGCGAGACGCCGGGGCGCAGCGATTGCACGACCGCCGAATACGGCACCGTGAAGCTGCGCTTTTTGCCGTCGGCCTCGGTGACGGTGACGAGCAGGTTGCCGCCGTAGCCCGTGGCGTACAGATCGTTGATTTCGAACGGCCCCGGCGCGACGTTCGTTTCGTACAGCACGGCGCCGTTCTGCGTCACCGAGACGTGTGCGTTGCTCGTTGCGACGCCGCGAATCACGGGCGCATAGCCGCGCATCGAGTCAGGCAGCATCCGGTCGTCGGTCTCGAGCGCAACGCCGCGCATGCCCACGCTGTTGAACAGCGTGCCGTCGGTGTACGTCTCGCCGATCTTCAGTTGGCTGCGCCAGGCCGGCAGGTCGCGCTGCACATAGGTATTGAGGCTTTGATAGCGGCTGTCGCCCTGCGATTGCGCGGTATAGGTTCCGTTGTGCCGGAAATGCCAGTTCCCGATGTTGACGCCCGCATTCAGCCCCGCGTAGGCCTGCGTGCTTGAGTAACCCGACGACGCGTTGCGGTACGCGTTCGCGTTGTACTTGAGCGTCGCGCTCGGTACACCGTCGTCCCACAGTTCCGGACTGACGTAGCCGCGCGGATTGCGCAGCAGCGCCGCTTGCGGAAGGCTCACGTTGAGGCGCAGTTCCGACATGTCGAATTCATACGCCGCGTCGGCGACCAGCTTGCCGACGTCGGTGCACTCGCCCGCTTGCACGCGTGCCAACTCTGCGCGCCCGGTGTCGGTCAGTGCCTGGTCGTCGAGGCCGAGCCGCGCCACGAGCGTGCGATCGAAGCACGGCTTCGCGTCGGGTGCTCCCGCTTCCGTGCTGAAGCGTACCGTCGAGCGGCCGCTCCATGTGCCGTTGACGTAGAGATCGACCAGATAGTCGCCCGCCGGGACCGGGTTGCCTTTCGCGAAACGGTCGAGATCGAGCCGCTGCCCGCGCGGCTTCATCATCAGCGTGTCGTTGAACTGAACCTGCGCGACATCGAAACGGTCTGCCGGTGCGGCCATCGCGTCGACAGTCCAGCTGCCGAGCGTCGCCATGACGAGCAGATAGCCCGGCTTGAGCGCGAAACGCGCCGGCGCCTCCAGTGTTCGATTGTGATGATCTGTTCGCATGAATTCGATGTATTAATGCCGCATCTGCATGATGCGAACGACGGATTGCCTGCGCCGATGCGATTGCCGCATCGGTCAGTTACTGGGTTGATTCAGGGACGGCCGGGAGACGTCAGTGCGTCTTCTTCGGCGCGTACTTGCCTTCGATGCCCGCGCCGTAGTCGTTGAGGAACGTGTAGTCGACCTCGATTGGCCCCGCAGGTAGCGACGGCACGTTGCCGACGTCGAATTGCTCGGTAGCACCGGGCTCGACCATGCCGCCCTTGTCGTTGGTCCACGTTGCGCCGCCGGACTTGACGGTCAGCTTGGTGAACGTCACGTGGTAGGGCGTCGGATTCTTCGCTTGCAGCGCGTAGCGACCGTCGGCTTTCGGCGCGAAGTTCCAGGTCACCTTCTCCGCGGACTCGTCGGCCACGCCTTGCAGTGCGGCGGGACGGAAGAACAGCTTGATGCGCGAACGGAATGCGAGCTGCAGCAAATTGGGGGCGTCGGGATCGTCGGTCGCCTGCGGCGGGACGTCGAGCACGTTGAGCCAGTACAGCGTTTCCTTGTCCTGCGCGAGCGGCGCCTTCATGTAGATCAGCCGCAGGCTCTGGCCTTTCTTCGGATCGAGGCGGAACAACGGTGGCGTCAGCGTGAACGGCACCTTCGAATCGTCGGGCAGCGCGTTCGCGTTGCCGTCATCCACCCAGGCCTGCACGAGTGACGGCCTGTCGCCGTCGTTGGTCAGCTTGACCGTGACTTCGCGCTCCTTTTCCGGATAGACCACGCGTGTTCCGCCGATTACCACGCTCGCGTCCGCCGCGCCGATACCGGACAGCGACGCGACCAGCGCCGCGGCGCCCACGCTCGAGCGCCAGTTCATTGGCATTCCCATCGCCGATTTCTCCTTTTAGATAAACAGATCAGATACCGTTGGTCGGACGCGGCCCGCGCACCGCGCTGCTTCGCGAGCCCGGGCCGCCAGTCGCGAGACCGGATTACTGATACGAGACCGAGTACATGACCGACGTGCCGACCGTGCCGGCCGTGGAGGCGCCACCGGTTGCGACGTATTGCGCGTAGTAGTCGAGCGTTGCCGCGCCACCCGCGATATCCACGGTCTGCGAGTTCTGCTGCGCCTGGGCCGCCCCGAGCTTGATGTTCGAACCGTCCTTGTTCAGCAGGCCGACCTCGACGTTCTTCGCGTCACCCGTGGCATTGAACAGCTGGCCCGTCTGTGCGTTGACCGTCGTGCCCGGTTCGAAGTACACGGAAGCCCTGCCGGAGTTCGGCGAGCAGTTGGACAGCGCGATGCGGAACGGCTTGCGACCGGCCGTCGAGCCCGGCGTGGACAGCGACGACGTCGACACGTTGGGCAGCGTGACGGTGAAATCCTTGCCGCCGCCGTCGCCCGAGATGTTGCAAGTCTGGGCGGTGATTTCGCCGGTGATCGTGATCGTGCCGTCCGCCGCGTGGGCCGACGACGCAACGGCGATGAGACCCGCTGTCGCCATCAGGATGGAAAGTGCTTTTTTGGACATGTGATTACCTGTGATTAATGGTCTTGCGTCGAGAGACGACGCACCGACGTTTCCGTTGCACTGCTGTCGTCGTTGCCGTTGCTGACGCACGTCGATAGCAGCGGCAGGAAACAGGTGACATTGTTTCCGAGTAAGGCGCTCGAAAGAATTGGATAAGTCCTAATGACGGTCGAAAAAATGTCGTTCACGTACGAAATTTTCGTTAAACAACGTCAGCGAAAAATTGATTCATGAGGTTCGGTGGGTATCGATGACGTAGCCGGGGCGGTCGTAGAAGGAAGTTCATCGGGCGGCCCGCCACTCATGAGTCGGAAAATCGGGAGTGCAGAGTAGTTTGGTAGTTCGTCAGACCAAGGATCGAGGATGCGCTGTCCCCGGGGGACTTCCTGCGTGCGGGGGGGGGGGGGGCGACGGCATGGCGATGTGTGCGTTCGCTAGCGCCGAGCACGAGATGCAGGACGGCGGTCAGGAAGCATTGAAACGCGTGTGGGATTCGACCGAGGATACCGTCCGGCTGGCGCTTGAACGGCTGTCGATGGATGACAGGCAGGGTTCGGACGAGCCGGGAAAATAGTCTGGGGTATTTGCCGTTGGCTGGTGACCGACGGTAATCGTGCCGAGCATGGCTGCTTCGACATTCCTGCGGCCACCGCGCAAACAGAGCGGCGGCTGCCCGATCGTGATCGGTTCATGCGCCGCCGCTTCGCGGTCGGTGCGTGCTGCGCCGTCCGCTCATCGCTACTGATACGAAAACGTAATCGTGCTGAGTGCACTCACGGAGCCTGGCTTGATCGTTTCCGCGACCTTGACGTATCTGGCCTCGAACGGCACCGAAATTTTAGTGTTGGCCGCAGACGACTTGCCGACCATCCATTGATTCGTATTTCCCTTGCCGGACGAATCCGGTCCGAAGCTCAACGGGGTGCTTTCACCCTTTTTGAGTATTTGAATCCCTACGCCCGCTGCCGTCGAATTGCGATCGAGGCTCAGGGCGCTGCCTGTATTCGCGGGATTCGTCGCATCGGTCAATGTCGCGTGAACACTGACGTTCGCGTCGCAGTTCAGGCCGACCGAGAACGGCGCCGATCGGGCAGATGCCACGTCACCCGTCGCCTTGAGGCTTGCCGCAACCAGGGTTGGCAACGTGACCGAATTGGTTGCGCCGGATATGACCTTGCATGCCCTTGCCGTCACCTGCGTGCTCGTCGGGTACAACGGTGCCGATCGGCCACTTCCCGGAAGAAACGCTCCTCGATACTTCAGCCTGTAGTTGAAAAGCGTTACCGACTTGGATGTGTAGGTTCCCGTCGCGAGCGGACCGGCCGAGACGAGTGTCACCTGTGCTGTAATCGAGCCTTTTTCCTTTGCAGAACTGAGTGGTATGGAGAGTTCACCATCTACAAGTGGTGCCATGGGGGGGGCGCCGGCGGAGTAATCCTGTACTTCAACTACAAAGCCGATCCCGGGTATGCCGGTTTCGAAAACGGTAGCGACCTTTCCATTGCTCGTTTTGTACGTCACATTCGGAATAGCCTTTGCGACCGGCGTAATGACATATTCGTCATATTGACAATTCCACGTGTTACCGGCGACAGATGCAACCCAGTCGCCCGCGCTGGTCGAATTCGGAAATTGGCGACCCAAAGGAATTTCGTCCTGGGTCACACTGACAGTCGCGGGGAGCCTGGCGCCAAGCCCCAAGCCATAGCTATTCAATTCACATGCAGAAAACGCGAATTCAGAAAATGCGATCGTGCACAGCGCCAGGCATTGGATCGTTCTTCGTATCGCGGAACGATTCGACGCGCGCAGCGTGCCCCCACGCAGGTTCGCATTTCTCGCCGTATTCATCCATTTCATAAATCTGTCCCGTTAAATCGCAAACGATCCAGAAACTTTCGCAGGCTTTGCCGCCGGCGACGTTCGACCGTTTTCGTAGTGAATATTGCGTAACGTCACCGACGCGCCGACACAACACGATTCGACACGGCCGGCGCGTAGTTGGTGACCTCGCTCGCCACGCACGGCAGTTCAAGACTCTGAAGCGACTGGTAGGTCGCGGCGCGCTTGCGCACCGGCAGCGAGTACGACAGCGCGCACACCGACTTGCCGCGATCCGCTTCCCACTGCACCTTCAGTTCACCTTGATCCACGAGCCCGCGCGCGAGCAGCTTGCCGCCCTGGCCGACCGTGCCGACGTCCTTGCCGTCCGCATCGGTCACGGTCGCGCCGAACGGTACCGGCGAACCGTCGGCCTGCCGCGCGCGGATGACCGCGGAGCGTCCGTATGCC
The DNA here is from genome assembly GCF_040545135.1 of Burkholderia sp. 572. NCBI lineage: Bacteria > Pseudomonadati > Pseudomonadota > Betaproteobacteria > Burkholderiales > Burkholderiaceae > Burkholderia > Burkholderia sp. 572. Next base: position 85,260 of record NZ_JBEPLH010000001.1, on the reverse strand, counting down.
GTCTTGAACGTCAGCATCGGCACCGCACCCGCCAGCGGCGCGATGCGCTGGCTCGTTTCCTTCAGTTCGACATCGGTCGACAGCCCCTTCGGATCGATACCGATGTCGTTCATCGCAAACGGCGTCAGGTATGGCACGACCGCATAGCCGCGCCGGTCGATTCGCACGCCCGACGTGTTGGTCACGCGTGCACCCTCGGCATTCGGCGCCTCGATGATCGCGAAGGTTTCCGATAGCGGCTGCGACAGCGTGACGCCGCCGCGATGAGCGACGATCGCGCCGCGCGCGCCGGCGGAGAACTGCTGATAGTCGGCGCCTGCGCTGACGCTGCCGCTCAATTCGGCGATCGGGCCGCGGTACTGGATGCTCGCGCCGCCGTTGGTCTGCGACGTGCCCGACGAATTGCCGTGGTTCACGTTCAGGCCGTACGACACGTTGTTGTCGACGCCGAGCGCGCCCGACAGACTCGTTTGCGCCTGCGTCGAGCCGCGCGTGTCGCGGCTGAGGCTGGTCGCGAGCGTCATCGGCCGCGTCTTGCCGAGCGGAATCGACAGGTTGGCGTAGTACATCGTGCTCGACTTGCCCCATGCGTCGCGCTGGCGTGTTGCCGACACGCTGTACGCGACGTCGCGGAACGTGTTGCTGTAGCCGACCGTGAAGTTGACGTCCGACCCGCTGCGGTTCCAGTAGGTCGACGCCGATGCGGTGGCGTTCAGGCTGCCGCCGCGGGCGCCGAGCGACTGGCTCACCGTCAGCGACGCGCGGTTGCGCTGCCGCGACACGCTCGCCGCCCCGGCGCCGAGCTGCGCCTGGTCGCGCGCCTGCATCGCGTCGTTCAATGCGAAGAAGCCGTTCGTCGAATAGCGATACGCGGCGATCGCGACGTTCGTGCCGGTCGCGGCGACGGCCTTTGCGTAGCTGATCCGGAAGCTTTGCCCCGAATAGCGGCGCTCCCCCGGAATCGACGTCGTCGCATGCGTGACGTCCACGCCGACCGCGCCCAACGACGTGTTCAGCACCGCGCCGGCCATCGCGGACAGGTAGCCTTGCGCGAACGTCACGCCGCCGTAGCCCGTCAGCAGGTTCGTGACGCCGCGCTGCCAGGTCGCCTGCGCGAAGTACGGCGTGGTGTTCGGCAGGTTGCGCACGACGCCCGTCGTGAAGCTGTAGCGATTCTGGCCCGGGCGCAGCGACAGCGGCACCGCCGCGTACGGCACGGTAAACGAATGCACGGAGCCGTCGGCTTCCGTCACGTTGACCTTCAGGTCGCCGCCGTACCCCGTCGGATACAGGTCGTCGATCACGAACGCACCCGGCGCGACGGTCGTCTCGTACAGCGTCGCGCCGTTCTGCGTGACCGTGACCTTCGCGTGGGTGTTTGCGACGCCGCGCACGACCGGCGCATAGCCGCGCTGCGACTCAGGCAGCATGCGGTCGTCGGTATACAGGCGCACGCCGCGGAACGACGTCGAGTCGAACAGATCGCCGGACGTGTACGCGTCGCCGACGATCAGCTGCGACGACCACGCGGTCAGGTCACGCTGCAGGTAAGTCGCGACGTTCTCGTACTTCCTGCGGCCGCGATCGTCCCAGTTGAACGAGCCGTTATGACGGAAGTGCCAGCGTCCAACGTTGACGCCGCCGTTGACGCCGACGTAGCCCTGCGTGCTTTCTCCCTGGCCGTCGGTACGCGCGTGATATACGCTCGCGTTGTAGTCGAGCATGCCGACCGGGATACCCTCACTCCACTGGTCGGGGCTCACGTAGCCGCGTGCCTGCCGACGCATCGAGATCTGCGGGATGCTCAGATCGAGCCGCTGCTCGTTGAAGTCGTAGCTGACCGACGCTTCCTGAATGGCCTGACCGATACGCAGGCATGCGCCGTCCTCGTCGAGCGTCGCGCGCACGTCCTGCGGCAGCTTCGAAAAATCGACGCCGATCAGTTCGAGCTGCGCCTTGTCGAAGCATGGCTGCGCATCGACCGTGTTCGGCGCGCTCTTGAATTGCAATTCGATGCGGCCGATCCAGTCGCCGTCGACATAGACGTCGGGTTTGTACATGCCGGCCCGCACGACGTTGCGGCGCTCGTAGCGCGACACGTCGATCGCGCCGCTGCCGTTGTTCAGGAAACCACCCTCGAACTCGACCTGCGCGAACTCCGTCCGTGCGATCTGCAACTCCCCGGAATCGGTTTGCGCCGCGTATGCGTGCGTCTGCCAACCCGCGATGATCGTGAGAAGCAGCGCGCAGACCGGCTTAAGCTTCGGTTCTGTCTCCGCCTGCATGCGTGGTTGCCGCTTCTCTATCATTTAATCCTTCCCGTCAGTGTTTATTCGAGTGCTCGCCTCGGATCGAGTGGTGTGGCTGAATCGGCGGCGCGCGCGTTACCTCATCGGGACACAGCGGCCTCGTTGGATCGGTTGCCGCCCCAGTCGTCGAAGCTGCTGTACACGACCGTGCCGCCGGTTGCGTCCGCGTTCGTCGAACCCTTGACCGGGAACGAAGCGGTTTCGCCCGGACGCACGTAGCCCACGCCGGCGTCCAGCGTCTTGCCGTTCGTATGCAGTGCGATGCCGCCAAGGTTGACGACGTATGGCGTCGGATTGGTTGCCTTCAGAACCAACCGGTTACCGGGATCGGCCGCGATCTTCCATGTGAGCTGACGTGGTGCGTCGGCCGCATTTCCCGGCAACCCGTCCGGCCGGTACATCAGCTTCACGCGTGTGCGAAACGCGATCATCAGGCGATTTCTGTCGTCGTCGGCCGACGCTTTCGGCGGCACGTCGAGCACGTTCAACCAGAACAGAGACTCCTTGTTGGCCGGCAGCGCTTCGCCCGAGTGAATGATCCGGATGGTTTGACCTTTGCCGGCCTCGAGCCGGAAGATCGTCGGCGTCATCACGAACGGCACGTCGATCTTGTCCGGTGCGGCACGCTCGTCACCCGTGTCGATCCACGCCTGAACGAGGGCCGGCGCCTTGCCGTCATTGGAGAGCTGAACCGTGACTTCCTTGTCGGCACCCGGAAACACGACACGTGTGCCGGAAAGCGTCACGCTTGCCTGCGCGCTCATGCATGACAGGGCGGCCATCAGTAGGGCCAGCATGCGATAGGGGGCCGCAAGTTTCATCGTCTTCCTCCTTATATTATGTAGTCCGAATAAATGCCGGAGGAAATCGGGGGATTTGCTCCGACGAGCCAGCCTCATCTGGAGGCCGGCTCTTTCACTCAATCAACCGAGCGCTCAGGGGTAGATCAGCGAGTAGGTGACGAACGAATTAGCCGAACCGCCCGTTGCTTCGCCGGTTGCGACGTATTGAGCCGAATACTGCAGCGTCGCGGTGCCGGCCGTCGTGTCGATATCGACGATCTGCGAGTTCTGCGCCGAGCTTTCGGCACCGACCTTGATCGGCTGATACTTGTCGTTCAGGATGCCGATTTCGACGTTTTTCGCCGCATCCGCGCCAGTCAGCGTCAGACGACCGGTCGCGAGGTTCACGTTCGGGCCAGGTTCGAACGCCACCGACACCTTGTTCACCGGCGCCGGAATCGTCGTACCGCCTTCTTCCTTGTCCGTCGTGCAACCGGTCAGCGTGAGCTTGAACGGTGTACGGCCCGCGGTCGCGCCTTCGGCTGCGAGCTGGTTGGTCGATGCCTTCGGCAGCGTGACCGACAGATCGTTGACACCTTCGTTGATCTTGCAGGTCGACGCGACCACGGAGCCCGTGAAGTTGATCGTGCCGTCCGATGCATGAGCTGCCGAAGCTGCGGCCAGACCGGCCACGGCAACGAACAGGGAAAGCGCGGTGGTGCTTTTCGCAATTTTCATTGATTGAGTTCCAAACGGTGGATTAAGAAAGTGATGAAAACGCACATGAGATCCGTCTGGGAGGAGGGGCATGACGTGAATCCCAACGTGTGCATTTCGATACGTATTTTCCTTATGTACGGAATAGTGAGAAATGGGACGATAACTAAAATAGCTGCCCATTTTGCTAGTACAAGTACTAAAAAAAGAAAGTTGGGTGAGGATTGTTAGGTAACCTTCACGAATGGTTAAATTTCGCGGGTGTGCCGGGTCGGAGGCGCGGAGGATGTGACGAGGACGGGTTTTGGCGAATGCCGATCCAGAAGGCGTCCGGCGCGAGTCGCACGTCGGCGCCCATCATCTGTGAGATCTGGATGTTGCCGACGCGGTCGTACACGGCGTCGCAGTAGCCCACCCGGTTTTTCCCGCGCGAGTACGCGCTTCGTCCCCAGATGCGCGATGATCGCCGCGACCTGCTGCGTCTGGTTCGACCGACTGTCGCCGGTCGACACGAGCGCATCCGTGCGCTGCGAATCGCGCTGATGCGTCGAACATCGACGGGCTCAACGTGTATCCGGGTGTGCCGCGCACGCGGGCCGATACGCCGGGGCGAATATCGATCGATAGTTCGAGTCTCGGCTCGATCCGTCGCCGCGGTAGCGGGCGTGGCCGGCCGGCCACGGCCTTATCGAATCCTGCCGGCGATCACGTCGCCGATTCGGTCGGGCCGCGTGCGCGCGGGAATCTCCGGTTCAGCGCCTTCAACGTCGGTCGTTCGATCCATACGTGGCACACGTAACCGCAGATGCAGGCTACACCGAGGATCGTGCAAGCGGCGCCAAGGCCCGCTGCCGTGCGCGGATCGGCGCGCAGTCCGGCAAGCTTGACGGCCATGCCGATCACGTAGGGATGGATCAGATAGATCGAATAGCTGGCGGCGCCGAGCGCGGCCATGATTCGGTTCCGGTTGGACCAACCCCGCCTGTCCAGCGCGACCAGCGTGACGATCAGCACGAACGCGGGGCCGCCCCACAGCACGACCCGCGCAAACCCTTCCGGTGTACCGTAGCGCATCTGCAGCACCGGGATCGCCGCGATGGCGGCAACGGCGACGGCAGCCCATACGGGCGCGGCGATGCGCTTCACGATGCCGGTTTGCAGCACGCCGTGCGCCACGACACCAAGACCGAATTCCAGCACGAACGGCTGACCGAGATGGCCGACGACGGTCGCGCCGCGTGGGTCGAAAACGGCCACGCATGCGCACAGCAACGCGAGCGTCAGCGCGGCAAATGCGGTCGCATGACGCGCGCGCACGCAGCCGAGCGCGGCCGCGACAACGAGATAGAACAGCATCTCGTACTCGAGCGTCCAGCCGTTGAGATTCAGCGGCCCCCAATGACCGTTTTCCTTTATGTACGGGATGAACAACAGCGACTTGACGAGATAGTCGGGCGCCGCCGTCGTCGTGTTCAGCCAGTGAGGACGCAGCAGTGCGATCGCATGGATGCCGAGCGTCGTCACCCAGTAGAGCGGCACGATCCGGATCAGGCGCTTGACGAGGAAATCGCGTCCCTCGTACGGTGCGACGCACGACATGATGAATCCGCTGATCACGAAGAAGACGTCGACACCGGCTTGCCCGGACGGCAGCACGTTCAAGTGATAGGCGACCACCGCGAGCGCGGCGAGCGCCCGCGCGGACTGGATGTTCAGGTAGATGGGCTGGCGCTGTGAGTTCGCGCTCACATGTACCCCCGGATTGCGTGCCGCGAAGGCGAGATTGCGGACGGAGGCGCGTGCGCTTCGACACCGCTTGCGGCGCCGGTATCGGCGCTCGGCATGGACGCCGATCGACCCGGCCTGCGTACCTTGCGCGCGAAACCGGCGAACTGCATCGCACACAGCAGCGACACGCTCGACAAATGGCGTGTGTAACTGCCGAGATCGGGCTCGAACAGCATCGACACGGCGACATGGCCGACGACGAGCGACGCGAGCACGTCGCGGGCTAGCTGGCCGTCGCCGGGCGTGCGCCGCCACACGGCGGCCAGCGCGATCCAGACAAACCCCTGCATGGCGATTTCCTTCGGCCCGGGTGAGAACAGCACCGGCAGATTCAGCCGCAGCGTCGCATACAGGTAATCGACGCAGAACGCGAAAAACGAAGTCGGGGCGACCGGGTTGTGGAAGCTGGTGCGCGCGCCATACGGCGAACCGTATGCGAGGTAGTCCGCGGCCATGTCGCGCGGATGCAGCAGCAGGAAATACGCATCGTTCGGCAGCAGCACGAGCACGAGCGGCGCGGCGAGCATCAGCAGCGTCCTGCGGCGCCATGAGCCTCGCCGGAACAGCAGCACGGCGAATGCGGCCCCGAGGATCAGCACGAAATAGCTGCGCACGATTGCCGCGTAGGCGCTGTACAGCACGACGGCCGCCGCGATCGCGGCGAGCGCCGGGCGGCGTTGCGCGACCCTGGCCAGCACGATCGCGATCAGCACGACGAGCGTGTCCTTGCTCGCGACGAACAGGTTGAAGAACACGCAGGGCACGAGCAGCACGAGGCTCGTCGCGAGCGAACCGACGCGGCGCCCCTGCGCGATCATCAGGCAGATGAACAGCGCGCCGACCGTGGCGGTGAACGCGTGGGTGCCGCCGACGCCCAGCATCGCGTAGAACTTCGCGACGGCATCGAATGAGGTCCCGTCGTAGTTGCCCGATCCGCCGATCTGGCTCTGGATCTTCTCCGCGTCGCGGAACACGTATTCAGGGAGGAACGTGCCGGCCTTCGCATAGACGATCCAGTAAAGCAACACGGCCAGCGCCGCGATCGCGCGGGTCAATCCGCGACTGAGGGTTGGCCCTGCGCCAATCAGCTTATGCAGCATCGGATACGCTCCTCCGGATCGCGCCGGCCGCGTGGATTCGCACGCTGCGCAGGACGATCGGCGCCAGCGCGGCGACGATCGCGATGCTGGCCGTCAGATGCGCGAGCGCCGCACCGGTCGTGCCGAAACGCGCGATCAGGTACCACGCGGCCGGCACGCAAACCAGCGCGATGCCTGCCATCGACAGCGTGACGGCGACGCCGGTCCGCAACGCGATCGCGGCCGCCCACAGCACGTCGGCAGCCGCGCGCAGCACGAACGACGCGAGCAGTACCGCCAGCAACACGACCTCGTGCGCACCGACCCGTTCGTTCGCGAGCCGGAACAGGTCGTCGTGCACGGCAAGGATCGCGACGGAAAGCAATGTCGCCAGCCCCGCGCTGGCCGCCACCGCACGGCGCAGCCGACGACGGAAGTCGGCGGGGTCGTCCGTGAGCACACGCACGAAATCTGGCGCGGCCGTGGCGACGACCGTCGCCAAGGCAATCGCCTGCACGGCGTTGGCGACCGACCACGCGAAAACATAGCGGCCGAGCGCATCGGCACTTGCGTGGCCATTGGCGATGAAGCGCTCGACGTACTGCAGGATCGACAGCAGCCCGCCTGCCGCGTAGAACGGCAGGCCGCGCAGCCAGACCTCGATCATGTCGCGGGCCGCGGGCATGCGTGCGATTCGCCCCGCGTGGCCGGCCCGGCGCGCAAGCACGCCGATGCGATGCCACGATACGGCCACGACGCACGCATTGCACGCGAACCACAGCGCGAATACGGCTTCGATCGAGCGTATCGCACCGACGAGCAGGCCGGCGCACGCGATGGCGGCCCATCCGCCGGTGCGGACGAACTGCAGCAACGAGCCCGCGCGCGGGCGGTGCAGTGAAAACATCCATGTATTCGTTTCGAATGCCGCGTGCTCGGCGAGCGCAACGAGCAGGACGCCCCCCAGCACGCGCGTCGACACGCCGAATTCGCCGGCTGAAAAACCGGCGAGCGATGCGATCGCGAGCGACGTGCAGATCAGCAGATACAGCCCGGCGAACGCGGTGCCCAGTCTGCGTGCCTCGCCGATCGCGGGCAGCGGGTCGCTCGCGCTCAGCCGGCGGTTGAGTTCCGTGCTGAAGCCGAGCCCGAGCAGTTTCGACGCGACGACGGATGCGGCGACCGCGAGCCCGTAGACGGCGAACGCATCGAAGCCGAGCGCGCGCGCGATGATGATCGTCAGGCCGAACTTGAGGCCGAGTGCGGCGAATCTGAGGGTGAGTCGAATGAGCATTGGCAGCCTTCAGGTCGTCACGCGTATCGAGCCGCGCGCAACGCGTCGACCACGTGTTCGCGCGCTGTGCGAATCCGGTCGAGCCCTGTGCGGGCCGAATGCCAGAACGCGGTTGCCGAGCCGGTGGCGAGAATCTTGTCGGCGACGGCGTCCGGGTCGAACGCCGCGCCGTTGACGACCCAGTCGTCGAGATGCAGATCCGCATACGCGCCGAAGCCCTTGCGCTCGTAGCTGACGTGGAACGCCGGCACGCCTTGCAGCACGGATTCCAGCGCGCCGTGCAGGCGCACCGAGACGACCCAGTCGGGCGCATCGTGCGCGAGCAGCGCTTTGAGCGGCACGAGCGCGTCCTGGATGCCCATGTCGCGGTAGTACGCGGCGTCGTCGTTGCCGCGGCAGGCGCTCTGCACCGCGAACGAGATGCGGCAGTGCGGGCGGACACGCTCGATCAGCCGTGCAATCGACGTGGCGTAACGCGCGCACTGCGAGCGGCTCCATGCCGGCGGGCGCCGCAACACGAATGCGACGTGACGCACGCCGTCGCCGGAGCGGGCGGCCCGCTGCAGGATCGTGTCGCTGCGGCGCTCGAAATCCAGCACGGCGAGATCGGGCGCGTGGCGCGTGTTCGCATTGGCGGCAAGGAACGCGGACGAGCGGTCGTCCCGCACGAATACCGTGTCGAACGATGCGAGCAGGCGGCGCAGGTGCGTGCCCACGGGCCACGTCGGCCGCACGGGGCCGATGCTTTGCGGCAGGTACACGACCGGTTTGCCCGAGGCCTTCGCCGCGCGCATCTGCAGCAGATGGCCAGCTTCCAGCTTCAGTGCCTCGAGGCAATTGAGCGCGCGCAGATAGCCGCCGCCGACGCCGACGATCAAATCGACGCGATCGAGCAGGCCTTGCAAGTCGTGCAGCCTCCTGTTCGCGTGGACCGGCAGCACGAAGCGGGCCGCGCCCGTCACCCGCCTCGTGCCGTGGTCGGCAAGCACGGGTGCCGCGGCGACGTCGTCGTAGGCGGGAAACGAAGCCGGATCGGCCGCGACGATCGAGATCCGGATTGCATCCCCGAATGCCTCGCGCAGCAACCCGACGGACAGATCGACCAGCAGGCCGTCCCCGGAATTACGCGCGCTGTACGCATGCAACAGTGCTATGTGGGTGGTCGGGGTCATTTCGGTTCCTGGTGAGCGACGTTGCGGTAGAGCGCGAGCGTGCGCTGGACCATCGCGGCGGCGGAATAGTGTTCGAGTGCGTGCGCGCAATTCGCGCGCATGCCGCGCCGCAACGCCGTGTCGTCAGCGAGCGTGACGACGGCGTGCATGAAGTCGGTCGTGTCGTCGTCGTTCGGTACCACGAGGCCGATGTCGTGCGAGCGGATCAGTTCGGCGGCACCGGCCACGTTCGATGCGACGGTCGGCACGCGCGCGGCCAGTGCCTCGAGGCAGACGTACGGAAAGCCTTCGTAGCGGCTCGGCAGCGCAAAGAGGTCGAACGCGGAGAAGTAGCGATTCGCGCCTTCCACCGCGCCGACGACGCGCAGGTTCGGCGGCACGTCGTCGGCATCGGGGCCGGCTGCCGCATCGAAATCGCCGGGGCCGATCACGACGAACTGCACCGCGTTGCCGCACCGTCGATGGACGCCGCGCGCGATGCGCACGAGCCGGTCGACGCCCTTCTGGTGCTCGAGGCGGCCGACGAAACCGACCACCACTGCATCGTTCGGCAGGCCGAGCGCGCGCCTCGCGTCGTCGCGCGGCATCAGCCGCGGCGGCGTCACGCCGTTGACGATCGTGTCGATGCGGTGGTCCGGAATACCGAGCGTGTCGTGCAGATGCGCCGCCTCGTCGCGCGAGACCGCGACGATCCGGCTCGAGCGCAGGCAGCCGAGCACGCGCTCGATCGTGCCGTAGAAGCGGCGGCGCCAGCCGCGCAGCGACGGGTTCAGCGTATACACCGCGTGCGGCGTATATACCTGCCGCCAGGGGCCGATGCACAGGCGCGCGATCGCGCCGGCCTTCGAACTGTGGCTGTGCACGATGTCGGGGCCGATGCGCAGCAGATGCCGGTAGAGTCGGGCGACGGCGATCGCGTCGCGCCAGCCGACCGCGCGCCGCATCGGCACCGCGTGAACGGATCGGCAATGTGCGAGTACGCTCGCGTCGAGAATCGATGCGTCGAAACGCGGGCCTTGCGGAATGATCAGATGCAGTTCGATGCCGTCGTGCGCGCTCAGGCCGCGGATCAGGTCGGCGAGATGAACGGCGACGCCGCCGCCCGCTGCTTCGACGACCAGCGCGATGCGAAGGCGCGGATGCGGGCCGTGGGCCGTGCGCGCGGCGGGGCCGGGCGGCATGGTGAGAGCGGGCGCTCGGGATGCGTCCGTGGCGGGGCGCGCGTTGCGCCCGAGATCGATCGTGTCGCTCATCGCGAGCCTCCTTGGCGAAGCCGTGCCGCCAGCGTGCGCAGTGCGCGGCGTGCCGGCGATGCATGGGTGTCGCGACGCGGCGCGTCGCCGTATCGCGTATAGCGGTAGGCGCCGTAGCGGCCGCCGTAACGGCCTGCGCGCGGGATAACGCCGTTGAGCAGCACGCCGGCTGTTGCGATGCCGTTGTGCGCGAGCTGTCGCGCGGCTTCGCCCAGTTCGGCGAGACGCGTTGCGCCGGCGCGGGCGACCAGCAGCACGGCGCCGGCATGCCGGCCGAGCACGACTGCATCCGCGACCGCGAGAATCGGTGCGGAATCGATGACCACCGCGTCGTAGCGCGCCGACCAATCGCCGAGCAGCGCGGCGATCCGCTCGTCGGCGAGCAACGCATCGGGGTTCGGCTGCAATGCGCCGGTCGCGACGAAATCGAGGTTCGGCACCACGTTCGCGTGAATCGCGTCGTGCGGCGCGAGGTCGCCCGACACGATCTCGGCGAAGCCGCGCTCGCGCGCGACGCCGAAATAGTCGTGCAGATACCCCTTGCGCAGATCGCCGTCGACGAGCAGTACGCGTGCCCCGTTCGCGGCGAGCAGGGCCGCGAAATTCGCGGACACGAACGACTTGCCCGCGCCCGGTGCCGGGCCGCTCAGCAGCAGCACGTTGTTGCGTGCGCCCTGCATCGCGTAGCGCAGCGCGGTGCGCAGGCTGCGCAGGCTTTCGATCGCCGCGTCGTGCGGATCGCGCACGCTCAGCAGATGCGGGCCCGGCGCGTGGGCGGCCATCCGGCGTGCGACATGCCGCTGCTCCGTCGAATCGGGAATCGTCGCGTAGACGTTGATGCCGAGGTGGCGCTCGATTTCATCGGCGCTGTCGACGCCGCCGAACAGGAAATCGCGCGCGAATGCGAGCCCGACGCCCAGCACGAGACCGAACAGCGCGGCCGCGCCGATCACGATGGTCCGCTTCGGGCGGACGGGCTCGTCGGGCACGGTCGGCGCGTCGACGAGCCGCACGCTGCCGGTCCGGCCCGCTTTCACCAGTTCGAGCTGCTGAGCGTTGCCGAGCAGCGCGGTATACAGATCCGTGTCGACCTTGACGTCGAGCATCAGTCGCAACGCGTTCTGCTGGAGATCGGGCAGGCGCTTCACGTGCTGCTCGACGTCCTGCTGCTGGCGTCGCAGCGTGCCGATCTGCGCGTCGATCGCGATCATGTCGGGATGCCCGGGGGCGAAACGCGTGGCCATCTCGTCGCGCTTCTGCTGCAGTTCCAGCAGGCGCGTTTTTGCATCGGCAGTCTGCTGCAGCACCAGCTTCGCTTCCTCGGTCAGGTCGACTGCGCCGTGCGCGTTGCGCATGTCCGTATAGCGCTGCTCGGCTTGCTGAAGCTGCTTCTTGAGGATCGGCAGTTGAGTGTTGAGGAACGCCAGCGACTGCGCGGCATCGGCGGACCGGCGCTCGATGTGTTGTCGGACGTAGTGGCTCGCGATGGCCTGCAGCGTGGCCTGAACGCGCTGCGGATCGGGGCCGCGCAGCGTCGCGACGATCACGCCCGACTGCTTGACCTTCTCCTGAACGTCGAGCGTGCGGCGCAGCGTGTCGATGGTCTCCGCGCGCGACTGGCGCACGACCGTGAAACGCGTGCCGGGTTGCGCGTCGACGCGCGCGAGCTCGACGACGAGCGGGCCGTTTGCCGTCCGGAACGTTTCCGTCCGGCCGTGCTGCCCGACGACCGGCGCGGACAGGCCGGGCCCCGAGAGCCGGTAGCGTCCGCCGTCGAGCACCGTCAGTTCGAAACGGTCGCCTTCGAGCGGTTTCGGCACGTCGAAGCGGGGGAGATCGGCGTGCTCATTGCCCCACGCATAACCGCCGATGCCCAGCACGCCGGGGCGCGCGACGTCCGGGTTGAAACGCGAGATGAAATCGCCGACGACCGGAAAGCGCTTCGGCCGCACGTCGATATAGCTGCGCAGATCGTCGACGGCGCGCGTGACGACGAGCCGCGACGCGAGGATCTGCGCTTCGGCCGCGGCCGTCGACTTGACGTCGAACAGCGACGACACGTCGCCGAGCAGGCTCTTCGCGGCGGATGCGTCGCCGCTGTCCTCGATCTGCAGCAGGATGTCGGCCTGGTATTGCGGATGAGTGAGGAATGCATACAGCGTGCCGGCGCCGACGCATGCAGCGGTGACGCACGCGATCAGCCAGCGATGGGAGACGAACGTGTCGATCACGCCGGCCAGCGTGATCTCGTCGGCATGCTCGGGCATGCGCGGAGGGGGAGAGGTTGGCATCATCGGTTCAGTCCGGAAATCGGGAGGAAGCGGCAGGCGGCGGGGAGGCGGCGTCCGCCGAGGCGATGGGCTGCGTGGCCGACGCGAGGCGCGCGCACCAGTCGTCGACGCCGTGCTCGATGAGCTGAAGGCTCTGCTCGAACAACGGGCGCGTGCCGCAATACGGGTCGGGCACGTCGAAGCCCGGACGTGCGTGGCCCGGTGCCGGGCAGAATTCGCCGAGCGTGAACACGCGGCCCAGCAGCGACGGATGGCGGCGCTCGAGCGCGCGCTTCTGGTCGCGCTCCATCGTCACGATCAGGTCGGCTTGCGCGCAGAGCGGCGGCGTGAGCAGGCGCGCGCGATGTGCGGCGATGTCGAGGCCGCGTTCGCGCATCAGCGCAACGGCGAAAGGCTCGGCCGGATGCCCGACGAGCGCGCCGAGGCCGGCCGACTGCACGTCGACACCCGGCAGGCGCGCGCGGAACAGCGCCTGCGCCATCGGGCTGCGGCAGATGTTGCCGACGCACACGACGAGCAAGGTGGCGAGCGCGCTCATTTGATGGCGAGCGCCGCGGCCATGGCGCTGGAGTTGACACCGGGCAGCAGCAGGCTCAGCACGCGGCTGAAGCGCACGAGGCTGTTGCCGTCGACATAGACGATGTCTTTCGGCTGCAGCTCGAACTCGTTCGCGAGGACCATCGACACCGGCGAGCGCGCGTCGAGGTGGAACACCTGCGGGCTGTCGGTCTGCGAGCCGCGGATCACGAACAGTTGCGCGGCGTCGGCCGTGTTCGGATTCACGCTGCCGGCCTGCGACAGCGCGTCGGACAACGTGAGCCCGCCGTCGCGCAGCGGTAGCGCGAGCGACGGTTTGTTGACCTCGCCCATTACGTAGACGCCGTAGTCGCTGCGGCTCGGCACATGCAGCAGATCGCCGGCGGCGAGCACGATGTCGGCCGGATTGCGGCCCTGGCGCAGCAACTGCGTCAGGTCGAGCGGATGCGACACGCCATCGCGCACGAGTGTCATCCGGCTCTGGTCGGCGGCCGGATTCAGGCCGCCTGCGCGACCGAGCGCTTCGTAGAGTGTCATCGGCACGTCGTTGACGGGCTGGTTGCCCGGCGCGCGCACTTCGCCGTCGATGTAGACCTGCTTCGAACGGAACGACGCGACGCGCAGCGTGACTTGCGGATTGCGGTAGGCGCGCGTGAGCGCATCGGTGACACGCGTTCGCGCGGCGTCGGCGGTGAGGCCCGCGACGCGAACCCGGCCGGCGAACGGGAACGTCAGGTCGCCGTTCTGATCGACGACGAAGCCGGTGACGGGATCGGCGGCGTGCGGCGCGTTCGGCGTCGCCGCGCCTTGCGCGGCCGCCAGCTCGGGGTGATCCCATACGGTGATCTGCAGCACGTCGCCCGGGCCGATCCGGTACGCGCCTGGCGATGTCGTCAGCAGGTCGACTTGCGCGGCCAGTTGCTGCGCCGCCTGCGCCTTCAGTTGGCGAATCAGGTCGGGGCCGATTTTCCGGATCTCGTAATGCGGCGCTTCACCGCCGGGCCGGGCATCCGTCGCGGATGGCGGGAGCGGCTCGACCATCCGCATGCCGGGGGCGAGCGCGCAGGCGGACAGCGCGACGCTGAGCGTCGCGATCGACAGTATCGGCAACAGGCGGGCGCCGCGCGGGCGCGCGGCTCCGGTCCGCGCGCGTGCGGCGGATTCCATAGGCATGGCTTTCTCCAGGAATGGGCGCCGCGCGGCGGCACCCTATGCGTGATCAGTACGCGTTGTGATGTGTCCAGCCGCACGCGATCGTCGCGACGACAATCCGCATATCGAGTGCGAACGACCAGTTGCGCAGGTAATGAAGATCGGCTTCGACGCGGCGCTGCATCTTCTCGACGCGATCCGTTTCGCCGCGCAGGCCGTTGATCTGCGCCCAGCCGGTAATGCCGGGCTTGACGCGGTAGCGATGGATGTAGCCGTCGACGATCGTCTGGTACAGGTCGTCGTGTTCGAGCGCATGCGGACGCGGGCCGACGACGGACATCTCGCCGCGCAGCACGTTGATGAACTGCGGCATCTCGTCGAGGCTCGTGCGGCGCAGGAATGCACCGATGCGGGTCACGCGCGGATCGTTGGGCGTCGCTTGCCGCACGCCGCCGTCCGCGTCTGCATGAATCCGCATCGTGCGGAACTTGTAGATCGAGAACGCCTTGCCGTCCGCGCCCTTGCGTTGCTGACGGAACAGCACGGGGCCAGGCGAAGACAACCGGACGGCTGCCGCGATCGCGAGCAGCAGCGGTGCCGTACCGACCAGCACTGCCGCCGCGAACAGCCGATCGAAGATCGCTTTCTGAACCAGCGCGCGAGGCGACAGCGGAGACGCGACGAGGTTGATCGCCGGCGCGCCGACCAGGTCGACCATTTCGCCGTCGAACATCGCAAGCTGGCTGACGTCGGGCACGAGGCGGACGTTCACGAGGTCGTGCCGGAATGCATCGAGCACGCGAACGACGGCACCGGTTTCGGTGATCGGCAGTGCGATCCAGACTTCCGGGATCGCCTGCGCCCGCACGTGCGCGGCGAATGCATCCAGCGTCTGAAAAACATCGATGCCGATTGCGCTGCCTTGCGCCGAACAATCCGGATCGAGCACGGCTGCCGGGCGATAGCTCGCCGACGGCGATTGCGCGATCCGTTCGAGCACTGCGGCGCAATGCGCGCCGCCGCCGACGATCGCGACTTGCCTGACGCGTTCGCCCTGGTGGACGATCCGTTCGAGCGTCGCGCATGCGATGAGCCGAAACGCGACGAGTGCGATGCCGCTTACCGCCGCCCAGAACAGGAACCCGTTCAGCGGCACGGGCAACGCGCCGTGCATCGCGAACATGACGATCGCCGACCCCGCGAGTGCGATTAGCCATGCCGTAAAGGTCAGGATGGCGACGCGATATTTCGCGCGACAGTGCGGTGTGCGCGCCATGCCGAACGCCGGGAACAAGACCGTCGCGAACGCCGCAGTGCTGGCGACGATCGCCACGCAGTTGGACGGATCGACATCGTCGCCGGGGAAAAAACGGGCCGCCGCAGCAGCACCGACCGCAATCAGCGTGACGTCGACGATGCGTGCGAGCAGCCCATCGACTGCCTGCGGCGCTGCGGGGCGCCGCTCTTCGAGTGCCGTATGCATATATCCTTCACTACCGTATTTGTCTGATGGAGCGTGCGTCACCCTTCGCACGACACAATGCGTCGCGGCAGGGGAGTGCCGAGCGGTGTCAGTGCTTCCGTTTCACGGGAAGGGGAGATGCGGGGAGGGAGCGCCGCCTGCCTTATCGGGTGGTCGCGTGCAGCGCATTGAGGCATTCGTGAACGAGGCCTGATCAATGCGACGCGTCTGAATCAACTCGACCGGAATCAATTTTCGTCAACCGGGGAAGGGATTTAAATGGGACGCGTATTAAATGACCTTGTACGCAACTGGTACACGTACGAATTCGATGAGACCGGGTTTTTGAGATGCGTGTGCCGCGAACGAACAGGCCTCGGTTGATCCAGTCGTCGGAGCAGGGCGCGGAGAAGCGCGCCGGCATGGGCAAGGGGCGGGACGGTAGCCGGCGATGCCGGGGCGGCATGCGGTTTCGGGTAGGGCGATTTGCGATGCGTCGCAAAAATTCGGCGCCGGCGCTTAATGGACGAAGGGATTCGCTGGCGACGGCGTGGGCGACCGGTGCGAGGTCGTATTGAAATCAGGACAACGAAGCGAAAAAATGATGACTTGCGTGCGACGCCGTCATTGATCGCATGAATGCGGTTGCTTGCGTGACGGCATGGGCAGGGGCATGCGCTTCATCAGGTCGGGCCGGCACGAAGGCTGGCGACCGCGCGTGCTCGACGAAAGCGATGCGTCTTGGCTGACGCTTTCCTGCGCTCGATCAGGCATGACCGGGTTGTTGCGGTCTTGCGGGCGGGACGATGATGCGCCATGCATTGGCGCCCATCGAAGAGAAGCATGAGCGTGCCATGCACTCATGGTCGGCATCGTTGTCCCGCCTGTCGTTTAACCCTTCGCGGCGACGTCGATGCGCAGCGCTTCGCCGCCGGCGACGATCGCGAGCAGGCGATCGACGTTCGGGTGCGCGCCGGGGCGGTTGCGTGCGTCGGCGGTGTGTTCCGCGAACACCGCGAGGCCGTGCTCGGCTGCGTTTGCGTCGAGCACACCGAAGGCCTGCTTCAGGTAGTTGTACACCGCGAGCGAACCTTGCTTGCCGGGCTGATTCTCGATGCTGGCGACCACGTCGCCGTTCGCGCCGGCGAGATCGATGCGCGCGATACCGTCGATGGCCGGCAGTTGCGCGAGGTTGTCCTTGAATACAGGGGTCGGTTGAATCACTGAAAACGCTCCGTCGGTTTGATCGTGGAAAGGTGGCGGCCCGTATGTTATCTGATTCGCCGGGATGCATTCTTCGACGCAACCGGGCGATTCGCACGGAGTCGGATCATCCGGCCGTAGACGCGCACGGCGGCCGATTGCGGGCACGCACGAATGCTCCGCGAGACGCAGTCGGCCGGTTTGCGATGCCTGCTTCTCGTGCCGCCGCCACTTCAGCGTGACGGTCGCGATCGCAATCTCAAGACATGCCCGTCGTCAATTGTTGCTATCAAGACAACATGGTGAACGCGTGGGCGACGCTACCGACGTTGGGAATCCAAATCTACAATTTGCGTCAACGCCGGTTGTACAACGCTTGTTTCTTGTTTCAACCCGGCGTATCTGCCGCAAGGAAGCCGGCAACCCGCGCGCTTCGTTCGGCTGGATCGTTTTTGCCTGCCGCGGAAACGCCCTCCTTTTCAACGGAGCACGCCATGACATTCAATTTCCTTTCGCGATCGACCCTCTGCTCCGCGATGCTCTTGTCGATCGTGCCGACAATCGCCGTCGCGGGAACGTTCTCCGTCAAAGTCGATGACCTGAACCATGGCCGGTTCGGGAACGAACAGGTCTACGGCGGATTTGGCTGCCATGGCGAAAACGTCTCGCCGCGCATTTCGTGGTCGTATCTTCCTCGCGGAACGAAGAGCATCGTCGTGACCATTCATGACCCCGACGCCCCGACGGGCGGGCTGGGCTGGACGCATTGGGGCGTCGTCAATATTCCGGCGTCGGAAGCGTCGATCGAAAAGGGCGCGTCCGGCAATCCGAAGCGGATGCCTGCAGGCGCCATCGAAACGCTGACCGATTTCGGGACGGCGAAATACGGCGGGCCCTGCCCGCCTCAGGGAGAGTCGCACCGATACGTCGTCACGGCGTCGGCGCTCTCGGTTCCAGGTATCGACGTGAACGCCACGTCGAGCCCGGCCCTCGTTGCATATCAGATGCACGGAAAAGTGATTGCACGGGCTCGCTACGTTGCGATGTATCACCGAGCGGCGGAGTGAGCGTCGTGGCGGGAGGTCATCGCAGCGCATCCCGCCGTCGGCATTTCGGTTCGTGCCGTTGACGAAGCGCCCTTCGCTGCTGACGAGAAACAGTGCGGCGCGAGCCAGTGACCTGCGGCCGAATGTCATGGCCGGTCAGGTGGGGAGTCTCGCGTCGATCGGATGCGCTTGGGTTTCCTTGCGACTAGCCTGGACCATCGCTGGCGGCAGCGAGAAGCGGCACGACCAGATCGCTGATCGGCGTCGGAATGCCGTGCGCTCGTCCGTATCGCTGCACGACGCCGTTCCGGCAGTCCCATTCGAGCGGATGGTTGCCCTGCCGGTCGGCCAGGATGGACGTACCCAAGTCGGGCGGATAGCCATGCAGTCCATCGACGATTTCCTGCGGCACTTCATCGCCCAGCTTCGCGCCCTCCGCCCGCGCGACCTCGAGACATTCCCGCAGGTAGGCGAGCGACAGTTCGGTGATGTCGCTTCGCGCGTACATGCCGGCGCGGCGACCGGTCAGCACCATGAGTCCCGCCACTGCGTTCTGCAAGAGCTTGCGCCAGGCGAGCGAGATGAAATCCTCCGCCACCTCCGGCGCGCAGCGCGTGCCGTGCAACGCGGCGACCACCACGTTGCTCGCCGGCGTATCGGGCAGGGTGAGCCGAGGCTTGCCCCGCAGCCACACCGATGCGCCCGACTCGCGCTGCGCCGGAAACCAGACGACCGACGGCACGACCGTGGCGCCGGCCGCATACGGTGCGAATGCGGCTTTTTGCTCGACGCCGTTTTGCAGCACGCAGACGACGGTATTCGCATCGCATAGCGCGGAGACCCAGGGTGCCGCACTCGCTATCTGCGTCGACTTGACCGCAACGAACACGAGATCGAACTTTTCCTCGACCGCGTGCGGATCGGTCAGTACGGGCCCGGGCACGACGATCTCGCCGCCGTCGAAGCGCAGCTTCAACTGTTCGTGCGCCGAGCGGCCGCAGATCACCGGCGTGCGGCCGGCTTCATGAAGGGCCGCGGCGACGGTCGTTCCGATTGCGCCCGGACCGACGAGGGCGACGGTCGGGTAGTCAGCGTTCGTCATGGTGTTCATCCTGTTCAGTCATCCGCCAGATGCGGGCGCAGTGCGAGGGCGAGCGGAAAAATCGCGAGGGCGGTCAGCGCGGTCGCATACGTGGCGCCATGCACACCGATCCTGTCGCCCAGGAAACCGTAGAGAACAGGCGATATCGCGCCGGATGCGATCGTCCCTGTGTAGAAAATCGCGAATGCGCGCTCGGTGCGCTCGGGTGCGGACATCTCCGGAACGGTTCCGTACAGCACCGACGAAGTGCCGTTGAGCATCATACCCAGAATCGGCAGCAGCACCATGGCAAGTGCCAAAGGGAGATACATCACCGCGACGATGCACACGGCTGTACCACCCTCCGTGAGCAGCACCGTCCTGACCATACCCAGACGCGCGCCCAGCCAGCCACACATGAATTTGCCGGCCGCACCGCCTGTGAAAACGAGTGCAAGCGCCGTTCCCAGCAGTTGCGGCGAGACACCTTTTGCCTTGAGCAGGAAAGGCAGAAATGTCAGCAGTCCCATGCGTACCGCCGTATCGAGCACGCCGATGGAAAACAGCGTGGGGAATCCGCTTCCCCCGGTGCCGCTGCGTTGAGCGGACGCTTGTTCTTTGACCGCCGTCTTGCCGGCGCCACGCGGCACGGCGGGAAACCAGAGCGCGATGACGGCGGCCACGACGCAGCCCAATCCGGCGACGATCCATAGCGCGTGACGCCACGGCATCATGGTCACGAGCAGCGAAATGGCGGCCGGCAGTGCGGATTTCCCCAGATCGCCGGCAAAGTTGTAGATGCTCAGCGGGCCTCTCGCGTCGCGTCCATAGAGGCGGGAGACGGCGCCCGATGCGATCGGATGCTGCGTGCTGGATCCGCCGCCCGAAATCGCCAGCGCCACGCCCAGACCGAGCAGGCCACCCGACAGGCCCGCGAGCGCATAACCGAGCGCGGCGAGCAGTGTGCCGAATGCGAGGGTCGTGCCGCTGCCCAGGTGTTGCGCGAGGCGCCCCGCGGACAACTGCAGCGTCGCCATCGTGCCGGCATAGATGCCGCGCAGGATGGCCAGGGCCGCAAAGTCGAGCCCGAATTCCGACTGCCACACGGGTAGCAGCGCGTAGATCATGTCCGTATAGCCATCGTGCATTGCGTGCGCAATGCAGGACAGCCACAGCACGCGCCGTCGGGGTGGCGCAGTCTCCCGCGTCGCGGGAGGGGAAAAAACCGGCAGGCGCATCGTCATTTGCTCCGTGCGAGCGGTCGGTGGAAGCCGCTCGTGGCATCGTTTTCACGCTCGATGTGTCAATTTTATGGGTGACGCAGCGGCCATTTCAATTGAACTAAAATCGCGTCAACGGAGAGAAAAAGTCACGTCATGAACGACAACCAGGACACGGCGAAGCATCGGGGCGAGTTGCCTCCGCTCAATGCGCTGCGCGCTTTCGATGCGGTCGCGCGGCACGGCAGCTTCGCGGGGGCGGCGGTGGAACTGCATGTCACCCACTGGGCCGTAGGCAAGCAGATCCGGCTGCTGGAGGACTGGTTCGGCCTGCCGTTGTTCGACCGTCGTCCGCGCGGTGTCGTGCTGACCGACGAAGGGGCCGCGTTGCTGAACGACGTCAGTCACGTGTTCGAGCGCCTCGGTACCGCGGTGGGGCGGCTGCGCCACGACACGTTCAAGCACCGGATATCGGGCGTCGTGCGCGTGAATGTGCCGATGAGCTTTGCGCTGTGCTGGCTGCTGCCGCGGCTCGCCGATTTCCATTCGCGCTACCCCGACATCGACGTGAGGGTGTCGACGACATCGCGCAAGTTGCGCTATGTCGCCGACGCTTTCGATATCGGTGTTCGTTCCGGTCCCGAGCAGGGCGCGGGCGTCGTATCGCGCCCGTTGATGCCCGACCTGCGCGTGCCGGCCTGCAATCCCGCATTGCTGCGCCGGCATCCGATACAGGGCGTGGCCGACCTGCGCCATCACACCCTGCTGCATTCGGCCACGACGCGCTCCGCCTGGTCGCACTGGTTACAGGAAGCGGGGGCTTCCGATCTGCGCGCCGCGCGTCATGTCGAATTCGATCATGTGAATCTTCAGCTCGGCGCGGCCATCGAGGGGCTCGGCGTGGCCCTGGCATCGCTGCCGCTGATCGGCCGCGATCTCGCCGAGGGGCGCCTCGTGTGTCCGATCGCGTCGCCCGTATGGCGTGCTGACGACTACATGCTGGTGACGAACGCCGATCGTGCCGACGATGCCGCGGTGTCCGCGTTCGAGCAATGGATGGAACGCATGGCGGGCCGCGAGGCGGGATAGGCTCGCGGTGTCGATCCGCGCGATCGGCACGGCGATGCACAGGGCCGGCAGTACGAGGCGGTGCGGGGTCGGCGCAGCCGCCTCGATACCGCTGGTGGAGGCATGACGAAGCGCCGGGTTCACTGCCATTGCGCCGGGCGCTTCGTTACCGTCCGGCGCCGGTCAACATGCCGGCTTCACGCGAACGGTCGATGTCGGGGCTGCGATACGCGCGCTCCGGAATCTCCGCGAGCCGCGACGCATGCACCTGCCGCGGCGCCAGCCCGTAGAACTTCTGGAAGCTCATGATCAGCGGCGACCATTTGTCCGGATCGATGCGGTCCGCGTGGCCTTCCATCAGCAGGTCGGGATGCACGTGCACGCGCTGGATGCGCAACTCGAACACGCGGATGTGGCCGCGCAGGTCCGGCGCCTCGTCGCCGATCCCGTGCGCGGCCGCGACGACCGCTTCCATGTGCACCGGGCATTCGAGCGCGCGCGGCGGCGCGACGGTTTGCGACGCGGTTGCGGTGAGCCCGGCCGTGCCGAACTTGTCGGGCTCGAATACGTAACCTCTTGCCCGCTTCCCGTCGGGCACCGGATGCGTGCCCGTCGTGCGCGCGATCCGGTCGACCGCGTCCGCCTGCGCCGACGACGGCAGGTTCAGCACGCATTCGCCGGTGCGCAGCAGGTTGCGGGTGGTCTGCGAGCTGGCGGCGATGCCGATCACGCCGCGCCAGCCGAGCCAGAACGCGGACGAGATCGGCGCGAGATTGGGCGTGCCGTTTTCGTTCAGCGTGCTGACCAGCACGACGGGCGTGCCGAAATAGAGGATGTTCGGTTCGGTGACGCAATGCGGCGCATTCATGGCGGGTGCCCTCGGTGACGGATCAGTCCGCATGCTGATCCTGTCGCGGCGGCGCGGCGCTCCGAATCTTGTCGTGTCATTCCGGAGGGGGCGCAGGCGGCGTGGGCGCCGCAACGGGCCGGCCGGCATCACGCGCGCTTTTCCGCTAGAGTAGGAAATCGCAGGCCGCGACCGCCGCACCACGCACGCGGGCGCGGCCACGTTCCGCCAACGCACACGAGGGCCTGATGGATACCGAGCAACGCTACACCGCCAATGCACCGACGCGCGCGGAAGTCGACGCACTGGGCGGCGCAACCGTCATCGAATTCGGCGCGAACTGGTGCGGGATCTGCGCAGGCGCGCAGCCCGCGATCACTGCGTCGTTCTCCGCGCATCCTGCGGTGCGGCACCTGAAGATCGAGGATGGCCCGGGCCGCCCGCTCGGCCGCTCGTTCGGCGTGAAGCTGTGGCCGACGCTGGTGTTCCTGCGCGACGGTGTCGAGGTCGCGCGCGTCGTGCGCCCGGCCGACGCGAAGCAGATCGAAGCCGACGGCTTCGCCGCGCTCGCCTGAGGTCGCCGAGATGCAACAGGCCATCACGCACATCGGCGTCGACACGCGCGGCAGCGGCCTCGTCGAATTCACGCCGCAGGTGCGCGCATTCGTCGACCAGCAGGCGATCCGCACCGGCCTGCTCACGGTGTTCTGCCGCCATACGTCGGCGTCGCTGCTGATCCAGGAGAATGCGGATCCATCGGTGCAGCGCGATCTCGAACGCTATTTCGCGACGCTCGCACCGGAGGACGCCACGCGCTACGAGCACGACACCGAAGGGCCCGACGACATGCCCGCGCATCTGCGCACGGCGCTCACGCAGGTACAGCTGTCGATCCCGGTCGAGCACGGGCGCATGGTGCTCGGCACGTGGCAGGGCATCTACCTGTTCGAGCATCGCCGCGCCGCGCACCGGCGCGACATCGTGCTGCATCTGATCGGCGAATGAGTCTCGACGGGTGACGTCGCGCGCGGCTCGCAATGCGGTGCCTGTGCGCACACGGCATCGCGGGCTTACGCGAGCAGTTTGTCGACGAGCGCGCCGAGTTCGCGCAGGTGGACGGGCTTCGGCAGGAATGCGTCGAATACCCGCTTGTTTTCGCCCAGCGCAGCCGATTCATACGCGCTGACGCCGAGGATCGCCGGATGTCGGCCGTCGTCGTCGGGTTGCGCCACCGCGCGAATGCGCCGTGCGACGTCGAAACCGCTCAGGTCCGGAAGCTCGAGATCGAGCACGACGATGTCGTAGCGGCTCGCACCGAAGCGCGCGACGCCTTCCTGCCCGGTGCTGCACAGATCGACGTCGATGCCGAGCGCCGACAGCATCGCGCCGAGCGTTTCGCGTGCGTTGTCGTCGTCGTCGACCACCAGCGCGCGCCGGTCGCGGTACGCGGCCGCGTGCGGCAGCGCGGGCGCGTCGCCGGCCGCATTGCCGGCGGTGTCGATGCCGGGCACTTCGGCCGGCAGCGTCACGACGAACTCGCTGCCTTCGCCCACCGTGCTGCGCACGTCCACATGCCCGCGCAGCGTCGTCACGATTTCGCGCACGACGGCGAGCCCCATGCCGATTCCGTCCACATGCAGCCCGACCGCGTCGTTCGCGCGATAGAACGGCTCGAAGATCTTCGACAGGTGCTGTTTCGCGATGCCGGCGCCCGTGTCGCGCACGGCGATCTTCAATTGCTGGCCGGCCGGCGCGTCGGCGAGCGTGATCGACACGTCGATCGATCCGCCGAGCGTGTACTTGACCGAGTTCTCGATCAGGTTCGACAGCACCTGGCGCAGCAGCTTGCGATCGGAACGGATCGCAAGCTCGTGCGGCTCGACTCGCTGCGCGACCGCGATCCGCCTGGCCGCGATCTTCTCGCGCAGCGGGTCGAGCACCTCGGCGAGCAGCGACGCGATGCCGACGGTTTCCCGCTCGGCGAGGCGCTTCGTCGAGCGCAGCTTGATGTAGTCGGTCAGGTCCTTGACGAGCGCCTCGAGGGACAGCGCGGAATTCTGCAGCCGCCGGATCGTCTTCAGGTTCGCGTCCGACTGCGGGCGCGCGAGGAGGATCTCGACCGATCCGCAGATCGCCTGCAGCGGCGTGCGCAACTCGTGGCTGACCATCCCGAGGAAGGCGTTCTTCGCCTCGATCATTTCGAAGGCGCGATCGGACGCCTTGCGTTCCGCGTCGAGCGCTGCGTCCTGCCGTTCGAGCAGGTCGTCACGCGTGCGCATCGTATAGAACAGCAGCAGGAACAGCGCGCAGAGGATGACGCCGAGCACGATGCCGAGGATCAGGATCGCGCGCTGCTTTTCCTTCAGTTGATGGAACGTGAAGTCGCGCTGCGCCATCTCGATCGCGCGGAAATAGTTCGCGAGGCCGTTGACCTTCGGCCAGTACGCATTCACGTCGTCGATCACCTGCCGTGCGCGCTTCGGCGAGTCGCGCAACGGCGGTATGTCGCGCTTCAGGCGCGTCATGAATTCGCCGAGCGCGTCGATCTCGTTGCGCGCGCGCGGGATGCGCAGCCAGTATTGGGACACTTCCGACGGCCGCTGCAGAAAGCCGAACGACACCGACAGGCTGTCGAGCTGCATCTGGACGTGATTGAAGTCGTCGTCCTCGTGCGTCGCGTAGAGGATCAGTTGCCGGTCGAACCGCGTATAGACGTTCCGGTATTGCGCGGCGGTCCAGAACACGCCTTCGCGGGGCCCTTCGAGTACGCCCTCGTTGACCGAGGTGGCGAGGAGGTCCCACAGCAGGAACGCCCACGCGGCGAACCCCATGATCCACAGCGAGCCGAGGACCAGGATGATTTTTCTATTTTTCCATCGCCCGCGTTTCATTTCACCGTCAGGCCGATGATCTGCCACGCGAACTTGGCTTCGCCGAGCGGCGTCTTCAGTTCGTCGGGATACTGGTCGCGCGGGTACATGATCCACAGCGGGCCATAGTTGTCGTTGTCGAGCACCCTGCCGTTCATCGTCCGCGCGAGGATCACGCCGTAGCGGTCGGCGTCGGACACGGGAATCGTGAACGTGTACTCGTCGATGCAGCGGAACTCGATCTGCGTGCCGTGTGCGCCGACGGTCTTCAGGATGTCGGACAGGCGCGGGCCGGTGAAGGTCGCCTTCGGCGTCCAGCTCGTCGACGTGACGATCGTGTGCTGGGGCAGCGCCATCAGCGCCTGCTCGGAGAAGACGTAGGCCGTCTTGCCCGGCTGGTTGTGCTTGTCGATCTTGCCGTCGACGGTGAACGTGAACGACGAGGCGGCCCACGCCGCGGCGGCCATGCCGAGCAGGCAGGCCGTCAGCAGGCTCTTGGTCCAGATGGTCGGAATTCGCATGTCATTCCCTCGGTCTTGTCGCGTGGTGTGGCGGCTTGTGTTTCCGGTCTCAGTTCGCGGCGGCCGCGGCCGGCAGCGTGATCTTCAGTTCGCGCGCCACTTCGGCGAACAGGATCGGCAGGCGCACCGGCTTTTCCTCGCAGCGCGCGTTGTAGTGCGACACGATGTGCGCGATTTCGTCTTCGCTGGCTTCACCGGTCGAGATCTTGCCGGTCAGCAGGAAGATCGGCGCGCCGCTGTTCTCGCTCGAGCGGATGCCGCGCACGAGCTCGGCGGCGGTCTGGTCGCCGAGCATCCAGTCGAGGATGTAACCGTCGAAATCCTCTACCTCGAGTGCCTTGCGGAACGATGCGCCGTCGAAGTACGGAATCGCGTTCACGCCTTTTTCGATGAAATATTCACATACGGTTTCGGCGACGTCCTGCGAATCGTCGACCACGGCGATCCGCGCCGCATACACGTTCGGCTGGGACGAGCGCAGCTCGATCACGTCGACCGGATACGTGCGGCCCTCGCGCGCGTGCTGACGCTCGGTGATGAGCCACTCGCCCTGCCATTGCAGCGCGACGAAGTCCGTCTCGATCTGGCTGCTGGCCTTGGTCGAGATCGCGGCGCGGCAGCGAAAGCGCCGTGACTCGATCACGAGCGTCGCGTCGATCATCTCGGCGGCGGCCGGCTGCGTGCCCTTGTCGTCGAGCAGGATCGCGGGCGGCACGCCGAAATGCGTCGCGATGTCCTGCAACTGCGACAGGTTCCACGGGATCAGGCCCTTCATCTTGCGGGTGACGACAGAGAAGCTGAGGCCGAGCACGTTCGCGATCGTCGTGTTGTGACTTCGCGGCGGAATGCCGTTCCGGTTCAGTAGGTCGCGCACCTTGTTGGCGGTGATCAGATCGACGTTGGCCTGCTCGCTGTTGGACATCTCGATGGGGTCTCCAGGGGTTTTGGCGAGGGAGAGCATATCAAAACTGACGTGACACGCAAACTTTGAAAAAGCGAATCACCTTGACATGCTGTTTTTCTCCATTATTATTGCTCACCACGTCACCTTTGTTTGTCGCGTCATGTTTGGAGATCGCAGCCGGCGGGAGCCGGTACAACGAAAAGCGACGACGATGAAGCGGTGACTGAACGATTCGAAGAGAGAACCTGAGAGAGCCTTGGGGTGCGTGTCGGCGTCGACGGATTGTATCCGTTGCGCCGCGCGCCGCCGGGTGCGAGCTCACGGGGGTGAAAGGCTCGAAGAATTGCGGCGCCAATAAAACTTGAGGAAAGTACCAATGTTCCGCCGTCTACTCGCACCGGGGCTGCTGTTGCTGTTGGCCGCGTGCGCGCAGGATCCGTCCGTCACCGGCAACACGGTGCGGATCTGCGACGACACGGGTTGTTCTTACCGCCCGAAAGATCAGGTCTCCTATCAGAAAAAGGACGATTCGGAAGACCGGGAAGATCCGCGCATCGCCGCGCTGAAGCAAACCGCGAAGACCCAGCCGAAGGCCGCGTACGACCTCGGCCTGCGCTACTTCCGCGGCGACGGCGTGCGCCAGGACAGCTACCAGGCCCTCAAGTGGATGCGCGAGGCCGCCGAGCGCGGTGACCTGCAGGCGCAGAAGGCGCTCGGCAGTTTCTACCTGTTCGGCCTCGAGGAAATGGGCTCCGACGCGCGCGAAGCGGAGAAGTGGCTGTCGATCGCGGCCGGCCGCGGCGACAAGGAGTCGAAGAAGCTGCTCGACCTTGCACGCAAGGCCAAGAAGGAAGACGAAGAAGACTGGAAATGGCGCACGCAGTGGCGTGACGTCTATTACGGCTACTGGTACTCGGGCTATCCGTACTACGGCGTCTGGCAGCAGACGTACTGGTACTACTGACCGGGCCTGAAGCAACGGGGGCAGCAGCGGGGAGACCACCATCGCGCGCCAGCCGGGGGGCTTATCGAAGTTCGCACGAACACATAAGCCGAACAACGACTCTAATCGATCGACAACGACATGAAGACCAACCTTTCCCAACGTCTCACTCAAGGTGCGCTGGTCGCAGCGCTTTGCGCGTCCGTGGCGGGCTGCGGCGGCATGGTGACGCCCGGCGGTCAGAACGCGGGCGTGACCGGTGCCGCCGCGGGCGGCACGAGCGCCGGCGCCGATACGGGGCTGCAGCGCTGCGCGTCGCCGCTCGGCACGATCGCGGTCGACGACGGCCGCAATGCCGACTGGTGGGGCCCGTTCGGCAGCGCGACCAAGATGACGACGATCGACCCGCTGCTGCGCCTGGCCGTCCAGCAGTCGAACTGCTTCGTGATCACGTCGATCGGCAACCAGAAGAGCGACGCGCGCCTGTCGCGCATCACGCAGCTGCAGCGCAACTCGGGCGAATACCGCGCGGGCTCGAAGCAGCAGAAGGGCCAGCGTGTCGCGGCCGACTACTACATGGAACCGCAGATCGTCATCAACGATTCGCCGATCGGCGGCATCGGCAGCATGATCGGCGGGCTGATCGGCAACAGCGCGGTGGCGGCTGTGGCCGGCCACCTGCAGACGAAGGCATCGGTCGTCACGCTGACGCTGTTCGACGTGCGCTCGGCCGTGCAGATCGCGGCATCGGAAGGCAGCTCGACGGCGACCAACTACGGCGCTGCGCTGGGCGGCTTCGGCGGCGGCGTGGGCGGTGCGCTCGCGGGCTTCTCGTCGACGCCGGAAGGCAAGGCGACGGTCGTCGCGTTCATCGACGCGTACAACAAGATGGTCGTCGCACTGCGCAGCTACAAGGCGCAGGACGTCAAGGGCGGCCTCGGCCGCGGCGGCCAGCTGCAGGTCAACTGACGTTGACCGGCCCGCGGCGCGCCGCGGGCCGATTTCCGATTCGAGACTGTCCGTACGCGTGGTGTGATTCCGCGCGTACCGGCTTCGCTCATCTTTTTTGCTTCGAGGTGACCCCGATGAAAGCCGCTGCATTGATCGCATTGACCTGTCTGGCGCTGACCGCTTGCGGCGGCGACGACAATTCCTCGCCCGCCGCGTCCGGCGGATCGGGGACGAGCAACAACGGCGGCACCGGCGGCACTGGTGGCACAGGCGGTAGTGGAAGCGGCGGCAGCGGCGGCAGCGGTGGCTCGGGCGGCGGCACGATGACGTGGCGCTACGACGCGCAGCCGACCGCGGCGGATCAGGCGAGTTTCCTGACGCTCCTCAACAGTGAAGGCGCAAAGGGCTACCGCTATCTGGGCGACTATTACTACAACGCATCCAGCGGCGGTTCGCGCTCGATCTTCGTGAACGACGGCACCGCGCAGACCTACACGTACCAGTTGCAATCCACGCCGGGCGACTGGACGACGTTCCTCAACCAGGCCAACACGCAGGGCACGAACGGCTATCGCTACGAAGGGCCGCTCACGTACGGCTACCTGTATCGCAAGGATGGCGGTTCGTCGGCCACCTACACGTACACGACGACCGGCCTGCCTGCCGACCCGAACGCGTTCCTCACGCAGGCGAACGGCCAGGGCCAGTCGGGCTACTGGTTCCTGGGCCCGATGGTGATCGGCTCGGTACAGGCGAACGTGTACATGAAGAACAATGCGTCGGGCGCGACCTACACGTACGACGCCCTCACGCCGACGACGAACGTCAGCGACTTCATCGCGCAGGCCAACAGCGAAGGCGCGAAGGGTTATCGCGCGAAGGGCGGGATGCTGTTCGGCAGCACGATCTCGTGGGTCTACGTGAAGGACCAGACGCAATCGCCGACCTTCACCTACCAGTCGGCCGCGATCCAGTCGACCGGCGCGAGCTTCGTGCAGCAGGCGAACGGTTTCGGTGCGCAAGGCTCCGCTTACCTGAGCGATATCGCGCTCGGCACCACGCCGCCGATCGTGACGGCATCGTTCTATTTCAAGCCGACGAACTGCACGGGCTTCCTGTGCACGACGCTCAATCCGCTCACGCAGAACTGAGCGGGCGCTGCCGGCACAACGGCGGTGCGCGGGCGATCCTGCCGGGTCGTTCCGCGCGGGTCGAATCGGGTGCCTCGGTGCGTCGCGAGATTCGTTGACGCATCTTTTGCCGCCGGCTTGCCGGCGGTATTTCATTTCGGGCGTGCCTGCGGCGATTCGATGAAGCAACCTATCCGGACGGACAGGTGCGCGACACGCGATTCCGCCGTCGAGTTTCGTTCAAGTTCAAAACAATCATTCAAAAAATAGGACGTTTACTAAAAGGATAATGCACGCCTGATTTTCGCAGTGTCGTTTGGCATGATCGGGACATCGCTATCCCGATTGTTTCCATCGTGACGTCCATCCGCAGGGGATCTGCCACAGGTCCGCGCTCAGGGCTCCGTCACGCCGAGTCATGCCATACAGCACGCTTCAGTCCATTCGCCGCTACCAGAGCATTTCGATGTTCGGGGGCGGCATCGTCGTCACGATCCTGATCCTGATCGCCTGCGGGCTCGGGATCACGTCGATCGTCTACGGCTATCTGGACGGCGAGCGGCGCAATTTCCTGAACGGTGTCGAGGAAGCCTCGGACGAGATACAGGTGGCCGAGACGTCGTTCCGCAACGGCGTCACGAATACGCAACTCATCTGGCGAGAGATCGGCGCGGCGCCGGCCGACGTCGTGCACACGTTCTTCGCCGACGGCCAGCAGCTCGCGATCAAGCCGTATCCGTCGCTCGTGGTCGGCGTGCCGGGGCAAACGGCGCAGCGCGACGAGGTCGCGCGCTATCTCGCGTTGTCGTTCCTGCTGTCGCGCATCTGCGCGGCGAGTTCGCTCAATCGCGGGCGCACGCTCGAGGGTTACCACTACAGCACGCGCACGGGCGTCTTCGGCCTCGTGCCGCACCTGACGCGCGACAATCCCGCGCTGGCGTCGGCCGGCGCACGTGCTCGATGCGTTGCGCGTCGATTTCGACGGCTCGCCGCCGGCCCCGAACGACGGTCGGCCGAATGTCCGCTGGCTGCCGCCCTACGTCAACCCCGTCACCGGGCAGGTGCGCATCCGCGTTGCCGCCGAGGCGCGCGCCGCCGGCCAGCCGTTCGCGGTGCTGGTCACCGAATACGCACCCGAATACCTGCTGTCATGGCTGCCCGGGCGGGCCCTGGCCGGCACGTTCTTCGTCACGTCGGCGGACAACCGGCTGATCGCGATCGATCCCGACGTCGAACGCACGAACGCACTCACCGAGCGCTTGTTGAACCTCGATGTCGCGCATCGTGGCGCCGTGTCCGCCGAGCCGCTCTTTCGCGACGGCGCGATCGTGTTCAGCAGCAAGCTCGCGGCAACCGGCTGGACGATCGCCTATGCGCTGTCGTGGGGCGACGTGGTGGCAGGCATCGGCGTGCAGGCCGGCGCGCTCGCGGCGTCGACCCTCGTTGCGATCGTCGTGATGTGGTTGCTGCTCGTGCGCTTTCACCGGCGCGTGCTTGTGCCTGTGTATGCACGTTCGGCCCGCGTGTTCGACAGCGAGGCGCTGTGCCGCAGCGTGATCGCGATGGCGCCGGTCGGCATCGGCCTCGTGTCGCTGTCCGACCGGCGCGTGATGCTCGCGAGCGACGCGCTCACGCAGATGCTGCTGCCGCATGAAGGCGATCACCATGCGCTGTCCGCGCAGGTACTCGAGAAGTACGACGCGTTCGTCGCGAACGGCGGGGCAGGCCGGACGATGACGACCGAACTCATGCTCGATGCACGCGGCGATGCGCCGCTGCACCTGGAGGTCATCGCGCACAGCGCACGTTATCAGGGCGAGGACGTGCTGATTGCGACGTTCGCCGACACGAGCGCGCAGCGCCGCCTCGTTCGCCAGCTCGAGGAAGCCGTGCGCGCGGCCGATTCGGCGAATGCGGCCAAGTCGTCGTTTCTCGCCGCGACGAGCCATGAGATCCGCACGCCGCTCAACGTGATCCTCGGCAACCTCGAGCTGCTCGAGCGCACGGCGCTCGACGCATCGCAGCAGAGCCGCGTGCGGACGTTGCGCGCGTCGGCCGAAGGGCTGCTCGCGATCGTCAGCGACGTGCTCGATTTCTCGAAGATCGAAGCTGGCGCGATGTCGGTCGAGTCGATCGAGTTCGACGTGATCGCGGTGATCGAACGCGAGCTCGCGGCCTTCGCACCGGTCGCAAAGGCAAAAGGGTTGCCGCTGTTCGCCGATATCGATGCGAGCGGCGCGCAGCGGATGCGTGGTGATCCGACGCGGCTCGCACAGGTGGTCGGCAACCTGTTGAGCAACGCGATCAAGTTCACGAGCGACGGGCGTATCGTCGCGCGTGTGGCGGTCGGGCGGAGTGCGCGTGGTGCGCCCGAGATCGCGATCGGCATCGAGGATACCGGCATCGGGATCGACTTCGCGCAGCAGAACAGGCTGTTCAAGCCGTTCTCGCAGGTCGACGCATCGATCACGCGGCGCTACGGCGGCACGGGGCTCGGGCTCGCGCTGTGCGATCGGCTGGTCGCAGCGATGGGCGGCACGATTTCGGTCGACAGCGCGCCGGGCGTCGGCAGCCTGTTCACCGTGCGCTTGCCGCTGCACACGGGCATTGCGCCGAAATCCCCGGCCGGCGCGGGTGCCGGCCGGACGCTGATCGTCGTGTCGCCGGAGGACGCGTGGCGTGCTTTTGCATTTCCCCATCTGCGGGCATGGGGTTTCGACGTCGCGATGCATCCGAGTCCGATCGGGATTGCCGCCGGGTGCCTCGCGCGTGCACACGCGATCGTGCTCTTCGGCGACTCCGACCAATGGCGACGCGAAGAGCTCGACAGTCTTGGCGGGGAGACGCCGGTCGTGCTGGCTACGCCGGACGGCCCGCTGCAGCCGGATGTCGCGGGCCGGACGATCCGCGTGTCGAGTTATTCGCTGAACGGGCTGTGCATGGCGATCGCGCAGGCGCGAGTCGCTACCGCCGAGTCGCCGCGCGGGCCGGGGCGCGCGACCGATTTCTGGCAGCCGTTGTTGCCGGCCTCCAGTGCGCGTGTGCCGCGTGTGCTGGTGGCCGACGATGCGGCGGTCAACGGGTCGATTTTCCGCGAGCAGCTGGATGTGCTCGGTTGCACGGTCCGGTGCGTGTCGTCCGGCGGCGCGGCGCTCGACACGCTCGCGAACGGCACGTGGGACGTGCTGCTGCTCGGTGCCGACCTGCCCGACATGTCGGCCCGGGAACTGGCGGAAGCCGTTCATGCGCGCGCCTTGCCGTGCGACATGATCGTCGTGGCATCGCATCTGGTGCCCGACGATGCCCGGC
This sequence comes from Burkholderia sp. 572, assembly GCF_040545135.1. Lineage (NCBI taxonomy): Bacteria > Pseudomonadati > Pseudomonadota > Betaproteobacteria > Burkholderiales > Burkholderiaceae > Burkholderia > Burkholderia sp. 572. The sequence goes on along the minus strand of NZ_JBEPLH010000001.1, from coordinate 52,331 downwards.
GCTACGCGGCATCGAACGTCGCGTGCGTGTTGACCAAGCCGGTAACGCTGGCCGACCTGCGCCGCGGCCTCGTACGCATCGCGCGGCGGCGCGGGATCGTGTTGCCCGCGGGCGCGGCGGACGGGCGGCTTGCTTCGGGCGTAATGGCCGCTGCGGCGGCACACTGGCCGGGACGCTAGAAATGGCGGCGCATCGGCGACGTAGATCGCCTGCGTCAGAACAGGGAAGGCAGATACGCCGCATTGCTTCGATGCCGCGTGAATTCGACTGAAGAAGGAAGGGTAAGGCAGTGCGCTATATGGGAAAGGTGTTCGGGCTGCTGCTTGGATTCGCGACGTTGCCGGAGAAATCCCGACGGGATTTCCTGACGAAGCTGAACGAATTCATGATGATGTCGCCGTCGCAGAAGCGGCGGGCCATCACCGAGTGGCAGCACGTCGCGGATGACAGGTCTGGTGAGCAGGACAAAACCGCGGTCAAGCATTAGGGCGCGGCTTCGGCCGCCTTGCGGGACGGGATGGATCGACGGCGTGGGGGCGCCGCCGATCGGACGTGCATGGGCGGCGGACTCTCGACGGTTCGGCCCGTAACGTCACGCCGGGCGCGTCTGCGTGCGTGATGGCATGTGCGTCGGATCGTGGCGGGTACAGGCCGCCACGCCGGAGCGCAGAGCCGCCGCGGAACCCGTCTATTATCTTAAAATTTCGCTGCACACCGCCGGGTTCGCCGAACGCCGTGACGCGACCGTGTTGCGGGATCGATTCAAGTCCCGGCGCGTCGCACAACATGGCACGTCAGGCCGCGTGTATCGGGAGACGAAGATAAATGGATGAATTTTTTGTGCGAGTGATGGTGGCGGACGATCATCCTTCGTCCGCACTCGGAATGTCGCAGGCGCTCGCGGGCAGCAGCACGATCAAGCTGCTCGGCACTGTCTCGAATTCGACCGATCTCGTGGCGATGCTCGACGAGCAGCAAAGCGACGTGCTCGTCGTCGACTACGTCATGCCCGGCGGCAAGTATGGCGACGGTCTTTCACTGCTGTCCTTCCTCCAGCGTCGCTACCCGGCACTTCGCCTCGTGACGATCACGATGATCGACAACCCGAGCGTGCTGCTCGCGATCCAGAAGCAGGGTGTCGGGTGCATCCTGAGCAAGTCCGATGCGATTTCGCATCTGGTCGGCGCGGTGCATGCGGCTTTCGTCGGTGCCAATTATCTGTCTCCGTTCGTCAAGAAGCTGCTGGAGGATTGCCAGCCGTCGGCGGGTGTCCGCACGCTGACCGCCCGCGAGATCGAAGTCGTGCGGCTTTACGGGGCCGGCCTGACGGTCGGCGAGATCGCCGTCCAGCTTCATCGCAGCAAGCAGACGATCAGTTCGCGGAAATCGAGCGCGATGAAGAAGCTCGGTATCGTTCGCGATGCCGATCTGATTCGCTATGCGAGCGAGGGCCATCTGCCCGACTTGCCCGAGGCCGGTGCATGAACGGCGCCCGGCGGACAGTACCGAGTGACCCGGACAACGCATGACGCGGTGCCGGTGCCGAGACGACTTCGACGACACCTATGCCCACCAAACTGAAAACGCTGATCGCGCATGCCGCGGCCGCGGGCCGCAAGCCGTTCGAACCGGGGCGCGTGCGACGCCAGCAGCAATGGTTGCTGTACGGAAGCGGTGTGGCGATCACGGTGTTCGTGCTGGTCTGCGCGGCACTGGTCGCGCAGCTCGACCTGCAGGAGTCGGTTGCGCGTGACCGTTCCGAGTTCCTGCTACGCAAGGCCGACCTGCTCGCGGAGATGGAGGTGGTCAGGGCGCTCCAGAATCGCTATGTCGAAAACCTCGAGTTGATGGCCCGGCACTTGCCGACCGCGCCGTCCGATGCACTCAAGCGGTTTGCCGACGATCGCGGCAGGCTGGCCGTTCTCGGACACACGGGACGCGTGGCGGTGGCCGCGTTCGCGGCCGATCCGTCGCCCCGGCCAGGGGGGCCTACGCGCCGTTTCTTGCGGCGTTTCTCGAGCCGGTCGAGAAGACGGGTGTCATGCCGCCGAGGCAGCCCGGCGACCCGGGCATGGGCGGATATCTGATCGATCCGGACGGCGACTTCGTCATCGTGGCCGGGTATCCGCTGGTGAAGGCGACGCTCGCGCTGCCGGCCGGTTTCGACGTGAAGGCGTTGATCCGGCAGTTGCAGCCGCCGGCCGAGTATGTATCGGCGGCTGCCGCGCCCGGCAATCGGCAGATTTTTCTGGACCGGCGGCAGGATCCGCTGCTCGGGCGGTCCGTGCTGCGGTTCGCGCAGGCGGTGCGGGACAGCCAGGGCAAGCCGGTCGCATGGTTTGTCGTCGTCGCGCGGCCGGAGATCGACGACATCCTGCGCGCCTCGTCCTCCGGCCATGACTATGCACTGGTCGATTCGAACACGAATGTCCTGACCGGCCGGCAGGCTGCCCCCGCGCTGACCGCCCGCGCGCTCGATTATGCGCGCGCGGCCGGTGGCGAGCGGGCCGCCGCACACCGTGTCGGCACGAGTATCGTCATCGGCGACCGCATGCCGGGGTTCCGCGAGGTGCTGACCGCGACGTATTCGTGGCGCGGCCTGTTCGACGACGTGGCCGTCCGCCTGGGTATCGCAACCGGTCTCGCGTTGCTCGCGATCGGGACGGTGTGGTTCGCGATCGTCATGTTCGACCGGCGCGCGCTGCGCCCTGCCAACCGCCGCGCGATCCGGCTGATCGAAAGCGAGGCGCTGAACCGCACGCTGATTCGCACGGCGCCGGCCGGCATCATGCTGCTGGCGCTGGCCAACGGCGACACGATGGCGCGCAACGAGGCCGCACAGGCTTATGGCGGCGCCGGCATGGCGCCGTCGCTCGGCAAGCGCATCTGGCAGGCATACCGCGACAGTATCGCGGGCGGTCGGAAGCCGCGCGTCGTCACGCACGAGTTGTCGGTCGACCGCGCCGATGGCGGGGCGGCCTACCTTGCGGCGCACATCGTCCGTACCCGCTATCGCGGCGTCGATGTACTGCTCTGTACGCTGACCGACATCACCGCGCGCAAGCAGGCCGAGGACAAGCTGCGCGAGGCACGCGAAGCCGCGGACGACGCGAACAAGGCGAAGTCGACCTTCCTGGCGACGATGAGCCACGAGATTCGCACGCCGCTGAACGCGATCGTCGGCAATCTCGAATTGATGGCGCGTGCGGCATTGCCATCGACCGAACAGCGTCGGCTGCAGACGGTCATGTCGTCGTCCGACGCACTGCTGCGCGTGATCAACGACGTGCTCGACCTGTCGAAGGCCGAATCCAACCAGATGGTGCTGGAAGCCGTGCCGTTCGACCTTCGAGCCGTGCTGCTCGACGTCGCGGCGATCTTTCGTCCGCTCGCCGAAGCGAAACGGCTCGTACTCGAATGCCGTGTCGCGCCGGGGCTGGCCGACGGTTACGTCGGCGATCCGACCCGCCTGCGCCAGATCGTGTCGAACCTTGTCAGTAATGCGATCAAGTTCACCGAGCATGGCAGCGTGACGATCGACGCGCTGCCGGCCGTCGCTTCCGGCCGGCAGCACGGCGTCGAAATCTCGGTGCGCGACACGGGCATCGGCATTCCTGCGGAAGCGCTACCGGCGCTGTTCGATGTGTACGTGCAGACCGATCCGTCGATTTACCGGCGCTTCGGCGGCACGGGGCTGGGGCTGCCGCTTTGCGGACGTCTCGCGCGCCTGATGAGCGGTGCGCTGACGGTCGACAGCCAACCGGGTGCGGGGACGACCTTCACCGCATCGCTGCCGTTGGCGAGGGCGCCGTCCGGATGGCGCGTTGCGTTCGACGACGAACCCGCCACGACGCCAGCGTGGCCGACGCGCCCGGACGGCGGCGTGCCGCTGCGCGTGCTCGTCGCGGAAGATCACCCGGCGAGCCGCGTGTTGTTGCGGGATCAGCTCGATGCGCTGAGCTACGATGCGACGATCGTCACGAACGGCGTCGAGGCGATGCGTGCGTACTTTTCGCAGTCGTTCGATGTCGTGCTGACCGATCTAGGCATGCCCGAACTCGACGGCTTCGCGCTGGCGAACTTCCTGCGCGAGCAGGGGGCGACGGTACCCGTGATCGCGATGACCGCGCACGCGACCGAAGAGGACCGTCGGCGGTGCGCACAGGTTGGCGTCGCGGAGGTCGTGCTCAAGCCGCTGTCGATCGATGCGCTCGATGCGGTGTTGCGGCGCCACGGGGGGCGCGGCGCGACGGCGTTGCACGCGGTCGATCGCGACGACCGGCAGGTGTCGTTGATGACGGAAGAGATGCGCGAACAATTGCGTGCCGCGACGCTGCGCTCGCTGGCGACGATCGACGCCGCATTGCTGCGCGGCGACGACGATTGCCTCAAGGGCGAGCTGCATTCGATGCGAGGCGGCTTCGCGCTGGCCGGCGACGCAGACGCGAGCGATGCGTGCGCGAGAGGCGAGCGTGCGCTGGCCGCGGGCGGTGTCGATGCGCTCAAGCCGGAATGGCCGGCGATGCGCGTGGAGGTGGAGGCTGCGCTGTCGAGATTGCCCGGCGACTGAACGGAACGACGCCGTGCTTGCCGGCGCGACGGCGGGAGAGGCTTGCGACGTGGACGGCCGACGACCGCGGACGCTGCGCAGTCGTGCGCACTGGATCGTCGAGAGGTACGCGCTCGCCGGTCGATCGTATTCATGGACTGACGCGCGAACGCCATGATGGGCGCGGCGATGGTCCGACAGGCCGACAGGCCGCCGCGCAGAACGGCACGGCGCTCGACAACCGGTTATCCGGCATGACTGCGCCGCCGGCGGATGCCGGAGGCGGCTGCATCATTGCGTGGAATTGGCCCATCGCGCGCCGGATCGACTTCGGATACCCATCAGCCGTTGCGGAAGATCTCCGCGTAAGCACTCAACGCCGGCACCCCGCCAAGGTGCGCATACAGCACCTTCGACCCCGGCTCGAATTCCCCGCGCCGCACCTTGTCGATCATCCCGTGCATCGATTTCCCTTCATAGACGGGATCGGTCAGCATGCCTTCCAGCCGCGCGCACAGACGAATCGCCTCCAGCGTGCCATCGTTCGGGAGTCCGTATTCCGGCCCGGCATAGCGCGTGTCGAGCACCACGTCCTTCGTTTCGATATCGCGCCCCAGCCCGACCAGCTCGGCCGTGTTCCGTGCGATCCGGGTGATCTGCTCGTGCGTGCGCTCGGGCGTCGCCGACGCGTCGATGCCGATCACGCGATCCGCGCGTCCGTCGGCCGCGAAGCCGACGACCATCCCCGCCTGCGTGCTGCCCGTGACCGAGCAGACCACGATGTAATCGAACTTGAAGCCGAGCTGCGCTTCCTGTTCCCGCACTTCTTCCGCGAAGCCCACGAACCCGAGCCCGCCGAGCGGATGCTCGGAACACCCGGCCGGTATCGGATACGGCTTGCCGCCCGACTGCCGGACGCTCTCCATCGCTTCTTCCCAACTGCGGCGAATGCCGATGTCGAAACCGTCGGCGACGAGCCGCACGTCGGCACCCATCATCCGCGACAGCTGGATGTTGCCGACGCGGTCGTACACAGGGTCTTCATAGTTGACCCAGTGCTCTTGCACGAGCACGCACTTCATCCCGAGATGCGCGGCGACGGCCGCGACCTGGCGCGTCTGGTTCGACTGCACGCCGCCGATCGACACGAGCGTGTCGGCACCTTGCGCGAGCGCGTCGGGCACGAGGTATTCGAGCTTGCGCGTCTTGTTGCCGCCGAATGCGAGGCCGCTGTTGCAGTCCTCGCGCTTCGCATACAGCTCGACCTTGCCGCCGAGATGCGCGCTCAGGCGCTTGAGCGGCTGGATCGGGGTCGGGCCGAACGTGAGCGGATAACGGGGGAAACGTTGCAGGTTCATCGACAAGCTCCGAGGGAAGGTGGGCAGGAAACCGGATCGGTCGGGTGCTGCTCGCACGTCGTGTCCCGATGGAAAAATGATAGGCAGGACGGTGCGAAATGAGCTTGCGAAATAAATGGCGACGACCTACGTTATCGATGAGATATGGATAGTCGAGATAATTTTGATTCGTGAAACGGATGGGAGACGCAATGAAATTAGATCGCGGCAGCACATCCCCGGCCGACGCCGCGCCGGCGCTCGATCGCATCGACCGGGCGATCCTGCGGCAGTTGCAGCAGGATGCGTCGATTTCGAACGTGAGCCTCGCCGCGAAGGTGAAGCTGAGCGCGCCGGCGTGTCTGCGGCGCGTCGAGCGGTTGAAGGAGATGGGATTGATTCGCGGCATCGTCGCGTTGCTCGACCCGAAGCCGCTGGGTGCCGGGATGCTGGTCGTGATCGGCTTCGTGCTGGATCGCTCGACGCCGGAGGCGTTCGCCGAATTCGAGAAGGCCGCACAGAAAGTGTCGGGGTGTGTCGAGTGCCACGTCGTGACGGGCGAATTCGACTACTTCATGCTGGTCCGCACGCGCGACAACGAGAGCTTCAACCGGTTGCATGCCGAACAGTTGCTGTACCTGCCCGGCGTGCGGCAGGTGCGCTCGTTCATGGTGCTCAAGGAGATTCTGTCGACGCACGCGTTGCCGGTGTAGCGCGGAGCGCCGTCGATTCCCGTTGGTGACGGATATGCCGTTTGGTCGATTGAAAACTCCCGATTGGGAGTATCAAATGGGAATTTGAATCAACCCATTTGGGAGTCGCCATGGCAGCAACCACACGTTTGCCCGACCGATTTCAACTTGCTGCTGAACCCGCTGCATGCGGATTTTGCTTCAAGTGTGAAAGTGATCGGCAAAGAAGCGTTCGTGCCGGATCCCCGCCTGTTTGGTTGATCAAAGAATTGCTTTGGTCGACGAATCGTCGTCGGCTGCAGCCCGGTCGCGTCACTCGGTCAGCGCTGCCACGGCGCGACGCCTGGAGGCGAGGTCTTGCCGAGACGCTCGCGTGCGTCTCGCACGATAGCCGCATCGAGTTCCCCGTCATCGGCCAGCGCTTTCAGCGCGGCGAGCACGATGCTCGCGCGATCGACCTCGAAGAACGCGCGCAGCGCATCGCGCGTGTCGCTGCGCCCGAACCCGTCGGTGCCGAGCGTCACGTAGCGGCGCGGCACGTAGGCGCGGATCAACTCGGGCACCGAGCGCACGTAGTCGGTCGCGGCGACCACCGGGCCGTGCGTGCCTTCGAGCATCCGCGTGACATACGACGATGCCGGGCCGTCGCCGAGCCGTGACAGCCGTTCGGCTTCCATCCCGTCGCGCTGCAATTCGCTGAAGCTCGTGACGCTCCAGACAGCCGCATCGATCCCCCAGTCGTCCTTCAGCATCCGCTGCGCGGCGAGCACTTCGCCGAGAATCGCACCCGCGCCGAGCAACTGCACGCGCGCGGTCGCGTTCGACTCGGCCGGCAGCCGGTGCATGCCCTTCAGGATGCCTTCGCGACGCGCGGCCGGATCGTCGCCGGGCATCGACGGCTGCGCGTAGTTCTCGTTCATGACGGTCACGTAATAGAACACGTCGCGCTGCTGCTCGACCATCTCGCGCATGCCGGCATCGACGATCGTCGCGACTTCGTACGCGAACGCCGGGTCGTACGCGCGGCAGTTCGGAATCGTCGACGCCGCGAGATGGCTGCTGCCGTCCTGGTGCTGCAGGCCCTCGCCGCCGAGCGTCGTGCGGCCCGACGTCGCGCCGACGAGGAAGCCGCGCGAGCGCTGGTCGGCAGCCGCCCAGATCAGGTCGCCGATGCGCTGGAAACCGAACATCGAGTAGTAGATGTAGAACGGCAGCATCGGCAGGTCGTGCACGCTGTACGACGTCGCCGCGGCGATCCACGACGACACCGCGCCGGCTTCCGAAATCCCTTCCTCGAGAATCTGCCCGCGCGTGTCCTCGCGGTAGTAGAGCATCGAGCCGAGATCCTCGGGTTCGTAGCGCTGGCCGAGCGGCGAGTAGATGCCGACCTGCCGGAACAGGCTCGCCATGCCGAACGTGCGTGCTTCGTCGGCCACTATCGGCACGATGCGCGGGCCGAGCTCGCGATCCTTGATCAACGCGGCAAGCATGCGCACGAGTGCCATCGTCGTCGACATCTCGCGGCCGGCCGCATCCAGCGCGAACGCACCCCAGGCCGGCATCGAAGGGGCGGTCAGCCCCTTCGATGCCGCCATCCGCCTTCTGGGCAGATAGCCTCCCAGGGCAGCCCGGCGGGCATGCAGGTAACGCATTTCCGGGCTGTCTTCCGCTGGCTTGTAAAACTTCAGCTGCTCGACGTCGCCGTCCGACAGCGGCAACCGGAAGCGGTCGCGGAACGCCTTCAGGTCGTCGACGTCGAGTTTCTTCTGCTGGTGGGTCGTCATCCGGCCCTGGCCGGCCGAACCCATCCCGTAACCCTTCATCGTCTTCGCGAGGATCACGGTCGGCTGGCCGCGATGGGCGAGTGCGCGCGCATATGCGGCGTGCAGCTTGCGTGCGTCGTGGCCGCCGCGGCGCAGGCGGTCGATTTCGGCGTCGGTGAGCTGCGCGGCAAGCGCCTCGAGCGCCGGGTCGCGGCTGAAGAAGCGCGCACGGTTATACGCGCCGTCGTTCGCGGAGAAGGTCTGGAACTGGCCGTCGACGGTATCGGCGAACGCGCGCGCGAGTGCGCCCGCGTGATCGCGTGCGAACAGCGGATCCCAGTCGGAACCCCACAGCACCTTGATCGTGTTCCAGCCGGCGCCGGCGAACAGCGCCTCGAGTTCGTCGATCACGCGGCCGTTGCCGCGCACCGGGCCGTCGAGCCGCTGCAGGTTGCAGTTGATCACGAACACGAGGTTGTCGAGCCCCTCGCGGGCGGCGAGCGACAGCGCGCCGAGCGATTCGGGCTCGTCCATCTCGCCGTCGCCGAAGAAGCCCCACACGGTGCGGCCGGCGGTGTTCGCGAGCCCGCGATGCTGCAGGTAGCGCATGAAGCGCGCCTGGTAGATCGCGTTGATCGGGCCGATGCCCATCGAGCCGGTCGGGAACTGCCAGAAGTCGGGCATCAGCCACGGGTGCGGATACGAACACAGCCCGGGCCCGGCGATTTCACGGCGATAGTGCGTGAGATGGTCTTCGCCGAGAAAGCCTTCGAGATACGCACGTGCGTAGACGCCCGGCGACGAATGCGGCTGGAAGTACACGAGATCGCCGCCGGGGCCGCTTTCATGGCCCGCGCCGGCCGGTGCCGCGCGGAAGAAGTGGTTGAAGCCGACTTCGAACAGGTCGGATGCCGACGCGTAGCTCGCGATGTGGCCGCCGAGCTCGCCGTACGCCCGGTTCGCGCGCACGACCATCGCGAGCGCGTTCCAGCGCAGTGCCGCGGACAGCCGTTCCTCGAGATCGGCGTCGCCCGGATAGGGCGGCTGCTCGTGCGCGGCGATCGTGTTCACGTACGGCGTGACCGGGCCGCGCGGCGCCGCGAGCCCGCGGGTGTGCGCATGCGCGGCGAGCCGGCCGAGCAGGTATTGGGCGCGCTCCTTGCCGACGTGCGCGACGACGGCGTCGAGCGCCTCCAGCCATTCGGCGGTTTCTTCAGGGTCGGCGTCGGCGTGAGCGGCGCCCGCGCGCCGCGTGGCATCGATACCGTTCGACAGGTCCGTCATCGCAGGTCTCCCGCGCGCCGGTTCGAAGCGGCGCGCATCAGTGGCAATCGGTCGGATCATGCTACCCGCCGATCTGCAAAATATGCGTCTGATTTCATTGGGATTTCGCTCGCCGATAGTGTAAATATTCCGGTTGTGGCCACTCTTCCGGAATATTTCGACCATGAGTTCAAACCCGCGGCGGCTCGACCGCATCGACATCGGCATCCTGAACCAGCTGCAGCAGAACGCGCGGATCACGAACGCGGAACTCGCGCGTGCGGTGAACCTGTCGGCCACGCCGTGCTTCAACCGCGTGCGCGCGCTGGAGAAGCTCGGGCTGTTCCGGCAGCAGGTCACGCTGCTCGACCCCGAGCCGCTCGGGCTGCGGATCAACGTGTTCATCCAGGTCAGCCTCGAAAAGCAGGTCGAGGACGCGCTGCAGCGCTTCGAGGAAGCGATCTCGCAGCGGCCCGAGGTGATGGAGTGCTACCTGATGTCGGGCGACGCCGACTACCTGCTGCGCGTCGTGATGCCCGACATGCGCACGCTCGAGCGTTTCATCATCGAGCGCCTGACGACGATCCCCGGCGTATCGAACATCCGGTCGAGCTTCGCGCTGAAGCAGGTGCGCTACAAGACCGCGCTGCCGTTGCCGGCGTCCGGACTGACGCTCGTCGATCCGGACGAGGCGGCATCCGACTGGAGCTGAGCGGGGAGCCGCAGGCGCCCCTGCGCGGTTTCCGACTGCAATCGGAACCATGACAAAGCGCCGACGATTGCCCGACACCGTCGAAAGGCGCCGCGTGCGGCGCGACGGATCGCTGCCGCAGCGGCGTGCAGGGCGCTTGCATCGTCACGACGCCGCGCGGCACGATCGCGTATGCTCGTCCCGTCAGCGGCAACGGCGGCTGCCGTTGTCGGATCAATCGTGTGACGACCGATCAACGAGCGAGGGCATGATGGCTAGACAGACGATGGCGGAATACCTGGCGAAGACGCTGGCGGCAGCGGGCGTCGAGCGTATCTGGGGCGTGACGGGCGACAGCCTGAACGGCCTGTCGTTCAGCTTGAGCCAGATCGGCTCGATCCGCTGGATGCATACGCGGCACGAGGAAAGCGCCGCGTTCGCGGCCGGCGCGGATGCCGCGTCGACCGGGCGGCTCGCGGTGTGCGCGGGCAGTTGCGGCCCCGGCAACCTGCACCTGATCAACGGCCTCTACGACTGCCACCGCAATCATCAGCCGGTGCTCGCGATTGCCGCGCACATCCCGTCGACCGAGATCGGCCTCGGCTACTTCCAGGAAACGCATCCGCAGGAGCTGTTCCGCGAGTGCAGCCACTTCGCGGAACTCGTGACGAACGCATCGCAGTTCCCGCGCGTGCTCGCGCGCGCGATGCGCACCGCGATCGACGAGCGCGGCGTCGCGGTGATCGTGCTGCCGGGCGACATCGCGCTGGGCGACGGCCCGGACGAAGCGCCGGCCTGGAGCGAATCGGCGCCGCCGTCGATCCTGCCGGCCGACGCCGATCTCGATCGGCTCGCGGCGCTGCTCAACGCGTCCGACGCGGTCACGCTGCTGTGCGGCAGCGGCACGCAGGGCGCGCACGACGAGGTGGTCGCGCTGGCCGACACGCTCGGCGCGCCGGTCGTGCATGCGCTGCGCGGCAAGCAGTTCGTCGAATGGGACAACCCGTTCGACGTCGGGATGACGGGGCTGATCGGCTTCAGCTCGGGCTATCACGCGATGGAGTCGTGCGACACGCTGCTGATGCTCGGCACGGATTTCCCGTACCGGCCGTTCTATCCGTCGAACGCGAAGGTCGTGCAGATCGACTGGAAAGGCTCGCAGCTCGGCCATCGTGCACCGCTCGCGCTGGGTCTCGTCGGCACCGTGAAGGAAACGATCGCGGCGCTGCTGCCGCGCCTGACGCGCAAGACGCAGCGGCGTTTCCTCGAGAATGCGCTGAAGCACTACGCGGCCGCGCGCAAGGGGCTCGACGATCTCGCGGTGGCCGAGCCGCCGGGCCGCGCGATTCATCCGCAATACCTGACGAAGATCGTCGACGAAGTCGCGGCGGAGGACGCGATCTTCACGGCCGACGTCGGCACGCCGACGCTGTGGGCCGCGCGCTACCTGACGATGAACGGCAAGCGGCAGCTGCACGGTTCGTTCAATCACGGCTCGATGGCGAATGCGATGCCGCAGGCGCTCGGTGCGCAGGGCGCGCATCCGGGGCGGCAGGTGGTGTCGCTGTCCGGCGACGGCGGCCTGTCGATGCTGCTCGGCGACCTGCTCACCGCACGCCAGCTCAAGCTGCCGGTCAAGATCGTCGTGTACAACAACAGCCTGCTCGGCTTCGTGTCGATGGAGCTGAAGGCGGCCGGCTATCTGGATACGAACGTCGACCTGAGCCCGACCGATTTCGCGGCGATCGCGAAGGGTGCGGGCATCTTCAGCGTGCGGGTCGAGCACTCGGAGAACGTCGAGGAAGCGCTGCGCACGGCGTTCGCGCATGACGGGCCGGCCGTCGTCGACGTCGTCACGTCGAAGTACGAGCTCGCGATGCCGCCGAAGATCGAACTCGCGCATGCGAAGGGCTTCAGCCTGTTCATGCTGCGCGCGATCCTCAGCGGGCGCGGCGACGAGATCGTCGAGCTGGCGAGAACCAACCTGCGGTGAGACGCGCCGCGCACGGGGCGGGCGTCGGCCGTTGATCCGGTACGAATTGATCAGGGGAATCAGGGTCAATCTTCACGTCGCCTTAAGTTTGCGTTTCCTAGAATCGATTTGATCGTCGCGCTTCCCGCGACGGACCGATTCGTCCAGGAGGATGCGCATGCCGAAGCCCCGTGTCGCCGTAGCCCTGTTCCATGAAGTCTTCGGCGCGTCGTTGCCGACGGCGCAATCGCTCAAGGGCTGCCGATGATCTGGCCGAACGCGTGGCGTGTCTCGGCACTGTTCGTGCGCGAGTGGGTCGGCCGTCCGGCCGCAGTGGGCGCGTTGTGCCCGAGTTCGCGGCAGCTGGCGCGCGAGATGGCCGACGCGGTGCCGGACGGCGACGGGCTGGTCGTCGAGCTCGGCGGCGGCACCGGCGCGATCACCGCGGCCTTGCTCGAACGCGGCGTCGCGCCGCGGCGGCTCGTCGTGGTCGAGCGTTCGCCGGCGTTCGTCCAGCATCTGCGGCGACGTTTTCCGGGCATCTCGATCGTGTCGGGCGACGCGCGGCAGCTCGAACGCCTGCTGCCGCCCGACGCGCGCGTCGACGCGATCGTGTCGTGCCTGCCGCTGCGCACGCTGCCGCGCCAGGACGTGACGGCGATCGTCGGCCAGTGCCATCGCGTGCTGTCGGCCGACGGCGTGATGATCCAGTTCACGTACGACCTGCGGCCGCCCGGGCGGCATCCGCTGGGCGATCCGGCATTTGTCGCCTGCGGCAGCCGGATCGTCTGGGCGAACATTCCGCCTGCGCGCATCGTGACCGTGCGCAACATTGCCGCCGAACACGCGGAATGACGCCGCAGCACGCGCGGCGCCCGGCGGTGGCGCCTCGCTGCTTCCTTTCATCATTCATTCGCTACCTTCCAGTTTCCATTCACATTGACGTCACATCCGGTTCCTACCATCGCCTTTCATTTCGAAAGCATCAACGGCGGGGAGAACCGGCACCATGAATCGAATCAAAACGGCGGCGCTGCTGTGCGCGGGCGCCTTTGCGCTCGCCGGATGCGGCAGCGACGACGGCCCGACCAGCACGTCGCCCACCCAGCCGCCCGTTCAGACGGCCGCGCGCAACGTGATCTTCTTCCTCGGCGACGGCATGGGGATGACGACGCTGACGGCCGCACGCATCTACGGCGTCGGTGAAGATGGCGCGCTCACGATCGATACGCTGCCGGAAACCGCGTTCGTGAAGACCTATTCGAACGATGCGCAGGTGACGGACAGCGCGCCGTCGATGTCGGCGTACATGACCGGCGTGAAGACCAACAACGAAGTGATCTCGATGTCGCCCGACACGAAGGCGATCGAACCGAGCGCGAGCCTGACCGGCAATTGCGGCGCGAACAACGGCAAATCGGCGACGACGCTGCTGGAGATCGCGAAGGCGAAGGGCATGGCCACCGGTGTCGTGACGACCACGCGCGTCACGCACGCGACACCCGCCGCGACCTACGCGCACGTGTGCCATCGCGACGCCGAGAACGACATCGCGGCGCAGCTCGTGCCGGGCGGCGCGGGCTACAACGGCGCGCTGGGCGACGGCGTCGACGTCGTGCTCGGCGGCGGCACGCAATTCTTCGTGCCGAAGGACGGCGGCGGCAAGCGCACCGACGGCCGCAACCTCGTCAACGAGCTGAAGGCGAAGGGTTATGCGTTCGCGCAGAACCGCGACGACCTGCTGGCCGCCGATGCGACGAAGAGCGGCAAGCTGGTCGGCCTGTTCTCGTCGAGCCACATGAGCTACGACCTCGATCGCGGCGCGACGAAGGAGCCGAGCCTCACCGACATGGCGACGCGCGCGCTCGACGTGCTGCAGAAGAATCCGAACGGTTATTTCCTGATGGTCGAAGGCGGCCGGATCGACCACGCGCTGCACGACACCAATGCGAAGCGCGCGCTGCAGGACACGGTCGCGTTCGACAACGCGATCAAGGCCACGCTCGACAAGGTGCGCAAGACCGATCCCGACCTGAAGAACACGCTGATCGTCGTCACGGCCGACCACGACCACACGCTGGTGCTGAACGGTTATGCGGCGCGCACCGGCAAGACCGAGGCGGGCAAGGCCGGCGTGCTGGGCGTGCTGCGCAACTACCAGACGGGCGCGGTCGCGAAGGACGCGGACGGCGCGCCGTACACGATCATCGGCTTCGGCAACGGCGAGAACCGCGTGCAGGGCAGCCGCGCGGGCACCGCGCTCACCGACGCGGTGACGGGCGCCGACGACTATCGCCAGGAGGCGGTCGTGCGAATGGACAAGGGCAACGAGACGCACGGCGGCACCGATGTGTTCCTCGGTGCGATCGGCCGCGGCGCGGATGCGTTCCACGGCGTGATCGAGAACAACAAGGTTTTCGAGCTGGTGCGCAACGCGGTGCAGCTGTGAGCGCCGACCATACGGGTACAGGGGAATACAGGATGTCGACCATCAAGTGCATCGCGGCGGCGCTGGCCGTCGCGGGTTTCGCATGCGGCGCGGCGCAGGCCGCCGGCCAGGCGAAGAACGTGATTTTCTTTCTCGGCGACGGCATGGGGCCGACGACCGTGACGGCGAGCCGGATCTACAAGGTCGGTGAGTCGGGACAACTGACGATGGAGAAGCTGGCGCGCACCGCGCGCGTCAAGACCTTCTCGAACGACGCGCAGACGACCGACAGCGCGCCGTCGATGGCCGCTTACATGACCGGCGTGAAGATGAACAACGAAGTGCTGTCGATGTCGTCCGACACGCGCGCGGTTGCACCGGGCAACGACGCGAACGGCAACAAGACGGTCAACAACTGCGCGCCGGGCAACGGCCAGCCGGTCGCGACGCTGCTGGAGCTGGCGAAGGCGCGCGGCAAGGCGGTCGGCGCGATCACGACGACCGAGCTCACGCACGCGACGCCTGCCGCGACCTATTCGCACATCTGCCATCGCGACGCGCAATACGATATCGCCGCGCAGGCGGCGCCGGGCGGCGCGGGCTACAACGCGGCGCTCGGTGACGGCGTCGACGTGCTGATGGGCGGCGGCCGCAACCACTGGACGCCGTTCGATCCGGTGGCCAACAGGCGCGGCCGCGCGGACGGGCGCAACTTGCTCAACGAGATGAAGGCGAAGGGCTACACGGTCGTCGCGACGAAGGATCAGCTCGCGCAGGCCGGCAACGGCAAGCTGGTCGGCTTGTTCAGTTCGACGAGCCATCTCGAGTACGAACTGGACCGCGTCGCGGGCAAGGGCGAAGGGCCGTCGCAGCCGAGCCTTGCCGAGATGACGTCGAAGGCGATCGACGTGCTGTCGAAGCATTCGAACGGCTATTTCCTGATGGTCGAAGGCGGCCGGATCGATCACGCGCTGCACGGCACCAACGCAAAGCGCGCGCTCGAGGACACGGCGGCATTCGACGAAGCGATCCGCGTCGCGCTGTCGAAGGTCGACCTGTCGAACACGCTGATCGTCGTGACGGCCGACCACGACCACACGATGACGATCAACGGCTATTCGAAGCGCGGCAACCCGATTCTCGACATCAGCCGCAACTATCGCGACGGCCAGCCGAGCAAGGACGCCGACGGCAATACCTACACGACGCTGGTGTTCGGCAACGGCGCGAACCGGCCGAACGTGCGCGCGTCGGTCGATTCGGCCACCGCGACGAACGATGCGTATCTGCAGGAAGTCGGCGTGCGGATGGGCAGCGCGGGTTCGGAAACGCACGGCGGCGGCGACGTGATGCTGTTCGCCGACGGCGCCGATGCGAAGGCGTTCAAGGGCACGATCGACAACACGAAGGTGTTCGGTCTCGTGCGCTCGGCGTTCGGTTTCTGAGGCGGGAGATGGCACGATGAACAGGAGCGTGCGATGAAACGCGAGATCCTCTGTGCGCTCGCCTGCGGGATGGTTGCACTGCCGGCTTGTGCAGCGGCCGATCTCGACGCCGTGCTGCTGCACGAGAGCCGCACGGTGACGGCCGACGGCGTGACGCGCACGACGCTGTATCGCGAACGGATGGTGCGGCGCGACGGGCACGTGTGGGTCGAACGCGTGCTGCCCGCCGCGGCGGCCGGCGGCGGTCAGGGCGACGATCATGACCACGATGCAGGCCCGGGCCGCCGCGCCGGCGTGCAGCCGGCGGCCGCCCACGCGGGCCACAGGCATTTCAACTTCCAGGCGGCTGCACGGCATGTGACTTACGACGGCAAGACGGCCCGCATCGAGTACGTCGATGCGGCGAACCGGACGGTCGTCAGCGTGCCGCCGGCCGAGTACGAAACCACGGGCTTCGACGGCTCATGGGACAACGCGTACTACGTCACGCCGCCGTCGCAGCTGAAGTGGCTCGCGGTCGCGAAGCGCGGCGACGCGCCCGGCACCCTCTGGTACGAGCAGGCGGTCGATACGCCCGGCGCGCGCGGCGTGAACCGGATCCTGTGGAGCGAGACGCTGCAGGCGCCGCTGTCGGTCGAATACCGGAGTGCCGACGGCCGCGTCGTGCGCAAGCTGACGTTGACACCGGCGCCGGCCGCGCGGCGCGAGCCGCCGCCGTGGACGACGCTCGCCCGCTACGCGCGCAAGGAATACGCCGACTATCTGGATTGACCGGCGGGCGGCCACACGCTACCGATTATCCGACGGCTTCTGTCGCCCGGTCGATCGTACGATGCGTACGCTGGGCTTGCGGTCAGGCCGGCCGGTATCGCCATCGCGATACGGCCGGGCGCTGGCCGCTTTCTTCTCTTTCCGAAGTCGTGTCGCCCGGCAGGGGCGGCCGACGATCCGCTAGAACCGCGCGCCGTCCGGCACGCGCGTTGACGGCCGCGACGCGACCCGCTTGATGAAGCGGTCGAGCGGTGTCGCATAGCCGCGCGCGATCGCCGCGCTCAGCACCGCCGACAACGCCAGATACGCGATCAGCAACAGCAGCCGGGTGTCGCCGTGCGTGGCCGACGGCGGCCAGAACGTGCGCAGCCCGCCGAGCACGATCAGGTGAAACAGGTACAGCTCGTAGCTCAGCGTGCCGGCCCGGCGCAACGGCGCGAGCAGGCGGCCCTGCGCGCGCGTGCCGTTGACGTGCGCGCCGATCAGCAGCACGGCCGTGCCGAGCGCCATCGCGGTGACGCCGGCGACGTGGCTTTCCGCGATCGGCCAGGCCAGATACAGCGCGGCCATCGCCGCTGCGACGAGCCCCTGCACGAGCGGCGCGGCGAGCCGCTGCCAGCTTTTGCGCTCGGCCAGCAACGCGGTGCAGCAGCCGATCGCGATTCCGTCGAACGACGCGAAGTACGCATAGAGGAACCCGCCTTCGTCGCCGGCGTGCGTGAAGCGGTACACGGGCCCGATCGCGGCGACGGCCACCCAGAACGCGACCAGCCGCGCATCGCGGCGCAGTGCGATGCACAGCAGCGGAAACGACAGGTAGAAAACCTCTTCGACCGACAGCGACCACAGCACGCCGAGCGCGTAGTTGACCCACCCGTATGCGCCGATCAGCACGTTCATCCAGAACGTCAGCGACGCGAGATTCACGAGCCAGAACGACACGGCGACGCCCTCCGGCGCGTGGTTCCGGAAGATCGGCACGCCGGCCGCCGCGAGGCCGTTGACGAGCGCGAGCAGCAGGAGCAGGCACGGGACGATGCGCGCGACGCGCGACACGTAGAACGCGCGCACGTCGACCGCGCCGAGGTTGCCCCAGCGGTGCCGCGCATTCGACGTGATCAGGTAGCCCGAGATCGCGAAGAACATCGTCACGCCGTAGTTGCCGTTGCGCACCAC
Organism: Burkholderia sp. 572; assembly: GCF_040545135.1. Taxonomy (NCBI): domain Bacteria; kingdom Pseudomonadati; phylum Pseudomonadota; class Betaproteobacteria; order Burkholderiales; family Burkholderiaceae; genus Burkholderia; species Burkholderia sp. 572. The sequence continues at coordinate 34,244 of NZ_JBEPLH010000001.1, read as the reverse complement.
CGCATGCACCGTTTCCCAGCCGAATACGCGCGCGAGCGACGTCTCACGCAGCGAGTAGGGGATGTTGAAGTGATGCAGCAGGACGAGCACGATCGACACGCCGCGCAGCAGGTCGATCCGCGCGTTGCGCGGGCCGGCGCTCATTGCGGCCTGCCCGGTTCGGCGAGGGCGGGCAGCGTCGCCAGGAACGTGTCGCGTGCGCGCAGGCCGGCGTTCGGCGTCTGCCGCTCGTCGTCCTGTATCAGGTACGCGAACGCGAGCGTGCGCGGCCCTTTGGCCGCCCAGCCGACGAACCAGCCGTACGCATGCGACGCGTCGTACTTGCGCCCCGGCGACCCGGTGCCCGTCTTGCCGTGCACGATCCAGCCGCCGGGCTGCGTGTCGATCAGCGTGATGCGCTCGGTCATGTCGTACGCGTGCGCGCTGACGGGCAGCGTCCGGTTCGCGATCTTGCGCATGAAGCCGACCTGTTCGAGCGGCGAGATGCGCAGCGACGCGTTGACCCATGCGCCCATCACGCCGTTCAGTTCACCCACCTGACTGGTGGCGTCCGCGTTGCCGTAGCCGAACGCGGTCGTGTACTGCTGGAAGCGCGCCTGCCCGAGCGCCTGGGTGACCTGCTGCGAGTACCAGAACACCGACAGCTTCATCCAGCGCGCCGGATCGGTCGGCTCGCGCCACGGCGCGCCGCCCCAGTCGGGATAGCCGGTGTGGAAATCGAGCGTCGGTGTGTGCGCGTCCTTCAGGACGCCCGCATCGAAGCCCATCAGGCTGATGGCGATCTTGAACGTCGACGCGGGCGTGACGCGGGTCGTGCAGTCGCCTTGCTGCACGAGCACCTGGCCGGTGGCGGCGTCGGCGACGACGGTGCAGACCGGGCGGGCATCGGAAGTCGCGCTGGCCAGAAGGCCGGCGGCGAGGGTGAACAGCGCGCGGCGACAGTGCTTCAAGTGACACTCCTTGGGGGGCGGCAGGCGCACGGCGCGGGCGAAAGGCGGCGGGCCGTGCGTAATGAAGGCGACGGCCGGCATCGAGGAAAGCGGGGATGGCGGCCGTTGCGCAGGCCCATAGTGTATCGACGGATCGTCGTCCGTTGACCTGTCACGGTTGACGGGACGATTGCGCGCCCGTTGCCCGTTCCGGCGTCATCGGTCGGTCACGCGCGTTGCAGCGCGCATGAAAAAACCCGCCGGCAGGCTGGCGCGTGCGGGCGGGTGAAGACACCTCGGGCCGACCGGCGCGGGTGTCGCGTGAAGAACGGAGAACCGGGTTGCGTCAGAACTTGTGGCGCAGCGCGAGACGCACGGCCACCTGGTTCGACGTCGACGACGGCGCGTCGGTGCCGGGGATGAACGCGTTGTCGAGGATCGAGTTCGTCTTGTCGCCGGCGATGTGTTGGTACGCGGCCTGCACGTACACGTCGGTGCGCTTCGACAGGTTGTAGTCGGCCATCAGCCCGACCGAGTGGATCTTCGGTTTCGCGTCGCCGGTCGACGCGTCGTACTTCTCGAGCGACAGCACGTACTGCGCGCCGACCATGAACGCCGGCGTGATCTGGTACGAACCGTTGACCTCGAAGTTCTGGTACTTGATCGCGCTGACCGTCGCGCCCGGTGCGATGATCGCGCCCGGCGTGCCGAGGTAGCCGTTGCCGGTCGGGTTCTTGTAGTTCGAGTTCGTGTACGCGAAGCCGAGCGTCGCGGGCCCGAACGTGTAGTTGATGCCCGCGCCGAACACGCGCATGCGCTCCGCGATGTAGCTCGCGTCGTTCGCGGTGATCGCGCCGGCCGAGCCGTTGCCCGGGCGGTTCGCCTGCAGGTACGCGGCGCCGATCAGCAGGCCGTTGTTCTGGTATTGCGCGCCGAAGCTGTACGCGCGGTTGTCCGAGAAGTTCGTGCTGTTGCTGAAGCTGTATGCGCCGCCGAACTGGAAGCCGCCGAAGTTCGGGCTCGCGTACTTCACCGTGTTGTCGAGGCGGAACGAGTTGTCGGTGTTGTCGTTGTCGAACGGGTGCGCGAGCAGGTAGCCGCCCCAGTTGCCGTTGGCCGTGGTCGGCGCGAGATAGTCGACGACGGAGTCGTACTGGCGGCCGAACGTCAGCGTGCCGTACTGCGTCTGGCTCAGGCCGACGTACGCCTGGCGGCCGAACATGCGGCCGCCCTGGTTGAGCCGGCCGGAGTTCACGTCGAAGCCGTTTTCGAGCTGGAAGATCGCCTTCATGCCGCCGCCCAGATCCTCGCTGCCCTTCAGGCCCCAGCGGCTGCCCTGCGCGTAGCCGCTTGCCATCTCGTAGACGTGGCCGGTGCCGACGTTGTTCGTGTAGTTCAGGCCTTCGTCGATCACGCCGTACAGCGTGACGCTGCTTTGCGCGAACACGGGGGCAGCGAAGGTTGCCGTTACGGCGAGCGCCGTCAGGGTCTTTTTCATTGAGAGATCTCCGGGATATCCAGCTTCTTGTATCGGTTGTCGTGGGCGCGACCGGTGAGGCGCGCCCCGTCATCCGGGGCGTTTCCGGCGCAGCGCGCGCGGCGCCGGAAACGCGCGATGCGCGGCGGCGCGGCGACCGGCTGTGCCGGGTCGTGTCTCCTCCGATGACACCGCGCATTCTTCCCAAGCCGAAGAGGAACCGGAAGCGAGTAATTTCGATGGATGGGATCGGGTTCGCCGATGGGGTCGCGACCGGCCGTTTCGACAGTCGAAACCGTGTGCGCGGCGCCGCGCGCCAACGCCGGTCGCGCCCTCGCCGGACGGGGCGCGACGCAGCCTGGCCGGGGCCGTGCGCAGGTGCGGGAGATCGGCCGGGAGGCCCGCCGGGCGGGCCTGGCGGGGCGCCAAAAGATCGATTGGCGCTGCCGATAGCGATGATCGGAATTACTCGTTTCCCTAAACATATTGGCGGCTGAAACATGCAGGCTGACCGGACGTGGCCGGATGCACGATTCGCCGGTCGCCGCGCATGCCGCGACGCACAAACAACAGATTCGATTTGGAGACGACCCACCATGCAGATTCGACGACTGAAAACGGTCCTTCTCGCCGCCGCGGCGATCCTGTCCGCGCCCGCGGCCCACGCGGCGGGCGGCGCGTGCGCCGACGGCAAGACGGTCCATTTCGCGGGCATCACGTGGGAGAGCGGGTCGTTCGCGACCGAAGTGCTGCGGCAGATCATGGAGAAGGGCTACGGCTGCAAGACGGACGTCGTGCCGGGCAGCACGGCCGCCACCGAAACGGCGCTCGCGCGCAACGACCTGCAGATCTGGGCCGAGCAGTGGACGGGCCGCAGCGAGATCACCGCGAAGGCTGTCTCGTCGGGCGCCGTGAAGCTGATCGGCGACACGCTGCCGGGCGGCACGACCGAAGGCTGGTTCGTGCCCGACTACGTGGTGAAGGGCGATCCGGCGCGCAACATCAAGCCGGTCGCGCCCGGGCTCGTGTCGGTCGACGATCTGCCGAAGTTCAGGCAGGTGTTCGCCGACGAGGAGGAGCCGGACAAGGGCCGCTTCCTGAACTGCCCGACGGGCTGGGACTGCGAGCGTGTGAACACGCGTCTGCTGAAGGTGCTGAAGCTCGACCAGTCGTACACGAACTTCCATCCGGGCACCGGCGCGGCGCTCGACGCGGCGATCGCGTCCGCGTACCAGCGCGGCGCGCCGATCGTGTTCTATTACTGGGGCCCGGCCGCGCTGATGGCGAAGTACAGATTCACCGCGCTGAAGATGCCGGCCTATAACGACGCATGCTGGAAGACGCTGCGCGACGAGAGCAGCACGCACCAGTGCGCGTCGTCGTACATGGTGTCGCGGCTGACGGTCGGCGTGTCGAAGCCGTTCGCCGACGCGAATCCCGATCTCGTCGGCGTATTCGGCAAGGTGCGTTTCCCGATGGACTTCCTGAACCAGACGATCCTCGAGATGACCACGAAGAAGATCGACGGCGCGGCGATGGCCACGCAGTTCCTGAAGACCCGCCAGGACATGTGGAAGCAGTGGGTGCCGGCCGACGTCGCGCAGAAGATCGCCGGCAGCCTGAAGGGCGCGTAACCTGCGCGCGGCGGCGGGCCCGCGCCCGCCGCCGCCGTCACGCGCCTTCGCGGCGCGACGGAGAATCAACATGAACGGCTTCTTTCTGCACCTGTCGATCGCCGACTGGGTGAACGGCGCGCTCGAGACTTTCGTCGCGCAATACGGCGACAGCTTCCATCACTTCAGCGTGCTCGTGCTGCGCTACCTGCTCGTGCCGCTCGAAGGCGCGCTGCGCGTGGCGCCGCCGTGGCTCGTGCTGCTGGTCGTCGGCGCGATCGCGTGGAATGCGACGCGCCGCATCGGCCTCGGCGCGCTCTTCATGCTGCTGCTCTACGCGATCGGCTGCTTCGGCCTGTGGGACAAGCTGATGCAGACGCTCGCGCTGATGCTCGTCGCGACGGTGCTGTCGGTCGCGATCGGCGTGCCGGCCGGCATCCTCGCATCGCGCAGCGCGTGGCTGCGGCGGATGCTGCTGCCCGTGCTCGACGTGATGCAGACGCTGCCGAGCTTCGTGTACCTGATCCCGGTGCTGATGTTGTTCGGGCTCGGCAAGGTGCCCGCGATTCTCGCGACGATCATCTATGCGCTGCCGCCGCTGATCCGCCTGACCGATCTCGGCATCCGCCAGGTCGATCCGGACGTGACGGAGGCCGCGCGTGCGTTCGGCACGACGCGCTGGCAGCTGCTCGTCAACGTGCAGTTGCCGCTCGCGCGGCCGAGCATCATGGCCGGCATCAACCAGACGACGATGATGGCGCTGTCGATGGTCGTGATCGCGTCGATGATCGGCTCGCGCGGGCTCGGCGAGGACGTGCTCGCGGGCATCCAGACGCTCGACGTCGGCAAGGGCACGCAGGCCGGCCTCGCGATCGTGATCCTCGCGATCGTGATCGACCGGATCAGCCAGGGCTTCGGCCAGGAGCGGCGCGCGCGCCGCCGGCTCGCGCAGCAGCGCCGGCAGAAGGGCGCGTCGCGCGTGCCGTACCGGCTGCCGCGCAAGGCGCAGCCGGCGGGCGTCGATTCGAATCAGGCGACGCAATCGTCGCGCGCATAGGAACGGAGGCAGACATGGCGACCATCGACGTCAAACACGTGTACAAGCTGTTCGGGCCGCAGGCCGCGCATGCGCGCGTGCTCGACCTGCTGCGTTCGGGCAGGCGCAAGGCCGACGTGCTGGCCGAAACGGGCTGCAACGTCGGGCTCAACGACGTGAGCCTCGGCATCGAGTCGGGCGAGATCTTCGTGATCATGGGGCTGTCGGGCTCCGGGAAATCGACGCTCGTGCGGCACTTCAACCGGCTGATCGAGCCGACGGCCGGCGAGATCGTGATCGACGGCAGCGACGTGATCAAGCTCGACGCGCACGGGCTGCGCGAGCTGCGCCGCTACAAGGTCAGCATGGTGTTCCAGAACTTCGGGCTACTGCCGCACCAGACCGTGCTCGACAACGCCGCGTATGCGCTGCGCACGCGCGGCGAGAAGCGGCACGACGCGGCTGATGCCGCGCGCAACTGGCTGACGAAGGTCGGGCTCGACGGTTACGGCGATCATTACCCGGACGAGCTGTCGGGCGGGATGCGACAGCGTGTCGGGCTGGCGCGCGCGCTGGCGGCCGATACCGACGTGCTGCTGATGGACGAGGCGTTCTCCGCGCTCGATCCGCTGATCCGCACCGAGATGCAGGATCAGCTGCTCGAACTGCAGGCGACGCTTGCGAAGACGATCGTGTTCATCACGCACGATCTCGACGAGGCGCTGCGCATCGGCGACCGGATCGCGATCCTGCGTGACGGCACGCTCGTGCAGGTCGGCACGCCGGACGACATCCTGTCGCGTCCGGCGGACGATTACGTGAAGCGGTTCGTCGAGAAGCGCACGAGCGTGAACTGACGCGTCGTGCCCGGTCAGGCCGCGCGGTGCGCGGCCGTCGTCAGCACGATCTTGCCGACGTGCTCGCCCGAGTCGATCAGCACGTGCGCGCCGCGCGCGTCGTCGAGCGCGAAGGTGCGGAACACCTGCGGCTTGACCGTGCCCGCCGCGACGTGCGGCCACAGTTGCCGTTCGAGTTCGGCGATGAGTGCGCCTTTCTCCTCCGGTGTGCGCGAGCGCAGCGTCGAGCCGATGTGCGTGAGGCGCTTGGTCATCATCGGCCACACGTCGAGTTCCTTCGCCGGCCCGGCGAGCGCGCTGACCTGCAGGATCCGCCCGTTCATCGCCGCGGCCCGGTAATTGCGCGCGACGTAGTCGCCCGCGATGATGTCGAGGATCACGTCCACGCCCTTGCCGGCGGTGATCCTGTCGACTTCGGCCACGAAATCTTCTTCCTGGTAATGCACCGCATGATCCGCGCCGAGGCGCAGGCTCGCGGCGCGATGCGCTTCCGAGCCGACCGTCGTGATGACGGTCGACGCGCCCATCGCCTTCGCGATCATCGTCGCGGTGGTGCCGATGCCCGACGCGCCGCCGTGGATCAGCACCGATTCGCCCGCCTGCAGCCGCCCGCGCTGGACCAGGTTCAGCCAGACCGTCAGGAACGTTTCCGGCATCGCCGCGGCTTCGATCATGTCGAGGCCGGGCGGCAGCTTCATCGTCGTGAGGTGATGGGCGACCGCGTATTCCGCATAACCGCCGCCCGTCACCAGCGCGCTGACCCGGTCGCCCGGCGCGAAGTCGCGCACGGCTTCGCCGGTCGCGACGACTTCGCCCGCGATTTCCAGGCCCGGGATGTCGGATGCGCCGGGCGGCGGGTTGTAGAGCCCCTTGCGTTGCAGCACGTCCGGGCCATTCACGCCGGCGGCGTGAACCCGGATCAGCACTTCGTCGGCTTTCGGCCGCGGCACGGGGCGACGTGCGGTCGCGAGGACTTCAGGGCCGCCGGGGCGGGTGATTTCGACTGCCGCCATGTCGGCGGGAACGGGGGAGAGCGTATCGGACATGTTTGCCTCGGAAAGACAGGTGAGTGATCGGTGAAAAAAGTATAGGCTTGGGCCTTGATGAATTCGCGCAGCGATTTTCACGACCATAGATGCAAATTTGCATCACACCGGGAGAAGGCGCTTGAACTGGGACGACGCACGGATTTTTCTCGCGATCCACCGCGAACGCAGCCTGCGCGGCGCCGCGCGGGCGGTCGGGCTCGACCAGGCGACGGTCGGCAGGCGGCTCGCGGCGCTCGAGCGCGCGCTCGGGGCGACGCTGTTCCTGCGCACGTCGGCCGGGTACGTGCCGACCGCGGTGGGCGAGGTGGCGCTGCGCAACGTGGAGAAGATGGAACAGTCGGCGATCGATCTGGTGCGGCAGACCCAGGGCGTCGACCGGCGCCTCGCGGGTGACGTGCGCGTGACGACGACCGATACGATCGGGCTCGAATTCGTGATGCGCGCGATGCGCAACCTGCACGACGAGCATCCGGACGTGCGCGTGCTGCTCAACACGTCGACGCAGGTGGAGAACCTGGCCAAGCGCGAGGCGGACATCGCGATCCGCACGATCAAGCCCGACAATCCCGATCTGCTCATGCGCCGGCTCGCGGCATGGCCGACGGCGTTGTACGCGTCAGAGGACTATCTCGCGCGGCATGGCGAGCCGGCGCCCGGCACCGGCTTCGAAGGGCACGACCTTGTGTGCTTCCTGCCGCATCTGAATGCGCGCAGCCCGCTGACGGTGGTCGGTGAGCCGGTGCGCGCGGGGCGGATCGTGTCGGGGCTGAATTCGAATCTCATGCTGCGCGCGGCCGCGCGCGCCGGGCTCGGGCTCGCCGAACTCCCGGTGCCGATCGCGGAGCGCGACGGGCTGGTGCGCGTGTGGCCGGCGCGCACGTCGGCGCGGCCCTATGAAGTCTGGATGGTCACGCACAAGGATCTGCGGCATACCGCGCGGATGAGCGCGATGATCGATCACATCGTGCGGGTGTTCGACGAGGTGGCGATGTCGGGCGATGCGGGGGATTGAATGTGAATCGAAGGACGGGATGCGGCACGCTGCGATGTGTCGGCGATCTGCGGGATCGGCCCGGGCGGGTGTGACCTGTTCGATGCTGGCGAGCCGGCCTTGGGGGCGTGAATAACGAACGGCGGCAGTGGTTTTACGGTGAACGAGAGGACTCGATGAATCGATTCAGTGTGGACGGAAAAGCGCTTGGCGATTGGGCGAAGTTTCACGACTACTTCGCGAGCGAATTCGGATTTCCGGGTTACTACGGCCGGAACATGAATGCATGGAATGATTGCATGAGCGACTATTGCTACGAGCACGGCATCGTGTCGCTGCGGATCGACGATGCGGGAGCGTTGAAGGAGCGCAATCCGGAGATTTTCGCCGCACTCGTCGAGTGCAGCGCGTTCATCAATTGGCGAGCAACGAAGGAAGGGGGGGATCCGTTGATCGTGTTGTCCTATTGCGCATAGTCGCGGCGTTGACGTTGCATCGCGTTGCATCGCGTTGCGTCGTGAAGCCGATTGCCTGGACGGCAATCGGCGAAAACGCAGCCGCCTCAATACGTGACCGTTTCCCGTTCGCTTGCGCTCACGGCAGACGCTTCGCCGTGCCCCGCATCCGCCAGGATCAGATCCGCGCCCTTTTCCGCGACCATCATCGTCGGCGCGTTGATGTTGCCCGACGTGATGTTCGGGAACACCGATGCATCGACGATCCGCAGCGCCTGCAGCCCGTGCACGCGCAGCGACGCATCGACCACCGACGTCGCCGCGTCCGGCCCCATCGCGCACGAGCCGCACAGGTGGTAGATCGAACCCGACTGCTCGCGGAAATACCGCAGCATCGCTTCGTCGGAATCGACCTGCGGCCCCGGCGAGATTTCCTCGACGGTCATCGACTTCAGCGCCGGCGCGCGCATCAGCGCACGGATCACCTTGCTGCCCTGCACGGCTTCGTCGAGATCCTTGCGCGTGGTGAGCGCGTTGACGTGGATCTTCGCGGCATCTTCCGCGCGGTTCGACGCGATCTCGATCGTGCCGCGGCTCGTCGGCCGGCACGGGTTGAACGCGATCAGGAAGCCCGAGTAAGGCTCGGGCTTGATGCTCGCGCGGTCGCTCTTCGGAATCCGGTACGACAGCGGGTTGAAGTAGAGCTGGAGGTTCGGTTCCTGCACGTCATCGGTGCCGCGGAAGAAGCCGCCGGCCTGGTTCACGCTCATCGCGAGCGGCCCGCGCTTCGTCAGCAGGTAGCGCAGCCCGATCTTCATCTTGCCGAGCAGCGTGCCCATCTCGTCGTTCAGCGTCGGCCGGTTCGCCTTGAAGTAGAAGCTCACGCACAGGTGGTCCTGCAGGTTGCGGCCGACGGCCGGCAGCGCATGCACGAGCGGCACGCGCCGGCGCGCGAGCAGCGCGGGATCGCCGACGCCCGACAGCTGCAGCAGCTTCGGCGTATCGACCGCGCCGGCCGCGAGGATCACCTCGCGCGCGGCGACGAGCGTTTCGTCGCCGTGCGCGCCTGAGACGACCACACCGGTGGCGCGCGTGCCGTCGAAGGTCACGCGCCGCACGAGCACGCCAGCGCGCAGCGTGAGGTTCGCGCGGCCCAGCGCCGGACGCAGGTACGCGAAGCTGCTGGAGCAGCGTTCGCCGTTCTTCGTGTTCAGGTCGTAGATGCCCGCGCCTTCGAACTGCGCGCCGTTGAAGTCGTCGGTGCGCGGCAGGTTCAGTTCGCCGCAGCCCTTCAGGAATTCGTGGACGATCGGATGCACGTCGGCCTTCATCGACGTGATGTGAATCGGCCCCGTCGCGCCGTGATGCTGCGGATCGGTCGTGCCGGCCGCGTGGGTTTCGAGCTTGCGGAAGTACGGCAGCACGTCGTCGTACGCCCAGCCCGGATTGCCGGCGGCCGCCCAGTCGTCGTAGTCGCTGCGCTGGCCGCGCACGTAGACCATCGCGTTGATCGAGCCCGACCCGCCGACCACCTTGCCGCGCGGGCAGTACAGCTTGCGATCGGCGAGTTGCGCCTCGGGCTCGCTGTAGTACATCCAGTTGTAGCGGCGGTTGTAGTAGGTCTTCGTGAAGCCGACCGGCACCTTGAACCAGAACGACGCGTCGCGTTCGCCCGCCTCGAGCAGCAGCACCGAGTGCCGGCCCGATTCGCTCAGGCGGTTCGCGAGGATGCAGCCGGCCGAGCCCGCGCCGACGATGATGTAGTCGTAGCTCATGTCTGTCCTTTGCGCTTAGCCCTTCGCGGGGGCGAGATCCTTCACGTCGACGGGGTGTTCGCCCATCTGCAGGTGCAGCCGTTCGCCCGTGTAGGGCGTGTGGCGCCGCACGACGTCCATGTCGAGCTCGATGCCGAGGCCCGGCTCGTTGGACGGGATGATGTAGCCGTCCTCCCAGCGGATCGGCGTCTTCACGACTTCGGCATGGAAACCGCCCCACGTCATGATGCTTTCCTGGATCAGGAAGTTCGGCGTGCAGGTCGCGAGCTGGATGCTCGCGGCGGCGCCCACCGGCCCGTTGTACAGGTGCGGTGCGATCTGCGCGTAGTGCACTTCGGCGAGCGTCGCGATCTTCTTCGCTTCGAGCAGGCCGCCCACGCGCGCGACGTTCAGCTGCAGGATCGACGCGCCGCCCGCCTGCAGCAGCTTGTGGAACTCGTACTTGGTGGTCAGGCGCTCGCCGGTCGCGATCGGGATCGACGTGTGCTTCGCGACCTGCGCGATCGCTTCTTCCTGGCCGGGGGGAACCGGCTCCTCGAACCACAGCGGGTCGTACTTCTCGAGCCGCTTCGCGAGCCGGATCGCCGACGACGGCACCATCTGCCCGTGCGTGCCGAACAGCAGGTCGGCCTTGCTGCCGACGGCTTCGCGCACCTTGCGGCAGAACGTCTCGCAGCGGTCGAGCACGTCCAGCGACAGCTGGTGGCCCGAGTAGGCCGTGTACGGGCCGGCCGGGTCGAACTTCACGGCGGTGAAGCCGAGCTTCACGTTCTCGGCCGCGCATTCGGCCGCGAGATCGGGATCGTCGTAGTCGTATTCGCCCTTCGCGTTCTTCGGGTACAGGTACGTGTACGAGCGCAGCCGCTCGTGGATCTGCCCGCCGAGCAGTTCGTACACGGGCTTGCCGGCGGCCTTGCCGACGATGTCCCAGCACGCCATTTCGAGGCCGCTGACGACGCCCATCATCGTGAGGTCCGGTCGCTGCGTGAAGCCGCTCGAATAGGCCTGGCGGAACAGCCGTTCGACGTGATGCGGATCGCGGTTCAGCAGGTGGCGTTCGAACACGTCGTCGATGATCGGGGCCATTGCCTTCGGGCCGAACGTCGCCGAATAGATCTCGCCGACGCCTTCGATGCCGTCGTCGGTCTTCAGCTTCACGAAGATCCAGTACATCCCGCCGACATGCGGCGGCGGCACGGCGACGATATGGGTTTCGAGCGAAACGATCTTCATGCGGACTCCTGGATTCGGTGAGTGCGGGTGAGACGGTATTTGAGGAAGGCGGCCGCGCCCGCGCCGCAGAGCGCGATGGCCGCGATATAGCCGAAATAGAGCTGGTAGCCGTGCGCGCCCGGGAAGGTCTGCGTCACGTAGCCGTTGATCAGCGGCACGAACACGTCGGGCGAATAGCCGAGCACCGAGATCAGGCCGATCGCGAGGCCGGCGCAATGCGTCGGCACCTTGCAGTCGTCGAGCAGCGACCAGTACAGGGCGCGGATCGCGTAGGTGAGGATGCCGATGAACAGCACGAGCACGACGAGCATCGCCTGCGGGCTGTGCGCGGGCGCGGCGATCAGGCCGACGAGCGACAGCGCGGCGAGCACCAGCGCCCAGAACAGCACCGACACCTTCGATACGCGGTCGCCGAGGAAGCCGCCGCCGATGCCGCCGATCGGGCGCATCCACAGCTTGAGCGTCGTGATGAAGCCGGCCGCCGTCGCGCTGAGCCCGAAATTGCCTTCGTGCAGATAGGCCGAGAAGCTGTAGGTCGCCCAGAACACCTGGTAGCCGCAGAACACGATCGCGGCGACGAGCCACAGCTCGGGGATCGCCGCGAGCGTCTTCAGGTCGGTCAGCACGTTGCCCCGGCGGTCGCTGCCGGTGCGGCGCTGCGCGGCGGCCGCACGGTCGCTCGCGCCCGCCGGATCCTTCACCAGCGCGAGCAGCACGCCGAGCGCGATGCAGAAGAACGCGTACAGGTGCACGACGAGCCTGAAGCCGGCCGCGTCGGTGCCGCCGTGCGCCTGCGTCACGTAGGCGAACAGCGTGATCGCGATCGTCGCGAGCAGCGCCTCGACGAGCCCGCGGCCGCCGTCGAGCAGCCCGAAGAAACGGCCCTGTTCGTCGGGGCCCGCGATCATGTTCACGCGCTTGATCACGGCGGCCCAGAACGTGAGGCCGGTGGTCAGCCCCCAGCCGCCGAAGATCAGCACGAGCGTGTCGAACGACGGCCCGGTCGCGTAGACGAGCCCGAGCGCGCCCGTCGCGAGCAGCGAGAAGCAGATCAGCCAGCGCGGCGACAGGCGGTCGGCGAGCCAGCCGCTCGGCAGGTAGCTGACGAGGAAGATCGTGCCGAGCGACGAATACAGGTAGCCGAGCTGCACGTCGTCGATATGGAAGAACTGCAGCATCGTCGGCTGGTACACCTGCCGCAGATACAGCATCGGATAGATCGCGCCCGCGGCAATCACGAGCAGCAGCAGTTGCAGGTAGCGTTGCGCGCGGGAATGCTGCGACGCATGAGCGTCGTCGTGCAACGCGAGCGACGCGGCGGGCGTCGACGGTTGGGTCGGCATGATGTCTTCCTCCATCAGGCGTCCTCGAGGCGGACGCCTGCAGTTTTTTTATGGTCTGGTCGGGTCAGGGCCGGCGCGCGGCGTCGTGTCCTGGTATGCGCGCCGGAAACGGTGCGTGGGTATCGCGGTGTCAGTACTTCATGACGACGAGGCGCGTCTGCGTGAATTCGAGCATCCCGTGCTTGCCGTCGTCGCCGCCGAGGCCCGAACGTTTCCAGCCGGCATGGAAGCCCTGGTACGGATCGGCCGGCGTGCGGTTCACGTACAGCTCGCCGGCTTCGATCGCGTTCGCGACGGTCATCGCGGTGCGGTAGCGCTCGGTGTAGAGCACCGACGACAGGCCGAACTGGTGGTCGTTCGCCTGCGCGATCGCTTCGTCGATCGTCGCGTAGCGCAGCACCGGCATGATCGGGCCGAAGGTCTCCTCCCGCACGATCTCCATGTCCTGCCGCACGCCGGTGAGCAGCGTGGCCGGGTAGAAGAAGCCGGGGCCGTCGGGGATCGCGCCGCCGGTTTCGAGCGTCGCGCCTGCCGCGATCGCGCGTTCGACCATCCCGTGGATGTGCGCGCGTGCCGATGCGCTGACGAGCGGGCCCATCCGCGTGGCATCTTCCGCCCGGTCGCCGATGCGCACGGCCGCCATCTTCTCCTTCAGCAGTGCGACGAAACGGTCGTGCACGCAGTCGTGCACGTACACGCGCTCGATCGCCGTGCAGAGCTGGCCGCAATGGGTCGTCTTCGACGCGACGAGCGCGGCGGCCGCGCGTTCGAGATCGGCGTCGGGCTCGATGATCGCGGGGGTCTTGCCGCCGAGTTCGAGCGACGGCTTCGCGATGTTCGCCTTGCAGTAATCGAGCACCTTGCGGCCCGCGTTCACGCTGCCGGTCAGCGTGATCATCCCGACTGCCGGGTGCGTGCACAGCGCTTCGGCCGTCGCGTGATCCATCGTCAGAATGTTGACGACGCCCGGCGGGAAGCCCGCATCGTCGGCCGCCTTCGCGATCTCGAACGCGGATACCGGCGTGTGGTTGCTCGGCCGCACGACCACGGTGTTGCCGGCGATCAGCGCGGGCGCGACCTTGCGCAGCAGCGTGTAGACGGGATAGTTGAACGGGATCAGGCACGCGACGACGCCGATCGGCTCGCGCTGCAGGAACAGGTTCTCGTCGGGCGTGTCGCTCGGGATGAGCTCGCCCTCGATCCGGCGTGCCCACTCGGCGTGATAGCGCGTGATCTGGCCCGCGTAGACGGCTTCGTTCGACGCGTCCTCGACGCTCTTGCCGGATTCCTGCGCGAGCGCCGCGCCGATCTCGGGCGCACGCGCGGTCAGCGCGTCGGCGAAGCGGTGCAGGTACGCGGCGCGCTCTGCGCTCGGCAGCTTGCGCCACGCCTTCTGCGCGGCGGCCGCGGCGTCGACGGCGGCGAGTGCGTCGGCCGGCGTCGCGGCCGGCACGCGCGCGAACGGCGCTTCGGTGGCGGGATTGTGGACGACGATGAACGCGTCGCTTTCCGGGGCGACGAAACGGCCGTTCACGTAATTGCGTTCGGTGCGCATGAAGTGACTCCTCCGATGAATGCAGGCGGATCGCTTCGGGTGGCGACACGCGCGGCACGGGACAGAGGCCATTCTCTTCATGCGTTTAGCGCACGACAAACGACTTATTTTCGCGCCGGGCATGAGAAAAACGCACGTTACTCGGACTGTCGGCCGGAATCGCCCGTCCGGCAAGGCTGCCGTGGCGCGAGCCGGGGGGCAGACGCGGGGCGGGCGGTGGCCGGGCCGCATTTTCAGACGGGGCCGAATGCGGACGGGCGTGGAAACCGGTAAGGTGTCGCCCGCGCGTGCCGGTCGACGGCGCTCGCGGTCGGTCGGGGCGGGGGGCTGCTAGGCCAGCGGCACTTGCGGAAGCGGCGACGACGGTTCGAGGTGGCGCTTCGCGAGCCACACTTCCTGCTGCAGCCAGTCGCGGAACTGGACGATGTGCGGCAGGTTCGTCTGTTCGGGCCGCGTGACGAACCAGTACGACTGATGGCCGTCGACGTGCACGTTGAGCACCTGCATCAGTTGCCCGGTCGCCAGCTCGCGCGCGACCATGTGGCGATCGGCGATCGTGATTCCGAGGCCGTCGATCGCCGCGCGGATCGCGTGGTCGAGCAGGTCGAATTCGTAGCCGCCGCGCGTGTCGACGTCGGCGATGCCGGCGGCCTTCAGCCAGTGCTGCCAGGTCAGGTAGCGCTGGTCGTCGGTGGCGAGCACGTGCAGCAGCGTGAAGCGGTTCAGGTCGATCGGCGCGCCGTCCTGTCGCAGCCGCGCATACAGCGCCGGTGCGCAGACGGCGATATGCTGCTCCTGCATCAGCAGTGCGTTGTCGAAGCCGTCCCATTCGCCGTCGCCGAACCGGATCGCGCAGTCGAGCACGCGCGATTCGCCGAGACTGTCGTGAATGCGGGTCGTGAGGCTCAGCTCGAATTCGGGATGCGCGTCGCGCAGCCGGCCGAGCCGCGGCATCAGCCAGCGCGCGGCGAAGGTGGGCGGCACGTTCGCGCGCAGGCGGTTCAGGTGGGTTTTTTCCTGCAGGCTGCGCACGGTCAGCTCGATCTTGTCGAACGATTGCTGCAGCGCGCGCAGCAGCACGCGGCCGGCCGCCGTCAGTTCGAGCTGGTGATGGCGCCGCTCGAGCAGGGTTTCGCCGAGCTGGCCTTCGAGCTGGCGAACCTGGCGGCTCACCGCGCTCTGCGTTACGTTGAGCAGTTCGGCCGCGCGCGTGAAGCTGCCGGTGCGGCCGGCCATCTCGAAGGCTTTCAGCGCGTTCAGCGCCGGCATCTTGCGTCTCACGGGGCGGTGTCGTGTTTGGTGCGGGATGCTTATTGTAGGCGGGCGGCGCGGGCGCGGGGACGATGAATGGAGGCGAAGGAGAGTGCGGGTCCTCGGGGTTTTTACGGCGCGGCGGCTGGCGCGCAGGGTTGCGATCAGGCGGCCCGCAGGATGGACGGCGGTGACGGCCGGCAACAGCACGAACGACGTGAACGATACGAACGATACGAACGAAAGGGACACACATCATGCGACGCCTGCCATCGTTGATCGCGCTGCGATTTTTCGAGGAGACCGCGCGTCACCTGAGCTTCAACCGTGCGGCGGTTTCGCTGTGCGTGACCCAGGGGGCGGTGAGCCGGCAGATCCGGCTGCTCGAGGAAGCGCTCGGCGCGCGGCTGTTCGAGCGCGATCACAAGGGCGTGCGCCTGACCGAGGCCGGCGAGCGCTTGCTGCCGTTCATCGGGCAGGCGTTCGACACGATCGAGCGCGGCGTCGACGAAGTCGTCGCCACGCGGCCGGGTGCGAAGCGGCGCCTGACGGTGTCGCTGCCGCCGACGTTCGCGACGCAGTGGTTTTCGCCGCGGCTCGGCACGCTCGCGGAGACGCTGCCCGACGTCGAGCTGTCGATCCGCACCGAGCCGGCCGACGATTGCCATTGCCACATCCGCTTCGGGCGCGCGGCGCGCACGGGGATGCAGTCGGAGCTGCTGATGATGGAGCGGCATGCGCTCGTCGGTGCGCCGCGTTATCGCGGCGATGCGCTCGACGTGCTGCTCGGCCGGTTGCCGTCGCTGCATGTGCTGCACGAAGGCAAGCGCCTGACGCTGTGGGCCGACTGGTGCGAGCAGGCGGGCGTGCCGGTGGCGCGGATCGGCGACGGCATCGAGTTTTCCACGCTCGAACAGGCGATCCGCGCAGCGCGCAAGGGGGCGGGGCTCGCGGTGGTCGACCTGAACATGATCGAGGAGGAGATCGCTGAAGGCAGCCTCGTGCGGCTGTCGCCGGTGCAGCCGATCGGGCCGTTCGGCTATTGGCTCGATGTCGAGCCGGAGAGTGTCGCGGTCGAGCACGTGCTTGCGTTTGCCGCGTGGTTGCGGGAGCAGGTGGGGCGGAAGGGATAGGGGGCGACTGTGGGACGCGGCTGATCGGAATGTGGGAAAAATCGGATCGGTCCGCGCCGGTCGCACACCGCTTCCAACTTTGGTGTCCGTTAAAGATCGTTACCAACGGGAGACCTGTACGCTCGATGTCGAGCCGAGCCAGACGGCTTCTTCCCGTCGTTGCCGGCTACGCGTCGGGGTCGTGTCCGAAGTGCATGAGTGTCTCCCGGCGGCCGCTGGCTTCGATTTCGGCGATCGATTCGACTGGCAACTGGCACTTGGAGAGATCGATACGCCCGACGTTGAAGACGGCGCGTCGAGGCGGGGATGCCGGCATGTCGGCCGGTCGTATGTCATGCCCGATGACGGACTGGCGCATGACGCGCGCCAGGCTTCGATGGAGTTCGTTTGCGACGAGCGTATCGAGGAGTTGCCTGGCTTCGGAGACGAGAGCAAGGCGATGCCGGTTCGCCGGCCGGCCCCGCTTTGCCATGGCGCGCGCGATCCGGAATCCGGCAATGGGCGTATGCTTTGCGTTCATTCGTAAATCCCCTTTTCGATCAGGTATCTTTGCAGCGCCTGCGCCGATGTGCCGTGCGGTGCGACGTCGAATGACATCCAGCGATGTGATCCCGCCACACGCCAGAAATCTCGCCCGAATCGTGTGGCATAGAGCGCACGCAGCGACCGGAGCGATCCGTCGGCAAGACCGGCCGGGCGCCCCTGGAAATACTGGAACAACGCTGCTTCATCGCTGCACTTGTCGGGAATGGGCGCGTCGAAACCGAACCGTGGCCATGCGTAGTATCCGAGTAGCCGGCGCCCGCCCGGTTTGGGCGCGGCCTTCCGGCCCCCCGCTGCGAATGCAATGATTCGGCTGATGCCCAACGTATCAGATGCCCTGACGATGCGCCACAGCATCGCCGCGCCGAGTCCCGCGATTGCGTTGTCGACGAGATCGATCGTCTTGAGTTCAAGTAGGGATGTGTCCGATTCTCGACGCACCGATACGCGGTTTTCGGATCGGATCCAGGTGGTGTTCGTGACCGAGAGCGTCAACCAGCCTCTGCTGTCGAGATAGGCTTGAATCTCCGATCCGGTGGGCGCGCCGCACAACGAAACCAGCAACGCGTCGGGAACGTGACCGTCCACACCCAGCAACGCGGAAATATCGAGGCCGTTTCGTTCGACCGCGAGCCGGTCGTCGAAGTACGTCGTCTCGTACGGCAGGACATGACTGAGGTCGACAAGGCGGGCGGGCATGGTTGCGGTCGAAAATCGGAAACCCCCAGCCTATCGCCGCGAATCCGCCGCGCCGAGTCCGCCGAACGGCCAACCACGAGGCGGAACGCCCGCCGTCCCGCCCGCCTTACGACCAGTCGAACGTCAGCAGCGCCACGCGGCCGACCGGTTCGTAAAACAGGAGAATCCAGTCGGCGCCCGCCGCGCGATATTCCCATCCGGTCACGCCGGCAACGAAGCGAAACCGCGCCCCGTCGGGGCCGATCGGCCGGATGTCGTCCGGATCGCTGTCGTCGACCGGGAAATCCGACGTGCCCGACCAGTTGCCCCAGCCGACCGATCCGCCAAGCTGGTCGACGAGATTGCACGGCTTTTCCTGGCTGAAATCGCGCTCGTCCGGCGCGTACTGGTTGGACGAGTAGAGCACGCCGTATTCGGCGAACCGCTTGCGCGCGGCTTCGATGCTGGCCTGTTGCTCGGCGTAATGCGCCTCCAGTTCCTTGCGATAGCCTGCGTCCCGCGGGTCGGGCGGGTTTTCCAGATAGAAGTAGCGCCGGTCGCCGAGCAGCGTGTAGCGGTTGTTGTCGTCGAGCCGGAACCCGATCCAGTTCGCGCGAAGATAGTCGTTGTGGTACGCGGCCGTGTCCTGCCCGACGAGCCCGTCATAAGGTTCGACCGGGTTGAGCAGGTGGACCCAGCCCTGCCACGACGGATCGACCGTCGCCAGGTCGATCGACACGAGCGGATGCAGATGGCGCGCGAGTGCGGCATCGGCCTCGGCAAAGACGTCGGTGTCCGACGGGTAGACCTTCAGGCCGGGTTGTGGCGTGACGATGTCTTCAATCATGATCGGTGTTCGCATGGTGGGCGTTCGGCAAGGCTACACGAGTGAAGGCGAAACCCGGATGAATGCCGGCACCGCAGCAGCAGCCTGCCTGAATCCCGTTCCGTCCATTCACCCGATCGGCCGTGAAAGTGTTCGCGCCGTTCCGTCCGGAGCGTGTCTTCTTGATAATAGTTGATAACCAAGGTACGCTCGTCGGATCGAATTCAATCCGGTCGGGAGGTCGACATGATCAGTGCGGAACTGGGCCAGCAACTGGAGGCTTACGTCGCGAAGCTGGTCGAATCGGGGCGCTACGGATCCAAGAGCGAAGTGCTGCGCGAAGGCGTGCGCCTGATCCAGGATCGCGAGGCGCAACTGAATGCGCTGGACGCGGTGATCGCGCGCAGCCTGGCCGATGCGGAAGCAGGACGCGGCGCCGAGGCGGCGGAAGTCTTCGATCGTCTCGAGGCGAAGTATCGGGCGCAGGCGGATCGGCAGGCCTGATCGTGCGCCTGTCCGGTTTTGCGATTGACGAACTCGAAGCGGTCGCCGATTACATCGCACGCGACAACCCGCAACGCGCCGTGACGTTCGTGCAGGAGATTCGCGACAAGTGCATGAGTCTGGCCGCGATGCCGCTGGCGTTTCCGCTGGTGCCGCGCTTCGAGCGTCACGGCGTGCGGCACCGCGTGTACGGCAACTACCAGATCTTCTATCGGGTCGTCGGTGATCCGCCGGCGCGGATCGACATTCTTCACATCCTGCACGGCGCGCGGGACTACGCGTCGATTCTGTTCTGAACGAACGCGCGCACTGCATCGCGGCCGGAATGCGCGAACCCGGCCGCGGCCGGGTTCGTTCGAATCGCGATCGGCACCGCCGGTACGCATCGGCGGCGAGTCGAAGCGAAGGCACCGAGCGTGACGAAGCAGGCGGGCACGCCACCGGCCTCCGTCGTCAATGCCCCGACGCCTCCTCCAGCGTCAGATGCTTCGTCTCCGGCGCCCACGCGATCGACACAATCATCCCCACCAGCAGCACGCCCGCGAGCGCGAACATCGTCGCGTGAAAGCCGAGCGTCGCGATGCCGGCCGGCAGCAGGAACGTGCCGATCGCCGAACCGAGCCGGCTGCACGCGATCGCGAGGCCCACGCCGCTCGCGCGGACTTCGGTCGGGAAGCACTCGGGCGGGAACACGCCGACGAGGTTGCTGAACGCCGACATCGTCAGCGTGAAGATCGCGAACGCGACGATCATCGCGACGGCCGCCGCCGACGGCAGCACCGCGAGCGCGACGAGCGACGCGCACGTCACCGCGAACGAGCCGATCAGGAAACCGCGTCGCGACAGCCGGATCGTCAGCCCTATGCCGATCAGCGCGCCCAGCACGAGGAACGCGTTCAGCAGCAGGTCCGCACCGAAGCCTTCGGCGAGGCCGATCGTCTTCAGGATCGTCGGCAGGAACGTGTAGATCGCGAAATACGGAATCACGAGGCACACGAAGAACGCACAGTTGAAAATCGTGCGGCGGATCAGGTCACGCTGGAACAGCCGCGCGAAGCCGGCATTCGCATGCGGTTCGGCCGAACCGTCGAGCATCACGTGCGGCCCGAAATGTTTCGCGACGATCGCGCGTGCTTCCTGCACGCGGCCCTTGCCGAGCAGCCAGCGCGGCGATTCGGGTGTGCCGATCCGCAGGACCAGCACGATCAGCGCCGGCAAAGCAGCCGATGCGAGCAGCCAGCGCCATGCATCGGGCGTGGCGTCGCCGTATGCGAGGCCGAGCACGTTCGCGGCGACATAGCCGATCGTCCAGATCACGCTGAACGAGCCGAGCAGCGTGCCGCGATGCTTGCGCGGCGAGAATTCGGCGAGGATCGCGTGGCCGACGGTGAAATCGCCGCCCATCCCGAAGCCGATCAGCACGCGCAGTACGCACAGTTCGAGCGGCGACGTGACGAAGAACTGCGCGAACGCGGCCGCCGTGATGATCACGAAGCTCGTCAGGAAGATCTTCTGGCGGCCCATCCGGTCGGACAGCCAGCCGAACACGAGGCTGCCGAGGAAGATGCCGATCAGCGCCGAGCTGCCGATCATCCCCATCCAGAACGCGTCGATCGGCATCTGCCTGCCGAGCGCGGCGAGCGCGTAGCCGATCGTGCCGAGCGTGTAGCCTTCGGTGAAATGCGCGCCGAACGTCAGGCCGGCGATCTTCACGTGGAAACGGTTGAGCGGCACGTCGTCGAGCGCGACGGGGCGGTGCGGCGCATCGGCGCCGCGCGACAGCGGCAACGCGCGCGCGGTGCCGGATTGAACGTCGGCTTGGGTCAAGCTGCCTCCTGGATTGTTATCTGGCGCGGCGGCGCGCGCAGGCGGCGCTGCGCCGCGAGCGCCGTGCAAGGCGCCGCGCGGCCGGGCGGCGCGCGGCGCGGGTCGACCGCGGGGAGCGGTCAGCGGCCGAGGCCGGCCATCAGCGTGTACTTGAGTTCCACGTATTCGTCGAGGCCGTATTTCGAGCCCTCGCGGCCGAGCCCCGATTGCTTGACGCCGCCGAACGGCGCGACTTCGGTCGAGATGATCCCGTCGTTGACGCCGACCATTCCGCTTTCCAGCGCACCCGACACGCGCCACGCGCGGCCGAGATCGCGCGTATAGAAGTACGCGGACAGCCCGAACGGCGTATCGTTGGCCGCGGCGACGGCCTCTTCCTCGGTCGTGAAGCGGAAGCAGCCGGCGACGGGGCCGAAGGTTTCCTCTTCGGCGATCAGCATGTCGGCTGTCATGCCGGTCAGCACGGTCGGCTCGTAGAACGTGCCGCCGAGCCCATGACGCTTGCCGCCGGTGAGCGTGTGCGCGCCCTTCGCGACCGCATCGGCCACGTGCCGCTCGACCTTGCCGAGCGCCGCCTCGTTGATCAGCGGCCCCTGGTCGACCTCACCCGCGAGCGCGTTGCCGACGCGCAGCGTGCGCACGGCGTCCGCGAGCTTGCGCGTGAATGCGTCGTACACGCCGTCCTGTACGAGAAAGCGGTTCACGCACACGCAGGTCTGGCCCGTGTTGCGGAACTTCGACGCGATCGCGCCCGCGACCGCCGCATCGAGATCGGCATCGTCGAACACGATGAACGGCGCGTTGCCGCCGAGTTCGAGCGACAGCTTCTTCAGCGTGTCGGCCGACTGCTTCGCGAGCAGCTTGCCGACCCGCGTCGAGCCCGTGAACGACAGCTTGCGCACGACGGGCGAACTCGTCAGCGTTTCGCCGATCGCGACCGCGTCGCCCGACACGACGTTGAACACGCCGGCCGGCACGCCCGCGCGCTCGGCGAGCACCGCGAGCGCGAACGCCGACAGCGGCGTTTCCTCCGACGGCTTCAGCACCATCGTGCAGCCGGCCGCGAGCGCGGGGCCGGCCTTGCGCGTGATCATCGCGAGCGGGAAATTCCACGGCGTGATCGCCGCGACGACGCCGACCGGCTCGCGCGTGACGACGATCTGCGCATCCGGCTTCGGGCTCGGGATCACGTCGCCGTACATGCGCTTCGCTTCTTCCGCGAACCATTCGAGAAAGCTCGCCGCGTAAGCGACTTCGCCGCGCGCTTCCGCGAGCGGCTTGCCTTGCTCGCGCGTCAGCAGCCCGGCGAGCGCGTCGCGATGTTCGAGCATCAGCTCGCTCCAGCGCTTCACGCGTGCGCCGCGCTCCTTCGCGGTCAGTGCGCGCCACGCGGGGAACGCGTGCGCGGCCGCGTCGATGGCGCGTTGCGTGTCGTCGGCGCCGCCTTTCGCGACTTTCGCGATCGTTTCGCCGGTCGCGGGGTTCAGCACCGGATAGGTCGCATCGCTCGCGCCATGCGGTTCGTGCCATTCACCGCCGATGTAATGGCCGGTCCTCAGAAATTCGTTCATCGTGTGTCGTTCCTTCAGTGCCTCAGTCCGTCGCGAAACTGCCCTGCGCCGGACGCGACGCGCGCGCGATGCGCTTGCCGGCCGTGTAGTCGTTGATCAGGTCGCACGGCGTGTAGTTGCGCTCCAGTTCGTGCAATTCCTCTTCGGTGAGCTGTGTCTCGAGCGCGCCGAGCGCGCTGTCGAACTGCGCGACGGAATCCGCGCCGACCAGCATGCTCGCGACGCCGGGGCGGCTCAGCACCCACGCCTGCGCAATCTGCGCGGGCGGCACGCCGCGTCGCTTCGCGACCTTCGCGACCGATTCCGCGATCGCGAGCGATGCGGCATCGCCGTACATCTGCGCGGTGAAGAAGTCGGTCTGGTTGCGCGTCGATTGCGGCTCGCAGGTCAGCAGGCCGCGCGCGAGCGGGCTGAACACCGACACGCCGACGCCCTGGTCGATGCAGTACGGCACCATCTCGCGCTCCTCCTCGCGATACGCGAGGTTCAGCTGCAGCTGCATGTTGATCGGCTTGTCCCAGCCGTTTCGTTCGCAGGCCTGCATGATTTTCGCGAACTGCCACGTGTACATCGTCGATACGCCGATATAACGCGCCTTGCCCGCGCGCACGATGTCGTGCAGCGCGCTCATCGTTTCCTCGACGGGCGTGTTCACGTCGAAGAAGTGCAGCATGAAGATGTCGACGTAATCCATCCCGAGCCGCTTCAGCGAAGCGTCGATGCCGTCGAGCACGTGCTTGCGCGAATGGCCGCCCGCGTTCGGGTAGCTGCCCATGTCGTAGCCGACCTTGGTCGTCACGACGAGCTCCTCGCGGCGCGCGTTGCGCTTCAGGATGCGGCCGACCACTTCCTCGCCGACGCCCGTCGAATAGAAATCGGCGAGATCGATGAAGTTCACGCCGGTGTCGAGCGCGCGGCGCACGATCGGCTCGCTCTGCGCTTCGTCGAAGATCCAGGGTTTCCAGTCGGGGGTGCCCATGTTCATCGTGCCGAGACACAGGCGGGACACCTTCAGGCCGGACTGGCCGAGGCGGACGTATTCCATGCTTCCTCCAGGTGCGGCCTTGTGTCGGCCGCTTGTCGTCTTCAGTTTTTCTTCGGGGTGTAGAACGGGTTCGACACGTCGCGCGCGGCGGCGAATACCGCGTCGCGATGCGGCAGCCCTTCCATCGCGGCGACGATCGCGGTGCGGCACGCGCGATAGTTGTTCTCGAACACGGCATCGAGATCGTCGGTCTGCGGGTTCACCCAGTTCGCCGACACGACGACCCAGTCGTTCTCCGCTTCGGGCGGCAGCGTGCCGTTCTCGAGCGCTTCGGCGACGGCCTTCGCGATGCCGGCCTGCGACGCGCCCCACGTGGCGTTGCCGTGGAAATCGCCGGCGATCTGCGCCTTGTTGACGTACAGCGTGATCGGCTTGGTCGGCACGCCCGGCTGCGCGATCACGACGAACGGCGCATGGCCGGCCGACGGCGTCGCGAGGGCCGTGGCGAACGCCTGGCCCGCGGGGCCGTTGCGCGGGCCGACCAGCACGTTGATGTGCGCGAGGTTGACGCCGGGGCCTTCGAAGCCTTCGCCGATGTAAAGCTGCCTGGGTTGGGATGCGGTCATTGCGATGTCTCGTCGATGAGGTTGGGTGTGAGGCGATTGTGGTGGGCCGCGGCGCGGCCGGTGAATCGATGTTTTCTGATCGGGCTATGAGTTTTCGTCGTCTCCGGGAAAGCCCTTGGCCCGTCACGCGGACGCCCGCCGGGCGGGCCTCGGCCGGTGTCGTGACGGCGGGCGGGGCGGAACTGGCGGGTGCTCGTTCGTGAACCGGCTCCGGGTTTGTCATACCCGGGCAGGGGTTGGAGGGCCGGGCGCATCCGGACAACAATCGGCGTACTCCGAGCCCTATCTTTCGTCTTCCCTTCTTTTTTCGAAAGCGAGTAATTCCGATGGCTGCCATTCAAAGGCCCGATTGGTCGAAGCTCAGTTCGCTCGATCCGGAACTGATCCGGGCATTCGTCGCCGTGGTCGAGAGCGGCGGCTTCACCGCGGCGGCCCGGCAACTGCATCGCACGCAGTCGACGATCAGCCTGCGCATCCGCACGCTCGAGGAGCGGCTCGACACGCACCTGTTCATGCGCAACAGCCGACGGCTCGAACTGTCACGCGACGGCGAGAATTTCCTGATCCATGCGCGCCGCATCATCCAGGTGCAGAACGACGCGATCCTCGCGCTGAAGCAGGCGAGCAGCGATCGCGGCGTCGTGCGCTTCGGGCTGCCGGAGGACTACGCGGAGCTGTGGCTGCCCGACCTGCTGAAGTCGTTCTATGCGATGCGGCCGGGCGCGCGTTTTCACGTGCATTGCCGCACGTCGCTCGAACTGCTCGAACGGCTGCAGGCCGGCGAGCTCGACGTCGCGCTCGTCGTGCGGCACGGGCCGAACGCGGGCGGGCGGCTGCTCGGCCGGCACGATGTCGTGTGGGCCGCGCACCGCGATTTCGTGCTCGGCCCGCAGGCGTCGGTGCCGCTCGCGCTGTTTCCGGAGACGTGCTGCTACCGGCAGCGCGGGCTGCAGGCGCTCGCGACGGCCGGGCGGCCGTATCACGTCGTCTATACGAGCCAGAGCCCGACCGGCATCAAGATCGCGGTGAACCACGGCGCGGCCGTGACGATGATCGACCGCTGCACGCTGCCCGAGAACTGGCGCGTGCTCGACGAGACGGACGGGCTGCCGCTGCTGCCGGCGGCCGATCTCGAACTGCATCGCTCGCCGGGCATCTGCGATCCGCTGACCGACGATCTGGTGTCGCTGATCGAATCGATGGTCGACGAGCGGCGGCGCGCGTCGCTCGAAGCGTTCGCGTAGCGCGGCGGCCGGCGCACGGTTTGATTGGTGCGAACCGTGGCGGGTGGCGGGCGGTCGCGGCGCGCGCATCGCGACCGCACGGCCGGCCGCCATGCCGCTGGCCGTTGACGTGTTGTGTCCCCGGTGCCGTTTTTTGCACGGGCGGCCCGTTTTTTTGCACGACGTTTATGCGGTCTCTTCTAAGCTGGGGACGTGTCGAACAGCCGAGACGGCTTCCGTCCGCTCCATGACCTTCATTCATCCCGTTCCCGCCTTCGATGTCGCTGGCCGCCAGTTGCGCGCCGGCGTACGCAACAACGTCATTCCGTTCCCGCCGCCGCGCCCGCGCCTGCAGTTGCCCGTCACGCTGACGGCCGACTCCGGAGAACACGCGCATGCGCGGCTCGCGGCGCTGCTGCATTCCCCGCTCGGCGTGTACGTCGTCAGCGCGCGCGCCGTGCGCGACGTGGTGCACGTGCGCTTCGACATCGCGCCGGAAGACCTGGATTTCACGCTGCACATGCTGATCGCGCAGCAGGCCGATGCGGTGATCGGGCCGGTCGCGCGCCGGTTGCGGGTCGGGCCGAAGGCACGGTGAAGTTGGGAACGGCTGTTGCTCGTGGGTTGTGGTTCGTTCCTTGATGGCTTGTCCGATCCGCCGCCCGGTCGCCGGTCGCCGTGCTGTCCGCCCTCAGGCGGCGGACAGGCGCGCGATGCTGCGTGCGCGGCGCCGATCATGCATGCGGAGGAGTCATGGATCTATTGGAAGCAGTACCTGTCGCGCGGCCGGCAAACGGCCGGGTACGGACGGCGTCGCTGCCGTCGGGCCAGCAACTCGCGCGTCAGCTCGTGACGACGGTGCGCGTGGCCGAAATGTTGTTGCATCAGGCGATCGTCGTGCCCGACCGGCATCAGTGGTCGGTGGACACCGAGCGGGTCGACGCGGCCGGCGGGCCGCTCGCGGCGTGGGAGCGCGACGTGACCTGGCGGATCGGCAAGGTGTTCGCCGCGACGGTCAGCCCGGCCGCGCGCGTCAACGATCGCGACCAGGTCGCGGTCGAGATCCGGCTCTGTCTGCCCGAACAGGACTACATGGCCGGGCGGCGCGTGAGCACCTTCGGCCGCCGCCACGGCAACCGCTTCGGCGCGACGCTGTCGGTCGCGTCGGGCGCGCAGTGGGGCTGGCAACGCGCGGAGCATGTCGCACCGGAACACACGCAGGTATGCGGCGATACGCTGGAAGCGCTCGTCGATCAGGTGGCCGCGAACGTCAACGCGGCGCTGGGCGCGGCCGGGTTCGGCGCGATGCGCTGATCACGCGTCGCCGGTCTGCCCGGTCTGACGCTGCAGGTCTTCCATCAACTGTTCCGCGAGAAAGTCGCACGGCGGCCGCTTCGATTTCGTGCTGCGCGCGAGAATCAGTTCGAGCGGCGGCAGGTCGGGCAGCCCGTGCGCGCGGCCGAGCATCGACAGTTGCGCGGGAATCGCGCAGCGCGCGAGCGGCGCGACCGCGAGGCCGGCCTCGACCATGCTGAGCAGCCCGAGCAGGCTCGGGCTTTCATACGAGGTGCGGTACGGCACCTTCGCGCGTTCGAGGCTGCGGATCGCGTTCTCGCGCGCGACGCTGCCCGGCATGAACACCGCGATCGGCAGCGGCCGCTCTTCCCATACGCGCGGCCCGTTCGTCATCGCGGCCCACGCCATCGGCTCGTGGCGGATGAAGTCGCCGGACAGCCCCTTGATGCGCGTGCCGCAGACGAGATCGACGGTGCCTTCCTTGATCAGCGGCGCGAGCGCGCTGCTCGGCAGCCCCATCACCTGGATCTCGACCTTCGGGTAGGTCGCCGAGAACTTCTTCAGCACCGACGGCAGCAGCGACGACGCATAGTCGTCCGGCACGCCGATCACGACCTTGCCGGTCACTTCCGGCCGCACCACGGCCGCCCAGGCCTCGTCGCGCAGCGCCAGCATTCGTCTGGCGAATCCCAGCAGCACCTCGCCTTCGCGCGTCAGCACGATGCTGCGCGGCTTGCGCACGAACAGCGGCCGCCCGATCGCGTCTTCCAGGCTCTTGATCTGCATGCTCACGGCCGACTGCGAACGGTTCACGGCCTCGGCCGCGCGGGTCATGTTGCCGGTCTCCGCGACGGCGACGACGGTGGCCAGCACGTCGTGATCGAGCATCTTCATGGGTATCAGGAAAACTGAACGTAACGATCAGCATTATGCGTTTTTATTGTTGCTGTGTGTCTGCCATAGTGCGATCACGCTGACGTTTCGCCCGGGGGCGGCGCGGCGTTCGGGCCGGACGATCCGGTGTGCGGGACTGAACAGGGAAGCGTGGTGTATCGATGATGGACCATCCGTTGCGCGCGGCGCTGGCCGCGGAATTGCATGCCCGGCCGTTCCTGCGGCTCGCCGAAGCCGTGTCGCTCACGCATTACGCGATCTACGCGGACGGCCAGCCCGACATCCACGAAACGCTGCTGCACGCGCTGTGCCGCGATACCGGCATCGCCGCGCCGCACGAAGGCGCGACGCACTACGCGGTGCAGTCGCCGAGCGGCTGGCACCTGAAGTGGGAGCGCCACACCGAATTCTCGACCTTCACGTTCGTCGCGCCGCGCCGCGACACCGGTTATTTCGACGATCTCGCGATCGAGGGCATTCCGGCCGCGTGGTTCGCGCGGCTTGCCGGCATCCGCTTCGTCGCGGTGCGCATGGAGCTGCTCACGGGCGACGCCGCGCGGCTCGTCTGCGGCGACCTGCGCCGCTGGATCGACGGGCCCGCGCTCGTCGGCAGTAACGTGCTCGGCGGCGGCAAGGTGTTCTGCGACTGGCATGTGCGCGACGACGGTTTCATGCGCTTTCTCGTCGTCGACGAGGATTTCCGCGAGGAGCAGGGCGGCCGCCTGCTGCAGCGCCTGCATGAAATCGAGACGTACCGGATGATGGCCCTGCTGGCGCTGCCCGTCGCGCGCCGGATGAGCCGCGAGCTCGACGAGATCCACGCGGCGCTCCATGCACTGATGCAGCGGATGGACGCGAGCGGCGCCGACGGCGACGATACCGCGCTGCTCGTCAAGCTCACGCATCTGGCGGTACGGGTCGAGTCGCTGTCGGGATCGGGCGCGCGCTTCAGCGCGTCGCGGGCGTACGAGAAGCTCGTGCTGGCGCGCATCCACGAGCTGCGCGAGGAACGAATCGAAGGGATGCCGACGATCGCCGAATTCATGGAGCGGCGTTTCGCGCCGGCGATGGAAACCTGTCGCAGCGTATGGGCGCGCCACGAGCAGATCGCCGCGCGGATCGCGCGAGCGGTCGACCTGCTGCGCACGCGCGTGAACCTCGCGCAGGAAAAGGACGTGACGCGCCTGCTGGCGGGCATGGAGCGCACCGCGCGCAACCAGCTGCATCTGCAGCACGCGGTCGAGGGGCTGTCGGTGGCCGCCATTTCGTACTACGTGCTGTCGCTCGCGACGGCGGCGTTCAAGGCGCTGCACGTGATGAACCTGCCGGTCGATCCCGAACTGGCGGAAGGCCTGCTGATCGCGCCGGTCGTGTTCGCGGTGATTCACATCACGCGGCGCACGCGCGCGCAGCTGGCGCGATCGGAGGCGGCGCATGACAGTGCGCATGACGGCGCGGCGGGGCATGCGGCGGCGTTGAAGCAGGTCGGCTAGAACATCGAAAACTTGATCAGGTAAAGGAGTGGAGATGACTTTTTCGCAGAAGCAACCGGGGTTTTACAGCGGCTTCGATGCCGCGTTCGACGAACCGGCACCGGATGACGCGGGCGTGCCGGAGGCCGCGCGCGTGACGTCGTATCAGGCCGTGCTGCAGGAGCCGATGACGTCGCTCGTCGGGAATACGATCGATCGGCCGGACGTCGCGGCGGTGGCGATTCTCGGTTACAACTGACGCAGCGCCGGGCGGGTGGGCTGCGCAGTCCCTTCCCGATCACCCGGCGGCGCGCATGCGCGGCATCGTCGGGTACGCCACCCATCGGGCGTCGATCTTGCGGCCGGGTAGAAAATGAAACTCGATATAACCGTCGCGCCGGTTCGGCAAAGCCGGCACGGCGACGTCGGTTTCGACGATGTCGGGCGCCTGGTTCCGGGCGTCTTCTTCAGGCGTCAGATCGTACGTGATCCTGACGTGCCAGGTCTTCTTGCCGCGCGGCACGCTCATGCAGCACATCGTGCCGCCCCCGCCGCCGAACTGGCGCGCGTGCACGCTGCCCGCGCCGAAGCCATCCACCACGAAACTGTAGACACCACGATCGGTGTAGTTGAACCCCACGACGCGATACGGGCCGTCGGCGCGCGTCTGTGCGTGGATCCACCAGGCCGCGCCCGCCAGCAATGCCGCGATGGCGACCGGGTTGAGTGTCAGGCGGCGTAGCAGGTTCGGCATGCCGGTGTTCCTGTGAGTCGGTTCGGCGGCACGATCGGTTGCCGATAGCGCCAGGGCGCGTGCCGTGCACCCCGGCGGCCGAGGTCATCGCGCGCGCCCGACAGGCCCCGCCCCATGCGCCAGCGCCAGTTCGACGAACGCGCGCGCGGCCGCGCTCCGGTACGCCGCCTTGCGTTGCAGCAGCACGGCCGTACGCCGCAGGACGGCCGGTTCGAGCGCGACGGCGGCGAGATCGTCGTGGCCGCTCGCGATCGTCGCGGGCAGCAGCGTCGCGAGGTTCGTGC
This sequence comes from Burkholderia sp. 572, assembly GCF_040545135.1. NCBI lineage: Bacteria > Pseudomonadati > Pseudomonadota > Betaproteobacteria > Burkholderiales > Burkholderiaceae > Burkholderia > Burkholderia sp. 572. The sequence goes on along the minus strand of NZ_JBEPLH010000001.1, from coordinate 4,064 downwards.
GGCGCACGATCTCGATCACGGCCCCCAGCGAATTCGCTTCCATCGACACGCGCGGCCGCACATCGTGCTCGCGGAAATAGCGGTCGATCTGCACGCGTGTCGCGAATTCGGCCGTGAGCAGCACGAGCGACGCGTCGTGCAGCGCGCGCAGGCCGGCCTTGCGTTTTCCGGCGAGCGCATGCCGGCGGCTCACGACGAGCGCGAGCGTTTCGACCAGCAGAGGTTGCGCTTCGAGATCCGCCGTCTGCACCTCGTCGAACGCGATGCCGACATCGAGCTCGTCGTCGACGAGCAGCGCCTCGATGCGTTCCTGCGACATCTCGCGCACCGACAGCGACACATCCGGATAGCGGCCGTGAAACGCCTCGACCAGCGGCCCGACGAGATAGCTCGTGAAGGTCGGCGTGACCGCGATCCGCAGTGAGCCGCGGCTGAGATCCTGCACGTCGTGAATGGCGCGCCGGCCTTCCGCGAGATCGTGCAGCGCCTGCCGCGCATAGCGGAAATACACGTCGCCGGCGTCGGTCAGCCGGGTCACGCGCCCGGTGCGGTCGAACAGCTGCGCGCCGAGCGTCTCCTCGAGCTGGCGGATCTGCTGGGACAGCGCGGGCTGCGACACATGCAGCGCGGCGGCCGCGCGCGTGAAGCTGCGATGCTCGGCGACGGCCAGGAAGTAGTGGATATGGCGCAGCAGCATGACGGTTCCTATAAGTCCTGCTTATCCGGTGGATCATAAATCAGTCTTTTACCTTATTGGAAGCCCGGCGTAACCTGCTCTTCGTCGATTCCACCCGCACCGGAGAACACGCGATGAAGGACATCATCGAAGGCTTCCTGAAGTTCCAGCGCGACGCGTATCCGGCACGCGCCACGCTGTTCCGCGATCTCGCGCGCAGCCAGCATCCGCGCGCGCTGTTCATCTCGTGCTCGGACAGCCGGCTCGTGCCCGAACTCGTCACGCAGCGCGAACCGGGCGACCTGTTCGTGATCCGCAATGCCGGGAACATCGTGCCGTCGTACGGCCCCGAGCCGGGCGGCGTGTCGGCGTCCGTCGAATACGCGGTGGCCGCGCTGCGCGTGACCGACGTCGTGATCTGCGGCCATTCCGATTGCGGCGCGATGACCGCGATTGCCACCTGCCAGTGCATGGACCACATGCCGGCAGTCGGCCATTGGCTGCGTTATGCCGATTCGGCGCGTGTCGTGAACGAGGCGCGCACGCATTGCAGCGAACGCGAGCGGATCGACTCGATGGTGCGCGAGAACGTCGTCGCGCAACTGGCGAACCTGAAGACGCACCCCGCCGTGCGGCTCGCGCTCGAAGAAGGGCGGCTCGCGCTGCACGGCTGGGTCTACGACATCGAATCGGGCTGCATCGACGCCCATGACGGCGCGACCGGCCGGTTCGTCTCCCTGGCGGACCATCCCGAGGTCCGCGCCACACCCGCGACGCTTCCCGTCGCGGCCTGACTCGCTCCAACCTACCCACGAGGAATTGCCATGATCCAGTCCCAGCACAGCCAGACCGCCCGCCACGCGCTCGCGGAGACCGTCGTTCTCGCGAAGGCGCGCAAGAACCTGTCGTTCGCGCAGCTCACCGAAGGCACGGGCCTGAGCGAAGCGTTCGTGACGGCCGCGCTGCTCGGCCAGCATGCGCTGCCGGCCGATGCGGCGCGCAGTGTCGCGGACAAGCTCGGCCTCGACGACGATGCGGTGCTGCTGCTGCAGACGATCCCGCTGCGCGGCAGCATCGACGATCGCGTGCCGACCGACCCGACGATTTACCGCTTCTACGAAATGCTGCAGGTGTACGGCACGACGCTGAAGGCACTCGTACACGAGAAGTTCGGCGACGGCATCATCAGCGCGATCAATTTCCGGCTCGACGTGAAGAAGGTCGACGATCCCGAGGGCGGTTCGCGTGCGGTGATCACGCTCGACGGCAAGTACCTGCCGACCAAGCCGTTCTGACGCCGGCGCGGCGCCGCGGCAGCGGTGCCGTGCAGGCTCTCGCCCGACGTGCATCGGCCACCGGCCGGCGCACGTTCCCGCCATGCCGTTTCAACCAGGACGCAGCCATGGATTTTGTGAAGCGCACGATCGATCTTGCGATGAAGAACGTGGAAGAGGGCGGCCGTCCGTTCGCGACGGTGATCGTCCGCGACGGCGAGATCGTCGCGGAGAGCCCGAACCTCGTCGCGCAGACCAGCGACCCGACCGCGCACGCCGAGATCCTCGCGGTGCGCGACGCTTGCCGCAAGCTCGGCACCGAGCACCTGACCGACTGCGAGATCTACATTCTCGCGAGCCCGTGCCCGATGTGTCTCGGCGCGCTGTACTACTGCAGCCCGAAACGCGTGGTCTACATCACGACGCGCGAGGACTACGCGCCGTTCTACCGAGACGACCGCAAGTATTTCGAGCTCGATACGTTCTATGCCGAATATGCGAAGCCGATCGAGGCGCGCCGGCTGCCGATGGTGCAGCAGAAGCACGGCGGCGCGATCGACGTGTACCGGCGCTGGAAGGAACTGAACGCGAAGTGACGTGACCCGCGCGGCGCCCAGGCCGCGCGTTGCAGCCGCCCGGCTGCTCGTTTTCCCCACCCTCCGTTTCGTCTTCCGTGTCATCCGGCGGCGCCCGTGCCGCCGGGGCGCCCGCGCTGCCGCGCGAGGCGGGTCGTGCCTCCGTTTTCCCACCTTCCCAAACATCGATCCCGTTCAATGTCCGGAACGGAAATCCGCGATCCAAAAGGTTTTTGACGGGTTTAAAAATTCGCACTGGAGACGACGGAAACGTGCGGAAAGCCCGATGAAAACCGATGAAATCTTCATGACAGCCAGCGCGGTGGCCGCGGTCGTTCGCGACTGATCGCCATCGATCGCCGTGCGTTTTCCCTGCCTGTTTCGTTGCGCCATTCGTTCCGGACGAGGAATCGCTCGATCTCTCTCCGCCAGCACAGCCCGACTGCCGCCGGTCGCGCGTGACGCCTGAGATTCGCTTACCTGCTTGAAACGGACCATCATGAAACGGGATTCATTCAGTACACCTGATGCGATGCATCGACCGACGACGAACATGCTCAAGCCGAACGACACGTTCGTCCGCATCGAAAACGTCGTGAAGAAATTCGGCGACAGCACGGCCGTCGACAACGTGAACCTGACGATCGCGAAGAACGAGCTGTTCGCGTTGCTCGGCAGCTCGGGCTGCGGCAAGTCGACGCTGCTGCGCATGCTCGCCGGGCTCGAGACGGCCACCTCCGGCAAGATCTTCGTCGACGGCGAGGACCTCGCGTCGCTGCCGCCGTATCGCCGCCCGGTCAACATGATGTTCCAGTCGTACGCGCTGTTCCCGCACATGACGGTCGAATCGAACGTCGCGTTCGGCCTGAAGCAGGAAGGCACGCCGAAGAACGAGATCCGGGAACGCGTGGCCGAAGCACTCGCGCTCGTGCAGATGAGCAAGTACGCGAAGCGCAAGCCGCATCAGCTCTCCGGCGGCCAGCAGCAGCGCGTCGCGCTCGCCCGCTCGCTGGTCAAGCGCCCGAAGCTGCTGCTGCTCGACGAGCCGATGTCCGCGCTCGACAAGAAGATCCGTCAGAAGACCCAGCTCGAACTGGTGAACATCATCGAGAAAGTCGACGTGACCTGCGTGATGGTCACGCACGACCAGGAAGAAGCGATGACGATGGCGAGCCGCCTCGCGGTGATGAGCGAAGGCAAGATCGTGCAGATCGGCTCGCCCGGCGAAGTCTACGAATACCCGAACAGCCGTTTCTCGGCCGAATTCATCGGCTCGACCAACCTCTTCGAAGGACGCGTGGTCGAGGACGAGCCCGACCACATCTTCGTCGAAAGCGACGACCTCGAAGCGCGCATGTACGTGAGCCACGGCGTGACCGGCCCGCTCGGCATGCCGGTCGGCATCTCGGTGCGCCCGGAGCGCGTGCACGTGTCGCGCGAGAAACCGGGCTCGAAACACAACTGGGCGCGCGGCGTCGTGACCGACATCGCGTACATGGGCAGCTACTCGCTGTACCACGTGCGCCTGCCGAGCGGCAA